>NZ_JAQLFP010000044.1 GCF_028207065.1 Collinsella aerofaciens
ATCGGTCGGAGGGGTGGCTTTGTAAAGCCGTTTGTCTCCACCCGCGTAGCGGGTGGTTTAAAGCTGGCCGCTGCGCGGCCAGCGGACTAAAGTCTTGAAATTAGTTCCGCCGTTCTACCGAACGGCGGACCCGCTGAAAGGCCCCGTCCCAAATTTGCTGCCCCACTCGCAACTTATCCCGCCGATGGAGTTGTTGCCGTTTCATTTGCCTGGGCCGTTTCGGCGTCGTCGCCTTGCTTGTCTTCGTCCTTTTGCGCATCGGCGATGGTGGAGGCCGCCGCAACGATACCACGCTGGGGCGCGACGCCCGTCTGGGTCTGAGCGCCCTCGACAACTTCTGTACCTGCATGCGCGAGCTCGGGCGATTTAAACACTGCGTCCAAGTTGGCGCCACCGCCGGCATAGCCAAGCGCAGCGAGTGCGATGACGATCACTGCAACGGCGGCCACGATCGGCACGTAGCGATGCCAGCCGGCGGGATTGAGCCCGCTGCGGCGAGCCGCCCCGCGGCTGATGTAGCCGAGCGTTCCGTCGTGCTTGAGCTTTGAGCCCACCACGCGTTTGCGGCCCCACAGCGAGGACTCTGCCTGCATTGCCAAGCGGGCGCTTGCCGAAGGATAGCCGTATTTAGTGCGCTTGAACGAGCCATCAAACCCCGAGGCGTGTTTGCCCCACGTCACCGATGTCGTGCGTCGGTTGACCGGCGCGGCACTCCGCCTTCTGCGGCTCGGTTTTGAAGTCTCAGCCATATGCCCTCGCACGCCGTAACCAAATCGAAACAATAACGCTTTGGACTGTAGCACACGCGTCGCGCGCGGTCACGGGCGCCTCGCTCAACGGTCATCGTCCTTCAGCAAGCGCCACAGAGTTGTACGGCTTATGCCCAGCACCTCCGCCGCACGGGTTCGGTTGCCGTGGAGATGGTCTACAACCAGATGCGCGATATCTCGCTCGGTATCGGCCAGCGGTCGCAGGATATACAGGTCACTTTCGAGCGTCGGGGCGCCAAAGGTTGCGGTCTTAATCACGTCCTCTTGGGCGAGCACTTCCTCCGCCACAGCGCGGTCCACCGTGCCCGCCCCCACCAATATATACAGTCGTTCCGAGACCTCGCGGAGCTGCAGATAGTTGCGCGGCCAGCGGTAAGCATCGAGCGTCTTCGTCGCCGCGGCAGACAGCGCGGGCGTTGCCGTCCCAAATGCATCAGCGAGATATTCCAAATAGCGCGCAACCTTCGTCGACGCGGCTCCCTGCTCGGCGATTGCCGGCGCCACGCTCACCGCACAGGCGAAGCGCTCGGTCACAAAGGCGGCTTGATCACTTTCGCTGCCGCCCGGCATGTCATTCGCCGTCAGCACCACATGGCAGCGCGTCGCCAACGCGGTGTCGGCCATCGTGGAGACCAGCTCGCGGAGGCGCTGGGGGCCAACCGCGTTCCAGCCCTCAATGCAAAGGGTCAGCCCTGTTTGGAACAACGGCGATTCGGCGCTTTTGAGCACATGGCGCCAACCGCGCTCGGTGAGCTCATCGAGCGCAACGGAAACAAAGGGCTGACCGGCAAAAGGACCGTCCAGATAGAGGCGCTTGGCGATCTCGACCTGACCCGCTCCCAGCTCGCCCTCGAGCATAAGGGGCACACCGCGCGCGTAACTCTCTGCAACCGGCGCAGCCACCGAGGCCGCCCCCTCAGCGATGCCGTACGCGCTCGATTCGTAGCGGGCCTCAACCTCGTCGGCGTTGAGCCACTCGATGCCCGCATGCGCCGCGGCGCCGCGCACCTCGCGGACCACGACGGCCCAAAGGCCCCCGCCCTCTTTGTCGGTGGGGCGAACGGTCAGGCTCAGGCGCGTACCCGCGCGCCCCATAACAAGACGCGCGCCGTCTCCTATACGGTCGAGGCGTTCGGCAACAAAAGTCGCCACATCCCGCTCAAGCGCCGCGTCATTCATGGTCGAGATCGCGACGTCCCCACGCGCATCGATTGCCAATGCCGAGGCCCCGGCAGCAGCCAGGGCCTCGGTCAAGATGTTCAGCTTGGCATCGCTATCCATGATTCGCCTCTGTCCGCAGCGACGTGCAACCGCCGACGGTCGCACGACCGAGTGTTTCAAAATTGAACGATATTGCTCACCAAACACTATAGGGCAGAAAGCGCCGTCCTGCGAGTATAGGTGTTGCCCCGCATCGCCATCCTGGCGGGGCGATAAGAGCTCTTCGGGACTTATAAACCTGCGGACAAGCCATACCCGCAAGAGCTCCTATCGCTCCACCGTGAGAATGCGCTCACCAGCACGCAGCACGCAAATAAGCTACTTCTCTACCAGATTCCCAGCACGTGCTGCATTCCCAAACTCATGCACGCAATGCCAATCCAGCAGCAAAAGCCCAGCGCGATGGGCTTGCCGCCCTTTTTGACCAGCTCAACGATATCGGTATTAAAACCAATAGCCGCCATGGCCATCACAATAAAGAATTTCGACAGCTCCTTGATGGGCGCCGTGATGGACACGGGAAGCTGAAACACCGTGGTGATCACACTCGCCAGCACAAAGAACAGCACAAACATGGGAAACGCGCGTTTAAGCGAGAACGTGCTCCTAGCGTCGCCGCCGGCCTTGCGCGCCAGATGCATCTGCCAGCAAGCAAGCGCCAGCGTGATGGGAATGATGGCCAGCGTCCTGGTGAGCTTGACCACCGTGGCGCTCTCGAGCACATTGGCGCCGGGATGCATGCTGTCCCAGGCGCTCGCCGCAGCCGTTACGGACGAGGTATCGTTGATGGCGGTGCCGGCAAACAGGCCAAAGCCCTCGTTGGTCAGCCCGAGCATGCCGCCGAGCGTCGGAAACACGAGCGCCGCGATAACGTTAAACAGGAAGATGACCGAAATAGCCTGGGCAATCTCGCGATCGTCGGCATCGATGACGGGTGCGGTCGCGGCGATGGCAGAACCGCCGCAAATCGACGAACCCACACCCACAAGCGTCGCGATCTTACCCGGCACGTTCATGACGCGGCAGAGCACAAAGGCGATGACAAGCGAGGTCGAGATCGTCGCCACGATAATCGGCAGCGACTGGGCGCCCTTGGACAGGATCTGGGAGAGGTTCATGCCAAAGCCAAGCAGGATAACCGCGTACTGCAAGACTTTTTTGGACGTATAGGTAACGCCGGCGGTGAGCTGTTCGCGACGATTCTTGGGAAAGACGAGCGCCAGGACCATGCCAAAAAGGATGGCAAATACCGGACCGCCGACCACCTCAATCTGTTTGCCGAGCAACGTCGCGGGGATAGCGATGATCAGGCAGAACAAAACGCCTTTCCAGCGCTCGCGTACGATATTTGCCAGTTGCATATGGGATTCCTTCTTTCTATTTCACGTTTGCGACGGCTTATGATACGGCAACATTGAGCGCAGCCTTGCGCAAACACAGACTAAGATGCCGCATTAGTTCTCAGGCAACAGCCGAATTACCCACCGCGGAGAGCTGATTCGCGGCATAATTAACAACTGACATATGAGTTTGATAGAACAGTTGCGAGGCGCTATGGAAGAATCGATGCACGTCGGCGAGCAGGAAACGAGTCTACAGGACCAGTCCTACCACACCATTCGACGCAAAATCGTCTACCTGGACTACAAGCCGGGCGAAAAGCTGGGCGTCAAGCAACTTTGCGACGACCTGGATATGGGGCGCACCCCTGTGCGCGAGGCACTGGTGCGTCTGGCGCAAGAGGGCCTGGTGCGCACCGTGCCCCAGAGCGGTACCTACGTCTCACCCATCAACCTCACCCTTGCCGAGAGTGCCTGTTACATCCGCGAGCATCTGGAAAAGCAGGTGATCGTGGAATGCTGTGCGCGCGCCACGTCGGCCGGCATCGAGCAGCTCGACCGTGCCATCGCGCTGCAGGAAAAGGCCATGGCCGAAGAGGATCGCATCGGCTTCTTTTTGAGCGACAACCTCATGCATCACATGATTTTTAGCATCGCATGTCGCAGCACCGTGTGGTCGTGGCTCGAAGAGACCAATGCCGACCTGGAGCGCTTCCGCTGGCTGCGCGCCGCCACGCAGGTTCTCGACAATCAGGACATCGTGAACGAGCACAAGCAGATTCGCCGCGCTATCGCCGGTCGCGACCCCATCGAAGCGAGCTTTTTGGTCAGCAAGCACCTGCACATGATGTTCCGCAACCAAACCGAGGTTCTGGACCAGTTCCCCGAGTACTTCGAGACCAGCAAGCTCCGCTAACCTGCCAAAAAGGGACAGGTTCATTTTGGCAGGTTTTATCTGGTCAAATGCAAAAAAGGCCCGGCTCCGTCTTGATGCGGAGCCGGGCCTTAGTCGCTAGAACGGCGGAACCAACTACTCGACCGTGACGCTTTTCGCCAGGTTGCGGGGCTGGTCGACGTCGCAGCCGCGCAGGATGGCGACCTCGCGGGCGAGCAGCTGCAGCGGGACACTCGCCGTGATGGGGCTGAACACGTCGCGGACTGCCGGCACGCGGATGATGCAGTCGGCAATCTTGTTGATCTCCTCGTCGCCCTCGGTGGCAACGACGATGACCTTGGCACCGCGCGCCTTGCACTCCATAAGGTTCGACACGGTCTTGTCGTAGGTGGCACTCTTGGTGGCCACAGCGATGACAGGGAAGCCCAGGTCGATCAGGGCAATGGGGCCGTGCTTCATCTCACCGGCGGCATATGCCTCGGCGTGCAGGTAGCTGACCTCTTTGAGCTTGAGCGCGCCCTCGTAGGAAATAGCGGCACCCATGCCGCGACCCACAAACAGTGCGGACTGCGCGTCCTTGCACAGCAGGGCGGCCTCATGAACGGCCTCGGTTTGGGTATCCAAAATCCACTGGATCTGCTCGGCCGTATCGGAAAGCTCGCGGAACAGCATGCGCGCCTGCTTGGTGGTCAAGCGGTACTTGACCTGCGCCAGCAGCAGGGCCAGCAGCGTCAGGCTCACAACCTGGCCGATGAAGCTCTTGGTCGAGGCGACCGCGATCTCCTTGTTGGCCTTGGTGTAGATGACGCCGTCGCTCTCACGCGCCACGGGGCTGCCCACCACGTTGGTGATGCCGAAGACCTTGGCACCCTTGATGCGCGCATCGCGGATGGCGGCGAGAGTGTCGGCCGTCTCGCCCGACTGGGACACGGCCACGACGAGCGTCGTCGGCGTGATGATGGGGTTGCGATAGCGGAACTCGCTGGCCGCCTCCACCTCGGTGGGGATGCGAGCCCAGCCCTCAATGAGATTCTTGGCAATGAGGCCAGCGTGATAGCTGGTGCCGCAAGCGATCACGTAGACGCGGTCGATGTCGTTGAGTTCCTCGAGCGAAAGGCCCAGCTCGTCGATGTCGAGCTCGCCGGCCGGTGTCATACGACCAACCAGCGTGTCGCGCACGACGCGCGGCTGCTCGTGAATCTCCTTGAGCATAAAGTCGGGATAACCGCCCTTTTCTGCCATGTCCAGGTCCCAGTCGATGTGGGTGACCTTGGGCTCGATAACGTTGCCGACCTCGTCGGTGTACTCGACGCCTGCGGGCGTGAGCTTGGCAAACTGACCGTCCTCGAGCACCACGACATCGCGGGTGGCGTCGATGAGCGCGATGACATCGGAGGCGACATAGGAGCCGGTTTCGCCCACGCCGACTACGATCGGGGAATCCTTGCGGGCCACGGCGATCACGCCGGGCTCGTCAGCGCACACGGCGGCCAGACCATAGGCACCGACCACGTGGGTGCAAGCCTCGCGCACGGAGGCCATCAGGTCGTGCGTCTCGGCATAGGCCTCTTCGATCAGATGCGCGAAGACCTCGGTATCGGTCTCGCTCTTAAAGTGGTGGCCGCGGCCCTCCAGCTCTTCGCGCAGCTCGGCGAAGTTCTCGATGATGCCGTTGTGGACGATGGCGATACGACCGTCGCAGCTGGTGTGGGGATGGGCGTTAACGACGGAGGGCTTGCCGTGGGTGGCCCAACGGGTGTGGCCGATACCGCAGGTAGCGTCACTGTCGATGTTGGAAAGCTCGCTCTCCAGGCCCGCGACCTTGCCCACGCGGCGGATGACGTCGAGGTGCGCCGCGGCGCCCTCACCCACCTCGAGCGCGACGCCCGAGGAGTCATAGCCGCGATACTCCATGCGCTTAAGGCCTGTGACCAGGATGTTCTTTGCAATATCAGAGCCGGTGTAGCCGACAATTCCGCACATAGGATAAATCCCTTCGTCCGCGTGACTGCAAAACGCCCACGCACAAGGGGCGCTGAGACGTATAACGTTCGAGTATTGTACTCACGCAAGTGCAAGCTGATATACCAGAAGTGGTATCTCAACTTAGATACCACCCGATGCACACACGTCCAAACCACCACGATGGGGACAGGCACCTTTGTGGTGGTTTGGACCGGGGCGGCGGCCTATCCCGGCGAAAGATCTCAATCTGTAACATCTGGGCCGCAATAAGCCGGCTTAGTGTTACAGATCGAGACATTACGGTTCGGCCCCAGCACTATGTCTCGATCCGTAACAGGTAGAGGCGGTTTTGCCGTCCAGATGTTACAGATCGAGACAATTGAAGGCCCGGGCGTCTCAAACCACCACAAAGGTGCCTGTCCCCTTCGTAGTGGTCGCGCTGGCAACGGCGTTTTCGCAGATAAAACCTGCCAAAATAAACCTGTCCCTAATTGGCAGGTTTTGACACCCTGGGGGCGGGCGATGCTACAATCGGACTTGTACTTGAAACGCATCAAAGGGGCCGCCATGGCAAAGGTAAAAATCAGCGACGTCGCGCGCGAGGCCGGGGTTTCGTTGGGCACGGTTTCCAACGCGCTCAACCACCCCGAAAAGCTGCGCCCCGAGACCCTCAAGCTCATCAACGAGACCATCAATCGCCTTGGCTACCTGCCCAACCAAAGCGCTCGCCAGCTGGCCGGCGGCACCACTAAGTCCTTTGGCCTTGTCCTCCCCCGTCTCGATCACGGCTTTTCGCTCCAGATTGCCAGCGGTGCCCACAACGAGGCACGCAAGCACGGCTATGACTTGCTCATCGCCAATGCCGATAACGACGACATTCTCGAGGATCATTACCTGCGCTATTTTATGGGCACGCAGATGTCCGGCGTCATGGTTCAGCCCATGGCGTCCCTCGATTGGCACCCCGCCATGACCAAGATTCCCGTCCCCATCGTCCATCTGGACGTCCATTGTTCAGAACCCGGTTACTACGTGGCCGCCGACAACGAGGCACAGGGGCGCATTATCGCCGAGCTCGCCATCGCCCGCGGCGCACACCGCATCGTCGTTGTAGGCCGAGCGGCATTTATGCAGCTCACCCTGCGCGTCCTTGGCATCCACAAGGCACTTGCCCTGCATCCCGATATCAAAATTGAGGTCATCGATGCCGGAGAGTGGAATACCGCAGCCGACGGCTACAGCATCGGTACCCAGATTGCCGAACGCCCTGCTGACGAGCGCCCCGATTTTGTCATCGGCCTGACTGACGTATTGGCCTCGGGCGTTATCTCGGCGCTGACCGACAAGGGCATTTCCGTCCCCGGCCAGATTCTTGTTGCCGGCTGCGATGGCAACCCGCTTGCCTGGAGCGGATCGGTACCCCTCACCACGGTTGCACCACCGGGCTACGAGATCGGCCGCAAGGGCGTGCAGCTGCTCATGGAACAAATCGAGGATAAACCTGCCGCCAAGACCAAACGAGTCCGCATCGGCTCCGCCGCGCGCACCGTCACCACGGTCACGGCCACCGAGGACATTAATCGTCAGGAGCTCGTGCGCCCCTTCTTGCTCGAGCGTGTGAGCACCCAAAAAGCCGAGCAGCACCCGACGGGCCCATCCGCGGCCCCAATAACCGACATCAACCTGGGCGCCTACTTGTAACAAAAAACGCCGCAACGGAAACAGGCCCGCTGCGGCGTTTTTTACTGGCCCCATGTGCCCTCCCCGTTTAGCCGGACCTGCAGCTACGGATATTTATGGAATGTAATCCATTTTTCATTAACTTTTTTGTTAGAATAGACTAAATTCCATATTTTTAGATATTTCCTATAAGTATTGATTTTGCTCCAGTTTTTTCTCGCCAAGAAAGGGGTTTCATGAATCTGATTGATCGCAAACAGTACCTCGACTGGCTCATTTCGTGGAAAGACTCGCACGTCATCAAGGTCGTTTCGGGCGTGCGAAGGTCCGGCAAATCAAAGCTATTTGAAATCTACCGCAGCTACCTGCGCGATCATGGAATCACAGGCGGCCAGGTTATATCCCTCAACTTTGAAGACCTGGAGTTCGAGTCGCTTACGTCGTATAGAGCACTCTACGACTACATTTCCGCCAGACTCGTCCCCGATAAGATGAACTACGTTTTTCTGGACGAGATACAGCACGTCGAGCATTTCGAAAAAGCCGTCGACAGTCTTTTTATCAAGGACAATGTCGACCTCTACATAACCGGTTCCAACGCCTATCTGCTCTCGAGCGAACTGGCAACTTTGCTCTCCGGTCGCTACGTAGAGCTCAAGATGCTGCCCCTATCCTTTAAGGAGTTTTGCTCGGCAAAAACCAATGACGGAAAGGCTCCCGCGCAGTTGTTTGACGAGTACATCACCCGGGGCTCTTTTCCCTTTATCGCCGAGACGGGCATTCAAGGACCCCAGGCGCGCGATTATCTTATGAGTCTCTACGATACCATCGTCATACGCGACGTTATCGAACGCCTGAAGGTCTCGGACGTCCCGACCCTGCGCGATATCACCAAGTTCCTACTCCATAGCATTGGAAACCGGATCTCGATTAAAAAAATCTCCGACACGCTCTCGTCCAACGGCAACAAAACCGACCAGAAAACCGTAGCCAAGTACCTCAAAGGCTTAACAGACAGCCTTGTGCTGTACTTTGCTCCGCGCTATAACGTGCGCGGTCGGCAGCTTCTTTCAACAAACGGCAAATACTACGCCGTTGACCTTGGACTTAGAGGCGCTCTCGTCAAAACCCAAAGCAGCGATATCGGTCATATCCTCGAGAATGTTGTTTATCTCGAGCTCCTACGCCGTGGATACGACGTCTACGTGGGCGATATCGACGGCGGGGAAATCGATTTTGTTGCCCTAAACTCAGACGAGACAGCCTATTTTCAGGTTTCAGCCACAACGCTCGACGAAACTACCCTCAATCGAGAGCTGGCCCCCTTTAAGAAAGTCCGAGACAACTATCCCAAGACGCTTCTTACGCTCGACACGCTGTTTGCGGACGCGAACTACGAAGGAGTCCGCAAGCGCAACGTGATCGACTGGCTCCTGGAGTAACTTGTAGCGTCATAACCCTCCGCCAGCTCCTTACCAAGGCCGCAGCCCCAGTCGCTTAAAGCACAATGCCCCTCTTATCGGCCAAAACAGCAATCTTGGCGTGATAAGAGGGGCTGACTGCGTCAGCGCCTCCACGCAGGCGCCGTTGCCGTCACCGTCCCGCGGGATCGGGCGCGGGGCATGGCGACTCGCGTGCGAACGCTAACACACGGCCTTGACCGCGGCCGTCAGATTGAACAGCGTATCGAGCACGGCCTCGCAGCCGTCCACCACGTCCTGCGGCAGCGGCACGATATCGGGGACGGCAAAGACGTGGCAGCCGGCCGTAATGCCCGAGACGCAGCCGTTGCGCGAATCCTCGACCACGGCACACTCCTCGGGAGCAAAGCCCGCGCGCTCGCAGGCGAGCAGATACATCTCGGGGTCGGGCTTACCGTGCACGACGTCCTCGCCGCAGGTCACCGTCTCAAACTTGTCAAAAAGACCGACCATCTTAAGGTTGCGCTCGGCCGTAACGAGACGCGACGACGTCGCTAGGCCCACGTGATAGCCCGCAGCCAGCAGCTCGTCTATGCACTCGGCGGCACCGGCCTTAAGCTCCAAATCGGTCTTGACTATCTCGTCGCGAATCTCCTTGTGGCGATGATAGATCGCCTCAGCGGTTTCTCTGCTGCCGTAATGCGCCTCAAGAATGTCCATGACATCGGGCAGCGTGCGACCGATAAACTGATGGATCAGCGCATCATCAATCGCGACCCCAAGCTCGGCGGCGCCCGCCTTCCACGCCTTGATGCCCAGACGCTCGGTATCGACCAGCGTTCCGTCCATGTCAAAAATAACAGCCTTAATCATATCGGTCCCCTCACCTGATTGCGTTACTGCCACTCTACCGCACTTTACAAACTTGTATATAACGTATATAGCATATTGCACTTTCGTTACATAGGTAGAAATCTTATGACAAGCAGCCCGGTAGGATTATAGTTTTCGACCGAGTACTCAATGGCAAGGATCGTTTCATGTTTTCAGACACCACCGCACCTGCAGAGGAGCTTCAGGACAAACTCGCAGCGCTCGAGCGGCTGCTTTTGGCATATGGACGCGTCGCCATCGGCTTTTCCGGCGGCGTCGACAGCAGCTTTTTGGCCGCGGTCTGCGCCCGTATCATGCCCGCCGACACGCTTCTCGTTCACCTCACCACGCCGCTCATCGGCACGCCCGAACAGACCTCGTTTGAGCGCTCCGTTGATGGACAAGCCAATGAGGGGCCGCATTTTAAGCTCCCCGTGCTCAATCTTTCGGTCGATCAGCTGCAGCTCCCCCAAGTAGCCTGCAACGATGCCAATCGCTGCTACCACTGCAAGCATGCCGGCTTTACCGCTATCGTCAACCACGCCAAGTCGCTCGGCTTTTCCACCGTCATCGATGGCAGCAATGCAAGCGATCGCGGTGACTACCGCCCCGGCATGCGCGCGGCAAAAGAGCTCGGCGTACGCTCCCCTCTCATGGAGGTCGGCTTTACCAAGGACGAAGAGCGCGAGCTGCTGCGCGTATGGGGCTATCCCGTTTGGAACCTGCCGGCGGGAGCCTGTCTTGCCACGCGCGTCCCCACGGGCGAGGAGCTTACGCGCGATAAGATCGATTTAATCCGTACCTGCGAGGACTACCTGCACGATCTTGACCTGGCGCAGGTTCGCGCGCGCTTGGTCGGCAGCTGCATGCATATCGAGGCCGCCCCCGCAGATATCACCAAGATTGCCGCCCTCGGCGGCACCGCCGTCGATGCCGAGGGCAAAACCCCGCTGCCCGCCGCCATCGAGTCCGCGCTGCGCAAGCTGGGCTGCGGTCACATCTCCCCCGAGGTTACCCCCTATATCCACGGCAACATGAACCTTTAAGTTACGCCGTTTTACAAACGGCGTAACCGCTCGGCGCTGCGCAGGCCCCGGGCACGGCAATCTGACGTTCACCTGCACGGGCGCGACCAAAAGGTCAGCGCCCGCTTGTTTCACGTCACCTTGCCGCACCCGGAGCCCGCTCGCTCGCATATGCACAACCTGGACTGCGTTAACTGACCTGTCAAAAAGGGACAGGTTTATTTTGGCAGGTTTTATCTGGGGAAACGCAATCAGAACCACCCTTAAAAAGGGTGGTTTGCTCTTAGGGTATAACCCACGGGCCCCGGGCTCGCGTCTAAAGGCGCG
>NZ_JAQLFP010000045.1 GCF_028207065.1 Collinsella aerofaciens
CTGATGGTGTCGACGTCAATGGTATACGGGCGCATCATCGACGTCTTCAATACAGACAATATCAGTGCGGAATGTTTGCAAGACTAAACCCCGGTCCCCGCTGCGTTGACGTTGCCGTGACCCTGGCCGGCCGCTTCTAGCGGGCCGCCGGGTCGGTGGCGATGGGGGCGTGGGTCCCGTCTTGCCTTGCGCGTAACTGGCTGAAATTATTTTGGTTGGAGCTTTGCTTATGTCTCAAAATTTGACTCGGGTGATTGTTACTACCGATATGGAAGTCGATGATATGAACTCACTTGTTCATTTGGCTCTGTATCTTAATTTGCTTGATGTGCAGGCTGTGGTGTATACGGCTTCGCAGTATCACTTTCTTGGGGATGGAGTTCATACGCTCGGCGAGGTGAATTCGCATTGGCGGACCAAGGGTGTGCGCTCCTATACCTGGGATGTTGTGCCTCATGAGCCCGATCCGCTGGCCGGCGAGCTTCGCGAGTATCGGCCTTTTCCCGAGCATTGGATCGAAAGTCTTTGGAGCAACGAATACGCCCAGGCTTGGCCGCAGCTGCAGGCCAATGCCGTTGCCGCCGGCGAGCCGTCCTTCCCCACGCCCGCACAGATGATTGAGCGTACGTTTGTGGGAAATGTTGCTTTTGAGGGTGATGTGACTGAGGAGACGCCCGGTTCGCGCGTCATCGCCGATGCCATCATGGACGACGACCCCCGCACGCTGTGGCTGCTCAGCTGGGGTGGTATGAATACGATCGTTCGCGCCCTCATGAGTATTGCCGAGCGCTATCGCGCCACGCCCGAGTGGCCCGCCGTGCAGCAGCAGGTCTATCAGAAGGTGCGCGTGATGGGCGTTGCCGATGGCGTGGGACAGGACAACTCGTGGCTCGACCATGGGCGCGAGCTCTTTCCCGAGCTCATCTTTTGGCGTACGCCCTATATGTATGGCAACTATTTCGACGCCAAAACAGCTCAGCCCGATACGCTGCCGCTGTTTAAGGCTCCCTGGCCTAAGCGGAATCTCACGCAGGGCAACGGACCCCTCATGGCACGCTATATGCTCTATGGCGATGGCAGGGTCTACGAAAACGAGCCCGAGCGCTTTCAGTTTGGCAAGCATGCCCGTCTGGATTGGGGCCTAGAAGGCATGCCCGCAGTGCAGTTTGAGCGCGGCGATTTTATGGCCGAAGGCGACAGCATGACCTATATTCCGCTGCTTCCGTTTGGCCTGCGCGGTATCGACGACCGCGACTTCGATACGCTGCTGGGCCGCATGTTTCTTGATGGACACCCCGATGCGAGCGCGCCCGCCGGTTTTGCCGCCATCGGCACGCCCGCAGACGACAATCCCAATCCCTACCTGCGCGCCTATCAGGAAGACTTTGCCGCCCGCGCGCAATGGTGCGCCCATGATCCGGCAGCCTGTTCGCATCCGGCACATGTTGTCGAGGTCACGGCCGACCGCAGCGTCGCAGCCGGCGAGCGCGTCGACCTTACAGCGACCATCGTCGACCCCGACGACAAGGGCTTCGATGCACATTGGGATGTGACCGTAGACCCATCGAGCTATGCAGGCGTCCAGGATCTGTCGATGTGGCAAGAATGCACGGTAGACACCGCTTTCGTCGTGCCCGCCGACGCACGACCCGGCGACCGCTTTGTGCTCACCCTCACCGTGCAGACGCACGTCGAGCGCCCCTGTACCCGCTACGCCCAGGTCGCCGTGACCGTCGCGTAACAAGCTGCAGCGCCAATAATTCGACAAAGTGCGTCCCCAATGAGTAGGAAAAATGGGCCATGTGTCCCAGTTGTGGAGACTCGTTGAGCCGTCTGGGTATCGTGAAAGATCGCGCACTCCCCCATCATCAAAAGTGACACACGCTACCAGTTGATGGGAGGCAGCCATGGGCTTCTTTGACAAGATGTTCGAGAAGAAAGAGTGCGCGATTTGCGGTACCGAGCTGGGACTTCTAGGTAAGACAAAAATCAATGAAGGCTACCTGTGCAAAGAGTGCGCCGGCAAGCTCTCCCCCTACTTTCACGGCTATCGCTCCAGCACCGCGGACGATATCCGCGAGCAGCTCGCCTACCGCGAGGCCAACGCCGAGCGTCTGGCGTCGTTCAACCCCACGCGCACGCTTTCTGCCGGGCGCACCAATATTATGCTCGATGAGGACGCGGGCCTGCTGATCATCACCTCGCAGAGCCGCTGGCGCGACGCCAATCCCGACATCATCGAGTTCTCGCAGGTACTCGGCTGCGATATGGATATCGACGAGCATCGCACCGAAATCTATCGCGAGACCAAGGACGGCGAGCGCGAGAGCTACAACCCGCCGCGCTACGACCTGGATTACGACTTTAATCTGACCATTCACGTCAACACGCCGTACTTTACCGAGATCAACCTGCGCGTAAACGACTCCACCATCGATCAGCGCGGCTCCATCGAATACCGCGAGGCCAAGCGCCAGGCAACCGAAGTCCGCGACGCGCTGGTGCAGCTGCGCCAGGAGACGCGCGACAGCGTCGTGGCCGCCAAGGCCCCCAAGACCGCGGTGACCTGCCCCTTCTGCGGAGCCACCACCATTCCCGATGCCAGTGGGCGCTGCGAATACTGCGGCGGCGCCATCGGCGCATAGCCTCCGGCACGGAAAGGACCGATCATGGCCTTCGAGAGCGTTAACTATCAGTGCCCTGCCTGCGGTGGTCCCCTGCATTTTGCCAGCGCCGAGCAAAAGCTTGTCTGCGACTACTGTGACTCACGCTTTGAAGTCGAAGAAGTCGAGGCCCTCTATCGCGAGCGCCAGGACAAGGCAGATGCCAAAGCCGATGCCGCAGCCGCAGCTCCCAAACCTGCTGCCGACGATGCCGTGCAGAAGCTCGCCCAAAACGCCGGCTACATCTGCTCGTCGTGCGGCGCCGAGCTCGTGTCCGACGGCACCGTCGCCGTCACCACCTGCCCGTACTGCGGTAACTCCGCCGTGGCGCCCGGCCAGCTCTCTGGCGACTTCTCGCCCGACCTGGTGATTCCGTTTAAGCTCGGGCGCGACGACGTCACGGCCGCACTCAAGGAACACTACAAGGGCAAAATCTTGCTGCCCAAGAGCTTTGTCACCGGCAACCACATCAACGAGGTCCAAGGTGTCTACGTGCCGTTTTGGCTCTACGGTGCCCGCGTTGACGGCGAAGTGTACTTTGACGCGACCAACGAGACCGTGACCGAGGAATCCGACCGCACCGTCACGACCACCGACCACTACGATGCCTACCGCAAGGGCAATATCTCGTTTAAGCGCGTGCCCGTCGACGGATCGTCCAAGATGCCCGACGGCCACATGGACGCCATCGAGCCGTTTGACTACGACGCGCTGCGTCCGTTCTCGGTCGCATATATGCCCGGCTACATCGCCAACCGTTACGACGAGGACTGCGAGACCTGCAAGGCGCGCGCCGAGCGCCGTATGGAAGAAAGCACGATCTCGGCCCTGCGCGAGACTGTCGTCGACGAATACGACGATGCCACGGTCGAAAGCAAGCAGCTCGACTACACCTGGGAAGACAGCGACTACGCCCTGTTCCCCGTCTGGATGCTCTCCACCTCGTGGAACGGCAAGAGCTACCTGTTTGCCATGAACGGCCAGACCGGCCGCTTGGTCGGCGAGCTCCCCTGTTCCAAGCCCAAGCTCGCCATCGCCTCGGTGCTGTTCTTTGTGATCGGATTTGTCCTCTCCCAGATTCTCTTTATGGGCGAGAACGCCTTCGATCCAGATTACCTCACCTTCGATGTCGAGGGCATTCTCATCAACATCATCGCGCCGCTGATCATCGTGATTATCGGAGACGTGCTACTGGTAGGCCAGCTCAAGACGGCCAACGAGGCCGCCCACGCCGACGAGTACTGCGGCGAGCTCGACCTGACCGAGAAGCACGACACCTTCAGCCACACCGAGACCACCGTTGTCATGAAAGACGACAAGGACGACTAAGCAATCCGACCAATACCACCCGGCCTTTGACGAGAAAGGAAGATCACCATGGGACTCTTGAAAGCTGGATTGGGAGCTGCCGGCGGCGTCATGGCCGACCAGTGGAAGGAATTTATCTACTGCGAATCGATGCCTGCTGACGTCTTGGCCTGCAAGGGCAGCAAACGCACCGGTGGCCGCAGCTCCAACACGCGCGGCGAGGACAACGTCATCTCCAACGGCTCGGTCATCGCCGTCAACGACGGCCAGGGCATGCTCGTGGTGCAAAACGGTAAGATCATCGAAGTCGCGCTGGAGCCCGGTGAGTTCGTCTTCGATACCGGCAGCGAGCCGAGCGTCTTTAGCGGCAACCTGGGCGATTCCATCAAGGAGACCTTCGCCAATATCGGCAGCCGCTTTACCTTTGGCGGCGACGCGGGCAAGGACCAGCGTGTCTACTTCATCAACACCAAGGAGATCATCGGCAACAAGTACGGCACCGCCTCGCCTGTGCCCTTCCGCGTGGTCGATAACAACATTGGCCTGGACGTCGACATCTCCGTGCGTTGCAACGGCGAGTATTCGTACCGCATCACCAACCCGCTGCTGTTCTACACCAACGTATGCGGCAACGTGACCGATAGCTACACGCGCGACAAGATCGACAGCCAGCTTAAGTCCGAGCTTCTCACCGCCCTGCAGCCCGCCTTCGCCAAGATCTCGGAGATGGGCATCCGCTACAGCGCCATCCCCGGCCACACCACCGAGCTCGCTCGTGCGCTCAACGAGGTCCTCTCTGCCGACTGGCGCGACCTGCGCGGTGTCGAGATCGTGAGCTTTGGCGTCAACTCCATCGCAGCCTCGCAAGAAGACGAGCAGATGATCAAGGACCTGCAGAAGGCCGCAGTCATGCGCGATCCCACCATGGCGGCAGCCAACATTGCCAGCGCCCAGAGCGACGCAATGCGCGCGGCAGCCGCCAATCCCAACGGCGCGATGGCAGGCTTTATGGGCATGGGCATGGCAGGTGGCATGGGCGGCATGAACGCCAGCCAGCTGTTCGCCGCCGGCCAGGCACAGCAGCAGGCCGCCCCGCAGCCGGCTCCGGCACCCGCTCCCGCACCGGCTCCTGCCGCTGCTCCCGCGGCCGGCACATGGACCTGCAGCTGCGGCGCCACCAACACCGGCAAGTTCTGCTCCGAGTGTGGCAGTCCCGCACCCGCCCCGGCACCGGCCAAGTGGTTCTGCCCCAACTGCGGCAGCGAAAACGGCGGCAAGTTCTGCAGCAACTGCGGAACGCCCAGGCCCTAGCCCCTCTATCTGGTAATTGGCGAGGGATCCGCCACCCCCGCATTTGCTTCTATGGGTTTTTATACAAGAAGGAGGACACCATGAAGACAACGTTCAAAAAGTCCGTACTCGCATTTTTGACATGCGTCCTGGCGCTCGCCTTTGCCCTCACGGGCTGCAGCGGCGGCAAAGACCCCAAGGCCAACTTTGTCGGCAGCTGGAAGCTCTCGGGTGGAACCACGGAGGGCGAAGAGCTGACCGATGAGTATATGGATATGTTCGAGGAATGGGGCATCAGCTGCATCTTGGTCCTGGACGAAGACGGCACGGGCAGCCTCGATTTGTTCTCCGAAGTTTCCGACCTAAAGTGGGAGGCCAAGGACGCTACCACCGCGAGTATCACCGTCGACAAGGAGACGACCGACGTGAAGCTCGAGGACGGCAAGCTTGTCCTTGAGGACGGCGAGGACAAGCTCATCTTTAGCAAGTCCGATAAGGACCTATCCGGTACCGTGAAGAAGGATCGCGAGGCCGCCGAGAAGGAAGAGGAAGTCGAGGAGGCCGTCGAAGACGGCGATGTCCAGAGCGTCGAAATCTCCCCCGCCGTCACCGTCGCCGATGACGATCTGTGCACCATCACCATCACCGAGAAGTTCCAGGACGACTGGGGCGACATCGGCTTTGTCGTCAACATCACCAACAAGAGCGACAAGGACCTGACCTTCTACGCTCCCACCGGCAAGACAAACGTCAACGGCACCATGAAGGAAGCCTGGTTCTCGGCCCACCTGATGCCCGGCACCAACGCCACCGAAGAGTTCACCTTCTCGAAGGGCACGCTTGACAGCTTCGACAGCCTGGTCAACACGACCATCGGCATCGACGCCTACCTGACCGATTCCTACGAGGACGTCGCCTCCTACAGCGCAACCATCGCGTAGCGGTAGACCACGACAGCCGCGGATTGGCGGACACATCCGCGCACACCAGACGGGGCCGCAGGAGTTGATCCTGCGGCCCCGTCGCTTTTATGCCGACAGCACTGCCCATACAAGCAGGCCGCCCGCCGTTTTTAGATGCGAAACGGTGGGCGGCCTATCTTTGCGGCGCCGGAACACGGGTGAGCGCGTCGATTACGGGCGCTCCATGTTGGGAACGATGCTGCCCTCGGTCACCGCGCGCACGGCCAGGCGCATGATGTTGTCGTAGCCGGTCTTGTTGAGAATCTCCGAGATGCGGCGTTTGATGGTGCCCTCGCTCATAAACAGCTCGGCCGCAATCTCGCGGCGGCTTTTACCCTCGCAGGCAAGGCGCAAGATCGACAGCTCGACATCGTCGAGGGCCGCCGTGCCGGAGAAGATGCTCTCGGGCGGCTTGGGAAACGTGCAGTAACCCGCCAGCGTGGAGCGCATCACGGCGAACAGCTCGTCGATACCGACGTTCTTGTACACAAAGCTGTCGACGCCCGCCTCGCGCGCCTGGTCCACAAAGGTGATCTCGGGCATACCCGTCATGATGATGACGCGACACTCGGGCAGTTGTTCTTTGATGCGCGCCGCCGCCACGATGCCGTTGGAATCGTGCTCGGTGCACACATCCATCAGTATCATGTCCGGACGCTCCTTGAGCACAACGTCCAAGGCATCCGAGGCGTCGGCGATCGCGGCGACAACGGTCATGTCGGGCTGGTCGCCCACGGAACGCGCCAGGCTCTCGCGCAAGATAGCCTGGTCTTCGACGATTAACACGCGGATCATGAGCTTCTCCTTTGGACCGTGGCGTTGGAGGCGAGCGGGATGGACACCGCAAGCGTAAAGGGCGGGGCGGCGTGGACTTCCAGGCTGCCGCCCAGATTCTGTGCGACATGCCTCATACCAGGGATACCCGTTCCCTCGCGATACGATACGGGTGCAGGCGCGCCGTCGTTAGAAACGGTCATCCGCGCAACGGCGCCGTCTTCCGACGTCTCCTGCCACAGGCGCACATGGACCTGATGGGCCTGCGCATGCTTGGTGGCATTGGTCGAGGCTTCGCGGATAATCTGCAGAAAGGCTGCGGCGACACGCGCGTCGCTTGGCAGCTCGCCCTCTACATCGATCTGCACGCTCACCAGGCCAAAGGCATGGACGATATCGCCCAGTTGCTCCGAAGGTTCACTGGCACCGCCACGACGCAGATCGGCGGCGATCGAGCGCAACAACGGGTCGATCTGCTCGAGCGACTCGTCGTCCAAGCGCCCCTCCTCCAAATAGCGATGGAGGATAGACAGGCGCTGCCCGATCACGTCGTGCACGCGGGCGCGCATACGCAGGTAGGCCGCGTTGTCGGCAACTTTTTTGACTTCTTCGATCTGGGCCTGGAGCTCTTGGCCCGCAAGCTCAAGCAGGTGGTTGGCTTGCGCCAGACGGTCATGCGCGTGCGCATACTCTGTCACATCCAGGCCGATAATGCGCTCGAACGAACGGCCCGAAACCATAACGTCATCGTGCACAAACAAGCGAATCTCGGCGGGAGAAACCTCGACCACAACGCGCGCCTCACCAAAGCGGTCCAGATTAATGCGCACGCGGTTCCTGCTGCTTTCGGGCATTTGCATACTGAGTTTGCGCAGGTCGTTCCATGTACCGCTCATATCGCCTAGGTCGGTGGGCATATGAAGCTCCACTAGGTTTTTTCGCATGCAGCGGTTCATGAGCAGCGGACGGCCCCTCGGGTCCAGATATAGGATGCCCACGGGAATCACGTTGATGGTTTCGATCGTCGAGAACGCAGTGATATCTTCCTGGCGGTTACGGACGTCCATCAAGAGCGCCGCGATGGAGCGGAACAGGAAGAATGCCGCCTCCGCGATAACAACCGCAGTCCACGCCGAGCCCATGGCACGAACCGCCGGCGGCGTCACGGCGGCAACAAGCAGCAGCTCGATCAGCATGACAGGGCGACGATAGCGCACCATCAGAGCGACGCCATAGGCAAAGATCGCGGCGTTGAGCCACAGCACCCCGCCCATTCCCTCGACACAAACGTAGAGCGGCGCCACCAGGTACGAGGCACTCGATCCAAACAAGATAACGGCCGAGATCATCAAGTGGAGCACCAGGCTCGCCTCGTAGGCGCAAATCACCTTGCGGTTATAGGACGAGCGACGCGATGCGATGAGCGGAACGTGAATCGTCTGCAGACATGCTGCGAGGGCAAAGACGACATCGAGCGCGACAATCTGAGGAGGGATGAGCGGAATCTGCATGGTCACTCACCCGCCCGTGGCATCAAGACGACCATGCGCAGCTGACCGGGCTCGCCCTCAAGACGATACGCCACGTTTCGTCCCCGCAGCGCGAGCTCGAGCTCGCGGGCGGCGGGCGTCTGCGAAAGATCGCCCTCGTCGTTGGAGAAGAGCGTGGCGCGCAGCTCGACACTGCACGAGTCATGGTCGCTCAGGTGATACATAAGCGCCGGATGATCGGTGGTGTAGGCAAAAAATGCAAAGTCGTACACACAGTCGTACAGTGCGCTTACCGCGCTGGCGTGCATGGGGCGGCGTATGGCGATAATCGAAGCGCAGTCGACATCGATGGTGCGCAGATCACTTGCGAGCTCATTGGCAATGAGCTGAATGCGGTCGCGATCAAAACCGCTCTCCCCGTGCTGTGCCAACGTGAGCGACCCCTTGCGTTTGCAATAGGCGACGAGCATCTTGGCGCGCTGCAGCATGCGGTAACGCTCGTGCGAAGATGCCTCATCGGTCAACGGCGGCAGCGAGCTCAGCAGGTCGTACATCCCTTCGAGCGCGCGGGCAAGCGCTTGATCCACGTCTTGGACCAGTAAGGTCTCGGCCTCTTGATCTGCCAGATGCGTCTTAAGATCGTAATCGGCCGTGAGCAGCTCATTTTGGCGCTGCAGCTCCATACGACGATGTGCCAGTTCACGGTTAAGCTCGTTAAGTTCCGACACGTCTTGGGCAAGCAGGGCCGATCCGCCCAGCAGTGGAAAGGCACGGTACATCACATCGGGATCGGACGCCACGGCAAAGGCATGGGCATGCCCGTGTTCCTGGGCCCGAAGCTCTTCGCACACGCCCGCCGGCATTGGCTTCGACACCGGTGTGGCATAGACTTCCTGGAGGTCGCGCGTTAGAACTTTGAGGTCAAGCGGCAAGGTGTCGAAGATGCCGGCGATATCGTGATACGACGGGATGACGCCGCAATCGAGGCAAATCTCGAGCGTCACCACGCACAACACGCAATAGACCAGCGAAAAGTTGAGCTTCCACGCCCAAGGCACGCGCATGGCATATGAAACGGCAAAGAACGCGCCGCCCAACAACACGAGTGCCGCCGTGCCCGAAAAACGCTGGATTCTATAAGACGAGGACCGTCCCACCAGGGCAAAAAAAGCGACAAAGTTAAAGGCGGTCCACACCAGATAGACAAAGTAGCCCCAACCATACGTGTAGTCGTTGCTCCAGGTCTCGCTTGCGCGGTCGAAGTGGAATACCTGCCGGTGCACATCGTTGGTGAGCACAAACGCGACAAGCAGGGCGGCCGTAATCCACAAGGCCGCGCGGTAGCGGCGGCCCGCGCGATGCTGCTCCACGCCCGCGAGACGCATGCCGCACAGCTGATAGAGCAACGGGACGAGCGTCATGGGCACGTAGTAGAGGTACCAAAGCAGCGTGGCATAGTGTGGCGTGAATGATTTGTACTTAAAGATGACCTCAATCATCCACAGGGTGCAGATGGTAGCGATGGCAACAAGGCGGCGGCGCAACACATAGTCCAAGCAGCGCAGGTACGTGAGAACGCCCCAGATCGAAAACGTAACCGCGGCGACAAGCAGCGGAAAGCAGCTCGAATGGGCAAGCTCGTCCACGACCTCTTCGGACACCTCGAAATAGGCAGGCACGATATTGGAAAGCTTGGGGTCGGAGGCGAACAGCGCCGGCAAGACTGCCAAAAGCATGAGGAACAGCGCAGTGATGGCGCCAGCGATAGCGAAGACGCGGTAGCGGTATACACGATGCGTTATGCCAACAAGGAATCGCGGCATGGCGAAGAGCCTGCCGCCCCTGGGATCCGCCACGGGTGCGGATCGGGCGGCCGCGTGGCCGATATGTCGCTCGCGGGTACCCATAGTGCTTTTAGTGTACCGACAGGCGGGCCCAAAAAGCGGGCCACATGTCCCAAAATCCGCCGACGGCAAAGGGTGTCCCCAGCGACTAGTCGTTTAAGAACGTCCCCAATGACTAAGACAAAACGAGCGAGGATTTTTGGACGCCCAAATGGCGAGAGTGGATAATCTCCCACTTTGAGCCCACAAACAGGCTAAAAACGGGAGATTATCCACTCTCATTCTGCGGGCACTCATTTAAGTACGTCCATTACAGTCGAAATTGTCAGCCCGGGACCGTCTCGGGCTACGATTGAGGCGCGCCCAGAACGGGCCGCCGA
>NZ_JAQLFP010000046.1:0-8822 GCF_028207065.1 Collinsella aerofaciens
GGAGCGCAGTAAACGCTGCGCCCCGGGCCCCATGCATTACACCAGCATCATCCCTATAGACAAAATGCCGCATAAAGCGGAACAGACATAAGCCCATCATTCATTCCAAAGGGCTTAGTCGATAGCCTGATAAGGCGCACGCCCGGATGGGTCTTTTTAAGTGAGGACAGACTTCGAGATCTTGTGTTCTCCCCCGCCTTGACTTCAATCGCAGACAAGCATCCCTGCTTCTCTACTACAAAGTCGATTTCCGCACGATTATCTCGCGCCCAATAATGCAGTGGATAACCCATGGCTGAAAGCTGTTGGGCAACGTAGTTTTCGGTAAGTGCACCCATGAATGTGCCGCCGATACCAGCAAGAATATCGGCGCGTTGAGCACCGGCCTTGGAGACCAGCAGCCCTGTATCCGCCTGATAGATTTTAAAAGCAGAAGGGTTAACGAAGGCCTCTAAAGGGCTTTCGATCTGCCCGACTAGGCTGCAGCGCGCCACCGTACCCGACAATACAAGCCAATCGAGAGCATCTCCAAAGAGAGACGCATTGCCCCCCGCTCGCACTACCTTGTATTGAAATTTACGATTCTCTTTGGCAAGCTGCTGTGGAATGGAATCGAAGCACGCACGCGTCTTTGCGCTCAAGCGTTCATCAGCATATTTATTGGTGTCGGCGGAATATCCGTCGAGAATAATCCGATGCTTTTCGGCCACATCAATGATTGACTGATCATCGATGTACGTTTGGACCGCCTCGGGCATTCCGCCAACAACAAGATACTGTCGATAGAGCCCAAGCGCCTTTTCATGAAGGCTTGGCGCAAGAGGACCCATTATCTCGAATGACGAGCGTATCTCATCGACCAGCTGATCGTGCCCCATCGCCCAGAGAAACTCCTCGAAATCGAGTGGAGTCATCTCAATCAAGTCGGTCTTTCCGACGGGGAACGAATACGACTGATGGTTAATGGCAACCCCAAGAAGCGACCCGGCAGCCGCAACGTAATACTCGGGAGCATCTTCGCAAAAGTATTTAAGGGAAGTGAGCGCTTCCTCGCATGCCTGGATCTCGTCAATGAACAGTAAGGTTTTGCCAGGCACGATACGCTGTCCCGTACGAGCCTCGATCGCACGTACGATCGAATGAGGATCAAGACCGCCCGAAAAATCCGCTCGCGCCGACCGGTCGTTCTCAAGATTAACGTAGACAACCGATTCGAAAAGATCCTGGGCGTGCGTTCTGAGCAAATAGGTCTTGCCACACTGGCGCACGCCTTTGACCAGCAAAGGTTTTCTATCAGCTCTGTCTCGCCATTCCCTAAGGAGCTCGTCTGCCTTGCGACGCATACGTAACCTTCCCTCATGAACTTCTATTTGACAATATTTTAACGCGGATTAATTTGTTTTCAGTTATTTTTCTGCGTTTAAAAATTGTTCTATACGGCACTTGAGGGAATTCGCCCCTATCTCTCGGTAAGGACAGCAAGCATTTCCACCAACGCTGATTGCCATGCGTTCTTCTTGTCCTTAGGCGAGCTTGCGAGCGAGCTCTCGCACCTCTTTCAACTTGGGCGACGATGCCATGCTGTCGCGCTCGGTCATGCCACCAATCGTGACAATGCCCTGGTCCTCCCACTTGCAGTACGCGCAGG
Source organism: Collinsella aerofaciens (assembly GCF_028207065.1). Lineage (GTDB taxonomy): Bacteria > Actinomycetota > Coriobacteriia > Coriobacteriales > Coriobacteriaceae > Collinsella > Collinsella aerofaciens_AR. The sequence goes on from NZ_JAQLFP010000046.1 coordinate 1,649, forward strand.
TTGACTTGTACATAGCGATCGCCGCATCATAGACACCCTCGCTGTGGCTATCGAGCAAAAGGGCCGTCTTGGTGAACGGGAAACCCGTGGCACCGAAGGCGTACAGGCGGTCGATGGCGGTCTTTTCCTGCGCGGTGATATCGAACCAGTAGATAGGCGAAGCGAAGACAACCATGTCGGTGTCTTTCAGCGACTCAATCACGTTGGCCATGTCATCCTTCTGCACGCAGACGCCCTCATGGGCGAAGCAGTACTGGCATCCCAAGCAGCCGGCGATCTTCTTGCTGGCAACGCGGATGACCTCGACCGTATGGCCGCCCTCACGCGCGGTCTCGGCAAACGCCTCGACCATGGTATCGGTATTGGCGCCCTTACGCGGGCTGCCACTCAATACAACGATATTCATAGGATTCCCTCTCCTTCATGCTGCAGGCGCGCAGCATTTTTTCTTGTAACCAAAACAAATGGGGTTAATCAATCGCCAGCAGGCCATATCTCTTGCTCAAGTTCCCTAAAGAAGCTCAAGGCGATTGCGATTGCCTTATACAACATCGAAAACCAAAGAGGGGCCATAGCAACGTCGCCTGCCTGAAATGGCACGCTGTCAAGATCAACTACGGGGATCGCGACGAGCCGATACCGCCCGCATGCCCCCTTCGGAATAGGCGCTGAGCAGCTCCTGAGCGTGGGCAAACTCGGGCCCTCGCCTCCAACCGAGCAGGCGGTTGACCGCGAGATTTCCCTGGACGTTGTGGACGAAGAGCAGATAGGCGTCCTCGCGCGAAAGCCCAGTCTCCTCCATGATCGAGGGAACCATCTGCTCGGCGCCGCGCTCGACGACGCGCTGTGCCACCCGGGCGTACGCGTCGTCATCCGAGTAGAGCAGATAATAGTCATCGTTTGCCGGCGGACGCTGGCAGAGGGCGCCCGCCTCCGTTCCCTCGAGCGGCGGCACCGCCGCCAAGGCCTCGTCGATAAGCGCGTCGAGCAGGGCGAACTTGTCCTCGTAGTGCAGATAGAACGTGCCACGGTTGATATCGGCGCGTCGGCAGATATCCGCTACCGTCATCTTCGCGAAGCCGACCTCGGCCAGCAGCGCGAAGAACGCCTCCCGTATGACCGAGAGTGTATAGCGTCGGCGACGATCGATCTTCCCCGCTTCCATTACCCCTCCAATTGCAACGCTCGACAATGCCCGGCAAACGCTCGTTTATCGACAGCAGGCCGAAGCTGTTCATTGCTCTTAAGCAAATCGACATGGATACTTTTTATAGACACCTGTTTATAATAGCTGAAAGAAGGTATCCAGTGACCCTGTACGAGCAGCTCGTTATCGAGCTCACCAACCAATCGTTTTCCCTTCAGGCCGCCTACCGCAGCGGCGGCACGCCCTATGAGCTGAGTGACCGCGAGCCCGAGCCCTACGACCAGCAAATCAGGGACTTCGCCCGCATGATCGAGGAAGCCGATTGCGTGCTGGTGGGCGGGGCCTCTGGGCTCTCCGCGGCGGGCGGCGGCGACTTCTATTACGAGGACAACGCAACCTATCGCAGGCATTTCGGCAAATTCGCCGAGCGTTACGGTTTCAAGGGCGCTTTCGAGGGGTCGTTCTACCGCTGGCCCACCGCCGAGGCGCGCTGGGGATACCTCGCCACCTTCCTCGACACCACGCTCAACGCCCCGCTGCGCAAGCCCTACAAGGACCTCGACGCCATTCTCGCCGAGAAGGATTTCTTCGTGCTCACCACCAACCAGGACACGCAGTTTGTGAAGCTCTACCCCTGGGAGAAGGTGGCAGAGATCCAAGGCGACCACCGCTTCTTTCAGTGCTCCCGCTGTTGCACCGACGCGGTGTGGGATGCGGTCGAGCCGGTCTCCAACATGGTAGAGGCCATGGGAGACGGCCTTGAGGTTCCGACAGAGCTCGTGCCGCGCTGCCCGCACTGCGGGGCAGAGGCGTTCCCCTGGGTTCGCGGCTACGGCAACTTCCTGCAGGGCGAGCTCTACGAGGAGCAGTACCACAAGGTGTCCGACTGGCTCGACGCGCACGCGCGGCAGAGGATCCTTTTCCTCGAGCTGGGCGTGGGCCGCATGACGCCCGCGTTTATCCAGGAGCCGTTCTGGGCCCTCACGGCGCAGTTGTCGCAGGCTAGCTACATCGCCGTGAACAACAGGACGCAGTTTCTCCCCCGCGCGATCGAGGATTGGGGGCTCGCCGTTCGCGCCGACATCGCCGACGTGCTCGCCGACGTGCGCAAGACGCTGGGGAGGTAGCACATGGAAACGGTGAAAGCAGTTCGCATAGGCAGGGCGCTAGCCGAGGCGGATCTTGTCATCATCGGCGCCAGCAACGGGCTGGACATGGCAGAGGGGCTCAACCTCTTCTGCGCCGATGCTCATTTCCGAGAGGCGTACGGCGACCTCGCTCAGGCCGACGGCATCGGCTGCATACTGCAGGGGCTCGCCTCCCCGGATGCCAGCGTGCGAAGCCGATGGGTCGAGCGGTTCCATCAAAAGGAGTATGTCGAGTATGAGCCCAGCCCGCTCATGAACGGGCTGCGGCGTCTTACAGAGCACGCTGACACCTTCGTGATCACGTGCAATATCGACGGGCACTTCGTACGCGCAGGGTTCAACGAGAACCGCGTGCTCGAGACGGAGGGGAGCATACGCACGTCGATCGACGAGCGGCGTCTCGCCCATCCAGACGCCCTCGCCACGGCCCAGCTCGAGGAGCTCGAGCGCCTTGTGCAAGCCCATCGCAACGGCAGGGTCGCCATCCTCGAACTTGGCGTGGGACTGCGCAACGGCATCATAAAGCACATGCTCGCCCAGATCGCGAACGTCTGCGAGCACGCCACCTACATCGTGTTCAACTACAGCCAGGCCATGGCGCCCGACGCCTCGTGCGAGACGATTCTCGTTGACGGCGATATGACCCCGGCTTTCGAGGAGATCGCCCGATGCCACCCCTAGAAAGAGAAGCGCGTATGCTTCGAAGCCTTATCGACGATGCCGACGCCATCATCGTCGGCATCGGCTCGGGCATGTCGAGCGCCGCCGGGTTCAACCATTACAACCGCGCGGGCATGGCGCGCGCAGGAATGGCGGACTGGCAGCAAGCCTTTGGCTTCAAGAGCCTTTTCGACGGCTTCTACCACCTCTACCCCAGCCTCGAGCAGCAATGGGCCTACTACGCGCGATATATCGATTTCATGCTGCGCGAGCTGGCCTCGCAGCCCTATCTCGACTTACGGTCCCTCATCGGCCATAAGGACTACTTCATCCTGAGCACCAATGTGGACACCCAGGTCGAGAAGACGTTTCCCACCGAGAGGATCTGCAACTATCAGGGAAGCTTCGCGCACCTTCAGTGCAAGCAGCCATGCTGCGACGAGCTCTTCGACGCGAGCCCCTACGTCGAGCGCATGCTCGCGGGCATGGCGGGGTTCGAGGTCCGCAGCGAGGATGTCCCCCGATGCCCGCACTGCGGCTGGCAGCTTGTGCCGTGGGTGCGCGACGACACGTTTCTGCAGGGTGCGGCATGGCGCGAGAGCCTCGGACGATACGAGCGCTTCGTGCGCGAGCGCAGCGATCGCCGCGTGCTGTTGCTGGAGCTTGGCGTGGGCGAGATGACCCCCGGCATCATCACGCTCCCGTTCTGGAGCATGACCGCAAAGCTGCCGGATGCGCACCTGCTGAGCGTAAACATCTCGGGCGACTCGGCTCCGCTGCAGCTTGGAAGCAAGGCAGAGGCGATCCAGACCGATTTGAGCATGCTGCTCTCGGTGGCGCGGGCAGGTGGCGAGTAACGCGGAGCGGTAGACGCGCAATGAGGTTTTAGCCGCAGCCTCCGAACGAGAGGGCTCGGAGGCTGGTATTCCTGAATCGCAGGTCACGATGGGTTATCGGAATCGCGAAGAGCGGATACCGCCAGTAAGCCCCCTTCGGAATAGGCGTTGAGCAGCTCCTGGGCATGGGCGAACTCGGGGCCTCGTCTCCAGCCGAGCAGGCGGTTGACGGCCAGATTGCCCTGGACGTTGTGGACGAAGAGCAGGAAGGCGTCTTCGCGTGAAAGCCCTGTTTTCTCCATGACCCAGGGAACCATCTGCTCCGCTCCGCGTTCTATGACGCGCTGGGCTACGCGAGCGTATGCGTCGCTGTCCGAATAAAGCAGGCGATAATCGTCGTCTGCCGGCGGACGCTGGCAAAGCGTTGCCGATTCAACCCCCTCAAGCGGGGGAGCCGCTGCCAATGCCTCGTCGATAAGCGCATCGAGCAGCGCGTACTTATCCTCGTAATGCAGATAGAACGTTCCCCGGTTGATCTCGGCGCGGCGGCGGATGTCCGCCACCGTCATCTTCGCGAAGCCGACCTCGGCCAGCAGCGCGAAGAACGCCTCCTGTATGACCGAGAGGGTGTAGCGCCGCCGGCGGTCGATCTTGGTTTCTCCCATCGCCTCTCCAATCTGAGTCGTTTGACAATGTCCAGTAGCTGTTCGTTTATCGACAGGTGCACGCGTTTGTTCATTGCCCCTGCGAAAATCAACAAGGATACTGTTTATAGACACCTGTTTTTTATAGCTGAAAGGGAGCACGGATGACCCTGTGCGAGAAGCTCGGCATCGGGCTTGTCAGCCGATCGTTTTCCCATCGGGCCGTCTATCGAAACGGCGGCACGTCATACGATTTGAGCGATTGCGAGCCTGCTGCTTGCAAGCAAGATATCGAGGCTTTTGCCCGCAAGGTGGGGAAGGCTGATTGCGTGTTTACGGGAGAGGCAGGTAAGCAGGCGTTATGAGCATCTGCATCAAAAATCAGATTCAGAATATGAATATCGTCATCGGCTGCACGGTGGGGTGTCCATATTGCTATGCCCGTAACAATGTGAAACGTTGGCATATGATTGACGACTTCGCTGATCCTGCGTTCTTCCCGAGCAAGCTCAAGATGATGGAAAAGAAACGCCCGCAGAACTTTCTCCTTACCGGCATGAGCGATCTCTCCGGGTGGAAGCTGGAATGGCGAGACGAGGTATTTGCAAAGATCCATGAGAATCCACAGCATCAGTTCCTGTTCCTGACCAAGAGACCCGATTTGCTGGATTTAGATACCGACCTGGAAAACGCATGGTTCGGCGTTACGGTGACGAGGAAAGCGGAGCTGTGGCGTATCGACGCCCTTCGGAAAAACGTCAAAGCAAATCACTTCTTCGTTACTTTTGAGCCGCTATTCGACGATCCCGGTACGGTCGACCTTTCCGGAATCAACTGGATCGTCGTCGGTACCATGACCGGGGCGCAGAGCAGGAAGGTTCATACGGAACCGGAGTGGGCATGGTCTTTGACGGACCAGGCGCACGCGCTTGGCATTCCAATGTTTATGAAGGAAGACCTCGTCTCTGTCATAGGGGACGAAAACATGATTCAGGAATTGCCGGAAGAATTCGAAAGAGTGCTGGAGGTGCAGAGAACATGGCGGAAGTGATCGATGGAATCCTCATCAATGAGGTGGAAGCAAAGAACATCATGACCAAGTCCAGCCTGCCGGTAGGCGGCTACTCGGTCAATCCCTATGTAGGCTGCACGCATGCCTGCAAGTATTGCTATGCCTCCTTTATGAAGCGCTTTACCGGACACAAGGAGGAATGGGGCACCTTTCTTGATGTGAAGCATTGGCCGGAAATCAAGAATCCGAAGAAATACGCTGGACAGCGGGTGGTTATCGGTTCTGTGACGGATGGCTACAATCCACAGGAGGAGCGATTCGGGAATACCAGGAAACTCCTGGAGCAGCTGATTGGCAGCGATGCAGATATTCTGATCTGCACAAAGTCCGATCTTGTGGTACGGGATATCGATCTGCTGAAGAGGCTTGGACGAGTGACCGTTTCATGGTCGATCAACACGCTGGATGAGAACTTCAAGAACGATATGGACTCCGCGTCGAGCATCGAGCGTCGTATCGCTGCTATGAAGCAGGTGTATGACGAAGGTATCCGTACGGTCTGCTTCGTGTCCCCGGTATTTCCCGGCATCACGGATTTTGAGATGATTTTTGAGCGAGTAAAAGATCGGTGCGATTTGTTTTGGCTCGAAAATCTCAATCTTCGGGGTGGTTTCAAAAAAGCGATCCTGGATTATATCGCCGAGAAACATCCCAATCTCGTACCGCTTTACGATGAGATCTATAACAAGCGCAACCGTAGCTATTTTGAAGCGCTTGAAGTAAAAGCCGAGGAAATGGCCAAGAAGTACGATTGCCCCTTTGTGGACAACGAAATGCCTTATGGCAGAGTCCCCCAGGGGCATCCGGTGATCGTGGACTACTTCTATCACGAGGAAGTCCGAGGGTCGGATAATAGCGGAAAAAGAAATCGTTAAACGGAAACCGACGACGATTCGCTCGAGCGATTAGCGTCCACGCGTGGCTTCTGCCGATTGGCGCAACGGGCGACGGATTAAGGGATCGCTCGGGCGGATGATCCCGCTGCAGTACAGGCGGTCGCTCAATTTAGCGGCATGAGCGTTTTCGCACGGAAAACCAGTATCCCCTGTGCCGAGTTTAATCGTAGCGAATACAATGGGCACTGAGCATCAATCGAAAGTAGTCAAGAGCCTTTTCGACGGCTTCTACCACCTCTACCCCAGCCTCGAGCAGCAATGGGCCTACTACGCGCGATATATCGATTTCATGCTGCGCGAGCCGACCTCGCAGCCCTATCTCGACCTACGGTCCCTCATCGGCCATAAGGATTACTTCATCCTGAGCACCAATGTGGACACCCAGGTCGAGAAGACGTTTCCCACCGAGAGGATCTGCAACTATCAGGGAAGCTTCGCGCACCTTCAGTGCAAGCAGCCATGCTGCGACGAGCTCTTCGAGGCGAGCCCCTACGTCGAGCGCATGCTCGCGGGCATGGCGGGGTTCGAGGTCCGCAGCGAGGATGTCCCCCGATGCCCGCACTGCGGCTGGCAGCTTGTGCCGTGGGTGCGCGACGACACGTTTCTGCAGGGTGCGGCATGGCGCGAGAGCCTCGGACGATACGAGCGCTTCGTGCGCGAGCGCAGCGATCGCCGCGTGCTGTTGCTGGAGCTTGGCGTGGGCGAGATGACCCCCGGCATCATCACGCTCCCGTTCTGGAGCATGACCGCAAAGCTGCCGGATGCGCACCT
>NZ_JAQLFP010000046.1:8922-9415 GCF_028207065.1 Collinsella aerofaciens
GGCGTGGGCGAGATGACCCCCGGCATCATCACGCTCCCGTTCTGGAGCATGACCGCAAAGCTGCCGGATGCGCACCTTTTGAGCGTAAACATCTCGGGCGGCTCGGCTCCGCTGCAGCTTGGAAGCAAGGCAGGGGCGATCCAGGCCGATTTGGGCGCCCTGCTCTCGGTGGCGCGGACGGGCGACGAGCAGCGCAGTTCATCGCGCCGTGTTTCATGCGTGGACGCTTAAATCAAAACCACCCCTAGAAGGGGTGGTTTGCTCTTAGGGTGTAACCCTTGGATTTCCGGCACGCGTCTAAAGGCGCCGGCCCTCACGGGGTTCGGGCCGCACTGCAGATTGACCCGTGACGGGCCGGTCAAACCGGCGCCATTTACGCCCCGGCCCCCTATCGAAGGGGTCCTCGTACTCCTTGGCGCTCAGCCGGTCGAGCGCGATGTCGGCCTTCTCCTGCTCCCGGATGTACTTCGCGATCGTCGCCTCGTTCAGGCCG
>NZ_JAQLFP010000047.1 GCF_028207065.1 Collinsella aerofaciens
CACTCCGCAGGACGCAAGAAGCCCTCGCCGCACGAAGTGCGCAGCGAGGGCTTCTTGCATGTCCGAGGACGCGCCGGGAGGGAACTTGCTCTCTGCCCGGATAGGTAAGACAGCTTACGCGACGGTGTAAACCCAGTCGTGCTTGTCCTCGACAGCACCGGACTGGATGCCCGTCAGGGTCTCGCGAAGCTTCTTCATCACAGGGCCGATCTCGGTGTAGCCAGCCGGGAAGGTCACGGTCTCGTCGGCGCCGTAAACCTTGTTGTCGATCTCGCCAACCGGGGAGATGACGGCAGCGGTGCCGCACAGGCCGCACTCCACAAAGGTGCCGGCCTTGACCTCGGCCCACTCGACGGGACGCTGATCGACGGTCATGCCCAGATCCTCGGCAACCTGAACGAGCGAACGACGGGTGATGGAAGGCAGGATGGAGTCGGTGTGCGACTGCGGAACGACGAGCGTACCGTCCTCCTTCACGAACAGGACGTTGGCGCCGCCGGTCTCCTCGACATAGGTGCGGGACTCGGAGTCGAGATACAGGTTCTCGGCATAGCCCTCGCGATGGGCCTCCATCGTGGGCTTGAGGGACATGGCGTAGTTCAGGCCGGCCTTGATATTGCCGGTGCCGTGCGGTGCGGCACGGTCGTACTCGGAAACGCGCAGCTTAACGGGCTTAAGGCCACCCTTAAAGTACGGACCGACCGGGGTCACGAGAATGCGGAACGTGTACTCAGGAGCGGGAGCCACGCCAATCACGTCACCGGAGCCGATCATAAACGGACGCACGTACAGGGTCGCACCGGAACCGAAGGGCGGAACCCAGGCGGCGTTTGCAGAAACGACCTGCTTGACAGCCTCGACGAACTTGTCCTTGGGGAACGGGGGCATCTCGAGGCGCTGCGCAGAGTTGTACATACGCTCGGCGTTCATGTCGGGGCGGAAGCAGACGATGCTGCCGTCCTCGGCGGTGTAGGCCTTCAGGCCCTCAAAGACCTCCTGGCAGTAATGGAAGATGCCGCCGCACTCGGAGACATGCAGGGTGTGGTCGGTGGTCAGGCCACCCTCGTCCCACTCGCCGTCCTTCCAATGGGCCTCGTAGCTGTAATCGGTCTTCATGTAGCCAAAGCCGAGGCTACCCCAATCGATATCCTTCTTCTCGACAGTCATATGTCGCTCCTTACATACACAGTTGCATACTCGCGAACCCGCACGCAAGGACCGAGGCCGACCGCGTCGCAACGTCGCACGCCCGGAGCGTAGAGCCGGACGGGACACGCGAACAGCATCAAAGCCGATGGTACGTCGATTCGCATGCACGAGATTGTACTCCGCACGCGCGTCGGATAAAACGTTTTTCTTTAACTAACTAAAGTATTTTCATTTGACCGAAGCTGAAGAGGCCCGCCACCGTAAGCGGTGACGGGCCTCAACTGTACGGTCTGCGCGCTGGCTCGAGCTACGCGTTCTATTTGCCCAGCTTGGCCTTAACCAGACCGACCACGGTCGGGATGATCGACACGGCAACGATGCCGATAATCAGCAGCTCAAAGTGCTCCTGCACAAAGGGAATGCCGCCAAAGAAGTAGCCCAGCAGCGTAAAGACCGTCGACCAGGTAATGCCGCCCAGCACGTTAAAGACGACAAAGTTGCGCCAGTGCATGCCGCCCATGCCAGCGATAAAGGGCACAAAGGTGCGGATAAACGGGAAGAAGCGACCCAGGAAGATGGCCAGGTGACCCCACTTGTCCAAGAAGTCCTCGGACTTTTTGATGCGCTCGGGCGTCATGGCCTTGACCTTGCCCGAAGCGATGATCTTGCGGCCAAAGAAGTGACCGATCATAAAGTTGCACTGATCGCCCAAAATGGCAGCGGCCCATGCGGTGGCCAGAAGCGCCACGATGTTAAAGCCGCCGTTGTGGGCAAAGAAACCCGAGGCGAACAGCAGCGAATCACCGGGAAGGAACGGGAAGAACACCACGCCCGTCTCGATAAAGATGATCAGGAACACGCAGCCGTAGGCCATAAGCGGGCCGGCGGCGATCCAGCTGGCGATCGCGGTGCGCGGGTCCTTAAGCAGCTCGGCAATAAAATTGATGAAACCCATGAAGTAAAACCTCTCAGTTGTGGGCGCGGATACGTCCAAGTTGACCAGTATACGGTTGCGGTGCCCCCTCGTGCGCAACCCCACAAAAGCATGACTCCATTACCAGCAAGTTTGCATAACTGACACTTGTAGCGCAAAGCCGCCAAGATTGTCCTTTTTAATCCCTAGCGAATCGCTATACTTTATTGAATCGCATTGCCATGGCGCTAAGGGAGGGCGGCCGGTGAGCTTTATCAATACCATTCGCGAGGACATCAAGACCGTCCAGGCGCAGGACCCCGCCGCGCAAAACGGTCTGGTCATCTTCCTTTCCTATCCTGGCCTGCACGCCAAGTGGAACCACGTGCCCGAGCACTGGCTGTGGGAGCACGGTCATCGCTCGCTCGCCCGCGTGCTCTCGCAAATCACCCGCCACATCACCGGCGTCGAGATTCACCCTGCCGCGCAGATTGGCAAGCACTTCTTTATCGACCACGCCATGGGCGTCGTCATCGGCGAGACCACCATTGTGGGCGACAACTGTGTGCTCTACCAGGGCGTCACGCTCGGCGGCACCGGCAACGAGACCGGCAAGCGTCACCCCACCCTGGGCAACAATGTCACGGTGGGCACGGGCGCCAAGGTGCTCGGCAACATCCGCATCGGCAACAACGTCAAGATCGGCGGCAACTCGGTCGTCGTTAAGGACGTCCCCGACAACTGCACCGTCGTGGGCGTGCCGGGACGTATCATCAAGCGCAACGGTTGCCGTGTGTTCGAGGAGAGTTTCGACGCCAAGCAGCATCGCGAGTACATGCCCGACGACGCCGCCGAGCAGAGTGCCCTCAACCGCCAGGGCATCACCGAGAACGCCCGCCGCGTCAAGGAACTCGAGCGAGAGGTGGCCGAGCTCAAGGCCCTCGTCGCCAAGCTCGTGGACGAACGCTAGGAACGCAAGCGGCACAAAACGACATCGGCATCAACGCAAAGGCGCGCCAGGGAATTCATCCCCGGCGCGCCTTTCTTTTTGATGTGACATGTAGGACTGTCCCTTTGTCACATTATGCGAACTGACTCAGATAGAGGTCGGCGTAAGCGCCCTCGGCTGCGAGCAGCTCCTTATGCGTGCCTTGCTCGATGATGTTGCCGTGGTCCATGACCAAGATCAGGTCGGCATCCACGATCGTCGACAGGCGATGCGCGATCACAAAGCTGGTGCGCCCGCGCATGAGCGCGTCCATGGCGCGGCCGATAGCAAGCTCGGTGCGCGTGTCCACGCTTGAGGTCGCCTCGTCCAGAATGAGAATCGCCGGGTTGTTGAGCAGCACGCGTGCGATGGTCAGCAGCTGACGCTGGCCCTGGCTGATGCTTTCGGCATCGTTGACCACGCGCGTGTCGTAGCCCTGCGGCATGGTGCGCACAAAGAAATCGACCTGGGCGGCGCGCGCAGCCGCAACAATCTCCTCGCGCGTTGCCTCGGGACAGCCGTAGGCGATGTTCTCGGCAATCGTGCCGTCGAACAGCCAGGCGTCCTGCAGCACCATGCCAAACTGCTGACGTAGCTCGCCGCGGTTCATAAGGCGCGTATCCACACCGTCGAGCGTAATGCGGCCACCGTCGATCTCGTAAAAGCGCATGAGCAAGTTGATGAGCGTCGTCTTGCCTGCGCCCGTGGTTCCCACCACCGCGATCTTCTGGCCCGGCTCGGCGGTAAACGACACGTCGCGCATAAGCGGCTTTTCGGGCGTGTAGCCAAAGCGCACGTGCTCAAAGGCGACGCGGCCCTCCACGCGACCCGGTAGCCTGGCAGCCTCGCCCGGCTGCGGATCCACCTCCATCTCGGGCTCATCGAGCAGGTCGAACACGCGCTCCGCACTCGCCAGCGCGCTCTGCAGCGAGTTGAAGGTAAACGACAGCTGCGTCATGGGCTCAGATGCCTCGTAGATAAACTGGAAGAACGCCTGGAACACGCCGACAGTCATGTGGCCGGCAACCAGCATGCTGCAGCCCACAATCGCAATCACGATCTGTGCCAAGCGGCCGATAAAGCGCACCGCGGGGCCGACGGCGTTAATCATGAAGTCGGCCTTGGCACTCACACGTGCCAGCTCGCCCGAGGCCTCGTGCACCTCGGCAGAGCTCTGGCGCTCGCGGTTAAACGCGCGAATCACCAGACGGCCCGAGTAGCCTTCCTCGACCGCGCTCGTAATCTTGGACACCCACTCTTGGCGCTCACCGGTTACGTCATGCGTGCGGCGCGAGACCACCTTGGTCACCAGCAGCGACAACGCCGTAAAGAACAAAAAGACCAGCGTAAGTGGCACGCTAAACACGAACATCACGCTCACGGCGCCCACCACGGTGCCAATCGACACCAGCAGCTGCAGCAAGCCGCGCTGCATGCTCTCGGACATCTTGTCCAAGTCGTTGGTCGCACGGCTGACGACCTCACCGGGACGATGCGCGTCAAAAAAGGCAAGCGGCAGACGGTTGAGCTTTTGTGCGATGCGGTTGCGTAGGCACAGGTTGAGGCGTTCGGCAACGCTCGACATCAAAAAGCTCTGGAGCGCGTAGAACGAGGCGGCGGCCGTCCAAATCATAAAGTAGATGAAGATGGTCCTGCCGCAGTTCTCCCAGGTGATGTTGAAGGTGGCGTTGTTGGCAAACGCCACCTGAATGTGGCCCCACAGCTCATCGATCACACGGGCGCTATATGCCGGCGCAGCGGTGTTAAAGATGGCATAGAACGCAATGCTCGCGAACACGATATAGAAGCGCCAATGGTCGCCGGCAGCCTCGCTCCACAGGCGGCGCACCGTCGCCCAGGTGTCGCGGGGTTTCTCGTCCTCGTCCTCGTCGTCCACATCGCGCATGCGCTCCGCCTCAGCGCAGGCGCGCTCGTCCTCGGCGCGCTCATTTTCCTCGTAGAGCGCTTGGCGGCGAGCCTCGCGCTCGGCTGCAGCCTTGGCGGCGTCATCCAGCTCGGTCGACGCGGCAGCCTGGTCGACCGTTTTATCGGCAGCGTCCGCAGCGGCGGCATCGACAAGGCCGCCCTGCTTCTTGAGCTCCTCGGTCATGCTACTCACCTCCCTTCATTTGCGATTCCGCGATGGCGCGGTACACCTCGCAGGTTTCCATAAGCTCGCTATGCGTGCCCAAGCCCACAATCTCGCCGTCCTTGAGCACGACAATCTGGTCGGCGTGCAAGATCGTAGAGATGCGCTGCGCGATGATGAGCACCGCAGCGTCACGCGTCTCATCTTGCAACGCATGACGCAGGGCGGCATCGGTCTTAAAGTCCAGGGCCGAGAAACTGTCGTCGAAGATATATAGATCGGCATGCTTCATGAGCGCGCGAGCAATGGCTAGGCGCTGGCGCTGACCACCCGAGAAGTTCGTACCGCCTTGGGCAACCGGGGTATCGAGCCCCTGCGGCTGATCGAGCACAAAGGTGCTCTGGGCAACCTCCAGCGCATGGAGCATGTCGGCATCAGTCGCGCCCTCGTTGCCAAAGCGCAGGTTGCTCGCCACCGTGCCCGAGAACAGCCACGCCTTCTGCGGCACGTAAGCGATATGCCCGCGAATCTCACCTTGCGAAAGGTCGCGCAGGTCAACGCCGTTCAGGCGAATGGCGCCCTTCGTGGCATCGTGGAAGCGAAGCAAAAGCTTGGCCACCGTTGACTTGCCCGAGCCCGTTGAGCCCACGATCGCGGTCGTCTGTCCGCGGCGGCAGGCAAAACTCAGGTCGCACAGGGTGTCCTCGTCGGCATCGTCAAAACGGAACGACATATGGTCGAACACAGCCACCGCATCGGCTTCGTCTTGGGGCTCGCGCACCCCGTCATCCAGCGTGCGCTCGCCATCGACGATGCTCGGCTCAATCTCCAACACCTGCTGCGCGCGGTTGAGGCACGCCGCAGCGCGCGGAAGCGTCAGAATCACCATCTGCGCCATCATCACAAAGAACAGGATCAAGATCGCGTATTCCAACACGGCCGAGATGCTGCCGATTTGCATGGCGTGGACGCCCGCGCGGTTGCCGCCCACCCACAGCACCGCCACCTCGGCGATATTCATCAAAAAGAAGCTGGAACTGTCGAGACCCACAAACAGGTGGTTGACCTTGATGGCGTTGGCCGCGTAATCGCTAAACACCTCGTCCAGGCGCTGCTCCTCGTGGCGCTCCTTGTTAAATGCGCGGATGACGCGCACGCCCACGATGTTCTCGCGCAGCACCACGTTCATGCGGTCGATAAAGCTCTGCAGGCGCATAAAGATCGGCGCGGCGTTAGCCACCGTAAAGACCGCCGCCACCAGCACGATCGCAACGACCACACCCAGCAGCGTGCCCATGGCGGGATCGATGAACCAAGCAAAAATGATGCCTGCCACGGCCAAGAACGGCACCGGCAGCACCAACTGAATCGTCTGAAGGACAGCTTGCTGAATCACGTTGATGTCGTTGAGCGAGCGTGTGATCATCGAACCCGTGCCAAAGCGCTCAAAGTCGCTAGCCGCGAGTTCGAGCGACTTGTCGTACACGGCATTGCGGATATCGCAGGCCACGTTGGCGGCCAGGCGCGCCGAAAGATAGCAGCCCAGCACCGTGCCGCCGCTGGCCATGCCGGTCGCGATAAGCATGTACAGGCCGTTGCGTAAAATATAGTCGATATCGCCCGTGGTAATACCGGTGTTGACCATGTTCGCCAGCATCGTGGGAACCAACAGCGTACCGACGTTATCTATCAGCACCGCAAACAGCGTCACCGCAATCAGCCCGCGATACGGCCTCATAAACCTCATTAAGAGTCGCATGTCTCCCCTTCGCTCTTATCGTCAGCCTCGTTCTCAGCGGCCACTTGCCGTTTAAATGCCTCGCACTCTTCGTTAAGAACATGGGAGAACTTACCGACCAAGCGCATGATCTCGCGCTGTTCCCACGGCTCGAGCGCCTCGAATGCCTGTTGCTCGGCTTTTTGCGCTGGCAACGCGTAGCGCTTGGCAAACCGCACGCCTTCTTCGGTCAGTCGCACAACCTTGTTCTTACGACTACCTTCGGCAAACTCCAACGTCGCAAGCCCTCGCGCCCTAAGCGTCTTGATCGCCGAATTGATGGTCTGTTTGCTGTAGAACCATTCACTCGTCAGCCGACTCACGGCAACGCTTCCGCCCGCCGCACTCGTGTCGACGAGCATCCAGTAGGCGCAGTCCGAAAGACCGCAGGCGCGCGCGAACTCCGAATAGATACGGTCAAGCCCGTTGAGCATCCGGTCGAAATCGACCGGGCTAACTGCACTATTCATCTCTCCCACCATTCGATAGTCCGAGTTTTGACCAATTAATATCTCTACATTAGTCCGAGTTTTGACTATCGTCAACAAGCTCGTTGTTTATGGTCGGCTCTACATAAGCATATCGACAAAAAAGACCGCCGGCGCGGGGGCGGCGCCGGCGGTTGCGAGAGAATATCGAGTGTTGGCTGTTAAGCAGCGACGGCCTCATAGACCGTAGCACCCGAGAAGCTGTCATGCAGGCTCTTGCCGGCAATCCACGGCAGCTCGACGACCTCGCAGACCGTGTTGACCAGCTCGGAGCAGTCAGTAAAGTGGCCCTTGTCGTTGAGGGCCTCGCAATCCTGAACACGCCAATAGCCATCGGTGTGCGTGATGTAGTACTCGTGATCGTTGATCGACACGAAAGCGCGCGTCTTGGAACGCAGCAGCTTCAGAAATCCTTCGAAATCGGTCTCGACGACATCTCCAGCCTGGAACATGATGTTACCTCCTGGCCCGGCGCCACCACGGCGCATTGATAAACGTTGGTACTCCTTTAGTAAAACCTTTATCAAAGGTTATGCGTTCGTCATTTAGGCAAGTGGTAAAAAACCGCAGGGTAGACGGGATAAAACGTTTAACCATCCCATTTGTTTGTCACATTCTGAAGGTACTTTTATGCAAACCTACTTTCCCAATTGGAATCTATCCTTTTGGCCGGGCAATTGACCGTCTATCGTTTAAGCCCGACGGGTATGAACGGGGCATCTGCAACGCCACCGCAAGGAGACACCATGGAGACTATCGAAGCACTCATTCACCGCCGCAGCTGCCGCAACTACAGCGATCGTCCCGTCGAGGCTGAAAAGCTTGCACGTATTATCGAAGCCGGCCAATATGCACCGAGCGGCATGGGCCGCCAGCCGGTGACGTTTGTCGCCGTCACCGACCCCGCGACCGTCGAGCATCTCTCACAGCTCAACGCCCAGGTCATGGACAGCAACAGCGACCCCTTCTATGGCGCCAAGACCGTTGTGGTGGTGCTGGTTGACCGCAGCGTGCCCACACATCTGGAAGACGGCTCGCTCGCCATGGGCAACTTGCTCAACGCCGCCTATGCACTGGGTGTCGATTCGTGCTGGATTCACCGCGCGCATGAGGTCTTTGACTCGCCCGAGGGCCTGGAGCTGCTGGCCAGCTGGGGCCTGCCCGCCGACGGCAGCCTGCGCGGCGTCGGTAACTGCATTCTTGGCTACGCCGAGGACACGCTACCCGAGGCAAAGCCGCGCCGCGACAACGTGGTGTACGTAAAGTAATCAGAACCACCCTTAAAAAGGGTGGTTTGCTCTTAGGGTATAACCCACGGGCCCCGGGCTCGCGTCTAAAGGCGCG
>NZ_JAQLFP010000048.1 GCF_028207065.1 Collinsella aerofaciens
TGACAGCGGATTGGGTCATATGAGCGAAAACCCGCCAGAGCGAGCAAGGTGCCTTGAAACGAGGCGGCATTGACCTTCTGGTCATGCCGCCGAAGTTGAAAGGCAGATTGCCGCTCTGGCGGGTTTGCAGCGTCAATTGGTTACGCGGTTTGGCAAAACCGCGTAACTAACGGACTCCGTACTGCTCGTAGTAGGCATCGATGGCGGCCTTGAGCTCGTCATCGATGACGACCTTGCCGTCGATCTCGTGGTCGTAGAGAGTCTCGACGACCTCGGCCATGGAAACGATGCTCGCGACGGGGAAACCGTACTTGGCCTCGATCTCCTTCTGCGCGGTGGTCACGCCGCCCTTGCCGACCTCCATGCGGTTGAGCGAGACGATAAGACCCTTGATCTCGACATCGGCCGCTGCCATGACCTTGGGATAGGTCTCGTCGATGGACTTGCCGCTGGTAGTAACGTCCTCGACCATCACCACGCGGTCGCCGTCCTGGGGCTCATAGCCCAGCAGGTTGCCCTTGTCGGCACCGTGGTCCTTGGCCTCCTTGCGGTCGCAGCAGTACTTGACCTCCTTGCCGTACAGCTCGTGGTAGGCAATGGCGGTCACGACGGCCAGCGGAATGCCCTTGTAGGCCGGTCCAAACAGCACGTCAAAGTCGTCGCCAAAGTTATCGTGAATGGCCTGGGCATAATACTCGCCCAGTTTCTTGAGCTGATAGCCCGTCACGTAGGCGCCGGCGTTCATAAAGAACGGGGACTGACGGCCGCTCTTGAGCGTAAAGCTGCCGAACTTAAGAACGTCGGACTCAACCATAAACTTGATGAACTCTTGCTTGTAAGCCTCCATGCGGGCTCCTCTCGTAATCGCGTACGTGCCTTCCAGTTTAGCGCAGGCAGGGCGCATTGCGGGGCGCGCTTTGGGGCCGCGGCATTCTGTAAAGGCTTTGTCAGGGGCGATGGTTTTCCGAACAATGGGGTTGACACGGCAAACCCCCTCATCAAGAATACGGGCGGATTCAAACGGGCACGAGATGCCCGAAGCGCGCTGCGCCCGGCCTTAAGGAGGTGTGCCATGGAAGGCAGTCATAGTCGAAAAACCTGCATGTCGCCCTCGGCACGCCGCGAGGATTCCGCGCACGCATAAGCGCCAATAGCCAATCGTCGGCACCCATCCGCCAACAATCATCCGTCAAAACCACCACAAAGGTGCCTGTCCCCTTTGCGGTGATTCGTGAGTATGACGTGAGCGACATCTAGGTTTTTTGAAGCAAATACGACACGTACGCTAACTCCCTTCAACAAGGAGGACCCTATGCTGATGCTCAAAACCGCCACGGTACTCGAAGCCATCTCCAAGCGCCGCCGCACGGCGCGCCCCGCCGCTCACGCCGGCCTGTCCAAGAACACCATATTCGCTGCCACCCATAGCGCCGAGGACGCCCTCGTGCTGCTCGACGCCACGGCCGACGGGTTCACTGCCGAGCACGCCGCCGAGCGCCTGGACGCCACCGGGCCCAACACCATCGAGGCGCCGACCAAGACGCTCGCCCGCCGCATCGCCGACGCGTTCATCGACCCCTTCGCCGGCATCCTTGCCGCGCTCGCGCTGGTCTCGCTCTACATCGACGTGCTTGCCGTGCCCGAGCCGCAGCGCGACCCCTCCACGGTCATCGTCATCGGCATCATGCTGCTGGTATCGGGCGGCATGAAGTTTATCCAGGAAGCTCGCAGCGGCAATGCGGCCGAGGCCCTCAAGGACCTGGTCTCCAACACCTGCTGCGCCCTGCGCGACGGCGAGCGCCTCGAGATTCCCTTCGACGAGCTCGTCCCCGGCGATGTGATCCGCCTCTCTGCCGGCGATATGGTGCCGGCCGATGCCCGCATCATCACCGCGCGCGACCTGTTTGTGATCGAGTCCGCGCTCACCGGCGAGAGCGAGGCCGTTGAGAAGACCGCCGCCGCCACGGTCGTCGAGGGTGCCGACGACTCCGCGCTGCCACTGTCTGCCTGCAAGAACATCGTCTTTACCGGCACCTCCGTGCAAAACGGCACCGCCATGGCAGTTGTCGTTGCCACCGGCTCGGACACCTACCTGGGCGGCATCGCTAAGATGCTCAACGGGCGCGGCGAGAAGAGCGCGTTTGACCGCGGCGTCTCGAGCGTCTCCATGCTGCTCGTACGCCTTATGCTCGTTATGGCGCCGGCCGTCTTTGCCATCAACGCCGCCACCAAGGGCAACGTCATCGACGCGCTGCTGTTCGCCACGAGCGTGGCCGTGGGCATCACGCCGCAGATGCTTCCCGTCATCGTGACCACGAGCCTGTCGCAGGGCGCCAAGGACCTCGCCCGCCGCCAGGTTATCGTCAAGGAGCTGCCGGCGATCCAAAACCTCGGCGCGATGGACGTCCTGTGCTGCGACAAGACCGGCACCCTCACCGAAGACCGTATCGTGCTCGAGCGCTACCTCAACACCGACGGCAACGAGGATGCGCGCGTGCTGCGCCATGCGTTTTTGAACAGCTTCTTCCAGACCGGCCTCAAAAACCTTATCGACCTGGCCGTCATCGACCGTGCCGATGTGACGCCCTCGACCGTCGTGCCCGATTCTATGCTGGGCCAGAGCCTGCGCGACCGCTATACTAAGGTCGACGAGGTGCCCTTCGATTTCTCGCGCCGTCGCCTGAGCGTAGTTGTCGCCGACGCCCAGGGCAAAACCCAGATGGTCACCAAGGGAGCTGCCGAGGAAATGCTCGAGATCTGCTCCTTTGTCGAGGTCGATGGCGCCGCCCAGCCGCTTACCGAAGATAAGCTCGCCCAGATTCGCAAGCAGGTCGCCGGGCTCAACGCCGAGGGCCTGCGCGTGATTGCTGTGGCGCAGAAAACCAATCCGCGCTGCGTGGGCGAGTTTGGCATCGCCGACGAATGCGACATGGTGTTGATGGGCTTTTTGGCCTTCCTCGATCCGCCCAAGGCGAGTGCCGCGGGCGCCGTCGCCACGCTCGAGGCCAAGGGTGTGGCGGTCAAGGTCCTGACCGGCGACAACGACCGCGTTACCGCCACCGTCTGCGAACAGATCGGTATCGACGCGAGCAACGTCTTGCTCGGCTCCGAGATCGATGCGCTCGATGACGCCGAACTTGCCGAGCGCGCCGAGAACACCCACCTCTTCGCCAAGCTCTCGCCGCTGCAGAAGGCGCGTCTGGTGCGTGTCATGCGCGAGCTGCTCGGCCACACCGTGGGCTTTATGGGCGATGGCATCAACGACGCCGCCGCCATGCGTGCGAGCGACTGCGGCATCTCGGTCGATTCGGCCGTCGACATCGCCAAGGAATCCGCCGACATCATCTTGCTCCAGAAAGACCTGGGCGTGCTCGAGCGCGGCATCATCGAAGGCCGCCGCACCTACGGCAACCTGCTCAAGTACCTCAAGACCACGGTGAGCTCCAACTTTGGCAACGTGCTATCCGTGACCGTCGCGAGCCTGTTCTTGCCGTTTTTGCCCATGAGCGCTCTGCAGCTAGTACTGCTGTCGCTGGTCTACGAGATCGTGTGCATCGCGCTGCCGTGGGACACCGTCGACGACGCCTGGACCGCCCGCCCGCGCGCCTGGGACGCCGCGTCCATCAAGGGCTTCATGCTCGAGCTGGGCCCTGTGAGCTCGCTGTTTGACATTGTGACCTTCGCCGCGCTCTTCTTTGTGATGTGCCCTGCCGCCGTGGGCGCAAGCTGGGCAGAGCTTGCCGTCGCGGGCAACGTCGCAGGCATGGCGACCTTTACGGCGCTCTTCCAGAGCGGTTGGTTTGTCGAGTCCATGTGGTCGCAGACGCTCGTGGTCCACATGCTGCGCTCCCCGCGCCTGCCGAGCCCGCGCGACCATGCCGCACCGGCACTGTGCGCCCTCACCGTGCTGGGCCTGGCGCTCGTCACCTGGCTGCCGGCAAGCCCCATCGCCGATGCGCTGGGTCTCATGCCGCTGCCGCCAATCTTCTTCGCTCTGCTCATCGGCATCGTTACCGCCTACATCGCGCTCACCCAGCTGGCAAAGCACCGCTACATTGCCCGCCACGGTGAGCTGCTTTAGCACGGTGAGCCGCCACAGTAGACAACCCAAGGGCAAAACCACCACAAAGGCGCCTGTCCCCTTTGTGGTGGTTTTGGTGCGCTACGAGGCATTGGTCAGGCGGCTCCAGAGTTCGTCAATATCGATTTGGTCGCCGCCGCTCAGATAACCGGTGTGAATAAAAGACTCACTATAGATATAGATGTCATGCGCGCTGTCGCCATCATCTTCGGTGTCGTAGGCCGAAATCACGTAACGGTTGCCGTCGAGCGCCTTGACCAGCCAATACACGGAATCGTCGATTGTGCACTTCTCCTGCACTATCGACGCATCGCCGATTGCGCCGGTGAGCGCACGATCGCCCGTCGTATAGCCGCCCACCGAGAGCAAAATCGCCACGCTATCGTCTCCGCCGCCCGGCTCAAGCTCCTCGTACTCGGACTCCGAAAGCGGTATCGCGCTGTTCGCAAGTTCGTCCACGTCATCCGAAATCTTAGAAAAGGTAAAAGCGAAAAGTCCCGCGTCATCGGCGGCACCGTAGCCCACGCTCTCGCCTTGCCACTCATAGTTTTGATGCTTGAGCAGGCGCACCAGGTCGGCGCCGTCCAAGTTGATCGCAGCATAGACCGTCACGTTGGCGTTGTCGTCTACACAGGCGGCGTCCGCCGTGGTCGCCTTCTCGGCACCGCCCGCGCCGCCCAATCCGCCCGAGCAGCCAGCCAGCGCACAAGCCAGCGCACCCGCGCCTGCCACAAAGGCCGCACGGTTCATCGTCACTTCATTCATCATGTTCGTTCCTCGCTATGGTATTGGCCACGTCGCACCTAGCCGAGCGCGCGTCCAGTCTTTTCCTGCCAAAATTCGTCTATCGTCGGAGCACCGCCGCCCTGGGTAAACCTACCGGTCTTGATAGCCTCCTCGGTAATGAGATCCAAGCGGTAGTCACCGTTTTCCATCGGGCTCGCCATGGCAACGTGCCGCGCCATGTTGGAACCGTATACGCACGCGACCCATGAGCCCGAAGTAATCTGCGCCCGGTCCTCGACCGGCACGGAAAAGCCCGCGATAACATCCTCGCAGCTCGAATAGCCCGAAAGTTGCAGCGTGAACATCACGGTGCTTCCGGTGCCGCCCTTGTCGAGCTTTCCGATTTCGTCCTCGCCGAGCCATTCGGTCGCGCCGTCCTTGCTGATATTGCAGACGCTGAGCACGTGTCCCGCCTCGTCCTCGTACATCTCGAGCGCGTCTTGCCAGGTATAGCCCTGCTGCGAGGCAAACTCCTGCAACTGCCAGCCCTTAAGCTCGAGGAGCGCCGCGATGCTGATGTTGCGGTGCGCATCCCAGCAATCATCCGACCACGTATTGAACGCATCCGCCGAGCCGCTGTCCGCGTCGCCGGAATCGCCCGACGTCGCACCCGCGTCCATCTTGTCCTTTACCGGGCGGTCGTCGTTAAAACCCGTCGCATCCTGCGTCCGCTGTCCGCCGCACCCCACAAGCGTCAGCAGCGCCGTTCCCACCGCCGCGACAAATGCCGTGCGCGAAAGTACCGTCTCCCTCATCATTGTTCCTTTCCCGTTCTTTAGCACCATGCCGAGAAACACACCCGGCATCGATTCACACATAAGCCGCCTCACGCTATTGACGAGGCAGCTCCGTCCAGCCAAAACCGGGTTCAAAGCCATCGCGTGTACCGATCACATCGCCCGAACCGTTGATCCAGGCCTGGTCGGCCATCACCGAGACCTCGACATCGGTGCCGTCGGGTCTGGTGTAATGGTTGACCCCGCGAATGGCATCGGAATACGAAGCGGTGCCCGTCCCCACGCCCGCGCTGGAAAAATTGGCGGCGCTGGCAGCCATATTCGCGGCGTGCTGACGGTCGCTGCGATCGAACCGCGCCTGCTGGTAGCTGTCGAATGCCGCCTGTTGCGAGGCATGCATCTGTTGCCAAGCTGCAAACTGCTGTTGCTGCTGGGCAATGTTCATCTGCGTGCGTTGGCGCTGCTCAAGCACCATCTGTTGCTTTTGAGCTGACGCTTCGCGTGCAATCGCCGGATTGAGCCGCAGAGTCGACGCCATTGATGCAAGCGCCGTGGAGGCCGCCTCGTCCAGGCGACCTTCTGGCGCAGCCAAACAGAAGCTGTCCCTGATACGCCACTGCAGCAGGTCGGCCGCGCCCAGCTCGAACGACGCTCCGTCCGGGCAACCGCCTCGACCCGTGGGCTGTTCTTGCGCGACGCCCTGTCCCGCCGCTGCCGCCGCCTGGCGCTCGCGCAGACGCTTGCCCAAAAACACCGCCGATCAGTCCACTCGAAAGGCCCGCGCCCAGCAGCGCCTCGGCCCCAGCGGCAACACCTTTGCCCATAGAGCCCGCGACGCCGCCGATTGAAAACATATAGCCCTCGACTTTGGCCGCCACCGCGAGCTCGGTAGGTACCGGAGCGCCCGTGAGCCGATATCGACGCATGCGGCACTCATAGACCACATCACTCGGCTCCATCGAAAAGCCCTGGATCGCAAAGTCGTTTGCTGCCTCGCGCTTTACGCGGGCACGCTCGCGCTCGATATCGACCGCCGCGCTCGATGGGTACGGTTGCTCGGCAACAACCTCTGCCCGCGCGCCCAGCCGTGCTGCACAGACCTGAGCCAGCTCGTCGCAAGCTGCCTCCACGTGCACAAACACCTTGCGTTCGGTTTGCGTGGGGATACGCTTGGCAACGGCGCCCGCATCCACGTAGCAGAGCTCGGAGCGGTACATAATCCGCTCACCCATCGGACCCGCCGCCGTCACGCCAACCGAAATCGGGCAGTCGAAACTGCCGCTGCGCTCAAGATGCGCCTCTTCGATATGCCAGCCCCGCGGCAGCGCCACCTGCGCGAGTGCCTGGCCGCCAGAGGTATCGCATGCGGCATGAAGCTCAAGGTCACCGATGTGAGGCGCATCCGTCGTGACCGCGTCACGAGACGACGACGCGACGCCGGCAGTCTCCACCGGCGCATCGGCCGGCGCGTCCACACTCGGGTCGCTGCCTTCGTCCGCATCGTCATCGGCAGTCGCCCCATCTGTAGCCCCCACGGCGCCCGAGTAGCCCACAACGCCCTCAAGTCGGACGCCACACCCCGGGCAAAATCGCACCGGCACGCCGGCGACCCGAGGCAGCTGCGCCCCGCACGCCGGGCAGAATCTCAAGTCACTCATCCCGTACATCCCTAATTTCGTTAGCTGTTTTTGATCGCGGCAAGCTGCCGCCATAACTCATCGGCACCGTTAAGCCGGTACGCCGTCTTATCGAGCACGATATTTTTGCCCTCAAGTTCTACCGATTGCTCCGAGCCATCCGTATAGACAAAGACGAGCGTTCGGCCGGCATCGCTCGTCCGCTCATCCACCACATCCCCCACGGTGCAGCCATCGAGCACAGCAAAAGTCGATGCGACCAGTTCGGCATCGTCGGTCTCATAGACCGTCCGCGCCTCCCCGTCCTCGATAAGCTTGACCGCCACCGGAACGGCAGCGCAATCGTTGAGCGACACTTGCGCGGCAGTCTTTCCTTGAGCGCCATGGTCGCCGGTAACGTAAACTCGCATGAGTGTCACCGCCGCGGCAAAGACCACCACGGCGATAAGCACGCCCGCAATTTTATTAGACGCGCAACCCCGAGACGCCATAGGTGCACCCCCTCCGTTCTGCTCTGCTCAGCATCACATTCATATGCCTTTGAGCACCAAAACGGCAGGTGACAAATGTCTCATATGGGGGTGCGGACGATTTCTTGGACCGCGCCTAGGCGTATCCAAGCTTCCTGCGGTACTCCATCGGGCTCAGCCACCC
>NZ_JAQLFP010000049.1 GCF_028207065.1 Collinsella aerofaciens
TCGCAGCCCCGACCCGCGGTCACGAGCGGGGGCTCCTATCTTTTTAGTGCCCTCGGATTGGGTCATAGTGTCTGTCGTTGCCAAGACATCGGCACTCCCGTTGCTGGCGATGCGGCACTTGGGGACGTTCCTTTTCTGCCGACACCTGGGGACACTCCTGATGTAGTCGTTGGGGACGTTCTTAAATGACTACTCAGGATGAGTGTCCAAAAATCCGCGCTCGTTCGATTGGCGCATGTCTACGCAGCGTAGGTTGTCGAGCCTGGCCTTCAAATGGATACTGACTGTCGAACCGGTTCACTCCATTTCTTCAATTTGATTGGACAGCCCATGAACCAGACACGGCAAACCAATGCCTCCCATACTTTTTTGGCAGCGCATGCCATCAAGCAGCTGCGCGAAGAGCGCGGCCTCACCCAGCGCGCCCTGGCGGAAAGCCTTGGCGTGACCGATAAAGCCGTCAGCAAGTGGGAATCCGGCCGCGGCCTTCCCGACATTTCCCTCGTTGAGCCTTTGGCCCAGAGACTCGGCATAAGCGTGGCTGAGCTTTTGGCTGGTGACATTCGGGCCAACGCCAACCGTGCAGGCAATATGCTCAAAGGCGTCTTTTACGTTTGCCCTATCTGCGGAAACGTTGTGCACGCGCTCGGAGAAGGCAGCTTTAGCTGCTGTGGCTCCACGATGTTTCCCCAGGAGGCCGAAGAGCCGGACGCGGACCACGCCTTTTCCATCGAGCGCATCGAGGACGATTGGTACGTCACGCTCGATCATCCAATGACCAAGGATCACTACATTAGCTTTGTGGCATATGCGACTATGGACGGCATCTGCTTTAAGAAGCTCTATCCAGAGCAATCGGTGCAGCCGCGCTTCCATATTACCGGGCGCGGCAGGATATATCTTTACTGCAACCAACACGGACTCTTTACGTCGCTGACGCCTCGCAAATAACGGCTGTCTATCCGCCCTCCTCATGCGTTCCCGGGGGACCCAAAATGAGCGTGGATAATCTCCCGGTTTTGGCCTGTGTGCGGGCTCAAAATGGGAGATTATCCACGCTCGTTAGGTTAGTGTCCGAAAATCCACGCTCGTCGCTACTTGAGCCCGGGCAGGCGACGAAGTGCGTCTGCTTGCACGCCGTCACCGCCTCGTAGCCTATGGTTAGCGACAGGTGGGCCTTGCCGACGCCTGTGCCCGCTCCAATGGTGGGCGATCCTAGTGCCCCGTCATGTCGTCGTACGGGCGATTGGGCGCGCTCGGGAAGGCATCGCTTCCATATTGGAGCAGGTACTGCTGAACGACGAGGTCAATTGCCGCGAGCGCCCCGTACTTGCCTGTGTCGTTGGCGTTCGACTCGCCGCACTGCATGATGAAGGCGGCCTGATTCCAATATGGGTTCGAGGCGTTTTGCGTGATCGCCAGCACGGCACACTTGCTATTCCTGATGCTGTTGCATACATCGACATATCGTATGGGATAGCTGCCCCCGACGCTGCAGATGATCGCCAGGTCCTCGGGTTGGAGGGATTGGGCACATGCAAGTTGGGAAGCTTGATCTAGATGCAGATGCATGACCTTTCCCATGGAAAACAGCTTGTTCTGAAGGTATCGTCCGGTATCCCAAAGAAAATGATGGGAAAAGAACGCGACTCGGCGGCAATTATGAATCGCATAGGCGATTTTCGGAAGTTCGGTCAGGTTTTTCTCGGAGATGGTCGCGGCGATGTTTTGCTGAGCTTCCCTCGCATATTCAAGAAACGCCGCGTGCGGGTCCGCGGTGAGATTGCGAAAGAAGCGCTGGGAGTAGTCGTAGCTGATGGGATAGTCGACCCCGAGCGCGTCATGCATCTCTTTGAAGCTCTCGTAGCCTAGGAATCGGCAAAAACGCGAGACGGAAGCCTTCGAGACGTAGCACATGTCGGCGATCTGCGCGATGGACATGTCTTTGAGCGCGTCGTAATTTTCCAACATCTTGACGGCTATCTGATAGTTGTTGTCGCGCTGCATGCTGGTGTCTATATAGCTGAGGAGCTTTTCCCCAACAGAGCCCATCGGGTTGGCATAATTCAAGGGTCCACTCCCATCAGACGTTTTAACACCATTAAATACCAGCGGGTTTCATATCCTGAAACCCAGGTCTCCATTCTGAAACATCGGTGTCCAGGATGGAACGCAAAACCTTGTGCATTCGTGTTGTACTCAATGGTAACAGGAGCCGGGCGATTAAGCCTGGATGCGGATACATGAAAGGAAGATTGCATGGCACATCAGTCGACTTCGGTATTTCCCGAGACGTTTCTCTGGGGCGTCGCGACCGCCGCGCACCAGGTTGAAGGCAACAACGTGAACAGCGACACGTGGCTGTTCGAGAATGTTGAGGACACGGCGTTCATGGAGCCTTCCGGCGACGCGATGGACCACTACCATCGTTTTCGCGAGGATATTGCCCTTATCGCATCTCTTGGCCTTACCTCCTATCGTCTGAGTGTCGAGTGGTCGCGCATCGAGCCGGCGCGCGGCCTGTTCTCCAAAGCAGAGCTCGCGCACTATCGCGAAGTGCTCCAGTGCTGCCGTGACAACGGTCTCAAGACGATCGTCACGCTTCATCATTTCACGTCGCCGATTTGGCTGCTCGCCCAAGGCGGCTGGGAGTCGCCCGAGACTCCCTCCCTTTTCGCGCGGTACTGCGCGCGTGTGGTCGAGGAGATGGGCGATTTGATGGACTACGCATGCACCATGAACGAGCCAAACCTGGCATGGCTCTTGGCTGATGTCGGGGCCACGTCGCGCAACGCCTCCGATCGCGCCGAGGACCCCATGTTCCGCAGCGTCGCCAAGGCGTTGGGGGTCGAGCCGGCATCCCTGGCCCAGTTCCAGTTCGCAGCCACCGAGCGGGCGTTCGATGTGAAGCTCGCCGCTCACAAGGCTGCCGTTGACGCCGTGCATGCAATCCGTCCCGATCTCCCGGCAGGTTGGACGCTCGTGGGAAGTCCCTTTAAGGCGGCTCCCGGTGGCGAGGAGCGCGCTGCAGCTGCCCGTGAGGAGATTTGCGATCGCTTTTACCGTGCTTCCGCCGGCGATGATTTCGTGGGTATCCAGACGTACTCGCGCTCGTGGTACGGCGCGGATGGCCCGGTTGACCCGCCTGCCGGCGTGGAGCTCACCCAGCGCGATGAGGAGTTCTACCCCGAGGCCATCGAGGAGAGCCTGCGAGCTGCTTGGGACCAGTCGGGCACGCCTCTGTTCGTCACCGAAAACGGCATAGCTTCCGAGGACGACGAGCAGAGAGAGCGCTTTTTGGATCGAGCTGTCGCCGGTGTGGGGCGTTGCGTCCGCGACGGTATCCCGGTCTTGGGATACACCTGCTGGTCCGCGTTTGACAATTTCGAGTGGGTTTTCGGGTATGGCCCGAAGTACGGGATCATCTCCGTCGACCGCGAGACGCAACGCCGCACCGTAAAGCCAAGCGCTACGCACCTGGGAAGCATAGCGCGCTGTAACGGTGCCTGCGTCGAGATCGGTGATGCCCGATGAGGCGCCTGCTGATACGCGCCGACGACCTTGGCTACTCTCGGGGTGTCAACTACGGCATCGTCGATTCTGTTCGCGGCGGACTCGTCGGCTCGGTCGGGGTCATGACCAACATGGAATCCGTGAACCACGGCCTCGAATTGCTCGACGGGCTCGACGTGTGCCTTGGCCAGCACACGAACATCTGCGTCGGCAGGCCGCTCACCGACCCTGCGCTCATTCCGAGTCTCTGTGGTCCGGATGGCATGTTCAAGCTGAGCGGGGCGTATCGGGATGCCATGAAGCGGGGAACCGACTTCGTGGTGCTCGATGAGGTCGTCTTGGAGATCGAGGCTCAGTATCGAAAGTTCGTATCGCTTGCGGGCAGAGAACCCTCCTACTTTGAGGGTCATGCGGTGGCGAGCCCGGCGTTTTTTAAGGGGTTGGAGATCGTGGCGGAGCGCCACGGACTGCCGCTGTTCCCGATGGGTGCGCCGGGAGAGGCAGTCACGTTCAAGAGCACGCGTGTCGCTGCATACATGCCCGCAGATTTTCGCGCCTATGAGATGGATCCGTTCTCGGCGGTGCGCGGCGCCGTCGAGAACGCGAACGACGACACGTGCACCCTCATGGTGTTCCATCCGGGTTATATCGATGCCTATCTCATGGACCACTCGAGCATGACGACGGCGCGGGCGCGTGAGGCGTCGATGCTTTGCGATCCAGCAACCCGTGAATGGCTGGCGAGCCAGGACATCGCGTTGGTGACATACGACGATTTGAACTAAGGAGAAAGGTGGCAAGTATGGCAAACAGGTTCCCCGATGGATTCCTATGGGGTGCGTCGACGAGCGCATTTCAGGTAGAGGGCGCCTGGGGGGAGGGCGGCCGAGGCAGGTCGACGACCGATCGCGGTTTCGGCATCCCCGGAATCACTGATGGCAGCGTGGCGTCCGACCACTACCATCGCTGGAAAGAGGATGTCGACCTCATGGCCGAACTCGGACTCAAGACGTACCGCATGAGCTTCTCGTGGTGTCGCATTATGCCCGATGCGACTTGCGAGCCGAATCCCGAAGCCCTGGCGTTCTACGACGGTCTGATCGATTACCTTCTGGAAAAGGGCATCGAGCCCTTTGTGACGCTGTATCACTTCGAGTGCCCCCAAGCGCTCGTCGACGAGTTTGGCGGATGGTTGGATCGCAGAATGATCGATGCCTTCGCCCGTTACGCCGAGGTCTGCTTTAGGCACTTCAAGGGTCGTGTGAAGCTGTGGGCGACGATCAACGAGCAACTTATCGCAACGGCGACGTCGGTGAACACCGGGGATACCGAGACCGACCCCAAAAGACATCAGGGCAACACCTATCAGATGAGTTACCACATGTCTCTCGCAGAGCACCGTGCTTTCGAGTTTTTGCACTCAATCGATCCCGAGGCGATGATCGGGCCGGTCTGCGCCATCCAAGTGACCTATCCGCTCAGCAGCTCGCCTGCAGATGTGATGGCGGCGCTCAATGCCGAGGAGATGGAGCAGTTCTACATGCTCGACATGAGCGTGCGCGGATCGTATTCCCCGTATGCGGCGAGCTATCTCAAGCGCGAGGGGTTCTATCCCGCGGTCGAGCCCGAGGACGATGCGGTTCTGCACGGGTCGACGCCTGATTTCATCGGCATCAACTATTACTCCAGCAGCTGCGCCAAGGAGCGCACCGAGCCCATCGTATTCGGTGGCTTCCCGCCTTGGGGCGCGGGCGACTTCGTCCTCTGCGACAACCCGAGGCTCGAGAAGACCGAGTGGATGCCCAACGGCCTCGACCCCATCGGGCTGTCGATCGGCATGCGCAAGGTGCACGACCGCTACGGCCTGCCCATGGTCATCACCGAGAACGGCATGGCCTTGAGCGAGGAGCCCGATGAGTCCGGCGCGATTCACGACGAGCAGCGCATCGCCTATCTCTCCGCGCATATCACCCAGGTCGGCGAGCTCATCGAGCAGGGTTATCCCATCTTTGGGTATTGTCCATGGAGCTTTGTCGATGTGGTCTCCAGTCATCAGGGCTTCGCCAAGCGCTACGGCCTTGTATACGTGGATCGCACCGATGACGACATCAGGACTTGCGACCGGATTCGTAAGGACAGCTTCTATTGGTATCAGAAGGTCATCGCGGGCAATCAGCTGCCCGAATAAACGCAGGTTTTCCGGTTGGCGCGAAGTCGCCGATGGGGGATAGAAAGAAACAGGAAAGGAAGTACCATGGCAGATAACAAGCGTATCGCCGAGGATATCCTCAAGGCGGTGGGCGGCCCGAAGAACGTGACTTCGGCGACCCACTGCATGACGAGGCTCCGCCTTGTGCTCAAGGACGAGTCCAGCATCGACGATGACGAAGTCAAGGCCGTTGACGGCGTGATGGGCGTTGTTCACGGCGGCCAGCAGTATCAGATTATCGTGGGGACGAACGTGCCCAGAGTGTACGCGGAGTTCTGCTCACTCGCCAACGTCAATGAGCTCGAGGCGGTTGAGGACGCCGAGGCTGCCGCCGCCGACGTCGAGCTTGTCGGCAAGAAGAAGCTTACGCCCATGCAGATCTTGAAGAACGTCGTCGGTTACATGGCGGGCTGCATGACCCCGATGATCCCGGTGCTGCTCACGGGCGGTCTCGCAAATGCGATCAATGCCCTGTGCGGTCCGCAGCTCCTGGGCCTGTACCCCGCGGAGAGCGACATCTACGTGCTCTTCGACTTCATCTACGATGCCGCTCTGTACTTCATGCCTATCCTCGCGGGCGTCAACGCGGCGAAGCAGCTTGGCATCAACGGTATGCTCGGCGGATTTATCGGCTGCATCCTCATGTCGCCGGATTTCGCCGCAATCATCTCCGAGGGCAAGGCGTTTACCGTTTTCGGTATCCCCTGCAACACGTCTGCTGCCTATGCCCAGACTGTCCTGCCCATCATGATGTCCGTTCCGCTGTTCGCTGTTGTTTATAAGTTTGTCGGCAAGCACATGCCCGACGTGCTCTCCACCGTGTTCACGCCCATTTTGAGCCTTCTTGTCACCTCGCCGTTCATCCTGTGCCTGCTCGCCCCCTTCGGTACGATTGTGGGCAACGCCATCAGCGGCGGCCTTGCTTGGTTCGGTATGAATACCGGGTTCTTCGGTGTCGGCGTGATCGCCGCCCTTTGGGAGTTCCTCGTCATGAGCGGTATGCATCTGGCCCTTATGATGCCCATGATGGCCTCGTTCTTCGAGACTGGCGAGATGACCGGTGTCATGCTCGCGGGTAGCTTCGCCACGTGGGCGTGCTTCGGCGTCGCCCTCGGTGCGGCTCTTCGACTCAGGGGCAAGGCGGAAGGCGGCAACGCCTTCGGCGCCTTCGTGTCCGGTATCTTGGGCGGCGTCACCGAGCCTACGCTCTATGGCATCTGCCTGTCTCACGTGCGCTGCTTTGGCGCCTTGATGGTCGGTAGCTTTGTCGGCGGTGCGTATGCTGGCATCGCCAATCTCACCCAGTACGTCATCACCTCCGCGAACTTCCTGTCCGTTCTGAGCTATGTGGGCGGCACCAACGCCAACTTCATCCAGGGTATCATCGCGAGCCTCATTTCCCTGGTCGTCGCAGCTGTGTGCACGTATCTCTTCGGCTTTAGCAAGAAGGAGCTCGATCAGGTAAACGCCAAGTAGCATTGATGCAGCCTGAAATAACCCGTGCCCCGCTCGAGAGAGCAGAGCACGGGTTTTGTCATGCGCCTGCCGAGACTGGTCGTTGGGTCGTTGGGGACGTTCTTAAACGACTAGTCATTTAAGAACGTCCATTACAGTCGAAATTGTCAGCCCGGGACCGTCTCGGGCTACGATTGAGGCGCGCCCAGAACGGGCCGCCGA
>NZ_JAQLFP010000004.1:0-20436 GCF_028207065.1 Collinsella aerofaciens
GCTTGCCCGTATCGTAGGCAATGCGCCGAATGCTCGCCATCGAAATTTATCGGTGGCCCACTTCAGACTGTAATGGGGTTCCTGGGGACAGGGACGTAAGTTTTATCGTGACTGCTAATAAAGAAGTAACAGAGAGCAATGCGCCCGTGGGGGCGGCGCTGATTGCTCAGGCCATGGACCGGCGCGAGGGCGTCGGCCGCTACAAGGCCATGCAATCCATCATGGACTGGGACCGCTCGCGCTTGGCCTATAGGGCCGTGAAGCGCGCGTTCGACATCGTGTTCAGCGGCTGCGTGCTGGCCGTCATTGCTATACCGAGTCTGGTGCTGGCCGCCGCCATCCGCCTGGAGAGCGAGGGCAGCCCCTTCTACAGCCAGATCCGCGTTGGCCAGACCCGCCCCGACGGCAGCCTGAGCACCTTCCGCATGTGGAAGTTCCGCTCCATGTACAGGGACGCCGACGAGCGCCTCGCCGAGCTCAAGGGGCAGAACGAGATCGCCGGTGCCATGTTCAAGATGAAGAATGACCCGCGTGTCACCAAGATCGGGAAGTTCATCCGCAAGCACTCCATCGACGAGTTCCCGCAGTTCCTCAACGTGTTCCTGGGGCAGATGTCCGTCGTGGGCCCGCGCCCGCCGCTGCCGAATGAGGTGGCCGAGTACACAGAATTCGACCTGCAGCGCCTGGCCGTGAAGCCCGGGATCACCGGCTGGTGGCAGGTGACGGACCGCAACGACACTGACTTCGACGGCATGGTCCGCCGCGACCTGGAGTACATCGCCAGGAGGGGCGTTTTGACCGATATGAAGATTGTTGTTCTCACCGTTATAGAGGTCCTGACCGGAAGCGGGGCGTGCTAAGCATGCATGGTTCTCGTCCTTTGTGCAACTCTCGCCCGCTTAAGATCCTGGTTATTTGCCAACACTACTGGCCCGAGCAATTTCAGATTACCGAGGTGTGCGAGGAGCTTGCTAGGCGCGGTCACGATGTGACTGCGCTCGTTGGTGTTCCCAACTATCCCACGGGCGTTATTCCCGATGATTACCTTGATGGAAAAAACCGCATACAGGAGCGCAACGGCGTTCATATTGTGCGCGTAGAAGAGATGCCGCGCAAGAACGGTATTGTTGGCTTGGCGCGAAACTATTTTAGCTACATGCTGAAAGCTAAGAAGAAGGCTAAGGAGCTCCCGGGCGACTTCGATGTCGTTTTTGCATACCAGATAACGCCAGTTCTTATGGCGGCGCCCATGAAAGACGCCAAGAGAAAATCTTGCTGCCCTGCGTTTCTGTATTGTGCAGACATCTGGCCCGATGCCGTTATGGCAATGCTTCCAAGGGCGCTTTCGTTCGTGTTGCCTCTCGTTAAGTTTGTTAGCACCGCCATTTACCGCGAGGCCGACTTCGTGGCGACGAACTCGAGTGCGTATGTTGATTGCTTCGAGAAGGTACATGGTTTCGAGCGCGCGCGCCTGAAATACGTCCCGCAATACGCCGACGACAGCTATCTCGATATGGATCTGCGCCCCACGCCCGCGCCAAAGGCTCGGTTCATGGTTATGGGCAACATAGGGCGGCTGCAGGATATGCCATGCGTGCTCGATGCCGTCAACCGAATCAAGTCTAGGGACGATTTTGAGCTACATGTCGTGGGTACTGGCTCCGTAATTGAGGCCTGTGAGCGTTATGTGGCCACCAACGGGCTCAGCGAAAAGGTGATTTTCCATGGCCGTCATCCTTTCGAGGAAATGCCTAGCTTCTACCGTATGGCGGATTGCTGCCTCCTAACGCTCCGGGTTCCGGGAGCACCCTGGATCAGCTCGACGCTGCCCAGCAGGCTGCAGGGCTACATGGCCGCTGGCAAGCCCATTCTTGCCGCTATTGACGGTTCGGCTGCGGAGGTCATCCGAGATTCGGGTTGCGGCAGGTCTGTTCCTGCCGGCGATTCCGCGGGACTCGCCTCCCTCCTTGAGGATTTCATCGACAACCGCGCGGCCTACGAAGGCCGCGGCGAATCGGGAAGGGCTTATTTTCGGGCCAACTTCACCAAGGACAGATATATGGACGAGATCGAGTCGCTGCTAATCGCGACATCGGCTGGAAGGGATAGTTAATTCGCATGCAAAACAAAAGTTACTTCACCGGCAAAACACTCATGATCACGGGCGGCACGGGCTCGTTCGGTAACACCGTGCTCAAGCACTTCATGAACACCGACCTGGCAGAGATCCGCATCTTCTCCCGCGACGAGAAGAAGCAGGACGACATGCGCCACCGCCTGCAGGAGAAGTCCCCCGATCTCGCCTCCAAGGTGCGCTTCTTCATCGGCGACGTCCGCGACGCCCAGTCTGTCCGCGATGCCATGCACGGCGTGGACTACATCTTCCACGCCGCCGCCTTGAAGCAGGTGCCCTCCTGCGAGTTCTTCCCCATGGAGGCCGTGAAGACCAACGTCATCGGCACCGACAACGTGCTGCACGCCGCCATCGCGGAGGGTGTCGAAAAGGTCGTGTGCCTGTCGACCGACAAGGCGGCCTACCCCATCAACGCCATGGGCAAGTCCAAGGCCATGATGGAGTCCATCATCTACGCCAACGCCCGTAACGGCGCCGGACGCACCACCATCTGCTGCACCCGCTACGGCAACGTCATGTGCTCGCGCGGCAGCGTTATCCCGCTGTTCATCGACCGCATCCGCAAGGGCGAGCCGCTGACGGTCACCGACCCCAACATGACCCGCTTCCTGATGAACCTGGACGAGGCCGTCGACCTGGTGCAGTTCGCCTTCGAGCACGCCAACCCCGGCGACCTGTTCATCCAGAAGGCCCCCGCCTCCACGATCGGCGACCTCGCCGAGGCCGTTCAGGAGGTCTTCGGCCGCGTGGGCACCCAGGTGATCGGCACCCGCCACGGCGAGAAGCTCTACGAGACGCTCATGACCCGCGAGGAGCGCCTGCGCGCCGAGGACATGGGCGAGTACTTCCGCGTGCACGCCGACACGCGCGACCTGAACTACGACAAGTTCTTCGTGGAGGGCGAGGTGC
This sequence comes from Collinsella aerofaciens, assembly GCF_028207065.1. Classification (GTDB taxonomy): domain Bacteria; phylum Actinomycetota; class Coriobacteriia; order Coriobacteriales; family Coriobacteriaceae; genus Collinsella; species Collinsella aerofaciens_AR. The sequence continues at coordinate 3,044 of NZ_JAQLFP010000004.1, forward strand.
ACACCCAGGCCGACGAGCCCTATACGTCCCATAACACGAGGCGCCTGGACGTGGTGGGCACGATCGACAAGATCAAGACCGCCGAGTACGTGCAGCTGGCACTTGAGGGCCGTGAGGCAGAGGCGGTGCAGTAGGCGTGCGCTTCCTGGTTCTGGGCGCCACGGGGATGGCCGGTCACCTTATCTCGCTTTACCTAAAGGAGCGCGGACATACGGTGGTCGGCTTCAGCCGCCGCGGCGTGCCATTTCTCGACAGCCAGGTCCTAGGTGACATTCGGGACGGGAAACTTTTGCAGGACTCAATCGATGAGGGTGACTTCGATGTTGTCGTGAACTGCATTGGAGTGCTGAACAAGGCCGCCGAAACCAATCCCGACGCCGGCTGGATAAATGGCGAGCTTCCGCATGTCCTGGCCGGCATGACCGAAAACAGGCGGACTCGCGTGTTCCACATGAGCACCGACTGCGTGTTCGCGGGGAACACCGGGCCCTATACAGAGAAGAGCGAACCGGACGGCGAGAGCGCCTACGACCGGACCAAGGCGGCCGGCGAGCTTTTCGACGGCAAGAACCTGACGTTCCGCAACTCGATCGTGGGGCCCGATATGAACCCCGGCGGCATCGGGCTGCTCAACTGGTTCATGGGGCAGCCCGGTCCGGTTAAGGGCTTCACGGGTGCCATCTGGACGGGCCTTACCACGCTCGAGCTCGCCAAGGCGATGGAGTATGAGGCGGGCGAGAACGTCCATGGGCTCGTGAACATGGTGCCCGAGGGCTCAATCAACAAGTACGATCTGCTGCAGCTGTTTAACCGTGAGCTGCGCGGCGGCGCCATCGAGATAATGCCCGACGCGGAATTGCAGCTGGACAAGACACTCGTGCGAACAAACTTCGAGCCGGGCTACCGTCCGAAGTCCTATCCGGAGCAGGCCCGCGAGATGGCAGGATGGATAAGGGAGCACAGGGAACTCTACCCCCACTACGAGGTGATATAGATATGAGCAAGCTGAATCTTATGGTCGTCATGGGCACACGCCCTGAAATCATCAAGCTGTCCGAGGTCGTGCGTAAGGCCGACGAGTACTTCGACCTCTCAATCGTTCATACGGGTCAGAACTACGACTACGAACTGAACAAGGTGTTCTTCGACGACCTGGGTATCCGCGAGCCGGATAACTACCTGGGCGTGGTCGGTGAGGACCTCGGTCAGACGATGGGCAACGTCATCTCTAAGAGCTACGAGCTGTTTGCTACGGAACGCCCTGATGCCGTGCTGGTGTTGGGCGACACGAACTCCTGCCTGTGTGTGATTTCCGCCAAACGTCTGAAGATCCCCGTGTTCCACATGGAAGCTGGAAACCGCTGCAAGGACGAGAACCTGCCCGAGGAGGTCATCCGCCGCATCGTTGACGTAACGAGCGATGTGAACCTGTGCTACTCCGAGCACGCGCGCCGCTACATTCTGGATACCGGCGTCAAACCCGAGAACACCTATGTCGTGGGCAGCCCCATGGCCGAGGTGCTGGATCGGGTGCTGCCGAATATCGAAGCGTCGACCGTTCTGAACGACCTGGGCCTTGAGCCCGGGAGATATATTCTGCTTTCCGCACACCGTGAGGAGAACATCGACATCGAGGAGAACTTCTTCAGCCTTATGGGCGCCGTGAACGCGATGGCAGAGAAGTACGACGTTCCCGTTCTCTATAGCTGCCATCCGCGCAGTGCCAAGATGATCGAGCGTCGTGGCTTCAAGTTCGACAGCCGTGTCATTCAGCACAAGCCACTAGGTTTCTTCGATTACAACCAGCTGCAGAGGAACTCCCTGTGCGTTGTCTCGGACTCGGGGACCCTTCCCGAGGAGGCCTCGTACTTCAAGTTTCCTGCGGTCTCCGTACGCACTTCGACCGAGCGTCCCGAGGCCATGGACGCCGGCGTGTTCTGCGTGGGCTCCATCACTTCAAAGCAGGTGCTGCAGGCCGTTGATCTTGCCGTTGCAATGCATGCCAACGGCGATGACGGCGTGGAGGTGCCTGCCTACGCCGATCGCAATGTGGCGGCCAAAGTGGTCAAGCTTATCCAGAGCTACACAGGAATCGTGAACAAGATGGTGTGGAGAAAGCTATAGGAATGGGCGTCAGAAGAGTATGCATGCTGGGCACAAGCCCAGCTTCTAAGGGCGGCGTGGGAACCGTTGTGAAGGGGTACGTTGAGTCCGTGCGTCCCGAGGGCTATGTGTTTGAACATATCGTCACTCATGCCGACCTTGGGACTGCTGGAAAAATTGCTGTAGCGGGAAAGGCTTACTGCAAATGTCTCAATTCCCTTAATAAGGATAACTATGATTTGCTTCACATCCACTCGGCTTTCGGTGCCAGCTTCAATAGGTCTATCCCCTTTATAAAGCTTGCATCCAGAAAGGGTGTTCCTATCGTCAATTTAATTCATGCAGACGATTGGAAAGAGTTTTACTTCAGTGCTTCGCAAAGTAAGAAAAAAGCTATCGCAAGTGTTTATGGCCTTTGCAACAGGATTGTTGTCTTGTCTGATGAATGGCGAGACTGTCTTACGAGTGTTGTTCCTGCGGAGCGTGTGGTCGTTCTCGAGAATTTCACTCCTGTCTACGAAGAGAGTTTCTGGCCTGACTGGAATGCTAAAACGATTGTATTTATGAGTAGGCTCGAGCGGATCAAGGGCTGTGATTTGCTCCCCGACATCTGCGAGTCTGTTCTCGAGAGGGTTCCCGACTCGCATTTTCTTATCTGTGGTGATGGGAGTATGAAGGATGAGCTCGCGCGCGAAGTCCGCAGACGCGGGATTGAACGGCAGGTTGAGCTTGTCGGTTGGGTTGATAATTTCAAAAAGATTCAAATGCTAAAGCGTGCCTCTCTCTTCCTTTTACCTTCTTATGGAGAAGGTATGCCAATGTGTGTTCTCGAAGCAATGGGTTTGGGGCTTCCGATTGTGGCGACCGAAGTCGGAGGTCTACCGCAGCTTGTTACTAATAAACAGAACGGATTCTTATGTATTCCTGGTGACGCAGCCGGGATCGCTAATTCGATTGTGGATGTCTTGAGTGCACCAGAAAGGCTTGCCGCTATGGGCGCTGTCAGTAAGGAGCGCGCCTATCGACATTCCTTTGGTCCTTACAGCGAAAAGTTGAAAGGCATTTACGATGATGTTCTTGGGGAGGTATGATGGCAAACTCCTGTGATAAGTCGCCCTTACTCTCCGATATTGCTGTTGTGTTTCTTTTTTTGGGCTTGTTGCTCGCTCCCATTTTTGACTATGCGTTTGGTGGCATCTTCTCTTATGCCGATGAATTCGCGGCGATTCTTTTGGCTACTTGGGCATTGCTTTCAGGTAAAAAGAACTTGACTGGTGTTCACGAGAGGCATGCGGTTGTTTGCCTTACTTTGATTTGCGTTCTTGGTTTGATCGGTAATGTTGCGCATGGATATCAGAACAGTTTTCTTGCAATTGCAGTCGATCTGTTTACCTGTGTGAAGATTTTCGTTTCGTATTTGTCGGCGAGAATCGTCTTGAGCGGCAGGGAGGGCTGCTTAAGGGCATTCCAATTTATTGGAAAGGTATTTCTTGCTGCGGCTCTTATCGGTCTCGTATTTCATACTGCCGGAATCGTGCAAATGGGATCGGGCAGAGTGATGTTCGGGATTCCTTGCTATCAGTTTGTGTTTAGCCATCCGACAAATTTGGTTGCCTACTGCGTCGGTTTCATTGCGCTTATGTTTGTGGACTCGAGGCCAAATCGGTTTTGGATCCTAACTGCTTGCATTCTGCTGCTGGCATCGCAAAGAGCCAAGGCCATTGCCTTTGCTTTCGTTGTAATATTCTTTCTGTTTTACGGAATGGCGAAGCGTGACGATAGAAAACCATCTAAGTTAATTTTTCTGTTTTTGGGCTTCGGTGCCGCCCTTTTGGCGATGGATCAAATCCAGATGTACTTCTTCGATGCAGCTAGCGCACGCGCTCTTCTTATGCAGGATGGGCTGAATATTGCACTTAGGCTTTTTCCTCTGGGTTCTGGTTTCGCCACCTTTGCGACGTATATGTCAGGCGTTTATTACTCACCGTTGTATTTTGAATATGGTCTTAATACTGTGTGGGGGCTTTGGCCTACCAACCCTTGCTTTGTATCGGATTCATTTTGGCCTGCCGTTATTGCGCAGTTTGGCTTTTTGGGAATGATTGCTTTGGTGGTCCTTCTCGTCGAATTGTTCAAATCTATTTCTCATGATGCAAAACGGGGAAACGTTCGCTTCGCTGCGTACGGAATGATTCCGCTATATCTACTTATCCTCAGTACAGCAGACGCTTCCTTCTTTAACTTCTACGGGCCATTTTACGCACTTGTGATTGCTTCAATCGTGAATAAAGAGCGCGTTAGGCAAGCGTGCTAAACACTTACTTGATTTCGAAAGAGAGCTTATCAATGAATAATATTTTTGGACGCAGTCATAAAGACCAAGTTGTTTTGTTTGACCCTGCCCTCGCAAGTCAAAATATCGGAGATGAAATTATCTCCGATAGTGCGTGTAAATGGCTTCAACCGCTGTTCAAAGATGAGTTTGTTCTTCACGTCTCGTCTCATCAAAAAATGTCATTTCGCTACAAGAGATATCTCAATGACTCTAAGCTGACTTTCGTGCTTGGCTCCAATTTGCTTAAGTCGGGAATGCTCTTTGGCTTTAGACAGTGGGACGTTTCGCTATTTGATACGTTTCAGGTCAATGATGCTGTGCTTGTTGGATGCGGCTGGCATACGTATGAGAAGCGCATCGATCCTTACTCTAAGTTGCTTTACCGTAGGTTGCTGAGCGACCATTATTTACACTCGGTAAGGGATGAATATGCGAAGAAGAAGCTTGAGGAGATGGGCATTACCAATGTCCTAAACACGGGATGCGCGACCATGTGGGGCTTTACGCCTGATTATTGCGCGAGACTTCCCAAGACGAAGGCTGGAAACGTTGTTGCCACGTTGACGGATTACAACCAGGACCCTGAGCACGATGAGCAGATGCTCTCTACGTTGCTGAGTAAATACGAGAAGGTTTCTTTGTGGCTGCAGGGCAACGGGGATCGCGGCTATGTAACCAGCTTACCCTCTTACGCTAAGTGTGAGGTTATACCCTCGACCCTCGATGCCTTTGACGCAGCCCTCGATCAAGAAGACACGGATTACGTTGGCACTAGGCTCCATGGTGGTATCCGAGCGCTCCAACACGGCAGACGTTCATTAATAATCGCAATCGATAACCGTGCTCGCGAGATGCACAAAGACTTTAACATCCCAGTTCTAGAGCGTGATGAGATTGATAAGCTGGAGGATTGGATTTGCGGAGAGAGCACAACGGATATTCGGATACCCATTGACGAAATTGAGCGCTTCTTAGGTCAGTTTCGTTAATAGCAAGGAGGGGCGCATTGATGACTGCATCTGTGAACAGCGATACTAGTTTTAATATCATTTCTATTGGCGGGCCAGTCTTGGATGGCTATCGATATTCCATACCGTTCTCAGTGCCCGAAAAACTTAAACCGTTCTTTCGGACTGATGAGTTTTGGTTTGAATGTCCCGATGCGGGCGAGGTCCCTGAGTCTATTGCCGTAATACCCGCTGTTGCAAACCTACTGCCTTTCGCCTGGGTATTTGACTGTGAGCTTCGTGTCGACTCGATCGACAAGACGTTCTATGAAGCAGTGCCACATATTAAGCGCGGTTACGACAACATGGCCTGCGACCTAATCCTTAAAGGCTCTCTTGCTGTCAATCGTGTGGTTGACAATCATTGTGATGGGGAAATTGGGTCACCACTCTCCTTGTTCTCCGGTGGCGTTGACGCATGGTGTACGCTTGCGCGCCATTCAGCCGAGAAGCCCCATCTTGTCACTGTTTGGGGTGCCGATGTCGACTGTGAGAACCCGTCGGGCTGGAAGAAGGTTGACGAGCATTCCGCTTCTGTTTCCAGAGACTACGGTTTGAGTTACTCCTATGTCAGGAGCAATTTTAGAAATCTGATCAACTATAGAATCCTTGATGCGTCTCCGACAATGACTGCATGCGACTATCACTGGTGGTACAGCTTGCAGCACGGTATCGGAATTATTGGACTCGCTGCTCCTCTTGCATATGCTTGCAAAGCGCCCCGAATTTACATAGCAAGCTCTAATACGGAGATGGATAAGCCTTATGTATGTGCATCTGACCCTACCATTGATAACTATTTTGCCGTAGCGGATTGTCGAGCATTTCATGATGGCTACGAACTGACCAGGCAGGATAAGGTCGATACAATCGTGCAGTATGCTAAGGGCATTGCAGCACAGGTGAGTCTTCGAGTCTGTTATCACGTACAATCAGGTAAAAACTGCTGTCGCTGCGAGAAATGTGCTAGGACGATTATGGAGATCCTGGCATCAGGCGGCAATCCGAGAGAATTTGGCTTTACCTATACATCCCTACAGTTTGCTATTCTCATGTGGAGAATGGAACATGTGTTCAGACTGGTTTACCCAGAGTTCTATTACGACATTGCTGCAGCTGTTAGGGACCGAGGCATTACTCTCCCCGTGACTGCCCGTTGGGTGCTTTCAGATGATCTTGCTTCTGTATGCGACAACAAATTCAAGCGTAATTGGGAAAGGTTCCATGCATTTGGGGCCAACCTGTACCACGGAATGAAAGACCGGATAAATACTAATAAACGATAGTTGCTGCGAAGGGTAACGAATGAGTCTTAGTTTGGGGACATTGAAAAGTAAATACAAAGACCTTTCCCTTGCGGCAAAGGCTTCAGTTTGGTATGCAGTTTGTGGTATCCTTCAGAAGGCCATTGGCGTTGTTGTGGTGCCTCTTTACACGCGCATTATGGATTCGACAGCGTACGGCACATACACTGTGTTCCAGTCGTGGTACACAATGCTGTTTGTGTTCACCTCTCTTGGACTCGCTAACTATGTTTTCAACAATGGCATGCTCAAGTACAAAGAAGATAGAGACGGTTTTTCCTCTGCCATGTTGGGACTTTCAGGGGTCTCAACTCTCATTTTTACAGCGTCCTTTCTTTTGTTCCCGAGTTTTTGGACCGAAGCCCTCGGTCTATCTGCACCCCTTGTATTCCTTATTTTCGTTCGCTGTCTTATTAGCCCGAGCTATGAGTTTTGGGCTGAACGTCTGCGATATGAGTTTCGTTACAAAGGCGTTGTGGCTCTAACTCTTGTTTTGACCCTTGCTGTTCCCGTCGTCTCCGTTCCTGTCATTCTTCTTGCTGACGATAAGGCTGCTGCAGCACTTGTGTGTCAAGTTGTTGTTATGAGCCTGGTTTATGCAATTCCTCTTTTCTCGATTTTGCGTAAAAGTTGCAAGCTCTTTAACAAGGAATATTGGATTTACGCACTTAGATTTAATCTCCCGCTCATTCCTTCGATGTTTGCCACCCTTGCACTGCAGCAGCTCAACAGGGTGATTATCTCCGGAACCGTAGGTGAGTCGCAGGCTGCTATTTATTCCGTCGCTTTCTCCGTGGGCTCCGTGACGATGTTTATTTATTCTGCCCTCGAACAAGCCTATCGTCCTTGGTTTTATCAAGGCATGGGCACTAAAGGCTTTAGATCAACAAGTGTCGGCGCGCTTCTTATTGCATTGGTCGGAGGCTCTTGTTGGCTAATCACTTTATTTTCGCCCGAAGTCATGCGGCTCTTTGCTCCAGAAGAATACCAAGGCGGCGTCTATGCTATTGCGCCGATTGCCGCGAGTACGGTTTTAATCATGCTATATAGCATTCTTATTACAGTTGAGTATTACTTTGAGGAAACGGTTCCTATTCCTATCGTCTCCATACTCATCGCTATCTTTAATTATGTTGTTAGCTCTTGGCTTGTTCCAATTTTTGGTTACATAGCCGCTAGCTATGTAACCTTGGCATGCTATACGTTGCTTGTGCTCGGGCACCTCTATCTTTGTCGTCGCGCCATGGTAGTTCATATGAGTGGCGACTACCCTTTATCTTTGGCGAGCCTTATGACGTTTACGTTCGGGTGTGTCTGTCTCATCGTAATTACACAGCTGCTATTTGGATTTCTGTGGCTGCGAGTTGGCGTTGTTGCTGCTGCGCTCGTTTGCTTATGCGTCTTTCGTGAAAGGGCTTTTGGTCTTTTGGACCCCCTAATAAAGACGAAGAAGCGCTTATAGTTTTATAGAAAGGAATTTTTTATGTCAATTAAATCCATTGCAATCGAATTGTTGAGATCGAGACGTCGGGCTCATTGGGCGGCTCCAAATAAACGGATCGCTCTTACCTCTGCGGAAAGAAAAGAAGTTGAAGCAGTCTGGGGGGGGGGTCTGGTCTAAACCTAACTATGAGTGGCATGAGCACTACAAGGCGGTAAACGGTGAGTTTGATCCACGTTATATGCCCGGCGACGTGTTTTATCTGGATCTGCTTCCGAGACTATCTGATCTTGCCCTTTCAGAGGCATGGGAAGACAAATCATATTACGCCAAGAGATTTCCAGAGTTTCCGTTTCCGGCTCTGCGGTTTGCCCGTGTCGGGGGAAGGCTAGTTGATAAGGATCTTTCTTTTATATCGTGGGAGAACGCTTACCAGGCTGTCAGAGATATGACAGCAGCCTTCGTGAAACCGTCATTGGGCTCTTATCAGGGTATCGGGGCTTTCAGGCTTGAATTAACAGATATCAATAGTCCGGAAGATCTTAAGACGAGGCTTGCTGACTGTGGCGGCAACTTTGTCGTTCAGGAGCTTATTGAACAGGCGGATTTGCTGTCGTCTTTTAACCCTTCTTCAGTAAACATCATCAGAATGAATACGGTTTGTCTTAACGGAGATGCTTTTCTTGCAAATGCTACAATTCGCTTTGGAGTAGCGGGCAGCGTTACAGATATGGCTCATGTTGAAGGCGTTGAAATTGCTAGGGTCGCTGGCTTGAGTGGTGACGGTTGCCTGAGGGGCTTTTTCTGCAATCAGGATGGTGATCGCATCCCTCTTAGCGAGCTTGGAATTCAGGGGGAAGAAAGGGTGCCCGGTTTTGACAAAGCCGTTAATTGCTGCAGGGAGCTTCATAAACAAATGCATCATTTTGGTTTAGTTGCATTTGATGTCGCTATTCGCAGTGATGGTGAACCGGTAATTGTTGAGATGAATATAGACGGTCCTGGATCAGTGTTTTATCAATATGCCAATGGGCCATTCTTTGGAGATCGCACCGAGGACGTAATCGAATGGTGTAAAAAGCGAACTTGGAATCCGGCGCTTAATATGCAGATTATCTAGTTGCTTATATTCTTGACTGAAGTTTGAATAGTTGTTACTAGGGGTGCGCGGTTTTACTTGCGTACCCTTCGTGTATATATTTGGGGATTGTTGCTGCCTCGTGATATTTCGCGAGTTTTAACTTGGGCGGCGTAAGCTTTCCCAGTATCTGCGCAGATGTTCGAGGTTTGCACAACGCGATTTATGTCGATATGAGCAAGGTCAGCATGCGGCAGCGCCGAGGGGCGGACTGCTTGCAACAAGGTACCGTTAAGATTCTTTCGCAAATTGATCGCAGCGGCCTCGGCCCCGGCTTGTTCTAGCCCTCCGCCTTCTTGCTCACCTCGTCCATCTCCTCCAGCATCGACATGTCCAGGTACCTCCTCTTGCCCCATTCGTGCTCCACTATGTACTTCAGCCTCGCCGTCACCAGCATGAGGGCCGAGTTGCCGTCCGGGAAGGTTCCGACGACCCTCGTCCTCCTCCTGATCTCGCGGTTGATGCGCTCGATCCCGTTGTTCGTCCTGATCCGGCGCCCGTGCTCCGGCGGGAATTCCGTGTAGGCAAGCGTCTCGGCGAACCCGTCGCGCACCGTTCTCGCGCTCGTGTTAGCGCCGGGCGATTTTAGCCACTAATAGTCAGACGATTTTGACCAGTTCCGGTCACCGAATAATGGCCATCGCGCCTCTCCGCCGCCACTACGCTGGTGGTGCCAACACGCCGGCGTTAGGAGGACCATTGAGGTGAACGAGAGACACGATGACCTACAGGAGATTATAGACGCGGCGCTCCGGGAGATGGCCGCGGAGGAGGGCGACGGGTTCGACCCGCAGGCATGCAACCTCGCGGAGTTCTGCAGGAGGACGGGACTCAGCCTTCGTCGGGCCCGGGGGCATCGGGAAGACGCACCTCGCGCAGGCCTACGGGCGCGAGTGCTGCATGCGGGGGCTCAAGACCTACTACATCAAGGCGACCGAGCTCAGGGACAGGTTCCAGAAGGCCGTCCAGCGGGGAAACACCTCGCGGGTCGTCCCCTCGCTCGTCAAGCCGTCGTGCCTCATCGTGGACGAGGTGGGCAGATGCGTCTACGACAGGCCGTGCACCGACCTGTTCTTCGACGTCGTCGACAGGCGCTACGAGAAGGAGGGGCCGAACGCGATGGTCCTCACGAGCAATATCGCCCCGAGCGGGTGGGACGAGTTCTTCACGGGGGACGAGACGCTGCTCTGCGCCCTGGACAGGCTGTTCGACAAGGCGTCGGTGTTCGTGATGCGGGGCCCGAGCTACCGCGGCAGGGGGCTAGACACCTACTCGGTGGAGGCGGTCCCCCAGGCGGTGAAGGTGAGGGGGATCCAGCCCGAGGGGATGTAGGAAAGCGATAGGAAAGTCATAGATGCGGGCGTGTTGGCTAAAATGGGTCGGCCGGGATTGGTCAATCTCGGCCGACTATATTTGGCTAAATTATTCCGGCGCTAACAAGGCTCTTGGATCCATACAATTGTTAGGGTATTAATGTCGGGCTATCAGGGAAGTTGGCGCCATGAGCACGCTGTCTATTACGATTATGGTTGGAAGTGGATTTGATTTGTCTTCGGGCTTGAAGACGAGTACCACTAGGTTTATGGATTATTTCTCTAGCAACCATGCCTTGGACAATGGTCCGGTGGGTGACCTGGCTAGGCAGATTTCATATGAAGGACCTCATAATTGGGCAGATTTTGAGAAAAAACTAGGGGAGTATACGATTTTTCTTGAAGATCTTGATGAAGATGCAATAGAAGCCGCCCTTGATTGTAAAGAAGCTATTGACATCGAGTTGGTTGACTTTATTGCGGCTGAAGACGCAAAGGTCACTGAAGAGTTTATTAAAGCTAACTCGGATTCTGTTTTAGAATCTATTGGATATTGGTATGCAGCGCTTCAGCCTCTCGAGAGGCAACGAATCAGAGAGGCGTATCCTATTAATTATTCAACCGATGTTTCGTTAGTCTCATTTAACTACACCTCATTGCTGCCTCTATTGTTTAAAGAGTTTGGAACTGGACAGCATGCCGCTCCAGAGGGTAGTGGGGCTGTATCTGCAATTCAAGTGTCCAATTTTGCTCACGCTCATGGATCTCTTGAACGCGAGGCTGTTTGTGGCGTCAACGATGCGTCTCAGATCAAGTCAGAACTATTGTCTTCAAATGAGGACATTACCGCCACCTTCGTTAAGGGGGAGATCCAGAAGTTATTTGGTTCTGTTGATGATCGGCGAGCTTCCGGGCTTATCTCCGGTGCTCAGATTCTTATTATATTTGGGCTTTCTTTAGGAGAAACGGATACCCGTTGGTGGGAAGAGGCGGTTGGCTTGCTTAAGAAAGATGCTAAAAGATTTATTCTTATAGCATCTACTTCTGCTTTGCTTGCTAGGAGGAGCCCTGCTTCTTTTCGGCGCTTTTCTAAGGAGCTTAAGGAAAAATTATTAACTCGGGGAGGTGCGAGCGATGACGAGATGCCTGCATTGTCTGATCGCATTTTTATCTTTCCCTCAGAATCGATTTTTTGCTTTAAGAGTCATGTCGGGGGCAAATCGTAGACCTGTCTTTGTTAGAGCATAAATAATGAGAGCTGATGCACATATACCGATTAACTACAGTCTCGAACTTATTGCGGCTTGAAAATGTCGCCTGTTTTTTACGATGAGTTTGGCTCTTTATCGAAGGAAAGCGTACCTGTACCGCCAGCGGCGCGAGGCGGTACCCTTCAATTAACGTCGAAGGAGCGGCCATGGATGCAGACGACCTGGTCATCACCCTCAAGAAGAGCCTGGCGAAGCTCAGCAGGACCGAGCGCCGTAAAGCCGTCGAGCTGGTCGGGGACGTCGTCCGCGCCGCCATGTTCGACGATGCGGCGGGAGACGGCTATGAGGTGGAGCGCTGCCCCCGCTGCGGCTCGGTCGCTATCGTCAAGAAGGGCAAGTCCGGGAACGGTGAGCAGCGCTACCTCTGCCGCGACTGCGGCAGGACGTTCTCCGGTTCCACCGACCGGATCCTCGGCACGAGCAAGCTGCCCCGCGAGACCTGGATGGCCTATGCCGAGTGCTTCGCCCTCATGCTCCCTCTCCGCGAGTGCGCCGGCCGCTGCGGCGTCTGCCTCAAGACCGCCTGGACCATGCGCCACAGGCTCATCGAGTGCCTGAGGGAATACTCGCCCGCGTTCCATGTGGGGCGGGGGCAGGCCTGCGAGCTCGACGAGACGTACTTCCCCGAGTCCTTCAAGGGCAACCATTCAAAGGGCTCCTTCACCCTGCCGAGAAAGGCTCGCCACCGCGGCAAGCAGGTCCGCAGGCGCGGCCTCTCCCGCGAGCAGATCTGCGTCATGACGGGCGTCAGCGACACGGACGCCACCTTCTTCGAGGTCTCGGGCCGCGGCGTTGTCTCGCGCAAGCGTGCGGCGGAGGCCCTCCGCGACCGCATCGGCGCGGGCGCGGTCGTCGCCACGGACAAGGCGGCCGCATACATCGACGTGCTGCGCGGCCTGAAGGTCGCCTCGCATGAGTCCTATGATTCCAAGGACCGTTCGGAGGGCACCATCAACCGCATCAACGCCGTCCATTCGCTCCTCGACTCGTTCATGGCCCGCTTCAGGGGAGTGTCCACCAAGCACCTGGGGGCCTACCTCGACTGGTTCCGCTGGTGCCGCACCTTCATGGCGGCGGGCTCGCGCGCGGCGGAGTCCACGGTCGCCCGCCAGCTCGCCAACGGCTCCTGCCCGACCCGCGTCCGCGGCATGTTCGGCCTCGAGCCTCCCCTCATGGACTACTGGGACGGGCGGGCGGCCTAGCGAATTAAAATGGTGGCCACGGAGCAGCGACCGCGGAAGGAGCGGCAATGGCATCGAACGTCCCGGCCACCACGATAAGAATCGATCCCGAGGTCAAAAGGGAGGCCGTGGCCGTGCTCGACGAGCTTGGGCTCTCCATGTCGGGCGCCATGAACATATTCCTCAGGGCGGTGATCCGCGAGGGCGGCCTGCCCTTCGACGTCAGGCTGGGATCTTCGGGGAAGGCTGACGGGGAGGGCGGGGACCGCGATGGGCGGGGATAGCCCGATTATTTCCCGGTTCGACGAACAGCCGATCGTGTCAAATGTGGTCTAACAGAGCCAAATAATATCCGCAAGACCGTGGCGACCTGGTCGTTGCGCTTTGTTGGATTCCAAATTTTTGTTTGCGACGCCTTGATCGCTGCCTATATCGTGGTTAACCTGGTTAGGAAAATTACGGTTCCTTCTGAGGTTATATTTGGTGTTCTTGGGACGAGCCTTGTCGAAATTATTGGAATCCTTTGGGTTATCACTCGAAGCCTGTTTCCTTTCCATGATTCGCATCGGGATCGCTCGAAAGAGTCAGAAATTCCTTCGCGAAGACGGACTGTTCGTTTTCGATAATTGAGCCTTGGCCTGAATTAGCATCATTTTATTGCGCCGGGCACCGGTGTTTGCAGAGACGCTGGTGTCTTTTTGTCGGTTGAATCCCATGTGATGCTGAGCTTGGAACGCTTCTGATTTTGGTTGTCCAGGCGATGGCGATTCGCGAAATTCGGCAGTGTTCAAGCGAGCAAATGCTATGCGGCACTTGGACAGTTCGATTGTCGAATACCGTTTGACGAAAAAGCTAGCCAGGGGCCTTCTTCTAAAGTGTTGGGGGAGTACTATTACTTCAGGCGTTCACCGCCTGGAGCATGACGTTAACAGTCTGTTTTTCAAGTTGTTAAAGAGTGATTGGAGTCTCATTAATTCGCTTAATGGCGAATTAATGAGACTCCAAACGTCATGGAAGGGAGCGCTGTATGAGTCTTCTTGATTATCACGTTCTTATTAGTCATTCGTGGGATTACAGCGATGAGTATAGGAGTAGTTATTGGCTCTAAGTAATTACTCGTCTGTCTGAGTACCGTTAACTGTTGTGAGTCGCATCGGCGGTATAGATTTGCAAGGTTGACGAAAATGGTCAAGTATTAACGCTTGCCGAAAATAGGCACTGTCTAGGGCAACCAAGAGAGGGATGGTAGTACTATCAAAGTAAGCGTTCAGTGTCTGGAGCATGACGTTAATTAACTATCCTGGTTCATTTTATTGACCTGACAAATATTGGGATCGCAATGCTTCAGAATGATATCCCCGATACTAACCGGGATGAAAAGCTCCAGAGATTGTATTTCGAGCTTGAGCAAGCCAGAGAAGATCAGCGCGTCTCGCTTGATCATATTGTCCAAGCACTAGTTGCCTGCATCGCTGCGCTTGCGATACTGTATTCCGTTGCCAGCGGTTTTGGTTCAAGTGGTCAAAATGATATCCCTTTCAAAAACGAAGGGATCGCCTTTATCGCAGCTTGCATCATTTTGGTGGCGGGTTTTTATTGCTCGAGCATCGGTATCGAGCGCATGTTTCGCTATCACTATATGGAAGAGATTGAGCGCAATATTACTTTACTCACACATAGCGGGCTGGGAGACTTTCCTCCTGGCTGGAATGTGCTGTCATCGCGGCTTATCACATCGAATGTGCGCCATCTTACCAATCAGGGCGCTCGTAGGCACTACGTTCATTTTGCTTGCGCATTGGTTTTTCTTGTTATCGGCTGCCTGCTGCTTTCGGGAATGCTCCTTCTGACTGTCAATAATAAGTGGGTATTCCTGTTTCTCCCTATCGTGGTTTTCTCTGCATTGTCGTATTTGCTGTACGGCTTTTTTGTCGGTACGGACTATAGCAGGGAGCTCTATACATCAATCCGTCGGTTACATGACAGGGGTGCGAGCAAGGGTGTTGGAGAGGGAGATGGTACAGTTCCGCTTGCGCAGCAACCAAAAAAGTATTTCGCGCAATTTAGGGGTAAATTTGCAAGATTGGTCTACACGCGTCCGCGCGACGCGATGAAAACATTCTTTTATTTAGGTGGTGCCGCCTTGGGAACCGCCCTGTTTGAACCAGGATATTCGGTGGGAGAATGGGTTTTTCGAATTTTCCTTCTTTGGCTGGTCGTCGACCTTTGTGGCTATCAAGCGCGTTATCTAATCAATGACATTAGGGGAATTGACCAAGATGGGAGTAACCCAAGAAGTGAGGGGAGAAACAGGCTCCCGCTTCTTGGTAATAGCAAAACTAGAACTATTCGCATCGGCTGCCTGGTCGTCTTTGCCAAAGCGCTGGTTGCGGGTCTTGTCTGCTGCACCA
Source organism: Collinsella aerofaciens (assembly GCF_028207065.1). GTDB lineage: Bacteria > Actinomycetota > Coriobacteriia > Coriobacteriales > Coriobacteriaceae > Collinsella > Collinsella aerofaciens_AR. The sequence continues at coordinate 18,548 of NZ_JAQLFP010000004.1, forward strand.
TTGCCTCCAACTCGGATGGAACTGGAGACCCATATCTGGCCCTTATATTGATCGTGTTTTATGCATTGGTGTTTTTGGTGGCAAGTTTATATGAGGTTGCTCGCGACAAGGGGGAAATCAGCTGGAACGAATTTCTCACGGCATGCTTTGGGGACAACATTCCAGCGAAGGCGAGCGAGGTTATAGAGGGAATTGCATTCGACTCGGCGCGAGTCAGAGCTCTTCGAAAAATGAGCTTGCCTACGATGGTCTTAGTGACCTTGGGATATCCGCTGCGTTTTCTATCTGGGCTTCTGGCTTTTGATCCCGATGCTATTGGCTTGCTGCGAACTGTCGAGTTTTCCGTTTATTTAACGTTAGTTACATTCCCTTTATTGCTCAGGGTTATCTTCCTCTTGCGGCCTCTCTAGCATTATCTTGCATGCTATTTGGCTGCACTTTTGTTTACATTACTTGGAGTTTAGAGGCGTCTGATACGGTTAGATCTAACACGGTCAGACAGCACGAGGGTAAATCGGTTCAATTCACAAAGCCTCACATCGCGTATCTCGGAGTTATTTTAGGAACGCATGTCAAGGACGAGTATCCTCTGCGTTCACGAATGTCATTCTTTAGTCCATGGAATTGGACTTTTGTGGCGTCGATTGTTCTGCTCGATTTGATTTCTCTTTATTTGGCGCCAACTCAGCATGCTGCTATAAATATCGCGATGACTTCGATTTGCTATGCCATTGCGTTCATATGGCCTGATAAAACTATGGACCTAATGGTAAAGGTCTCTGTCTGCCTTTTTATCTTTGACTTGATATACATGTTCTTTGGGATTTGCTTCGACCCGGCATACGGTATTTTCTTTGAGTGCGGCTTCAATGGTTTGGCCTTGGGCAACCTATTGCATTTCTGCTTGGGTAACTTGCCGTACGCCTATAGCATTAATGCTGCTCTCGTGATTCAAATAATCGCCGTTGCATACCTGCTGATTTACCTGATTTTTCGCAAGATGAACTATGAGGAAATGAATGCGCCGTTTGTTGCAGAGGCGGTAATGTTGCTAAGGGTTGGTCTCGGGAAGATTGTTTGCATGGTGTTCGGGCAGAAGGCAGTTGAAGCGTTTGGACTTAGGGTTGTTGATGAGAATGCGCTACACCCTTTGAGGCGGTGATATTTTTAAACGGTATCTGCGCGTGCACTCGGTGTTACTTCGTTGATATTATCCGAGGAGCAAGGTTCGTACGGCGCCTCAGGCCTCTGTTTCTAAATGAGTTCGAGTGTGGCTTGCTGACGATCTGGGATCAGACGTTGTGCTCGGATTGATTTGTTTTCATGGGGTGTTGGCTGATGGGTGTTAGTGCCGGGCGATGCCCGCGGCGTCAAGGAGCTTGGAGTAGATGTGCTGGTAGCTCTCGCAGGTGCCCTGGTGGCGCGTGAGGCCGCTTTCGGCCGAGCACCAGTTGAGGTTGTGGTCGTACTCCAGCTGGTCGAGCGTCCAGTCGTGGAGCCACAGCGCCATGTCGTATTCCGAGCCGTTTGTCTCTTGCCTGCACAGGCCCACGGCGCTGTTGACGATCTGCGCGACGCTCGGGCGGGCGGCATCGTTTACGGTTACCTCCGCCGTGGTGCGCGGGTAGTAGATCCCCTTGTCGTTTTAGGGGTCGTTTCTGTCGTTGTCCATAAAGTAGAAGTAGATGCGGTACGTGCCCGATGCCGTGAATTCAAAGGTAAAGTCGTGGCCCGCGGTGCCCAGGCTGTTGTAGCTGCCCCATGCCGGGCGCGACGGGTCGCAGACGCTTTCCTGGCCGCCGCCGTCCCAATAGGTGGGCACGTCCATGCGCGCCTTGGCCTGGGACGAGCCGTCGGCCTGGGTTACGTGGAAGGTCGTCGCGGTGCCC
>NZ_JAQLFP010000004.1:20534-84980 GCF_028207065.1 Collinsella aerofaciens
ATAGGTGGGCACGTCCATGCGCGCCTTGGCCTGGGACGAGCCGTCGGCCTGGGTTACGTGGAAGGTCGTCGCGGTGCCCGCGGGGGCGTCGTTCCACGAGACGGTGAAGGTGACGCCGTTTTGGGTTGCCGTGGCGGAGTGGGCGTAGCCGGTTTGCGACGTGGTGGAGATCGCGGCGGGCGCGGGGGTGGCTTGGGCTCGGAGGGATGGGGTGGGGGTGCCGGTTGCGGCGGTGGTGCCGGGCATGGCGGTGTCTGTGGCGTTGGCGTCCGCGGTGTCGGTCTGGCTGGTGCCGGTGGATGTTGCGGTGCTGTCCTCTACTGTATCCGCTGTCGCATTTGTGTTGGTGCCGTCTTCGGCCTTGCCTGTGCCGCTGCTCGTGGCGTCGGCTTGTGCCTGCTGCTCGGCTGTTGCTTGAGGCTGAATCGCCTCCGCAATGGCTGCCATAGGCATCGTCGCGCTGACCATGGACATGCACGCGATCGCGCAGAGCAGGTAGTAAAGGGGTCGTTCCATAGCGGAGCCTCTCGGTGAGCAGCCAATAGGGTCCGAAGGCAGCTCCAGGCCAGCACTCCGCACATATTTTATTGGGGTTTATTTTACGGGAACCCCAGTCAACATCATCGAACTTTCTGGGGAATGTTGGGGAGGGGTTGGAGCGCCATAGAGGACGGAGCCGTGTAGGGAAATGTCGTCTCCAGAATCGATATCCCAATTTAGCAGCCGCTCAAAGCGGTCGTACCGCACGATGCCGATCCAGCCGTCGGAACACCTGAACTCCTCGACCATTCGCTTGGTAATCACGACAGCGTTGTCAACGATGTCGCTCTCCCGCACCGTGAACATGCAGTAGATCGGTAAGGGCCAATGGGCGTAGACGCCCACGCCGTACGCCAGAGACGCTTCTAGCGGATCGCCCTGCTCTCCAGGCAAACCGTGGTAGTAGTCGGCGGCGTTCATATAGAGGCGCCCATCAGGTCGTCGATGTACTCCTCTTGGGGAGCGAACTTCAGTAGGTAGATGATGTCGTCTATTGGCATGGCGAGTCCTCTCGTTGCTTGACGTGCGCCAGGCCGCGTCGTATGCTCCGGGGTGTTGGCTGTCAAGATAAGGGCGGCTTCTCAAACCTGCGTGCCGGATTGGGTGATGTCGTGATAGTTGCCGTAGTGCCCAATCCGAAGTGGATCGTCTTGACGTTGAAGAACCTGGAATGCGGCTGATTCGACTATCCTCTCGCTTGTGGGCGAGGATGCGTGCGACCACCCTGTCATAAGCGAGTCGATATTTCGTGAACGCGGTTCGTAAAGTAAAATAACTCAGAAGTGGTCTAGTGGTCGATGACGTTTGGGGCATTATGAAACCCACGTTTCAAGACATGCGTTCTGCTTTACAAGCGCAGCGCATGAAAGTTAGTTTTGATACTTACGATCTTACATGCGATGAGCTAACAAGAAGGATTTTGAAAAAGAGAATCGATATTGCTCCTGAGTACCAGAGGCAGTTTCGGTGGGACGATGAGAGACAGTCTGGCCTTATAGAGTCGGTTCTGCTGGGAATTCCGGTTCCAAATTTATTTATGGCAACTTCTTCTACTCCAGATGAGGCTGTTGTTTGGGAAGTTGTGGACGGACTTCAGCGTAGCCTCTCGATTGTCAATTTTATTCTTGAAGGGGAACAGCGCGAGGAGTTGGGCTTGAAGGCTCCTCTATGTCTTAAGGGATTAAGCAAGCTGCCCGAGCTTAATGGATGCTGCTTTTCGGATTTGCCAGAAGACATGCGCTCGATTTTTCTCGATCGCCCAATAAAGGTAACGGTTCTGAATGACAAAAGCGATCGTCAGGTCCGTTTCGACCTCTTTGAGCGCCTGAATACGGGAGGCATATCATTGACATCTCAAGAGGTGCGATCCTGTATCTATCGCGGAGTTTTTCTCGATTTAATTAATGAACTGTCATCCAATGCTGATTTTCGAACTGTTGTTGTTGTCCCCAAAAACCGCCAGTCGGATGGTAGTCTTCAGGAATATGTCCTCAGGTTTTTTGCTTATTTAAACGGTGTAGAGGGTTTTAAACACTCGGTTAAAGAGTTCCTTAACTCCTTTATCGAGAAGGGCAATCAATACGATGAGGAGCTGCTTGATGAATATAGAGATGAATTCAATCGGGTTATGAATTATCTTGCTCGGTGTTTTCCGAATGGGTTGAAGCGGGGCGGAAAGGGATCAACTCCTGCTAACGTGTTTGAGGGAGTCTCTGTTGGGGCTGCGCAGGCTCTCAGAGTATGTCCCCAGCTTGAGGTGTGCAGTAAAAACAACTGGATCGATTCTAAGGCTTTTCGTGGGTATACGACGTCTGCAACTAATTCGCTTCCTAAGGTAAAGGGGCGGATTGCTTATGCAAAAGAGGCTTTTTTGAATCATGGATACATTGAGCCTTAAACCTCAGATCGATCTATTTGAACAGTCCATGTCGGAACTTGAGCTGCTTTTGAGGTCCGCTAATATTTTCGAACAGATCGGCGATAGAGAATCGAATCCCTCTCCTGATGATATTCTGGTAAAGACGGCTAAAGGTATTTCCTTTGTATTTCTTTTTTCGGCCTATGAGCAGCTACTCAAAGGGACTGTTCGAGCTGTTCTTGAGACGGCCAATTCTTATAGGGGAAAATTGAAAAACATGCAGGATGGGTTTATAGCAGCAGCCTTAAATTCATCCTTTCGGTCATATGCTGATGCGTCTAATGTAAAAACCAAAATTGGTAACGCCAGGGACGTTCGGTCTTTACTCGACTCTTGTGTTCGCGATTTGAAGTTCACTGATTATTTTCCAGATGACGGGAGCTATATGAAGTCGACCCAGGTTAGGACTATCTGTTATTTATTTGATTTGGGGGACCCCGCGCCAATTTTGGGAAGAGCTTGGAGTCATATCGATGACTTCCAATACAAAAGAAATGAAATCGCCCATGGCTCAGTCTTGCCTTCGAAAATTGGCGAAAACTATTCTGCTTTAGAGATTGAGTCGTTTTACTCGGAATGGAGATGCAGCTGGGTCGCCTTTGCCGAGCATATTGAAAAGGAGAGTTTAAATCCGAGATTCTGGACCAGGCGATAGCCGGTGTCGTATGGGTAAGCGGATTTGGCGGAGCCTGCGATGGGTGTTTCGGGCTTAGATATAGTAAACGGGGTATTCATAAACAATGCTAGATATCCACCTTGACTCCAGAGATTTGTTTAGCTGGCGGCTTATCATCGACGAGGGCCTATTCATTGGTCGTATGGTGAGACATGCAGAACAATTTCCCAATGAGGCAATCGCTCTTGATATCACGGCGCTTCCGTTCGTAGCGGTTGCTGTGCACGATGCGATTCCTTTCATTAATAAGAAGCTCGGTTTTCATATTCCCGTAGAAGATCTACGCGTAACTCGTATTCGGCATATGACAAAGTCTCTCAGCTCGAACAAAATGAGCTTCTATGATTATCTTTCGGAAACCCGAGCCGTAATAGATCAACTCAATAAGCAATTCTCTGGTGGTCCCTTTCCAAAGCTTCTCAATAGGTTTCGAAACAATATCGGAATCACCTATTACGGTGAACTTCCCTGTTATGCAACCTTTTCTTCCATTCATCTCTTTACCAAGGACTCATCGGAGCTTCTCGGTTCAAGCGCCACTAGCTTTCCGTATGAAATCGGATACCATTCGGCGTTTTCTGGTAGCTTTTTATATCGTTTTTCTCAATCGTATTATGCAGATCGGTCTGTTTTTGATGTTTCAGCCTTTGAAACTCGTTCGAATGATCGCCGATTCGAAGATTTGGTCAAAAAGGTAAAAATCATTGGATGCAAGGACGACGTGATTTTCTTTTTTCTTTCTGAGCTCCTTATGCTGCTTGTATCAGTTGATGTTTTGTTTGAAGCAGGATTCTTTACTGACGCGGTTTTTATTAAGTATTCCTGTTTGAGTTTGGACCATGTCGCAAGGGCTCTTCAGATATTTACTACCTTTGCAAGGACCCATGCGGAGCTTGATCTTTGTACGAACAGGTTTCTGTCTGAAGTCGAGAGGCTTATTTCGAGAGAAGATAAGAGATGGATTAAGCGCGCTCATCCTTTGCGAAACGCATTCATGCACTACGACTTTTCGGAGAAGCTTGTGTCTGATCCTTCCGGTTGCTCCTCCTCGTGGTCAATACTCGATATAGCCTGTAATAACCAGATGGGATTGGATTTGCAAGGGTTTAAAACCGAACTTATGGCTGTTCGCTCCAAGCTGGAACGCTCGCTTTGTGAGTTAATCGCCTTTCCAAGATTTGATCCGTTAAAGGTGCCTTGGGGTATGTAAGGCGCGGATGCCATTGCTAACAGCGTTGTCTGTATCGATGGTTTTCCCGTCGACGCCGTGTGCGCCGTCTCGCAATAAACAGCGGTGTTCAAGCGGACAAATATTCTTTTTAGTGTTGTTGCTATCTCGCCTTGAGCAATTCTACTCGTGTGATGGCGTTAAAGAAGGGCTTGAAATATGTACGATCTCGATAACCGTATCGATTTAATGCGATTGCATTCTGACTATCGAAAGCTGTGCGGTTCTGATGGAAGGGGTCGAGCCGCACTCATAGAGCTTTTCAATAGGGAAAAAATTACGGGGTGGCACGCGACTAGGGTGCTCTCGGAAGAAGAAATAAGGCACGGGGGACTCAAAGCATATTCAAAAACTGAGACGATTGATCGGTTTCGCAGTTTATACGATATCGTTGGGCTAGATTCAAACAGGATTGATGCGGTTCTTCGGATAGCGAAGCATTATTTAGACGAACATCCTCGTCGGAGCAACCATGTATGTTTCTATCTGCTTGAGTCTATGAGCAACCGTTATTCGAAATATTCAGCGACTTTGGGTGGGGAAACGTTTAGGTGGTCGGTGGAGGGCGGTTTAGGGCCTGGTGCGGGTGAGAGGCTGACGGAAATGGGAATTCCGATCAGGGTGAAATTTGCCTTTAATTTTAATCGTATCCAGCCTTATGCTCAGGATCCAATTATGTCAAAGTTTGTAAAGGCGCTTGACGGTTTTTCCGATGCTGATCAGCTCTCGCTTGAGGTTGATGGGGCTATTGAAGGTTCGATTGCTCCGCAGGACATCTTAGTGATCGAGCCGCAGTCGGAACAGGTTCATGAAGGATTTCTGCTCTCCTAATTTGAATTGACCCCTTGGAGTCCAGGGGATAAAGTAAATATAGCGGTATTGACGTAGTCAACCTACGGGCCTACGTCCTGCGGAGAGACGGCTGTTCTTATGGATGGCCGTCTCTCTTCATTTAAGGAGTTGGTATGTCTGATAAGCCCTTTTTGACTATCGATGAGCAAGTTCGACTTCTTGAATCTCGCGGTTTGGATGTCGATGAGGATACTGGTCCCACTCTGATGCGTGAGGGCTACTACTCAATTGTCAATGGCTATAAGGATCCATTTCTCGATACTGGCAAGAGTAGAGAGTCTGGCGAAGATCGGTATCTTGAGGGCATATCGTTTTCGGATTTATATACTCTGTTCACTTTTGATAGAGAGCTAAGGTCTCTTACGTTTCGATATTTGATTTTGGCTGAGGCTAAAATCAAGACTGCGGTCGCCTATGCTTTTTCGAATGCCCACCGAGCTCCCGAAGCGTATCTTCTCCAGTCAAATTATTGCGATGAAAATGAATTTGCTAGCGCCGGGAAAAATGGGGCCAATTTCGCGCAAGAGATTGCTGGCCTTACGTCGGTTTTGGGTCGTAGGGTATCTAATAGCAAATCAGATTTCATCGCTCATTACCGAAATTCATATGGTGCGGTGCCCATTTGGGTGCTGGTGAACGACCTGACTTTTGGGAACATCGAACATTTCTATAACTTAATGAAGCCCAAGGATAAGTCTGCGGTTTGCAAAATGATTGTGGACTCGACGGGTAGGACCGGATCACACAAGCTCGGGTTTTTCAGTGTGGATGACGCGAGGGTTTCGATTGAGGTCCTCGTTAAATTCCGCAATGTTTGCGCCCATGATGAGAGGCTTTATTGCGCCAAGGTCGGTGGGCGCAAAAACGTCAACTACATTCGAATGGTTTGGATGCTTGAGCGCTATCTGACCGAGAATGAGTTCAAACGGTTCATTAAGGAACTCACTGAGCTTCTTATGAGATATGTTGAGACGTATGCGATTAAGCACGTGTTAAACCAGATCGGTTTTGTCGAACTGCTGCAAAAGACGTCAGGCGGAAGCTTATTTGAATAGCTGGTTCGCTGCTGATGTTTGGTGCTGGTCCAGGTCTCCGTACCAGTTGAGGCTGTGGTCGTACTCCAGCTGCTCGAGCGTCCAGTCGTGGAGCCACAGCGCCATGTCGTATTCCGAGCCGTTTGTCTCTTGCCTGCACAGGTCCACGGCGCTGTTGACGATCTGCGCGACGCTCGGGCGGGCGGCGTCGTTTACGGTTACCTCCGCCGTGGTGCGCAGGTAGTAGATCCCCTTGTCGTTTTGGGGGCCGTTTCTGTCGTTGTCCATAAAGTAGAAGTGGATGCGGTACGTGCCCGACGCCGTGAAGTCGAAGGTGAAGTCGTGGCCCGCGGTGCCCAGGCTGTGGTAGCTGGACCATGCCTGGCGCGACGGGTCGCAGACGCTTTCCTGGCCGCCGCCGTCCCAGTAGGTGGGCACGTCCATGCGCGCCTTGGCCTGGGACGAGCCGTCGGCCTGGGTTACGTGGAAGGTCGTCGCGGTGCCCGCGGGGGCGTCGTTCCACCAGACGGTGAAGGTGACGCCGTTTTGGGTTGCGGTAGTGGAGTGGGCGTAGCCGGTTTGTGACGTGGCGGAGATCGCGGCGGGCGCGGGGGTGGCTTGGGCTCGGAGGGATGGGGTGGGGGTGCCGGTTGCGGCGGTGGTGCCGGGCATGGCGGTGTCTGTGGCGTTGGCGTCCGCGGTGTCGGTCTGGCTGGTGCCGGTGGATGTTGCGGTGCTGTCCTCTACTGTATCCGCTGTCGCATTTGTGTTGGTGCCGTCTTCGGCCTTGCCTGTGCCGCTGCTCGTGGCGTCGGCTTGTGCCTGCTGCTCGGCTGTTGCTTGAGGCTGAATCGCCTCCGCAATGGCCGCCATAGGCATCGTCGCGCCGACCATGGACGTGCACGCGATCGCGCAGAGCAGGTAGTAAAGGGGTCGTTTCATAGCGGAGCCTCTCGGTGAGCAGACAATAGGGTCCGAAGGCAGCTCCAGGCCGGCACTCCGCACATATTTAGTTGGGGTTTTATTTTACGGGAACCCCAGTCAACATCAGCGATCTTTCTGGGTAATGTTGTGGGAGAGGGAGTGGCTGACTGTTGGGGCGTTGGCCGTTAGCGGCGTCCCGCCCGCGCATAGTTGACTATGCTCGATGTGGCAACTCCAGCATGAGGCCGCCTTGCGACTCTTCGAGACTCGGCACCGAGACCTTCCAGGAAAAGTCCGCGAGGCTGCTGCATAGGTCAAGCTCTGCGTGGCAATGCTCTTCATGTGCCCTCCTTTGGTTCTTGTCGCCGCTTTTTAATCGACGATCGACTGGCTGCGATTCGATGATTAAGTGTAGGTCGAACGCGTCTCAGTTTTTAAGGAGCTTTCGCATCGCTTGCCGCCCAGGTGTAACGGTGCTTCCGTTAAAGACCTCTGGGTCAAGCATGATGGATGTAGTAAAATCACGCCCTTCTGACACAGGCGTCAATTATGAGCGTGCGGGCGAGACGAGTATGCTTACTCCGGTGAACCACTTCTACGGCGGAACCGCATCTCTTTAATTATGTATGTGCCGAGCGGCTTTTGCCGTGTGCAGTCTCGTTTTTTGACGTATATATCCTTTTGTTCGAACGATGAAGAACACCGCGAAATGGCGTAGGATATCGGAGTCGATGTGGGGTCGCTGCCCTTTTGTTTCTGGCGGTGTTTCTGCCGATGCCGCGTAGCCGTTTTATATGAATTACCTTAATAAGAGCACTTATGTTCGCATGGGTGTTCGGCGGTAAAATTGATTCAATGGATTAGTGCCGCTGCTATTCATGTGGCATGACCTAGGCTGTCGTTTTGTCGGTGAGCAGATTGTGAGGTTGTTGAGCTTATGGACCGAGTTAAGAAGAATATCGTTGGCGTTGAATCTGCAAAGAGAGAATTGATCTCCAAAAGGTACAAACGGATTACCAAGGCTGTGAACTCGGAGTTTTGGAGTTCCAACAGCGAGACGGCACATTCACTGTATGTTGGTTCTTATGGGCGTGGTACCGCAACAACAGATAGCGATCTTGACGTATTGCTGTCCCTTCCTAGGAGCGAGTACGAGCGTTATGACATGTATAGGGGGAATGGACAATCAAGATTACTTCAGGCTGTTAAATCCGCAGTTTCCGAAACCTACTCTACGACTGATGTTAAGGGTGATGGTCAGGTTGTCGTTGTCAGTTTCTCGGATGGAATGAAGTTTGAACTTCTCCCGGCATTTGAGCGTGTGGACAGCTGGGGATCATTTGTGAGTTACGACTACCCCGATACTCATATGGGCGGTCGATGGCTTGCGACTGATCCCAAGGCGGAGCAGGAGGCGATGAAAGAGAAAAACGCAAGCTCGAGGGGACTCCTGTTCGACACTTGCAAGCATATTCGAAATGTCCACGCCGCGAGCTTCTCAAGCTATAGGCTGTCCGGCATCGTTATCGATAGCTTCGTGTTCTCCGCGATTGCTGGTTGGCGTTGGGCGAATGGGGAGAGCTCTGCACCAGCGGGGGCATATGAGATGCAACTTTTGGATGAGTTTAATCGCCTTTCCCTGCAAGGCGCGGTGCCGTTCGCGCTTTTTAGCCCAGGTAGCCAGCAGGCTATCGATACAGCCAAAAGTTATGAGTGCCTCGGAAAGGTGCTTCGCCAAATGGCGCGCTAGGAGGTTGTTTTGGATAGATTGGATTATAGGGAGCGGCTGCGCGGACAGATTGAGGAATCTTACGGCAAGCTGTCGTATACATATCAGACGCAGCAGGAAGCGGCAACTCTAAAGCGTAAGACGGTCAATCGTATTTCCATCAGCCAGATAATTCTAACTGCGGTTTCAACTTGTGGAGTAATTAGCGTCATTATAGGTCAAACCGGGACCGGAGTTGGGGCTGTTGTCGCTTCCATTACCTCGGCCTTATCGCTTGGGTTAAATCTGTATACCCGTGGCTCTAAGCTGCCCGAGGAAGCTGAGGAACACGTGCGTTGCGCTAATCGACTCTGGGTTGTTCTTCAGGACTATGAGTCGTTGCTTACGGATTTTGACGACCTTGAAGTTGGAGAGATCCGCAGATGCCGCGACTTGCTCATTGAGAAGCAAGCCGAAATATACGATGAAGCGCCAAGGACGAGCGACAAGGCGTACGAGAAGGCTCGCGACAGGCTTAAGAACGGGCACCAGTCATTTGAGCCGGGGGAGATTGACAAATTGCTGCCGTCGCGCTTGCGTAGCCATGCCTGTGAGGAATAGTGTGTTTCCTGCTGGGTTGTTAGGGCTGGGGTGTTTCCCAGCCCGTTTGATAGACGATCTTGTTGGTGCGTTAGTGTGAGATGACTTTACTGGCTTACCGACGGTGGGGTGCAAGGAGTTTGATATGGATCTCGATAAGGTTAATGAAATTGCCACTATACCGGTGCTTGAAAAGGCATATGACGACCTTGTTCATCCCTCTGCGGAGTCGATAGGAAAAACGGTTAGCCTGGTTCCACGGACTGTTGCCATTTGGCTTTCCTCGTGGAATCGCTGGGTTGTTAATAGAGAGGAAAGCATCAAGCTGGCTATCGATGCTATAGAGTCTCGTGTTGATAAGATTCCCGAGGAGCATCTTACCGAACCTCCGGCGCATATCGCAGTTCCAGCAATTCAACAACTCGCATATTGCTATGACAGCGAGGAATTACGAGGGATGTATGCGAATCTGTTACTTTCCTCGATGGATGATCGGACGGCAGAGTACGTCCACCCCAGTTTTGTTCAGCTACTTAAGGAGATTAGTCCCGACGAGGCTAAGTTACTGAGTACGTTGACTGGCTCTGATGATGCTGAACACGCGTCTATTCCGCTCGTTGACTTAAGAATTGTCAGCGCAGACGAGCTAGTTCCAATTAAATGGACGCTTATCGTAGAAGGCTATAACGAGTGCTGTAAGGGTGTTTGCGAGTACCCTGATCAATCGCTGGTGTATCTGGGAAACCTGGATCGACTTGGCATCCTCAAGCGTTGTGATTACTATGCTGATGATGTTAAAGCTACGCTTGAAAGGTTCGAATCAAGCGAGGCTATCCAAAATGCGAAGGCGAAGGTTGAGCTTGAAGATGACAAGAAATTCGTTTTCCATCGCTGGAGCTACCAGGTAACCGATTTTGGGGCCAACTTTATTAAAACGTGTGTTTCGTGAAATGAGTTTGGTTGGAATGTGTTCGGGCAAGAGGAAGCCTTCGGTATTCGATTTAATTAAGGCGTTTATTGCTTGCGTTGTGGTGCTCTCTGTATTTTTGCTAATAGTCATTCAGATTGCGTTTTCAATTGATACACCAGTTCCATGGCTGCATCCCGTATGGGACGCTAACGGCCTGCTTGGGTATCTTGGCGCGTTAGTGGGCTCAATTTCGGCGGTCGCGGTGCTGTATTTCTCGCTGCTAGCTGGTAGAGAAGACCGGAATCATTCTGATGTGATGAACGTTCTCCCTTGTATTGCCTTAACCCGTTTGTCGGAAAAGCAACTATGTATGTCGAAGAACGGTTTCGCTCACGGTGTGTTTACCGAGGCTGATCCCAGGGACGATGAATACAAATCGGGTGCTTTGGACTGCGTTGATCGTCTGCTGATTGATGGCGGAGCCCCAGCTATTCCTTGCGACGAGAGTCCTGTGGACGAGCATGCCGCTAATCGTTATGCAATATCCAGTATGGGAGCTGGGCCTGCGGTTAATGTGAGGGTTGGAATTGCGAATAGAAATGAGTGGGCCCATTTTGGAACTCCGCGGGTCGCCTGGTGCCAGACTCGACAGCTTCCAGTGGGAGGGGAGAGTGAGCTGGTTATCTATTTTGGTGGTGAAGCAAAGCCGGTGATGGAGGCCGGCTATCGCATCCTCGTCACGTACTCGGACATACTTGGCAACCGCTACCTGCAGTATTTTCCAATGACTTTTGATGGGCAGGATGATGTTCTCAAATGCACGGTGAATAATTCCATTAATCGGATTGGCATTCCTTAGTTTCAGAGTATTCGGGTTGTTGCGCTAAAGGGTATTTGACGTAACAGCCAAATCTTAGTGATTCGCTCAGTTAAACGCCTTAATATAAAATCTTGAGTTAATCATCGCGAACGGAGATCTGATGACCGACGCCAATAGAAAGCCGTGGCTTACGGCGTCAGAGCAGATTGATCATCTCAAATCTAGGGGTGTCCATTTCTCGCTGATGAGTGAAGAAGATGCTAGAGCTTATCTGGAAAAGAACAGCAACTATTTTCGCCTGCGTGCCTATCGGCTTGGGTTTCCTAAAGTTGAGGAAGGAGCACGCAAGGGGAGTATGCAAATCTAGATTTTAAGATGCTGGTCGACTTGTCGATTGTCGACATGCTCCTTCGTTATGAAATGTTGCCGCTTACGCTTGATGCAAGATTTTCTAAAAGAACTGCAAGCTTCGTTTGACGAAGGTTTTGCGAGGCAATTTTCTATAAAGAAGGGCGTTCTGTCAAATTGCTGCAACTGTTCGTCCAGATTGGATGAGGGTCGATAGATGTACGACTTGGATAGTCGAAAAGACATAATGCGCCTATTTTCAGATTATCACCAACGCTTGACTGGGTCTTACGGGTCGGAAAGGGCCATTCTCGCTGAACTGCTAGAAGAAGAAACGATAACTGGATGGCATGCTACCAGAGTGCTCTCTGCGGATGATATTGCGGAAATGGGTTTGAAGGCTTTCTCTAGGGAAGAGGCATTTGACCAATTTCGCTATCTTTCCGGGGTTGTTGGGTTGAACTTGGGCCAAACTGAGACTGTTCTTCAGAAGGCAAATCATTATTTTGCTGAACATCCACGCAGGACTGGCTGTGTCTGCTTCTACCTGCTTAAATCCATGGCCGGGCAATATTCAAAATATTCAGCAACGTTGGGTGGGGAAACATTTGCGTGGTCTTTAGAGGATGTTGCGGGAGCCGAAGCAGTTGAGGCATTGAAAAGCCTGGGGGTTTCAATCAGGGTCAAATTTGCCTTCTCTTTTGATCGCATTCAGCCTTATGCCCATGATTCAATATTGTCGAGCTTCATTGATGTACTCAGCAGTAATATGTCGACGGATTACTGCCTGCCCAAGATTGATGGAGCGATTGTTGGCTCGATTCCCCCTCATGATATTTTGAGAATTGAGACAATATCGTAAAGGGTGGCGCATTGACAAGGCTTTCGTTTCTCTATCTGAGGGATCCGGTCGCGGTTTTCAAAAGAGCCGTTTTGGCTGAGTCATCGATTCGAAACCATGACTGAGTGGCCTGGCGGCACGTACGCTGTTCTTCGAGCCCATTTTTCTGTTTCAGTTCGCTCATCGATTGTGCTCACTGCATGTCCCCGCAGTTTGTAATAATCGACTAAAGCAGCGGTCGAGGAGTATGAATATGGCTGGATATTCTTTTAAAGTCAATGAGCTGGTCACGGTGGACGGTACGACAGTAAAGCCTAAGAAGATTACTGTATTCATTGGACCAAATAATTCTGGTAAAAGTAAATCACTTAAAGAAATTCGTTCTGAGATTTTGGGTAATCCAGAGGTGGGCTATTCCGGAGGGGAGTCGACCAAGCGCGTTGTCTTTAATGAAATCCACCTCAATTTCCCAGCAAACAGCAATGAAATAATCGATACATATGGTCTCGATGATAAAGTTGTTCGTTGTAATGGGGGATGGCGTCTCCGCGATTACTGCAACACCGGCATAAATTGGACTCCGGGCGGAATAGCATTTTCTCCGAATTATCGTACCCCTTGCTTTTCCCCGACCGATGATTGGCGCAAGAGTTTTTCTCGGTGTTTTGATGACGACAACTATGAAGGGCCAGAACAAGCTCGCCGCGAGGCGCTGCGCTTTTTTGGACCTGCGATGGTTGACTATGTGGGTACCGAGGATCGCCTGTTGATGTCGATTGGCGATCAAGCTTATGGCATAAACGACGATAACTACAACAGCCTTAGCTCGGCATACGACACCGATCCGGACTGCAAGACGATAGCGTCCGAAATTACTCCACTATTTAACAGGGACGTTGTTCTAGATGCGAGCACGAGTCGCCAAAGGATTCTCCCCGTCGTTAGCGATTCATTTGAGGAATATCGTGGTGCAACACATGATATGCCACGTCGTCTGACTATCTTGTCTAAGGCTACGCCGCTGCGCGAAGAGGGCGATGGCTTGCGTAGTTTTGTTTCCGTTCTTTTGAGTTTGATGGGAAGGCGCAAGCCGGTGTTTCTTTTGGATGAGCCTGAAGCTTTTCTTCATCCTCCATATGCGCGCAGGATGGGGGAAATCCTGGGCAAAAACTTTATTGAGAACGAAAGTCTCAACAATGTGTTTATTTCCACGCATAGCTCCTTCTTACTCCAGGGGCTCATCTCGTCTTGTTCTGAGGAGCTTACCATCGTGCGTCTTAACCGAGATGGCGACATGCGCTGCGCAAAAGTGCTCTCCAATAAGGAAATCCTGAGCTTAATTGACCGCTCGGATTTTTCAGCCGAGTATCTGGATGCATTATTTTCGAGTGAGGCCGTCCTTGTCGAAGGCCCTAGAGATGCCGCCGTATATCGTAAACTGATTTCTAAATTTGATACCAATTACAGCGGCCTATTTGTTTCTGTTAACGGTAAGCCGGGTTTTGAGAGCATTAAGAAGTTTTATGATTCGGCTGGAATTAGATGCAAAGTAATTACGGATTTTGATTTATTGGATAATAACGATATTTTTAAGCGCGTATCCAATCTATTTATCACTACCAATGATAAACGGAATGAAATTCGAGAAGTGAGGAATTCCCTCGAGCGATTTTATCGAGAGCTTGAAGGCTGTCCGGGCGGGCAGCGGGACAAAATGCCAGAAATAGTGAAAAGTCATTATAAGCACCAAGTTTATGAAAACCTTCCAGATGATCTGGGCGTGAGCGTTGAAGAGATGCTTCGGCTTCTTGCGCGCGAGGGATTGGTAGTTTTGAGTTCTGGAGAACTCGAATCTTTGTTTGAAGCCTATGGGGTGGAATACGTTCACGGTTCGAATAAATGGCTAACTAATGCGTTCAGTTACATGGCGAACCATAGCTGTGACGAGCTGCGAGATATTCCTGCCGTCGCTATAATATTGCAAGCATTTATTCCGGAGGAGCAGCGGGAATAATAGTCAGGTTCTGATGCGGGACTTCGGCTCTTCTATGTCGCGTTGAGGTTGGTCCATTATGGCGCTGAATAAATAATGGGATGTATTGCCAATCAAGGGTTAAAGAATGATTTGGAAGATTCATGGCATTAGATTGTCGGCCGCCGAGTGCGCTCTTCGTGATCATGCTTATCGATTTTTCGGCCAGGGTTCTTCTCGTCGGACTTAAGGCGCCGCTCGACCGGTTGCGACCCGATGATTCGATACTCGCGGCGATACGCATATTTGAGCGTTTTGATAACGAGGCTTCACGGGATACCTTGGAATGCCTTGTTAGCCACGCTTGAATCTGGGGCACCGTAAAAGACGAGTTCGTGCGAGGAAATGTTGCTTCCGGAATCAGTCTTCCTATTTACGGCTGTCCAAAGCAGTCATTTCGCATGATAGAAGACGAGCCGTTATTTCGGTTGAATAAGCTGCAGCGATCCGTTCGCGATGCCATCAAATGATCCGGTGGCGTAGTCGTGTTATATGCTGCAGCTTTAGGGGAATGAGGACGGTACCGATTGGGATAATGCTCTAGTGGTGTCCGGTAGCGGATATAATTAATTCAATTTCGGCTCCGCGCTTAAGGACCCATAATGAAAACTCTCAATGGCCTCATGAAACATCTTAGGGATAAAGGGATAGAGACGCACGGCTCTGTCCATAAAAGAAAGATGAAGAATTACGGCTATTATCATGGCTACAAGGGTCATCGTTTTGTGGGCAATTCTTCCAACTGCTTGGATTTAACGAGCTTTGACGAGGTAATTGCCTTAAATGAGTTTGATATGGCGGTCAAGGCGCTCTTATATCCAAGCGTAATGTTTATTGAAACTGCGCTAAAGAACTATACGCTAGAAGCCGTGCTTGAAGATTCTCACTCGTTCGTGCTGGAAGATGTTTTCTCTCGAACGCTCGTGGCGTACCGTGATTACCCTAGAAAAAGTAAAGACTATAGCGCTGCTATGAAAAAGCGCCTGGGTCTGCGCGCGGAAATCAATAGATTGATTCAGTACAATTATTCCAAGAACCCTGTTGTTAGGCATTTTTACGACAGCGATAAACCCTTGCCTATTTGGGCGCTATTCGAGGTCATGACTCTAGGAAACTTCGGTGTTTTCTATTCGTGCTTAAAGGGCTCGGTTAGACAGAGCATATCTGATGACCTAAAGCTTCCGAACAATTACGACGGTCCCGGGCTTCTTGAGCGTACTATCTTTGCGCTCAAGGACCTCCGTAACGCGATTGCTCATAATAGTGCCGTTTATGACGTTAGGTTTAAGAGGGCAAAAGTGGGCAATCAGCTTGGCCAGATGCTGTCATCCGAGATTGGCGTTCCTTCGATAGACTTTTCAACTATTACTGATTATGTCGTCCTAATTGTCTATCTACTCAGAAAGATGATGGTTTCCAAAACTGAGTGCTATCAGGTTATTCGAAATTATTCGAACGTGCTAGAAGATCTGCACGGATCTCTGTCCTCCTCGGATTTTCACAAGATAGTTAATACCGGAGCTAGGAGCAAGATGGATTCACTCCGTAGTTATATAGCTGCAACTTAAAAGTCAGCGTCTGAAGATGAAGATAGTTTTCACTTGTGTTGGGGCCCGTAGACAAACACAGGATATCGAGTAGAATATAGCCAATTGCGGTGGAAGCTCTCGGGCGACACCTGAAGAGGGTTGATGCGTCGGCCCTCTTTTTTTGACGATATTTTACAGCATGCTTGACATGGCTGCGCGAGGCCGTGCGGGGGCATCCGTGTAGGGAATGTCACCTCCAGAATCGATCTTGCGATTCAACTGCCGCTCGACGTGGCCATATCGCAAGATACCGATCTGGCGTCGGCGCACCGGAACCCATCGATCATTCGCCCGGTAATCACGACGGTATTGTTTGCGATCTTGCTCTCTTGCTCCGTGAACATGCAGTAGATCGGCAAGAGCCAGTTGGCGTAGATGCCCATCCCGTACGCTAAAGACGCTACCAATGAAACGCTCTGCTCGCCGGGTAGACCATGGTAGTAGCCGGCTGCGTTCATATGGAGGCGCCTGTCCATCAGGTCGTCGATATGAGCTTCTTTGGATGTGAACTTCAGCACCCTTTCTGCTCTTTCGCTTTGGTTTGCAGGGTTGCCAGAAGACAAAAAGATCAACGTGCTCGTTGCGTGCGCTTCATTTTATGTCCGCGCCAGTGGCTACACTTTTGAAAATCGGCACGAAGGTACCTGTCACATATCTCATGCTATAGACATATCGGCGAGTTCAGAATTGAAGGTGAAGTGAGTATGAAAGGCAGAAATCAGCACGTTACGAAGCGTTCTGATGGCAATTGGCAGGTTAAGGGCGAGGGAACAAGTCGCGCTTCTTTCGTTACGACGACCCAGAGCGAGGCGATAAAGCTCGGTCGACGCATTTGCTCCAATCAAGAATCGGAGTTGATTGTCCATCGTCGCGACGGAAGGATTCGCGCAAGGGATTCCCATGGCCACGACCCCTTCCCACCGAGGGGATAAGGGTTCGGCTCCATAGCGACAGCGGCCCGTAATGGTGTGCCCACTGTCGTTAAATGACTTCATCATTGCGGTGAAGGTTGTAAACGATGCTGTCGATTCGATGTTCGCATTGGAGCGCATATTTGGGCGTTTTGAAAACGAGGTGGTGCGGTATGATGGTTCACTTCATTGAGGTGTAGAGTACATATCTCAATACAAAAGCTCTTTGGGAGCTTTAAGGGTGACGCTTTCTGATAGAGTGTTGCCCTTTTTCCATGCATGTAATGCGTAACGTGCTAGCTAAACGCCATTCCGGCAATGGGATGGTCGAGTATGGGCGGTTTGGCACCTTGCGCCTGCTGTCATTGGTGTAGCAAGCACTTGATTTAGCCTGCTTAAACTCTATAATCAAATAAAAACTCTGAAATATCTTTTAAAAACAATGAAAGGAATGTTGAGGACGATGCTTTGCCAGTTCACCTTCAGGAACTATAGATCCTATCGCGATGAGGTGGAGCTTTCCATGCAGGCGACGCCGATGAAGGAGTTTGAGCGTTCCCTCATAGAGTGTTCCGACGGGCAGAGTTTCCTTCCGGTGGCTGCGGTGTACGGGCCCAACGCTGGCGGCAAGTCTAATCTGCTCGAGTCTCTTGATTACGTTCGCTCGGCGGTGGCCAGACCGATAAGACTGCTGTCTGCCAGTGCTGATGCAGCAGAGGGCGATCGCCCTTTGATACCCCGTTGTTCGGCGTTTAAGTTCGATGATGTGTCTGCTGCCGAGCCCACCGAGTTCGAGCTCTACTATCGCGCGGGTGAGCACGAGTACCGCTATGCCCTGTCCGTGCATGCGGACGAGATCGTGTCCGAAGGCCTGTGGCGGCGAAAATTGGGAGCGTCACGCACGGCGATGCTGTTCGAGCGCGAGGATACAAAGGTTGAACTCGGCCCCACACTGCGTAAGCTTGTGACGGCCGCGAGGTTCAACCCAAGTCTGCCGTACCTATCGTTCCTTTGCATCAACTTCGATGCACCGGTGGTCCAGGAGGCGGCCAGCTGGTTTCTCGACGCTGTGTTTCTCAACTACAACAGTTCCTACCTGGAGCGGATGCTCGAGCAAATGCTCGACGAGGGCGACTCGCGCGAGGTCACGCGTTTTTTGCGCGCCGTTGATGTGCGTATTGACGGCTTCAGAGTGGAGAGGGCGCCGGAATGGCGCGGCCGGCGCGTCTTCGTGAGACACGAGGTGGGCGGCAAAGCGTACGAGCTGCGTTTATCCGAGGAATCTGCCGGCACCCAGAAGCTCATGGGGTTGGCTGCGTATCTGATGGCAGCGCTTGAGTGTGGTGGCACCGTTGTGGTAGACGAGCTCGACGCCAAACTGCACCCGAAGCTTCTTCGCTATGTGATCCTGCTGTTTAAGGATCCTGAGGTCAACAAGAGTGGCGCACAGCTCATCTTCTCGTCCCAGGACGTGTCTACCATGCGAAACGATGTGTTCCGCCGTGACGAGATATGGTTCGCTGCGCGCGGCGAGGGGGAGGCGAGCCAACTGTGGTCTCTCGCCGACATCCACGAGGCAAACGGTAATCTGGTAAGCAAGAACGCGGCTTTCGACAAGCAATACCTGTCCGGTCGCTACGGCGCCGATCCGTATCTCACCCGCATCGAGGAGTGGGATTAGCATGGTCCTTTTCATGAACAGAAGCCGCAGGTAGAAGCGTTGCTACTATCCAGTGTTGTCGGCATGTCTTGAATTTGCCGCATACTTCCGGATTGGGCGCTCATTTTGGACTCTCGAAGTCCCCACATTCCCTAAAAAAGTTCTTAAAACAGCCTTAAAGGCGTTCCAGCTCGCGTTGACAGCGTAAAATACGCATGTTTGACTATGACAGAAGTGGATTTTAGGGGAGGGGTGCGCCATGGAGGTGCTGGTTGTTGGCAACACCGCATATGTTGACGATGACTTTTGCGCCAAGGCATTCCCTGGGGACCACGTTAAGGTTGTAGCCGCGCAGGAAGCGCGCCGCGATAAGTCGTCGCCCCATGCCTCGTGGAAAGAGCTGCTCCAGCACTTGGAGCAGGCCTACGAGTTCGACCGCGTGGTCTACCTTTCTAATTACCTTACCCCGCATATCGATAGCGTGGGCGATATCGAGCTACTGCGTTCGGTCTTTCGCGC
The DNA here is from genome assembly GCF_028207065.1 of Collinsella aerofaciens. Taxonomy (GTDB): domain Bacteria; phylum Actinomycetota; class Coriobacteriia; order Coriobacteriales; family Coriobacteriaceae; genus Collinsella; species Collinsella aerofaciens_AR. The sequence goes on from NZ_JAQLFP010000004.1 coordinate 39,645, forward strand.
GTGCATGGGTCGCCGGATTCAGCTGTTGTATATAGCAGGGCCCGCAGGTGCCGAGGGTGCCGCCGATGCCGCGGGGCGAACGGGCAAGGGCATTATCGCGCGCGCAGCCAACGACCTGTGCCGCTACTACGCTGCTCGCGAGGGCGTTCAGACCAAGATCCTGCGCGTGCCCTTCCTGTATACCGCGTCTGCCGCGCTGGAGGACCCGTTTTTGGTGCCGCTGTTCGACGCGTGCTCAACTGGATCGGTTGCTCTGCAGGGCGCGGAGGATGCGGCGTTTCCCCTGCTGTGCGCCGAGGAACTCGCGGTGCTGATTCGCCGCATCTTTGATAGCTGGGATGCCTCTTTTGAGACGCTCGACGCTGCCGATGCCTTCCATCACACGGCGGGTGAGGTGGGGGACGCCCTCAAGGCGTTGTTCCCCGGCCTTGCCGTTGCCTATGGCGATTCCGCCGGCTACACCCTGCCCGCCAGCGGCGTCGCTCGCGTGCGCTATGGCTGGTTTCAGCGCTACGACTTGGTGCGCGATCTTTCGACCATTCAAGCGCGTTGGGATGCTGGCCGTGCAAAGAAGGTCAACCCCTTGCGCGCCGCCATCGACCGCATCCAGATGCGCACGCTGCCTATTAAATGCCTGGAGACGGCAGCCGCCTGGGTCCTGTTCGAGGTGCTGGAGCATCTGTTCTCCCAATCGGCCCAGCTCAACGTGCTCGATTATCGCCTGCTCTATGTGGTGCTGATCGGCACGCTGTATGGCTTGGACTTTGGCCTGGTTGCGGCGCTGCTGGCGTCGGTGGGTTTGGCCGCGAGCTACTTTACTCAGTACGGCTATACCTTCCAGGGTCTCTTTTACGAGCCGTCCAACTGGCTGCCGTTTATTGCGTACTTTGTGGTGGGTGCCGTGTGCGGCTATGTGCAGCTGCGCAACAGCGAAGCCATTAGGGCGGAGCGCGATCAAAACGAGCTCGTGCGTAATCGCAATACGTTCCTCACACAGCTTTACCACGACGCGATCGAGGACAAGCGCGCGTACAGGCGCCAGATTGTGGGTCGCCACGACAGCTTTGGCAAGATCTTTGCCGTGACGCAGGAGCTCGACGTGCTCAACCCACGCGACATCTATCGCAAGTGCTGCGAGCTTCTGGGCGAGATCCTCGAGAACGATTCGGTGGCGATCTACCATGTTTCGGGCGGGGCATTTGCACGCCTGGTGGTAGCAAGTCCCGCGATTGCCGAAAATGCCGCACGCTCGCTCACGCTTGAGCAGCTTGCACCTCTTTTGGGCGACGGGGGTCGTTCGAACCTGTGGGTGAACCGTGAGCTGACGCCGGGGCTTCCCATGTTTGGATACGCGATCGAGCGCGACGGGGCACCCGCCGTGTTGATCTTTGTGCGTCGTGCGGCCGAAAATCAAATGACCCTCTATTATCAAAACCTGTTCCGCATCTTGTGCGGGTTGGTCGAAAGCGCGTTGGGCCGTGCCTTTGACTATGAGGCGGTGGCGCAGGATAAACGCTGCGTTGACGGCACTTGCGTGCTCAAGCAGGCTGCCTTTGGCCAAGAGCTCGCGGCGGCGCAGGCGCTCGCAGATAGCAAGATGGGGAGTTATTTGCTCCTGCGCGTGGTACCGGGCATGGAGCCTGTCGGCGAGCTGGTGGGCGCAATTGGGTCGGCAATCCGCGAGAGCGACGCGGCGGGCTTGGTCGATGACGACGTGCTCTACCTGCTTATGCGCCAGGCAAAGGCGTGCGATCTGCCCATTATCCACGAGCGCCTGAGCGCGAAGCAGATTGCGGTGGAGCCCGTCGACGGCGAGGACATTTTGGCGCTGCTGCAGCACATTGCCGACACCGGTAACGGCGAGGGGGATGTCGCTTGATCTCGCTTGTCGTTGCTGCCGTCTTGCTGCTGATTCATGCGCTGGTTTGCCTGATGCTGTGGACGCTCATGAAGCTGGGCCTGCTGCCGGTGCGCGGGCACATGTTGGCTGTGATAGTGCTGGTGCCGCTGTGGGGCCCATTGCTGGTGGTTTTGCTATCGGTGCGCAGCGCGGTGTTTGGCGAGGGGCTGAAAGAGTCTGCGCTGGAGTCGCTGCGCTTTAACGACGACCTGCATCGCAGCATCCTGGTGCACGACCGTGACGCCGATGCGGGCGTGGTCCCGCTCGAGGAGGCGCTTATCGTCAACGACCCGGCATACCGGCGCCGCCTAATGCTCTCCATGCTCACCGAGGAGCCCGACGCGTACCTGGCGCAGCTGCAGGCGGCTAAGCTTAACGACGACGTTGAGGTGGCGCACTATGCCGCGACGGCGGTGGCGCAGATCTCCAAGGAGTCCGACCTTAAACTGCAGCAGCTGGAGCGTGCCTTTAAGACGGACCCGAGCGCGCAAAACCTCAACGAATACTGTGATTTTCTTGGTGAATACTTGGGCTCGGGCTTGGCCGAGGGGCGCGTGGCTCAGATTCAGCGCCAGCAGTACGCGCTCCTGCTTGCGCGTCGCTGCGAGCGCGAGGATACCCTTGAGCTGCGCATTCGATACGCGACGGCGCTGGCCGATGTCGGACAGATCGACGAGGCGCAGACCGTGACCGACCGGCTGGTGCTCGACGTGCCCGAGGAGCAGGAGGTTTGGATGCTTTGCCTGCGCCTGGCCGTGATGCGCCGCGACGGTGACGAGGTTCACCGTGTGATCGATGCGATTGACAAGCAACATGTGTATTTGAGCGCCGACAACCGCGAAAAGTTGGCGTTTTGGCGCGACGGGGAGGAGGCCGGATGAGCGTGGCGCAACATATCCGCGACCGTGCAGGCCGCTTTCGTTGGATGGGACTCCTCGTGGTGTGGGCGGTCTTTATTGCCATGGCCGCCGTGCTGCTGGTGGAGCGTGCCGGCGTGCAGTACAGTGCGGGTCAGCATAAGCTGGGGATGCTTGCCGCCAACGATGCGGTGCCTGCCTCCTCGGCAATCTTTGGCCAAAAGCCCACGTGCCTGGTCATTACCGATTCCGATCAAGCGGGCGTCGAGGACGTAAAGGAGCAGTTCGACCAGATCCTGCTCGACATGAAGATCGCGCACCGCGACGTGGACCTTGCCCTGGATGGTGCGGATGCCATTCCCTCGCTGACCTCCTTCGATCGCGTGATTTTGCTCATGCCGTCGCTCGATGGGCTCAGTACGCATCTGACCGACATTATGAGTTGGGTGAGTGCCGGCGGTTCACTTATGCTCGCCATGCCGCCGGATAACTCGAGCTATCTGCAAGTGATTGCCTCCAAGCTTGGCATTGAATCGGCCGGATATGACTATGCAAAAGCCGAAAGCATTGTGCCGAGTGAGGACTTTATGCTGGGCGGGGGAGAGCGCTACGAGCTCTCGGACCCCTTTGATTCGTCGCTTTCGGTATCGCTGCGCGAGACGGCTCGTGTGTGGGCTAAGACCGGCGATGCGGGCGCCCCACTCATTTGGTCGAATGACTGCGGTAGCGGGCGCACCGTGGTTTGCAATATCGGTATCTATGACAAGGTCATGCGCGGCTTTTACGCCGCGGCGACCAGCCTCCTGGGCGATGCAACGGCCTATCCGGTCATCAACAGCGCCGTGTTCTTTTTGGACGACTTTCCCAGCCCCGTGCCCTCGGGCGATGGTACTTATATCAAGCGTGACTACGGCCTTTCCATTGCGGATTTTTACACCAAGGTCTGGTGGCCCGATCTGCAAAAGCTCGCGCAAAAATATGGCATTCGCTATACCGGCGTGATGATCGAAAACTACGAGGACGCGGTCAACCAGACCGAGCCCGCGCGCCAACCCGATACCACGCAGTTCCGCTATTTTGGCGGCATGCTGCTGCAGATGGGCGGCGAGCTGGGCTTTCACGGCTACAACCATCAGCCTCTGGCGCTCTGGGACACCGACTACGGCACGCTGTACGACTACAAGACCTGGAAGAACAAGGAGGCGCTCGTCGCATCGCTCAACGAGCTTATAGCCTTCCAGGACGAGGTGCTGCCCAACGCGCATGGCTCGGTCTATGTGCCACCGTCGAATATCCTTTCGGCCCGTGCGCGCAAGCTTATCGGCACTGACGTTCCGCGCATTAAGACCATCGCCAGTACGTATTTTGAGGATGGCACCGACTTGCCCTATGTGCAGGAGTTTGGCGTGGCGAGCGATGGCATTGTGGAGCAGCCACGTATTGTCTCGGGCGGCATGGTCAACGATTCCTATATGCGTCTGGCAGCCGTGTCCGAGCTCAACATGCACTACGTGAGTACGCACTTTATGCATCCGGACGACCTACTGGATCCCGGTCGCGGAGCCAAGGAGGGCTGGGAGGTCTACAAGGGCGGTCTGACCAACTACCTGGAGTGGCTTACCAAGTCTGCGCCCGACCTGCGGCGCCAGACCGGTTCGGAATGCTCGGGCGCCATCCAGCGCTTTTCGTCCGTGACGGTGAGCGTGGATACAAGTGCGGATGCCTGGACGCTCAGCCTGGGCAATTTCCACGACGAGGCGTGGCTCATGTTCCGCGCCAACAACGGTGAGCCAGGTGCAGTCACGGGTGGCGAGATTACGCATCTGATGGGCGACCTGTACCTGGTCAAAGCCACGGACAAGACGGTGACCATTGCACGCAAGGAGGGTGGCGACAAATGAGAATCTGCTTGGTACTCGAGGGTTGCTACCCCTATGTGCACGGCGGCGTGTCCACCTGGATGCACGGCTACATACAGGCCATGCCCGAGTACGAGTTTGTGCTGTGGGTGATTGGCGCGCATGCTGTCGACCGCGGCAAGTTTGTCTACGAGCTGCCCGGCAACGTGGTCGAGGTGCACGAGGTGTTTCTAGACGATGCCCTGCGCCTATCGGGCGAGCAAGAAGAGGCCGACTTTAACGCCCGCGAGCGCGAGGCGCTGCGCCGCCTGGTGTCGCTCTCCAATCCGGACTGGGACGTGCTGTTCGATATCTTTCAGCGCCGTCGCGTGCATCCGCTCTCGTTTTTGCAGAGCCGCACGTTTATGGATATCTTCCGCGACGTGTGCCTTGCCGAGTACCCCTACACGCCCTTTGCCGACGCATTCCACACCATGCGCTCTATGCTGTTGCCGGTGCTCTACCTGCTGGGCAGCGAGGTGCCGGTGGCCGATGTGTACCATGCCATCTCGACCGGCTACGGTGGCCTGCTCGCCTGCTTGGACTCAAGCGTTCACCATGCGCCGGTGCTGCTGACCGAGCATGGCATCTATACCCGCGAGCGCGAGGAAGAGATCATTCGCGCCGATTGGGTGGTACCGTCGTTTAAGGACCGCTGGATCCGCTTTTTCTACCTGCTTTCGGAGGAGATCTACCGCCGCGCCTTCCACGTGACGAGTTTGTTCCATAACGCCCGCAAGACGCAGATTGATATGGGCTGCGATGCGGACAAATGCCTGGTCATACCCAACGGCATCCAGTTCGATCGCTTTAAGGATATTCCCTTAAAGACCGATGACGGCTGGGTGGACATTGGCGCGGTGGTGCGCCTGGCGCCCATCAAGGATGTCAAGACCATGATTTATGCCTTCTTTGAGCTGCACGAGCGCCTGCCCAAGGTGCGCCTGCACATCATGGGCGGCGTGGACGACGAGGAGTACGGCGCCGAGTGCCACGCGTTGGTCGATACCCTGGGCGTGCGCGACCTGATCTTTACCGGTCGCGTCAACGTGGTCGAGTACATGGAAAAGCTCGACTTTACCATTTTAACGAGCATCTCCGAGGGTCAGCCGCTCAGCGTGCTGGAGTCGCTTGCAGCGCGTCGTCCCTGCGTGACGACCGAGGTGGGCTGCTGCCGCGAGCTACTCGAAGGCGCTCCGGGCGACGACTTTGGCGTGGCAGGTTTTGTGACGCCGCCTATGTATCGCAAGGGCTTGGCCGATGCCATGGAACGCATGTGCACAAGCCGCGCTCGTCGCATTGAGATGGGGGAGCGCGGCCAGCGTCGCGTTGCCACGTACTTCTTGCACGAGCAGATGCTCGCCAACTATCGCGCGCTGTACGACGAGACGGCGCAAGCGTTTGACCTGCCCAGAGAGGGGGAGTAGCCGGTGGCCGGAATCGGTTTTGAGCTCAAGTGCCTGTTTAGGCGCAAGGGCCTGTTTGCCACGATGCGCGCTTACGGCTACGCCGGCATTGTGTGCACGGGTCCCATGCTGTTGGGCGTGCTGCTCCAGGTGGGTATCTTGGTGCTGTGCGGTCTGTGGGGTGTGGGCCGTGCCAACCAGGATCTGCTGGTGTGCATGGTGACCTATACGCTGCTGGCGTCGCTTACGCTTACAAGCTTTTTCTCCATGCCGGTCACGCGCTTTTTGGCCGACATGCTTTTTGCCGAGCGCGAGGATGAGATACTGCCTTCGTTTTGGGGCTCCAACGCCATCATGCTCGTTGCGGGCACGGTGCTCTACGGCGTCTTTTTGCTGTTCTCGGGCGCCACGCTGCTGCAGGGGCTGCTGTGCCTGTGGCTGTTCAACATTATGATCGTCAACTGGAACGGCATGAGCTACCTCACGGCCATCAAGGATTACCGCGGCATCCTGTGCAGCTTTGCGGCTGCCATTGGCGTGGCGTGCCTGTGCGCCCTGGCCGCGCTGGCGCTGGGACTGCCGCCGGTCGAGGGCCTGTTGGCGTCAATTGCTCTGGGCTACGGCGTCATGCTCGCCTGGGACGTGGTACTGCTGTACCGGTATTTTCCTCAGAGCGACCGCAGCCCCTGGCCCTTTTTGCAGTGGCTCGATCAGTTTATGCCGCTGGCGCTCACGGGCCTGTTAACCAATCTGGGACTCTTTGCGCACCTGGTGATTATTTGGGCCGGTCCTATTGGCGTGCAGGTCAAGGGCTTGTTTTATGGTGCGCCCTACTACGATGTGCCGGCGCTCATTGCGTTTTTGACGATCCTGGTCACGACCGTTAACTTTGTGGTCTCGGTCGAGGTCAACTTCTATCCGCGCTACCGCGACTACTACAGCCTGTTCAATGACGGCGGCGTGGTGGGCGACATTGTGGTGGCCGAGGAGGAGATGCTCTCCACGCTTAACAGCGAACTGCGCTTTTGTGCGCTCAAGCAGCTGTTTGTGACCGCGGCGGTCATTTCGCTCGAGACCATGGTGTTGTCGGCCCTACCGTTGGGCTTTAACAACCTGATGCACGGGTATTTTCGCACGCTGTGCGTGGGCTATGGCCTGTATGCCGTGGGCAATACGGTGATGCTCATCTTGCTTTACTTTACCGACTACAAGGGGGCCGTGCTGGCCTCGGGGCTGTTTGCGGGTGTGGCCGGGCTGGCGACTGCCGTGTCGTTGCTTTTGCCGCAGCAGTTTTACGGCTTTGGCTTTTTGTTGGGTGCGGCGGTGTTTTTTATCGTGGCGCTGCTGCGGCTCGATACCTATACCGCCAACTTGCCGTATCGTATCCTGAGCCAGCAGCCCATTGTGGCGACCGACAAAACGGGTCGCTTTACACAGCTGGGCCGCTTGCTCGACCATGCCGAACAGCGCTATGAGGAAGGCCGACATAAGGGCGTGCCGCATGGTGCGTTTGAGTGCGCTGTAGTTCACGTGTATCGCAAGCATTGGGGAGGTTCTGATGACCGATAGAATGATGTCCCGCCGTCGCCTGTTTGAGGCGGCTGCCGGTGCGCTGTTGCTTTCGGGCTGCTCGGTGCAGGAAGACTCCTCGACCAAAAAGGTCAAAAAGCAGGACAAGATTAAAAAGGCTGAGGCCTCGAATGAGGCCAAGCACCTGCGCGACAAGGACGAGCTCTACGAGGTCTACGATGACTCGGGTATTGTGACCATGTACTTGACGGTCTCACGTGGCAACAGCTCCGAGAACACCGACCACAGCTGGGCCGAGATCAACACGTACTCGGTGTATGACTATGCCGACATGGGCGTGACACGCTATCAGGTTATGGGCCTGCTGCAGCCGGGCGACGAAGACGGCCCGGTGGCCGGCGAGGTTGGCTATGGCGAGGAAGCGCCCAATGCCACCGTGCAGGTGCGCGGTCAGACATCGAGCAATAACTCGCAAAAGAATTACAAGGTGGAGCTCAAAAAGGGCAAGGGTACCTGGCGCCAACAGTGCGCGATTGCGCTCAACAAGCACATGGGCGAGGGTATGCGTTTTCGCAACAAGATGGCCTACGACCTTATCCGTGGGATTCCCCAGATGATGGGCCTGCGCACGCAGTTTGTGCGTCTGTGGGTGTGCGACCAGACCGAAAAGTCCAACGACACCTTTGAGGACTACGGCCTGTTTACGCAGGTGGAGCAGCTCAACAAGACGGCGCTTAAGGCACATGGCCTGGATAAGAGCGGACACCTGTATAAGGTGAACAGCTTCGATTTCCATCGCTACGAGGATACCATTAAGCTCGCCGACGATCCCGACTACAACCAGGCTAAATTTGAGGGCATGCTCGAGATTAAGGGCGATTCGGACCACACCAAGCTCATCGAGATGCTCGATGCGCTCAACGATGAATCGCAAAAGATCGACGACGTGCTCGGCACCTACTTTGATACCGAAAATCTGGTCTATTGGCTGGCGTTTCAGATCCTGACGGGCAACTGCGATACGCAGAACCGTAACTGCTATCTGTACAGCCCGCTCAACTCAAATACCTGGTACTTTTTAGATTGGGATAACGACGGCATGCTGCGTAAGCTGGAGCTTTCTCTTACCGGGTTTTCGGACTACGCGAGCTGGGAGCGCGGCGCAAGCAACTACTGGGGCAACGTACTGTTCAATCGTGCGCTGCGCAGCAAATCGTTCCGCAGCGAGCTCGACCGCGCCGTCAAGGACCTGCGTTCGTATATGACCGAGGCACGCCTGAGCAAGATGATCAAGCACTACCGCGAGGTTACTGAATCGCTGGTCTTTGCTTCGCCCGATATCGACCATCTGCCTGTCACCAAGGACCAATACGAGCAGATCGCCGCGGCGATTCCCTCCGAGATCGAGGAGAACTACAAGAGCTTTCGCGAGAGTTTTAATAAGCCCATGCCGTTCTACATCGGCGTGCCGCAGATCGATAACGGTAAGCTGCGTATTAACTGGGATGCGTCCTACGACTTTGAGGCGCGCGACATTCGCTACACCGTGGAGCTTGCGCGTGACTATGCCATAAGCGACGTGGTCTTTAAGGCCGAGGACGTGCTGCTTCCCGAGGTGACCTGTGATGCGCCCGATACCGGCCAGTATTTTGTGCGCGTGCGTGCCACCAACTCCGACGGCTATACGCAAGATGCGTTTGACTACTATGTGACCGACGACGGCAAGCACTACGGCATGAAGTGTTTTTACGTGCAAGACGGCGGTAAGGTCGTGGAGGACACGTATGAGGAGGGCTAGCGCGCTGCTTGAGCGCTTGGCGGCCCCGCCTGTGCGTGCCACGCAGGAGCGTTACCGCCACGAGCTCAAATATCTCATTAACGAGGGCGAGCACGCTGCGCTTGCCTGTCGCATGGCGCCGGTTTTTAAGCTGGACAAGCATGCGCGGGCAGGCGGTTACACCATTCGCAGCCTGTACTTTGACGACTACTGCAACTCGGCCTACGAGGAAAAAGACGCCGGCATTCTCATGCGCAAAAAGTATCGCGTGCGCATCTATAACGGCAGCGACAAGGTGATTAAGCTCGAGCGCAAAAAGAAGTACGGCAGCTGGATTTACAAGGAGGACGCGCCGCTCACGCGTGGCGAGTTTGAGCAGATTCTGGCTGGCGACTACGACTTTTTGCTGAGGAGTCCTTATCCGCTCTGTCGCGAGTTCTACATCGAGTGCATCTGCAATATGATGCGCCCGCGGACCATCGTGGACTACGAGCGCGAGCCGTGGGTGATGGATGAGGGCACCGTGCGCATCACGTTTGACATGAACGTGCGTGCCGCGGTGGGAAGCTTCGATATCTTTGACGCGACGCTGCCCGCGCTGCCGGTCCTGGAGCCCGGCAAGCAGGTGATGGAGGTCAAGTTTACGGAGTTTTGCCCGCAGCTGGTGCGCGATATGGTGCCGCCGGGAGCGGCCGAGCTTACGGCGGTCTCCAAGTACTGCCTGTGTTACGAAAAGACCGCCTACCTTCGCGGATTTAATTACTGGGAATCGGATTTTGAGAACCGAGGGGATATTTAGACCATGAGCACCAGGGACTTTTTTAAGAACTCCGTCTTGGAGGCGTTTGGCCAGGTCGACCCCGCCAAGATTGGCCTTTCGCTGCTCGTGGCGCTCGCCATGGGCATCCTGATCTACTACGTGTACAAGCGCTTTTTTACCGGCGTGGTGTATTCGCGCAGCTTTGCCGTGACGCTCGTGGGCATGTGTGTGCTCACCTGCATGGTCACGCTCGCGATCTCGACGAACGTGGTCATCTCGCTCGGTATGGTCGGTGCTCTGTCCATCGTCCGCTATCGTACAGCGGTCAAGGACCCTCTCGACTTGCTGTACCTGTTTTGGGCCATTACCACGGGCATTACGGCGGGTGCCGGCATGTATGCGCTCGTGGGGCTCACGGCAGTGGTGATCGTGGCCATGATCGCCGGCTTTGCGAGCCACCAGGACAAGGCGCGCGTGTACATGATGGTCATCCACTACACGGGTCAGACCACCGGCGACGATATCGTGCGTGCATTTGGGCGCACCAAGTTTACGGTGAAGTCCAAGACCATGCGTGGTGACAAGGTCGAGATGGCCGTCGAGGTCTTCTCGGACGGTGTGGACATGCCCTACGCCGACGCCATCCGCGCGCTCGATGGCGTGGAAGATCTAACGTTGATCCAATACAACGGCGAATATCACGGCTAATTTTGTTCCGGCGTTTTAACAAACGCCGGACCGCTCGATGCTGCTTGCGCTGACGTTTTCTCGACCTGGGTGGGCTGGTCTTGGTTTGGTTTTATGTAAGGGATGGTGCCGCGTGGACGTGCAACAGCTAGAAGAGTCCTGGGCTGCAAGGGCCGGCGCGCGTGAGGCGCGTCTTGTTGCGGCCTCGCACGTGCCGGCGGCGCTGTCGCTGCTGGGGATTGTGCGTCCCGGTGACCGCTTGGTGGCCTTTGCGGACGACTTTGCCGATGCGTTTGCGTGCGGCTTTGATGGCTGCGATGTCGCGCTGGTGGGGGAGCCCGCGGTTGCGGCGTTTACCGCCGCGTCCGAGGGCTTTGATGCTTCGTTTGAGGTCGAGGGGCCGCACCTGTGGTGGTTCGTCAACTCCATCGGCGGGTTTGGTCTGCGTGTGCCCGACCTTCGCGCTCTGGGCCGCGCCGCTCGTGAGCCGCATGCGCTGCTCGTGGTTGATAACACTGTGTCAGGCGTCTTTGGGTGTAACCCGCTGCGTCTGGGCGCCGTGCTTTCGCTCGAGGCGCTCGACCGTGTGTGTGCCGGCGTTGCGCCGCGCAAGCTCGTCGCCGCTTCGGTGGCGCGCTCGCAGCTTAAGCGCCATCGCGTGGATGCCGCCGCCGAGTGTGCGTATGCGCTTCTTGCGGATTGCGGTGCGTCTGCACTCGACCTTTCTGTTAATGAGGCTTGCATGCTGGAGCGGGGGCTGTCTTCGCTCGACGCTCGCATGCAGGCGCACTTCGATCGCGCCCGTGCGCTGGCCGAGTATCTGGCCGCCAACGAGATGGTACGCAACGTGCGCTATCCCGGGCTGACCTCGCATCCCGACCATGCCATCGCGACCGGCATCCTGGAGCACGGTTTTGGCCCGGCAGTAGAGTTTGACCTGATGGACTGCATCGCGGGTGAATTTTTCAGCATACTGCCGGACGAATTCCGCACATCACCCGCCGGCGGCTCAACAACGCGCCTTTCGGCCCCGCGCGGTAAGCAGGGGAGCGCCATCCGCCTCTTCGCCGGCACCGACGACCCTCTGCAGGTGGCTGCCACTCTCGATAACGCCCTTCGCAAGTAGCTAATCGGGGTCTGTGTCACGAAAACGGCCTATTTACTACGTTTAAGCAATAGGGGTCGACCACACCCGCCTATTTTGAAAATTACCAAGCTGTTTACCAGCGGTTTTAATTTCATAATGTCCGGTATGGTCGTGGGTATTCAACTAAACGTAGTAGATGGGCCCGTTTTGTGGCGCGAGCCTCAACCCGAGGGCGCTGTGGGCTAAAAACCGCCCAAAAGGACTACTCCGCGTTGATGTTGGCGATGAGGGCGTCGGCTTTAGTGGCGATGACCTGGTTGATGTCGGCCTGCAGCGTCTCGTAGGCTTCGATGGCTCGCTCGCCGGCCGGCGTGAGCGTGGATCCGCGGGCGCCGTCGCGCTCGATGAGCTTGCAACCCAGCTGCCCTTCGGCTTCGTTCACAATGCGCCAAGCCTTGGAATAGGCCATGCCCATGCTTTTGGCGGCGCGGTTGAGCGAGTGCTCGCAGGCGATGCCTTGCAGCAACAAAACGCAACCATGGCCGAACACGCCCGGCAGGTCTTTGTCGCACGCTTGAATGACCAACTTTGCGGTCGTCTTGTACTCCATGTGCCTTACGTCTCCCCGCTAAAGTGTTTGCTGGGCAAACGCATAGCCTGCGTCAAACCCTCGTGTGCTCTTCTTAAATCATGCATTGTAGCAGTCAAAGTGCGCTAAGATACTTCCCCAGTATTGGGCGCCCAAGGTTGGGCTGGGTCCTACGAGGCCTGCAGCCGACCGGTCGCATGGAAAAAGGAGAAACATGGCTACGTTCTTTCCCGGTGAGTCCCACACGTTTTCGGAGTATCTGCTGGTCCCTGGTTACTCGTCCTCGCAGTGCATTCCCAACAACGTCTCTCTCAAGACGCCGCTAACCCGCTTCAAGCGCGGTGAGAAGCCGGCAATCACCCTGAACATTCCCATGGTTTCCGCCATCATGCAATCCGTCTCGGGCGTCGACATGGGTGTCGCGCTCGCTACCGAGGGCGGCCTGTCCTTCATCTACGGTTCCCAGACCCCCGAGTCCGAGGCTGCTATGGTCAAGGCCGTCAAGGATCACAAGGCTGGCTTCGTTCAGTCCGATTCCACGCTGACCCCCGATATGACCATGGAGCAGGTCATCGAGCTCAAGGATAAGACCGGTCACTCCACCATGCCGGTCACCGACGACGGCACTCCCAAGGGTAAGCTCCTGGGCATCGTCACCAGCCGTGACTATCGCCCCAGCCGCGATGACCACCAGAAGAAGGTCTCCGAGTTCATGACCCCGCGTGAGCAGCTTATCGTGGGCGACAAGAACATCAGCCTCAAGGTTGCCAACGATGTCATCTGGGACAACAAGCTCAACGCCCTGCCCATCGTCGATGACAACGATCACCTCATGGGCATCGTCTTTCGCAAGGACTACGACAGCCACAAGACCAACCCCAACGAGCTACTCGACGGCGATAAGCGCTACATGGTCGGCGCCGGCATCAACACCCGCGACTATGCCGAGCGCGTGCCGCTGCTCGTCGAGGCCGGTGCCGACGTCCTGTGCATCGACTCTTCCGAGGGCTTCAGCGAGTGGCAGAAGCGCACCATCGAGTGGATCCGCGCCAACTACGGCGAGGACGTCAAGGTCGGTGCCGGTAACGTCGTCGATGCCGAGGGCTTCCGCTTCCTGGCCGACTGCGGTGCCGACTTCATCAAGGTCGGTATCGGTGGCGGCTCCATCTGCATCACCCGCGAGACCAAGGGCATCGGCCGTGGCCAGGCCACCGCGCTGATCGACGTCTGCCGCGCTCGCGACGAGTACTATGAGGAGACCGGCGTCTACGTGCCCGTGTGCTCCGACGGCGGCATCGTCTACGACTACCACATGACGCTCGCCCTTGCCATGGGCGCCGACTTTATGATGCTGGGCCGCTACTTCGCTCGCTTTGACGAGAGCCCGACCGAGCGCGTTAACGTTAACGGTCAGTACATGAAGGAGTACTGGGGCGAGGGTTCTGCGCGTGCCCGTAACTGGCAGCGCTACGACCTGGGCGGCGCCGCGAAGCTCAGCTTCGTCGAGGGCGTCGACTCCTACGTCCCGTACGCCGGATCCCTTAAGGACGGCGTGGGCGGCACGCTCTACAAGGTTAAGTCCACGATGTGCAACTGCGGTGCCCTCTCGATCCCCGAGCTCCAGGAAAAGGCACGCCTGACACTGGTCAGCTCCACCTCCATCGTCGAAGGCGGCGCCCACGATGTAGTCGTGAAAGACTCTCAGCAAAGCGTCAGCTACCGCTAAGCGGCTTTCCCAAGCACCGCACCTTGCCGTTCAAACCGTCGCTCGCGTACCAAAGTACGCGTCGCTCCTCTTTCACGGCAATCTGCGGCACCTGGAAAACCCGTTCGTGTTAGAACGAGTTTCAGACAAAGGTTGATTCTCAGCCACGTTATTTAGATAAAGCGAGATGCCCGCAAGTCGCAGGCATCTCGCTTGTTGTATTTGCTAGAATCATCCAAGTTAACCCTAGGGTCGGGCGGCTAGGCTTTGCTCGCTGCAAGTTCCGCACGAGCCGAAGGCCACTTAATGTGGCCTTCGTGCGAGCAGGACTGTCCGCAGCAGCGAGCAAAGCCTAGCCGACCGACCCCAGCTAAGATTAAAGGAGCTGATATGTGCGATTGCACAGATCATAAGGACGAGATCCCTGCCTATGACGCACAGGCCATTGAGTCCAAGTGGATGAAGGCCTGGGAGGACTCCAACCTCTTTGCCGTCGACACCGACGCCAGCAAGCCCAAGAAGTACGTGCTCGAGATGTTCCCGTATCCGTCGGGCGACCTGCACATGGGCCACGCGCGCAACTACACCATCGGCGATGCCATGGCCCGTCAGGCCCGCATGCGCGGCTTTGACGTGCTGCACCCCATCGGCTTTGACGCCTTTGGCCTGCCCGCCGAGAACGCTGCCATCAAGCACAATACGCAGGCTGCCGCCTGGACGTATAAGAACATGGACCAGGCGCTCGCCACGATGAGGCGCATGGGCTTCTCCTACGATCTGGATCGTACCGTTAAGACCTGTAGCCCCGACTACTATCGCTGGGGTCAGTGGATCTTTGAAAAGATGTGGGAAAAGGGTCTGGTCTACCGCAAGAAGAACCCGGTCAACTGGTGCCCCACCTGCAAGACCGTTTTGGCCAACGAGCAGGTAACCGAGGGCAAGTGCTGGCGTTGCGGCACCGAGCCCGAGAAGCGTGACCTCGAGCAGTGGTACTACAAGATCACCGACTACTCCCAGGAGCTGCTCGACGATCTGGAGAAGCTCCCCGGCTGGCCCGAGCGCGTCAAGCAGATGCAGGCCAACTGGATCGGCCGCTCCGAGGGCGCCGAGGTTGACTTTACCCTGTGCGACGCCGATGGCGAGCCCATCGAGGGCGACGAGGGTAAGATCACCGTCTTCACCACGCGCGCCGACACGCTCTTTGGCGTTTCCTTCTTTGTCCTGTCTCCCGAGTACGCGCGCCTGCACGAGCTCGTCGAGGGCACTCAGTACGAGGAGGCCGTCACCAAGATCGTCGAGGACTCCAAGCATATCTCTGCCGTCGAGCGCGCCCAGGGTACCCTCGAGAAGCACGGCGCCTTTACGGGCCGCTACGTGGTAAACCCCGTCAACGGCGAGAAGATCCCCGTGTGGGTTGCCGACTATGTCGTTGCCGACTACGGCACCGGTGCCGTCATGGCCGTTCCCTGCGGCGACCAGCGCGACTTTGAGTTCGCCCGCAAGTACGACCTGCCGATCGTGCCGATCATCCTGGACGATGAGGATCGCGCTGCCGTCGAGGCTAGCGGCGAGACCATCGACACCTTCCATGCCGAGACCGTCGACTGGGATTGCGCCCACGCTGCCGAGGGCACGCTGGTCCAGTCGGGCAAGTACACCGGCATGCGCGGCGGCAAGCACTCTGAGGGCGAGGCTGCCATCGTGGCCGACCTCGAGGCCATGGGCTGCGGCCGTCGCAAGGTCGAGTTCCGTCTGCGCGACTGGCTCATCAGCCGTCAGCGTTATTGGGGCAACCCCATCCCGGCCATCCACTGCGAGCACTGCGGCATCGTGCCCGTGCCCGAGGACCAGCTGCCGGTGACGCTGCCCGAGAACCTGGACCTGGGTGCCGGCGAGACCCTCGCCGAGTGCAAGGAGTTCTACGAGACCACCTGCCCGGTCTGCGGTCGCCCGGCCAAGCGTGAGACCGATACCATGGACACCTTTACCTGCTCCAGTTGGTATTACCTGCGCTATACCGACCCGCACAACACCGAGCTGCCCTTCTCCCGTGAGGCTGCCGACCGTTGGATGCCCGTCGATAACTACATCGGCGGCATCGAGCACGCCATTTTGCACCTGCTCTACAGCCGCTTCTTTACCAAGGCGCTGCGCGATCTGGGCCTGCTGAGCGTTGACGAGCCCTTCACCAACCTGCTGTGCCAGGGCATGGTCAAGGACGAGAACGGCGACACCATGTCCAAGTCCAAGGGCAACGTCGTGCCCCCGAGCTCGGTCATTGAACCCTACGGTGCCGACACCATGCGTCTGGCGATCCTGTTTATCGCCCCGCCCGAGAAGGACTTCGACTGGGATCCCAAGGCCGTCGAGGGCGCCAACCGCTTCATTAAGCGCGCCTGGCGTATCGTGTGGCAGCTCGTCCAGTCCGGTGACGCCAACGTGGCCTTTGACAAGTCCGCGCTCGACGAGGCCGCGATGAAGCTCTATCGCGAGCGTCACCGCACCATTGCCAAGTGCACCGAGGACTTTGACCGCGGCCAGTTCAACACCGCGATTTCGGCCGTCATGGAACTCGTCAATGCCGCGAGCGCCTACCTCAACGCCACCGAGGGTGCCGCCGGCGACAAGGCGCTGTGCTACGGCGTGGCTAAGGATATCGTGAGCGTCCTTGCCCCCATCTGCCCGTTCTGGGCCGATGAGCTGTGGCATGAGGCGCTCGGCTGCGAGGGCAACGCCTACACCGCCGCCTGGCCCGAGTTCGACCTGGCCGAGTCCATCGAGGATACGGTGCAGATCGTCGTCCAGGTGCTCGGCAAGGTCCGTGGCCGCATCGACGTCGCCCGCGACGCCTCCAACGAGGAGATGCAAGCTGCCGCTGAGGAAGCCGTTGCCAAGTGGCTTGAGGGCAAGACGGTCGTCAAGGCCATCTGCGTGCCCGGCAAGCTGGTCAACCTGGTGGTCAAGTAAGCGCTGCGCGTAAAGCTGACATGCAATAAACGAGGGACGGTCCGGTTGGGTCGTCCCTCGTTTTGTGTTGTCTGCCCTGCTTAGTCAGTGCGTCGCACCGTCTTCTACGGGATGTGTACCAGGTCCCTAAAGTAAACGTTGCCCGTTGCCTCTTCGAACATCCAAATGTTGAGGTAGATGTCGTTGAGGTCGTTGTTCACATCAAAGTCCGGGTCGTCGAAGGTGCCTACAAAGGTGAGCATGGCGCGCGTTTCCTCGCCCGCTGCGACCTGCTGGCGCATGCGCACATCGCGGACCACGCCGTTGACGTAGGCATAGGAGTCCACATCGCCAAACATCATGTCGACATCGGTATTGTTGGTCACCGTAAAGACGAGCGCCGCGTCTCCGTAGCCGTCGGTGTCCTTGCCCACGCAGGTAACATGGACGTTTTCGTCTGCCTCAAGGTCGATGGGGAACTGTTCTTGGGGGTCGGGACCCAGGCCCTGGGGATCGACGGTGTCTTCGTTTATTTTGTCGAAGCTCTCCGATAGCGTCGTTTTCTCGATGGCTTTTGTGCTGCCGAGATCCGGCTCGCATGTTCCGGTTTTGCCATTCGTGTTGCCGCAGCCCAAGAGGGCCAACGAGCACGTTGCGATGACGAGTGCAGTCATGCAGGGGGTTCCTAGGCGTTTCATGTGTGCCTCCTTGCCGTAGAGGATTTGGAAAGGTTCGTCGTTGCGCGACTTGCTGGCCGGCTTGTTACAGAATGTCCCTTAGCGTAAGTCTGTTCGATAGGGGCTCGGGGAGGAATGCCCTTGGGGTTCGAACGGGCCTGTGGATTGGGACGCATGGCCCGTTTTGGGGCTGTTGAGGGTGCGCCGCATGGGGTTCCTCGACCAATTGTCCTATTCTTGTGGAGAAGCTGTGCGCACGCTGACCTGCAGATTCGTACGGTGCTTGCACGTTTCCGCAGCTATTGGTATAGTTTGCTTGCAAATGAAGTTGTAATTGAAAGAAGTGGGGTTTCGGCCCCGCTTCTTTTTTGTATGGATGGAGGTGCCGCAATGGTCAAGACTAAGACCGAGCAGGCGATCATCGACGCGCTCGAGGCCGTTGCTCCCCAGCACGATGTCGACATCGTTGACGTCGAGCTCGTGGGTGCCACCAAGGCCCCCTGCGTGCGTGTGCGTATCGAGGGTGCCGAGGGTCAGAGCCTGTCTCTCAACGACGTCACGGCCAACACCAAGTGGGTCGGCGACGTGATTGAGGAGCTCGATCCCATCTCTTCGAGCTATACGCTCGAGGTGTCGAGCCCGGGTATGGCGCGTCCGCTGCGCCGCCCGTGCGACTTTGCCCGCTTTGTGGGCGAGAACTGTGAGCTCACCTCCACCGCCACCGAGGGCCGTCGCAAGTACGCCGGCAAGATTGCCGCTGCGACCGAGACCGACGTGACCCTCGAGCTCGAGGACGGCGAGTCCGTCACCCTCGATTTCTCTGATGTTAAAAAGTGCAAGTTGAAGCCCACCTACGACTTCAAGCCCGCGAAGGAAGGAAAGTAAGATGGCAGCATCCGACATGATGACCGCCCTGATGGAGCTTTGCCAGGAAAGGCACATCGACCAGCTCTACCTGATCGACCGCCTGGAGCAGTCGCTCGCCAAGAGCTATGCCGAGATCCTGCATCTTGAGTGGGGCGCCAAGGTGACCATCGACCGCACCACCGGCAAGATCTACGTCTACCGCCTGGAGCCGATCGACGATTCCATGGACGAGGAAGGCAACTTCACCGAGTTCGAGGAGATCGACGTCACCCCCAAGAACACGAGCCGCATCGCCGCCCAGCACGCCAAGGCCGAGATCAACGCCATCGTGCGCAACTCCGCCCGCGAGCAGATCTACGAGGAGTTCGCCGGCCGTATCGGTGACCTCATTAGCGGTACCGTGCTGCAGTCCACGCCCGACTTCACGATCGTCAAGATCCGCGAGGGCGTCGAGGCCGAGCTTCCGCACTTCGACCAGCGCCGTTACGAGAACGAGCGCAACGAGCGTCCGATGGGCGAGCGCTATCTGCACAATCAGCACATCAAGGCCGTGATCATCGACGTTCGCGACCCCAACTCCAACCTGCAGCCGGTTCGTGGCGAGCACAGCCGTCCGCCGATTGTCATCTCCCGTACCCACCCCGAGCTCATGCGTCGTCTGTTTGAGCAGGAGGTGCCCGAGATCTATGAGGGCACCGTCCAGATCAAGTCGATCGCCCGCGAGCCCGGCCAGCGCTCCAAGGTCGCCGTCCACTCGCTCGACGATCGCCTGGATCCCGTTGGCGCCTGCGTCGGCCCCAAGGGCAGCCGTGTTCGCGCCGTCGTGGGCGAACTCCGTGGCGAGCGCGTCGACGTCATCCTGTGGGATGCCGATCCGGCCGTCTATGTCGCCAACGCCCTGTCGCCTGCTAAGGTCACCCGCGTCCTTATCGACGAGGAGAAGGCCTACGCCGGCGTTATCGTGCCCGACGACCAGCTGTCCCTCGCCATCGGCAAGGAGGGCCAGAACGCCCGCCTCGCCGCGCGCCTGACCGGTTGGCATATCGACATCAAGTCCGAGACCCTTGCCGCCGACATCCTCAAGAACGTTCCCGTTCACGAGGAGCCCGCCGCCGACCTGATCGGTGACGAGGAGGACGAGGACGTCCGTCGCTGCGAGTTCGTGTCCGAGGACGGCATCCAGTGCCGCAACCAGGCCCGTCCCGGCTCCCGTTTCTGCGGTGTCCACGACACCGACGCCTTCGATGATGCGGAGGACCTGATCTAGCGCGCGGTCGCGTCGGGCAGGTCCCAGCGCATACCCCACGCTCGTTCAGTCTCTAGGCACCCAAGGTGCCAGAAAGGGTAGGTGAAGTCATATGGCAAAAGTCCGTGTGTCCACCCTGGCCAAAGAGTTCGGCATGACCTCTAAGGAACTGATGGGTCATCTCGCCGAAATGAAGATTCCCGCTAAGTCCGCTTCCTCCGCCCTGGAGGACGCTTACGTCGCCATGGTCCGCAAGCAGCTCGCCTCGGTGATCGAGGCCCGCGCCCAGGAAGTCGAGGCCGCCAAGCAGGCCGAGGAGCAGGCCGCTGCCGCCGAGGAGGCAGCACGCGCTGCCGAGGCCGAGCGCGAGCGCATCGCCGCCGAGAAGGCACGCGAGGAGGAGCGCCGTCAGTTCGCCGCCGCCCAGGCTGCCGAGGAGGCCGCCCGTGCCGAGGCCGAGGCCAAGAAGAAGGCCGAGCAGGAGCGTCTTGCTCGCGAGAAGGAGGAGGCCGCCCGCGAGGCCCAGCGCCGCGCCGTTCCCGCTTCCGACTCCGGTTCGCGTTTCCGCTCTCTGCTCGACCAGATCGCCGCACAGGAGACCGTGCTCAAGGAGAAGAAGGACGCCGAGCAGAAGGCCAAGGCCGAGCGCGCTGCCGAGCGCGGCAACCGTCGTGGTGGCAACAACGACCGTCGCGGTGGCCGTCGTAACGATCGCAACGCCTCCGACAACAACTCCGAGCGCAACGCCTCCGAGAACCGCCCGCACAGCCATCGCACCAATGCCAGCAACAACGTCGCTGCCGGTATGGACTTCCCCAACCCCGACAAGCAGGGCAAGGGCAAGAAGCGCAAGGGCGGTCACAACAACGAAGAGGACCACTACAGCCGCATGGCTCGCGAGGCCGAGGAGTACAGTCGCGAGAAGGTGCTCGAGGAGGCTCGTGCCGCCGTCGAGGAGGCCTCTCGCGAGTCCACTGGTCGTCGCAAAAAGCGCAAGGAGAAGCGCGAGCGCGAGGCCGCAAAGGCTCAGGAAGAGCGCAAGATTGAGGAGGCGCTGGCCCAGGGCGTGAACCCCGAGGACCTCGACGCCATCAAGGTCTCCCAGGGCGTTACCGTCCAGGAGCTCGCCGAGGCGCTCGACGTTCCGGCCAACGACATCATCAAGCGCCTGTTCCTGCTGGGTACGCCGCTTACCATGACGCAGTCCATGTCCGACGACCTTGTCGAGCTCGTTGCCGACGACCTGGGCCGTCAGATCAAGATCATCACCCCCGAGGAGGAGAACACCTTCTCGTTCTACGACGATCCCGCCGACCTTAAGCCGCGCGCCCCGGTCGTCACCGTCATGGGTCACGTCGACCACGGCAAGACGAGCCTGCTCGACGCCATCCGTCACACCGGCGTCGCTGCCGGCGAGGCGGGCGGCATTACGCAGGCCATCGGCGCTTCGCAGGTCATGATCAATGACCGCAAGATCACCTTCATCGACACCCCCGGCCACGCCACCTTTACGGCCATGCGTGCCCGCGGCGCCAAGGTGACCGACATCGTCATTCTGATCGTGGCTGCCGACGACGGCGTCATGCCCCAGACCATCGAGTCGATCAACCACGCCAAGGCCGCCGGTGTTCCCATCGTCGTCGCCGTCAACAAGATCGATAAGCCGGGTGCCAACCCCGACCGCGTGCGCCAGGAGCTCACCGAGTACGGCATCATCCCCGAGGAGTGGGGCGGACAGAACATGTTCGTCAACATCTCGGCCAAGCAGAAGATCGGTATCGACGACCTGCTCGAGACCGTCCTGCTCCAGGCCGACGTGCTCGAGCTCAAGGCCAACCCCGATACGTTCGCTTCGGGCAACGTCCTTGAGGCTAAGCTCGACAAGGGCCGCGGCTCGGTTGCCACGGTGCTCGTGACCCGCGGTACCCTGCACGTGGGCGATACGCTGGTCGCCGGCCTTACCTACGGCCGCGTCCGCGCCATGCTCGACCCCAAGGGCAACGCCGTCACCGAGGCCGGTCCCTCCGACGCCGTCGAGATTCTGGGCCTGCAGTCCGTCCCCAACGCCGGCGATGAGTTCCGCGTGTTCGAGGACGAGCGCGAGGCTCGCGCCCTGGCCGACGAGCGTTCGCTCAAGGCCCGCATCGAGGAGCAGAGCCGCGTGAAGCATGTGACGCTCGAGAACCTCTTCGAGACCATCGCCGACGCCGAGGTCAAGGAGCTCAACCTGATCATCAAGGCCGACGTCCAGGGTTCTATTGAGGCCCTTCAGGACTCCCTCGACAAGATGGACCAGTCCGAGGTGCGCATCAACACGATCCACTCCGCCGTTGGTGCCATCAACGAGACCGACGTCGTTCTGGCCGACGCCTCCAACGCCATCATCATCGGCTTTGGCGTCCGTCCCGACGGCAAGGCCCGCTCCGCCGCCGAGCGCGAGGGCGTCGAGATCCGTTGCTACGACGTCATCTACAAGTGCCTCGAGGACCTCGACGCAGCCCGTATCGGTATGCTCAAGCCCACCGAGGTCGAGGTTTCCACGGGTACCGCGACCGTTCTGGACACCTTCAAGGTGCCCAAGGTCGGTATCGCCGCCGGTGTCCGCGTCGAAGAGGGCGAGATCGCCGCGACCGATTCCGTGCGCCTGGTGCGCGACGGCATCGTGGTCTTCAACGGTAAAATCGCCTCGATGCGCCACTACAAGGACGAGGCCAAGAGCCTCAAGAGCGGCTCCGAGGGCGGTATTGGCCTGGAGAACTTCCAGGACATCAAGCCTGGCGACACCATTGAGGGCTACCGCATCGACCAGGTTGCCCGTACCGAGTAGGGGGTAGCGCTATGAAGCAAACGCAGGCAACCCGCCGTTTGGGCGAGCAGCTTCGCGAGAAGCTCGGTTATATCCTGCTCTTTGAGGTTTCCGATCCGCGTCTCGACCTGGTCACCCTGACCGCGGTCGAGGTCGCGGTGGACCGTTCGTTCGCGCGTGTGTATGTGTCGTGCGACGCGAGCCGCTACGACGAGGTCATGGAGGCGCTCGCCAGCGCCAAGGGCCGCATCCGTAGCCTGCTGGCCCGCTCGCTCGATTGGCGCGTCACGCCCGAGCTCGATTTTCGCATCGATCGCTCGACCGATGAGGCCGAGCGCATCACGCGTGCGCTGGAAAACGTTCCCGCCACGCTTGCGATCGAAAAGGACGAGGACGGCTATCCAATTGCGGATGCCGCCCAGGAGGCAGCTTTAGATGAGTAATTCCGCCGACCTTGCATCGTGCGAGTCTGCAGATATTCAGCGACGCATCCTTGAGCTCATCGAGGGTGCGTCCTCCATTGCGATTTCGGGACATACGTCTCCCGATGGCGACGCCCTGGGCTCCGTGCTGGGTCTGGGCCTCTCGCTTATGAAGTTTTTTCCCAACAAGGACATTGCCCTGCTGCTGGCAGACGATGACCCGGTTCCGCGCATCTACCGCTTTATGGAGGGCGCCGACCGTCTGGTGCCGGCATCTGCGTATACCGGCAATCCGGACCTGTTCATCTCGGTGGACGTGCCGGTCGTCGAGCGTCTGAACAACTCCGCCGAGGTGCTCCGCCGCTCGTCGCATGTGGTGTGCTTCGATCACCACCCGGCGCGCGAGGAATTTGCCGAGCTGAGCCTGAGGTGCGTCGATGCCGCGGCCTGTGCCATGATCATCGACCGCTTTTTGGATAATTGCGGCATTGTGGCTCGCGATGGTGTCGCGACCTGCCTGTTGTGCGGCCTGGTGACCGATACCGGTCGTTTTCAGTATCAAAACGCCGATGCCGCTGCGTTTCACGCCGCCTCGCGCCTGGTCGCGCACGGTGCCGATCCGGCGCGCGTTGCGCTCGAGGTCTACCAGAGCATGCGCGTAGAGTTCTTGCATCTCAAGTCCATCGTTATGGGTCGCATCAAGACAGTGGCGCACGGACGCGTGGCATATAGCTATGCGTATCAGAGCGACCTCGAGGCCTGCGGCGTCACTTCGGACGAGTGCGACGGCCTGGTCGATGTGGTGCGTTCGGTGATGGGTGTGGAGGTCTGCCTGTTCCTGAAGGGCATTGAGGGCGATACCAAGGTACGCGGCAACCTGCGCTCCAAGGGCGACCTCAATGTTTCCGAGATCGCTGCTGCTTTTGGCGGTGGCGGACATCCCGCGGCCGCTGGTTTCTCTAACAACGGAACGATTCTCGAGACGCTCACCGCGGCACTCCCCATGCTGGCCGAGCTGGTAGGGGAGGATCCCGCTTCGGTGACCGTCGAGCTCTAACATTTTGGATGGTACATGGCTCGTCGTACGCCTTCTCAATTGAATATGCTGCTCGCCGTCGATAAGCCGGTGGGCTGTACGTCCCACGACGTGGTATCGCAGTGCCGACGCGCCCTCCATGAGCGACGCGTCGGCCATGCCGGTACGCTCGACCCCATGGCCTCGGGTGTCATGGTGGTGGGCGTGGGCCAGGCGACCCGGCTGCTGGGCATGCTAACCCTCGATACCAAAAGTTATGTCGCCGACATTTCGTTTGGCGTCGAGACCAATACCGATGACGCGGAGGGCGAGGCCGTCCGCACGGTGCCCGTTGTCCCCGAGCTGCGCGATCTCGCTTACGCCCGTGAGCGGCTGGCCGCTATGCTTGGCCCGCAGATGCAGGTGCCGCCGGCGTTTTCGGCCATCTCGGTCAATGGCGTTCGCGCCTATAAGAGTGCTCGCGAGGGCAATGCGGTGGACCTACCTCCGCGCCCTGTCGAGGTCTATGCCGCCGACCTGATCGCCGTGTGCGGCGAAGGCGATACGTGCGTCTGGACCGTGGCGTTTTCGGTAAGCAAGGGCACCTACATTCGCGCGCTTGCTCGCGATCTGGGTCGCGCCTGCGATAGCGCTGCGCATATTT
Organism: Collinsella aerofaciens; assembly: GCF_028207065.1. Taxonomy (GTDB): domain Bacteria; phylum Actinomycetota; class Coriobacteriia; order Coriobacteriales; family Coriobacteriaceae; genus Collinsella; species Collinsella aerofaciens_AR. The sequence continues at coordinate 64,484 of NZ_JAQLFP010000004.1, forward strand.
CCGCGCTGCGCCGCACGGCCTCCGGCGTGGTTTCCATTGGCGCCTGTCATGCGGTTGAGGAGCTTTCTCCCGAGTCCGCGGCTGGCTTTGCTCTGGATCCCATCGCCGCCCTTGGTGCCACGCGTGTCGATTTGCCGGGCAATCTTGCAGACGACCTGCTTTGTGGTCGCCGCATTCCCATTGAACGCGCGCTTGTGGACTTCGATACGGCGAAGGCGCCGTTCGCGCTCGTGCTTGATGGGGGGCTCAAGGCGCTGGCCCGCATCGAGGGTGGCCGCTTTGTGATGGAGCACGTCTTTCCGCAGGCGATCGGCGGTGTTCGATGATGCTGGCGCCCCACGAGCTCGCGCGTGTCTTTTTCGCGGGTGAGTTGGATGAGGCCCGTATCGTTTCTGCCGATGTATTTGATGGGTGCGAGTTCTTGGGTGCCGCGTCGATCGCCATTGGCGTGTTTGATGGCGTGCATCGTGGACACCAAGAGCTGATCGACGCGGTTATTCGCGATGCGCATGGTCACGGCAGCAAAGCGGTCGTGGTCACCTTCGATCCTGATCCGGACGTCGTGGTGAGTCCTTCGCCCGCTCAAAAATTGATGACGACGGCCGACCGCCTGCACGCCCTGGCTCAAACCGGGGTCGATGCGGTGGTGGCCGTTCCCTTTACACCCGCCGTGGCGGCACTCGACCATGTCGGGTTCCTGGCGCTGTTGTCGCGCGTTGTCGACATTCGCTCCATTCGTGTAGGCAGCGACTTTAGGCTCGGCCGTGGCGGCGCTTCGGGCGTTGCCGAGATGCGCGCCTGGGGTGTTGAGCGTGGGGTTGACGTTTACGGTCACGACCTGCTCTGCGTTAACGGGCAGACCATCTGTGCCACGCGCATCCGCCATGAGCTGGCCCAGGGTCATGTGGAGCTGGCTGCCGAGCTTCTCGGCCGTCCCTATATGGTGCGCGGCGTTGTGGCGGCTGGCCGTCACGAGGGCTCCGACATGGGATTTCCCACGGCAAACATCCAGGTGCCCGACGGCATCCAAGTGCCTGCCGATGGCGTCTATGAGGGTCTGGTGCTGGTCGACGATACCGTATGGCCTGCTGCCGTTAACGTCGGTCTGCCGCCGACCTATGCCGATGATGCCGCCTCGGCGCATCTCGAGGCCAACTTAATCGGCTATGCGGGCGACCTGTATGGCGCTTCCGTGTCGCTGGCGTTTACGCGCTGGCTGCGTCCGTCTCGCGTGTTCGATTCCCTGGATGAGCTTATCGCGACCGTCGAGGGTAATATCGACGATATACGTCATAACTTGGGTGAGCAGGGGGTGAGTATCCGTGATTAGCGATGAGGAAAAAGATCAGGTACGCGCGGCGTCGGACCTGGTTGCCATCGTGCAGGAAACGGTTGAGCTCAAGCCCCGTGGCCATGAGTTTTGGGGCTGCTGCCCGTTTCATGGCGAAAAGACGCCGTCCTTCCACATTATCCCTGCCACACAGGTGTGGCATTGCTTTGGCTGCGGCGAGGGTGGCGACGTCTTCACCTATATCATGAAGCGCGAGAACTTGAGCTTTCCCGAGTCAATCCGATATTTGGCCGATCGTGCGGGTATTGAGCTGCATGACACCGGAGATCGTCGCGAGCGCGGTACCAAGCGTGCCCGCATCTACGATCTGTGTGCCGAGACCGCCCAGTTCTACCACACCATGCTTATGCGCGGTAAGGACGGCCGTCCACGCGAGTACTTTGCCAGCCGTGGTATGGGTGGCGACGTCTGCCGCCGCTACTGCCTGGGCTTTGCACCGGGCCGCAACGCGCTGGTGTCGCACCTGTCCCAGGCGGGTTTTACCCCGCAGGAGATGATCGACGCCAACGTTGCCGTGAGCCGCGGGCGCGGGCAGCTTGCCGACCGCTTCTACGACCGCGTGATGTTTCCCATCTTTGACGAGCAGGGTCACAACATTGCCTTTGGCGGTCGCATCATGGGTGACGGCCAACCCAAGTACCTCAACACCGCCGAGACGAGCGTGTTTCATAAAAAACGAAATCTCTACGGCTTTAACTGGGCCAAGGAGTTTATCGTCGCGCAGGATACCGCCATCGTGGTGGAGGGCTATACCGATTGTATCGCCTGCTGGGAGGCGGGGATCAAAAACGTTGTCGCCACGCTGGGCACCGCGCTCACGGAGCATCACGTCAAGACGCTCACCCGCTTTGCCAAGCGCATTGTCTATATGTTCGATGGCGACGCCGCCGGTCAAAAGGCCGCTCGCCGCGCGATTCAGTTTATCGAGCAGGATTCGATGGACCTGCGCTGCGTGGTGCTGCCCGACGGCAACGACCCCATGGAGTTCATCACGGCGCATGGCGGCCAGGAGCTTCAGGCGCGCATCGATGCCGCCGAGCCCCTCATGGACTTTGTCTACCGTTCGCTGCAGGAGTCGAGCGACATTACCACACCGGGCGGTCGTGCCAAGGCGCTCGAGGATGCGCTGACGCTCATCTATCCGCTGCGCGACAGCTATATGATCGACACATACTTTATCCAGATTGCCGACCTGTTAGGTTTGGACCTGGAGACCGTGCGCGCGAGTTCGGGCCGTGTGTTTCGCGATGTCGCCAAGCGCGAGGATGCCGAGCGCCGGCGTGAGCAGAGCTACGAGCGTCAACGCGCGCAAGCTGAGCGCGCGGGCGGTTCGCAGGGTCGAGGCTCGGGCGGCGGTGCGGCTGGCGCGCGCAGTGCCGGTCGCGGTGCCTGGGCCGCGGGTGCGACGCCACCGGTGTCCGCACCGGTCGAAGAGGACCCGTACGACTACGTTCCGGTTGATGCCTATGGGGCCGCGCCGGTGGAGGTCGACGAGGATCTGCCGCCAATCGATGTGCCAGCGGGGATGGAAAGCGCTGCGCCTGTTGCCGATAGTTCAAACGCGGCGGCAGCTCCTTCGATGCCGATTGTTTTGACCGATCTGGAGCGGAAATCCCTAGCGGGGGAGCGCGAGCTGCTGACGATGCTCACGAGCTACCCCGATCTGTTCCGCACGTATGCCGACCGCATTTGTTCTATCGAATGGGTCGATCCGCGTCACGAGTCCATTGCGTGGGCCGTGCTCGCGATGCCGCCGGGCACCGATCCTGCGGCCTGCATGGATGCGGCGCGCGCGGTGTGTCCCGAGGCGGCCTCCCTTGTCAGCGCCGGGCGCATCTCGGCAACGAGTAAGCACCCGACCGAGACGAACATCGTCTTTATGCTCGATACGCTCGAGCTCTACACCATCAAGCGTCGCATGCGAGCCGCGCAGGCCAAGTTGCGTCAGAACCGTTCACTCGACGATGAGGCCCGTCGCGTGCTGACGATGCAGGCGATGCAAGATTCGCAGCGCCAGCGCGAGCTCCAAAAGTCGATCGGTGGCGTGGCCGACCCGTTCCGTTTGATCGGTTTGGAGACCGCAGGTGCCGATCAGGCCTAGATGTTGTGGTCAACCAGCGTATTCTCGCCAATATCCTGTCTTTATTTTGGGTATAGACGTCTATGTGTGTGCTAAAGTATTGAGTCCTGTGGACTACGAAGGGAGAATCTGTGCCAAAAAAGACTGAGAGCACGGGTACTGGGCTGGAATCCTACGTTGCAAAGCTCATGGGCAACGGCTCAAACAGGACTTCGGTAACCGAGGACGAGATTCAGGTCGCCCTGAAGGATATCGATGTCTCTGATGAGCAGCTCAACGCGGTGTATTCCGCGCTGCGCAACAGCGGCATCCAGATTATCTCCGCGAGCGGAAACGACGACGCCCCGATGGACGTCGACGATGACGATAACGATACCGACGATTTTGATGACGACGACGAGCACGATTCCGGCTCGCTCGACGATCACGAGCTTAAGATGGCCCGTCAGGCCGACGCCGAGATGGGTTCTTCCAAGAGCAAAAAGAAGCGCACCGTGCGCACGTCCCGTTCGCGTTCGCGCGTGCGTGGTATCGACGCCTCCACGGTGATGCTGACCGGCGACCCGGTTCGTATGTACCTCAAGGAGATCGGTAAGGTCGACCTGCTGACCGCATCTGAAGAGGTCGATCTGGCCATGAAGATCGAGGCCGGTCTCGAGGCTACCGAGAAGCTCGAGGCAAATGAGGCTGGCGAGATCGAGCTCACGCGTGCCGAGATGCGTCGTCTTACGCGTATCGAGAACGTTGGTCTTGAGGCCAAGCAGGCGCTCATCAGCGCAAACCTGCGTCTGGTCGTCTCCATCGCCAAGCGCTATGTCGGCCGTGGCATGCTGTTCCTGGATCTGATCCAGGAGGGCAACCTCGGTCTGATCCGCGCCGTCGAGAAGTTCGACTACCAGAAGGGCTTCAAGTTCTCCACGTACGCCACGTGGTGGATTCGTCAGGCCATTACGCGCGCTATTGCCGACCAGGCCCGTACCATTCGTATTCCCGTGCACATGGTCGAGACCATTAACAAGCTCGTCCGCGTGCAGCGCCAGCTCCTCCAGGATCTGGGCCGCGACCCGACCCCCGAGGAGATCGGTGCCGAGATGGACATGAGCGCCGACCGCGTCCGCGAGATCCAGAAGATTTCGCAGGAGCCCGTGTCGTTGGAGACCCCGATCGGCGAGGAAGAGGATTCCCAGCTGGGCGACTTCATCGAGGACTCCCAGGCTATCGTTCCGCCCGATGCGGCCAGCTTCTCCATGCTGCAGGAGCAGCTCACCCAGGTGCTCGATTCGCTTGCCGATCGTGAGCGCAAGGTTATCGAGCTGCGCTTTGGTCTCGTTGACGGACACCCCCGCACGCTCGAGGAAGTCGGTCGCGAGTTTGGCGTCACGCGCGAGCGTATCCGCCAGATCGAGTCCAAGACCCTGGCCAAGCTTCGCCACCCGAGCCGCTCTAGCAAGTTGAAGGACTACATCGAGTCTTAGTAGTTACGGCGTTTTACCAAACGCCGTAACTGGCCGACGCTGCGCGGACACCAGAGCGACAACTTGTCATTCAAAGAGGACGGCATGACCAGAAGGTCTATGCCGTCCTCTTTTCATGCCAATTTGTTCGCTCTGGTGCCCGCTCGCTGGCATTGTTAAAACATCGGCGTTTCCGTTGCCGGTGCCGGCAGTTAGCCCGTCCCCAAGGGATCAAGGCGAGAAAATTTCTTAAAAAAGTTCTTGCCCTTCGCCCAATCGTCCGTATAATAAACTTCGTTGCTTGAGAGCACGCACCTATTCCTCGGTAGCTCAATGGTAGAGCACGCGGCTGTTAACCGCGCTGTTGTAGGTTCGAGTCCTACCCGGGGAGCCAGAATTTCTCAGCCCATTTCGTAGGGCTTTTAAATTCCTCGGTAGCTCAATGGTAGAGCACGCGGCTGTTAACCGCGCTGTTGTAGGTTCGAGTCCTACCCGGGGAGCCAGGTTGTAAAACCCGTCGCTTATGCGGCGGGTTTTTTTCTGCCGCGATCACCTGGCGCGAACGTTGCCATATCAACATTTCGTGTCGAGGATGTAATCCCGCGACCCACCACCTCAACATGGCGCGCTCGTTGTAGAATAATGCAATGATTGCTCCCACGAGATGGTGCCGCGAGCACCAGATAAGGAGATTCTTGTGTCTGAGACCATTAACGGCAGCCTGAGTGTCTCGAACGACGTTATTGCCGATATTGCCGGTTATGCCGCGATGACGTGCTATGGCGTCGTCGGTATGGCTGAGCAGCTCCAGGGCGCCGAGAGCGTGCGCCTGCTTGCCGGTCAGCGCCTCCGCAAGGGCGTGCTTGTCTCCGCCGACGAGAACGGCCTTACGGTCGATCTTCACGTCGTGCTCGAGAACGGCGTCAACATGAAGTCCGTCTGCCACAATCTTTCGAGCTCCGTTGCCTTCACTCTGCAGGAGATCGCCCAGATCGATCCCGCCAGCCTTAAGATCGGCATCCACATCGACGCGCTCAAGAGCCGTCTGAACTAGCATCCGAAAACGGAGATTCAAATACCCATGATTGCAAAGACCATTCGCACCTGTTTTCCGATCGCTGCGGCTGCCGTTTCCGACAAGGCCGAGGAGATCAACAAGCTCAACGTCTTCCCCGTACCCGATGGCGATACCGGCACCAACATGTCGCTCACGCTCGCCTCGGTGACCAAGGAGCTTTCTGCTCTTCCTGCCGACGCCGACATGGAAGCCATCGCCGGCGCCATCACCCACGGCTCCCTGATGGGTGCCCGCGGCAACTCCGGCGTCATCACCTCGCAGATTCTGCGCGGTGTGGCCGAGGGCCTCGTCTCTGCCGATGAGCCTATTACGGCTGCCAACATCGCCTTTGCCTTCCGTCGCGCCGTCAAGGTCGCCTTCCAGGCTGTCCGCAAGCCCATCGAGGGCACGATCCTCACGGTCCTGCGCGATGTCTCGACCAAGGCCGATGAGTGCGAGAAGAAGAAGTTCTCGGCTGAGGATGCGCTCGATGCCATCGTCGTTGAGGCGTACCAGTCCGTCGCCCGCACACCCGATCTGTTGCCCGTTCTGAAGGAGAACGGCGTGGTCGACTCCGGTGCCTTTGGCTTCGCCATCTTCCTTGAGAACTTTGTGGCTGCAGCACTTGGCCGCAGTACCGTTGTCGAGGATTTCTCCGCCACGTTTGATTCCGCTGGCTCTGCCCGCGACGCGGCCCTTGGTCGCGTTGAGATCGAGGCCAACGACGATTGGGAGGGCTCGGAGTTCCGCTACTGCAACGAGTTCCTGTTTAAGGCCGACGCCCCGTTTGACGAGGACGAGTGCCTTAAGTTCCTGGGTTCCATGGGCGACTGCGAGCTACTCGTGGGCGCCTATCCCGACTACAAGATCCATGTGCACTCCAACACCCCCAACCTGGTGCTCGAGCACATGCTGCAGCTCGGTCAGATCTATGAGGTCTTTATCCACAACATGGAGATGGAGGCCCACGACCGTACCGCCAAGATCCACGAGGATCAGGAAAAGGCCGCCGAGCCCGCCAAGGCGCTGGGCTTTGTCGCCGTTGCCGCCGGTTCCGGCGAGGCCGACATCCTCAAGTCCCTCGGCGTCGACGTGATCGTGTCCGGTGGCCAGACTATGAATCCCTCGACCGCCGACCTGCTGGGCGCGGTGGACCAGGTCAACGCGACCTCGGTCATCATCTTGCCCAACAACGGCAACATCCGCATGGCCGCTGAGGCTGCTGCCTCAGCCTGCACCGACAAGAAGGTCGCCGTCGTTCCCACCAAGACCGTCCCGCAGGCCTTCTCCGCGCTGTTCGCGGTCCTGCCCGATTCCGAGCTCGAGGATGCCGTCGCCGCCATGGTCGACGCCATCAGCGAGGTCCGCGATGGCGAGGTCACCCGCGCCGTGCGCGACTCCAGTGCCTCTGACGGTTCTCCGATTCACTCCGGTGACGTCATGGGTATCATCGCCGGCTCCATCGACGTGGTCGGCTCCGACGTGAAGCAGGTCACGCTCGACTGCATCAACCGCATGCAGGAGGAAGAGGAGGGCGACGCGCTGACGATTCTGGCCGGCGAGGAGCTGTCCGATGAGGCCTTCCAGGAGATCGTCGACGCTATCGAGGAGGCTCAGCCCGATCTGGAGATTGACGCCCATCGTGGCGAGCAGCCGCTCTATCCCGTGATCTTCTCGATCGAGTAGGCAACTGCCCATGTCCGAGCTGTGCTCCGTGCCGCGCGTCTCGGAGCGCTTTGCCCAGAGCAATGCGCTCGACGAGGATATCGCGCGACTCAAATATGTTTCGGGTAAACGTGAGGAGGCCCTTCGCCGTCTGGGAATTCGGACGGTGGGGGACCTCCTTCTCCATATTCCTCATCGCTACCTGGACTTCACTCGCTCGTGGTCCATCGAGATGGCGCCCATCGGTACCGTGTGTACCATCATCGCCACGGTCGATCGTATTGTCCAAAAGCAGCCCCGTCCGCGTATGCAGGTGACTGAGGTCTCGCTCGTGGACGAGACGGGCGTGCTGCAGGTTGCCTTTTTCCGTCAGCCTTGGATTGCCCAACAGCTTAAGCAGGGCGACCGCCTGGCCGTGATGGGCAAGGTCGAGTTTGCCTACGGTTTTAAGCAGATGGCCTCGCCCCACTTTGAAAAGCTCGAGGACGGGCGTGCCGCGGGTACCATTTTGCCGGTCCACTACGTGAGTGATGGCGTGAGTCAGGCATGGATGCGCCGTATCGTGAGCGGTGCGCTCGAAGTGGCTGCCAATCCGTTTGATCCCATTCCCGCGCCGCTGCGCGCAAAGCGGAAGCTCATGAGCAATGCCCGTGCGCTGCGCTCGATCCACTTTCCCTCGAGCATTGCCGAGCGCGACATCGCACGCCGGCGTCTTGCGTACGAGGAGTGTCTCTGCTTGCAGCTCGCACTGCGTCTGCGCAACGATGGCGGTATGGTCGACGTGGTGCCTTGTGCGCATGCCGCGGGCGGGCACCTGGCGGCGCTCAAGGAGGCCCTGCCGTTTTCGCTGAGCGACGAGCAGGAGGCCGCGTTCCAAGACATCCTGCACGACATGTGCGATGGCGGGCGCGTGATGAACCGCCTACTGCTGGGCGACGTCGGTACCGGCAAGACGGCCGTCGCCGCTTGCGCGCTGGCCGTCGCGGCCGATTCGGGTACTCAGTCCTGCGTTATGGCGCCTACGGGCGTGCTGGCGCGTCAATATGCCGATAAGACCGGCCCCTTGCTCTCGCAGGCTGGCATGTCCTGGGCGCTCCTGACGGGTGCCACGCCGGCGGCCGAGCGCGAGCAGATCCATGCGCAGCTGGAATCGGGCGAGCTCGACGTGCTCTTTGGTACCCATGCGGTCCTTTCGGATGACGTGGCGTTTAAGCATCTGTCGCTTGTCGTCATCGACGAGCAGCACCGCTTTGGTGTGGGCCAGCGCAATGCCCTGCGTGCCAAGGGCCCGGGCGCCGACTTGCTGGTCATGACTGCCACGCCGATCCCGCGCACGCTGGCGCTTTCGGTGTACGGTGACCTTGATACGAGCATCATCCGCCATCGTCCCGTTCCGGGTGCCGGCGTGACGACGCGCGTCCTTACCGAGTCGAGTCGCGACCTGGCCTATGGCGCCATTCGCGAGGCGCACGAAAAGGGGCAGCAAGCCTACGTAATCTGTCCGCTCGTGGAGCCGAGCGATTCGGCTGATGAGCTCGAAGACGTGCCCGGCATCGCTCGCGACGACGAAGGTCGCGTGACCGTTCCCGTGCCGTTGCATGACACGGTGACCGAGCTCGATCGCCTCCGTCTGGCATTACCGGGGCTTATCATCGAGCGTCTTCATGGTCGCATGCCTGCGGGGGAGAAGGACCGGGTCATCGATGCCTTTAAGCGTGGCGAAATCGATGTGCTCGTCTCGACTACGGTGGTCGAGGTGGGCGTCGACGTGCCCAACGCCACCGTAATGGTCATCGAGAATGGCGAGCGCTTTGGGTTGGCGGCCTTGCACCAGCTGCGTGGGCGCGTAGGCCGCGGCAGCGTGTCGGGTACGTGCCTGGTCATGACTCACTCCAAGGGCAACGGCGGCGCGTCGGCGGCACAGGAACGCCTCCAGTCGCTCGAGAAGACCTCGGACGGCTTTACGCTCGCCCAGATGGACCTGCGTCTGCGCCACGAGGGCGAGATTCTTGGTTACCGCCAGCATGGCGGCGTGACCTTGCGCTTTGTGGACCTGGACGCCGATGAGGAATTGATCGAGTGGGCCCATTTGGACGCGGTCGAGCTCTTGCGGTATGCTTGCAACCTTGACTCCGTGGCGACGCGCCCCTTGCGCGATGCGGTCGCCATGCGGTATCGACACATCTTTAAGGAGGTCAGCGGAGGATGAGAATCATCGGCGGCGAATGGCGCGGTCGTAAGATCGAGGAGCCCCGTGGTCGCGATGTCACCCGCCCTACGACCGATCGCGTGCGCGAGGCGTGCGCATCTATGGTCATGTCGGCATTCGACTTTGATCTGGACGAGGTCCGCGTGCTGGATGCCTTTGGCGGCTCCGGTGCCTTAGGTTTAGAGATGCTCTCGCGTGGTGCCCGCTCGCTCACCACGTTCGAGATCGATCGCAACGCTGCTCGTCTGATTACCAAGAATATCGAGTCGCTGTGCCGCGACCGTGCGCGTTGGCGTGTGGTGGGCGGCGACGTGCTGGCAAGCGCTTCGCGCGGCCGCGTGCCGGGCGGTCCCTTTGACCTGGTCCTGCTCGACCCGCCCTATGCTTATGGCGCCGAGCCGGTCGAGGAGCTGCTGCAGAACTTGGCCCAGCAGGACTTGCTGGCGCAGGGTGCCTATGCGCTGTTTGAGCACGCTGCCGCCGATGCGGGTGCGCATCCGGCAGGTTTTGAGACCGTGCGCGAGAAGCGTTACGGCATTACCTCGGTCGACCTGCTTCGTTGGGTTGGTAACGGCGAGGATGATGGCAACGATAGCGACGCACCCACGGAGGATGCTCATGAGTGACACCATTAACCGCGTAATCGTCCCGGGCACCTTCGATCCCATCACGTTTGGCCACATCGACGTGATTCGCCGTGCCCGCCGCATTTTCCCCAGCGTGATCGTGGCCGTTGCCGAGTCGCAGGGAAAAAACGGCGTGGGCACCACCTTTATGCTCGATGAGCGCGTGGCGCTGGCACGTGAGGCGCTCGGTGATATTGACGGCGTTGAGGTGCTACCCTTCACCGGCCTCTTGGTCGATTTTGCCCGCGAACAGGGAGCAGGAGCCGTGGTCAAGGGTCTGCGTGCTATGACCGACTTTGAGTACGAGTTGCAGCAGGCCGACCTCAACTACCGCCTGGATAACGAGCTGGAGTCCATCTTCGTCATGAGCGCGCCGCAGTACGGCTATATCTCGAGCTCGGTGGTTCGCCAGATTGCCTCGCTCGGTAGCGACGTCTCTAATTTTGTTCCGCCCAATGTGGTCAAGGCGCTCAAACATCGCTTTTCGTGACGTTTTTTAATGCCTGGTGGCATGTGGTAAACTAACTCGATGATATGTTACCTATGAAAGGAGACCGGATGCCGGGCGAGAATTTTCCTGGCGACAGGATCGTGAGTCTTGTCGACGAGCTCGAGGGGCTCATCGAAGAGGCTAAGACGCCGTTCGGCAAGAACGCCCAGATGAAGGTTATCGACGCCGACGTCTTCTTTAACATCCTCGACGAGATCCGCATGAGCTATCCCGAGGAATGGCAGAAGTCCCGCCGTATCCTCAAGGAGCGCGAGGAGCTTATGGCTTCCGCCGCCGCTCAGGCCGATTCCATCATCGCCGATGCTCAGCAGCAGGCCCTTACCATTGCCGGTGAGCAGGAGATTGTCCGCTTAGCTCAGCAGCAGGCCGACGACATTCGCGATCGTGCCCAGCAGTATGAGCGCGAGACGCGCTATGCCGCCGAGGATTACGCCGAGCAGGTCTTTACGCACCTCGAGGAGAACCTCAAGAGCCTGACCGGCACGGTGACCCGTTGCCGTCAGCAGCTCAACGAGGGTGCCGCCCAGCAGAATGGTCAGTGGTAATGGCTGAGTTCCCGAGCGTTACCGTCGATCTTTCCGAGCAGCTCGAGTTTCCCGGAGACTCGTACCCGCTGACCGGTAAGGTCGATGTTGCCACCTATACGGTGGGCGAGAAGGAGTACCAGCTGCAGAACGGCATTGATTACGATGTGGTCTTTACCAATGCCGGCACCGGTGTTCTGCTTACGGGCATGGTCCGCGCGCACGCAACCGGTGAGTGCGACCGTTGCCTGGAGCCTGCTTCGTTTGATATTGCCGGTGAGATCGAGGAATTCTATCTCTTTAACGAGCCCGAGGACCCCGAGGCCTACGAAGATGGCTACGAGCTGCTGGGCGAGGATCGCATCGTCGATCTGGGTGAGCCCATCAACGACGCGGTCGTCATGGACACGCCGTTCGTTGTCCTGTGCAAGCCCGATTGCCGCGGCCTATGCCCCACTTGCGGCATCAATCTCAACGTCGAGCAATGCGATTGCGCCGCTCAAGCAGAGGCCGAATGGGCCGCTGCCACGGAAAATCCATTTGCAGCATTAAAGAATCTCAAGCTTGACGAGTAAAACTGTGGTAGTATCGCTACTTGCGCGTAATCGCCACACTGGATAGTTCATAAGGAAGGTCACTATGCCCGTACCTAAACAAAAGCAGGGTCGTATCCGCACTCACACCCGCCGTTCCGCCAACATGAAGATCTCGGCTGCGGCTCAGTCCACGTGCCCCCGTTGCGGTGCTGTTAAGCTCCCGCACCACGTGTGCCCCAGCTGCGGTTTCTACAAGGACCGCGAGGTTATCGTTACCGAGTAACTGTATACTCTGGATGCGATGCCGTTCCAACTGGAACCACAATGGCCGGCTTAATGAGTCGGCCATTTTTGTATAAGGAGCATGTATATGAGTAACGTTCGCGTTTGTGTAGACGTTGTGGGTGGAGACGAGAAGCCACAGGTTGTCCTCGACGGTATCGAGGCGGCGCTTGCGGCGGATCCCGATATCGAGGTCTTGGCCGTCGGTCCCGCAGAGTTCGTGAACCCCTTTGCCGCGGCTCACGCTCGCGTTGAGGCCTTGGAGGCGCCCGATGTCATCGCCATGGATGACGATCCCATTCGAGCCGTGATGACCAAGCGCAAGTCCTCGATCGTGCTTGCCTGCCGCGCTATCAAGAAGGGTAACGCGGACGCGTTCTTCTCTGCCGGCTCCACCGGCGCCATGACCGCTGCCGCTACCGCCTACGTGACGCCGTTTCGCTATCAGGCCGAGGGTAAGAAGCAGCCGGTGCGTCCGTGCCTCACCAATGCACTGCCCAATCGCGCCGGCGGTCTGACGATGCTGTGCGACATGGGTGCCAACCCCGATGTGGAGGTCGATGACATGGTGCGTTTTGCCCAGATGGGTAGCGCCTATGCCCGCGTCGTCCTGGGCATCGAGCATCCTCGCGTGGGCCTGCTTGCCAATGGCACCGAGGATGAGAAGGGCTCCAACTTTACCAAGGCCTGTTTCCCTGCTATGAAGGCCGCCGTTCCCGGTTTTGTTGGTAACTGCGAGGGCACCGACCTCACCTCAGGTAACTTCGATGTCGTCGTTGCCGATGGCATGTCGGGTAATATCGCTCTCAAAGCTACCGAGGGCGCTGCCAAGTTTTTGCTGCAGGAGCTCAAGGGCGCCTTTATGGCCTCGCTCGGCACCAAGATCGCCGCGCTGCTCATCAAAAAGCAGATGCGCGAGATTAAGGCCAAGCTCTCTGGCGACGCCAAGGGCGGCGCGATTCTTCTGGGCCTGCGCGGCGTGGTCCTGATCGGCCATGGCGCCACCTCGGTCGAGGCTGTCAAAAACGGTACGCTCGCGGCGGCCGAAGCCGTGCGCGCCGGGCTGGTCGAGAATGTCGCCAACTCTATGGACAGTATCGTTTTGTAAGAGCGAGTTAGAGCGCTGTTATGTGCTTCGCGGCGCACGTCGTGGGGTAGAATCAGAACCGTGTCTTGGTACCGCCCGGGCGGTACCATTCTTTTGGTATTCATGTACTATGAGAGGAAGCGCTATGGACCGCTCCGAAATCTTCGACAAGATCGCCGAGGTCGCTGCTGACGTTCTGGGCGTCGATGTTGCCGAAATTAGCGAGGAGACCACCTTTGACGACCTCGATGCCAACTCGCTCGAGCGCCTGCAGCTGGTTACGGCTATCGAGGACGAGTTCAACCTCGAGATCGATGACGAGACCCTGCTCTCGCTCAACTCTGTCGCCGACGCCGTCGACGCTATCGAAGCTGCCAAGGAGGCCTAAGTCTTGGCTTTATCCGAACGACTTACGCGCGCCCAGGAAATCCTGGGCCACGAGTTCAACAATAAGGTGCTGCTGCGCGCGGCCCTTACGCATCCCTCGGCAGTCGAGGGCCAGCCGGTTTCTGCCAGCTATGAGCGCCTTGAGTTCTTGGGCGATTCCATTTTGGGCGCTGTGGTCGCACGCTCCCTGTTTGAGTCCTATCCCGAGTTTGACGAGGGCAAGCTCACTCGCTTGAAGGTGTCGCTCGTCTCGGGCGCCACGCTATCCGAGGTTTCTCACGAGTTGGGCATCGACGACATCATTATCTTTGGTGCCTCCGAGACCGGTACCGGTGCGCGCGGCCTGCATTCGGCCCTCGAGAACGTCTATGAGTCGCTCGTGGGCGCGCTGTACCTGGATGCCGGCTGGGACGTTGCGGCGGAGTTCATTCACCGTACGCTTAAGCCGCATTTGGCTTCCGAGCGTGCCGAGCATCCTGCGAACCCCAAGTCGTTTTTGCAGGAGTGCGTGCAAGCCGACGGTCACGAGCCCCCGGCGTACAAGCTCGTTGGCTCCGAGGGCCCGGCGCATGCGCCCACCTTTACCGCTGTGGTTTTGATCGATGGTATTCGCCAGGGTCGCGGCTCCGGCTCCTCAAAGAAGGAAGCCGAGGGAGCTGCCGCGCTTGAAGCGCTCGACCGCATGGGTTACACCACCAACGGCGTGATTCTGAACAAGAAGCACGTGTAAGCGAGGAACCGTGTATCTCAAGTCCCTTACGCTCAAGGGGTTCAAGTCGTTTGCCGACCGCGCCCATATGACGTTTGAGCCGGGCCTGACCGTCATCGTCGGTCCAAACGGCTCGGGAAAATCGAACATCTCTGACTCGATTCTGTGGGTCCTGGGCGAGCAGAGCGCCAAGCAGCTGCGCGGCCAGGCCATGGAGGATGTCATCTTCTCGGGCTCGTCGGCGCGCAAGCCGGTGGGTGTCGCCGAGGTCACGCTGGTGCTCGATAACTCGGACCATATGTTGCCCGTCGACTTTGACGAGGTCGCCATCACCCGTCGCATGTATCGCTCGGGCGAAAGCGAGTACCTCATCAACTCGAGTCCGTGCCGCCTGATGGACATTCAGGACATCCTGCACGATTCGGGCCTGGGCAAGGATACGCATTCCATCATCAGCCAGGGCAAGCTCGACGCCATTTTGCAGAGCCGCCCCGAGGAGCGTCGCGCCCTCATCGAGGAGGCCGCCGGCATTTCCAAGCACAAGCGCCGCAAGGAGCGAGCGCTCAAAAAGATTAAGTCGATGGACGAGCACCTGATGCGTGCCCGCGACATCAATAAGGAAATCGCCCGTCAGCTGCGACCGCTGGAGCGTCAGGTCGATCGCGCGCGCAAGTACAAAGAGCTGTCCTCGCGCGCGAACGAGCTTACGCAGATGCTGGCTGTCGATGAGCTTCGTTCGCTGCAGTCGCAGTGGAACGACCTGGAGAGCCGCTCCAAGGAAGGTGCTGCCGAGCTGGAGCTTGCGCAGTACCGCATGGGTGAAAAGGAGCGCGAGCTCGAGAAGCTCCAGGTTATGCTTGAGGAAAAGGGCCTGTTTGTGGGCGACTTGGGCGAGCAGCGCCGCCATATGCAAGATGTGGTCGGCCGTATTAACTCCGACATGCGCCTGCTCGAGGAAAAGGGTCACAACATGGTGTCGCGCCTGTCTGACATGCGCGGGCAGATTTCGAGCTCCGAGCATCAGCGTCGTCGCGTGGTCGAGGAGCTCGAGGACGCGCGTGCGCAGCTTGAGGAAGTGACCGGCGCGCACATGCAGGCCCAGGAGGACGTTGACGCCGCTGGTCCTGCCGCCGCAGAGCTCCACGAGCGGCGCGTGGCGCTCGACAATCAGATTTCGCAGCTTACGCGTGAGCAACGCGATGTGCAGCGCGTGGCCGACAACGCCGCGCTCGAGCTCGCCAAGGTGAAGGACTCGCTGAGCAATGCCGAGGTCGAGGACAACATGTATGCCTCGCGCCTGGAGCAGATCGACGAGCAGCTCGAGGAGGTCATGGCTTCGCTCGAGAGCCGTCGCGACCGCGCCGAGGAGCTTGAGGGCGCTCTTGAGGAAGCGCGCCAGGCTCAGGTCGATGCGCGTGAGGCCACCGAGACGGCACGCGCGGCCCTGAAGGACCTGCGTGCCCGTGAGAGCGAGGCACGCAACAAGTTATCCGAGGTGCGCTCGGAGCTTGCCAGCCAAAAGAAACTCGATGCCCGCATGGCCGACAGCTCGCCGCTCGTGAGCCGTCTGGTGGGTGCGCTGGGCGACGATGTCTTGGGTCGTCTGGGCGACGTGCTGGAGGCCCCGCGCGAGCTTGAGGGCCTGGTTGAGCAATTGCTCGCCGGCGATATCGATGCGCTGCTGTTTGATGACGCCGCCACGCTTGAGCGTGCCGGTCGTGCGGCTCTGGACCAAAAGAAGGCCTCGGGCGAGGCACTGCTGGTGGCGCGCGGCGTGAGCGGCTCTACCGCCGCTGAGGGCGCCTCCGGTACCCGTCTGGTTGATCGTCTGTCCGTGCGCGCAGGCTACGGTCCCGTCGTCGAGGCGCTGCTCGGCGGCTATTACGTCGTTGACGATCTTGCTGCCGCGCTGTCGGCGCCGGTCGTTGAAGGCGTGACTTACGTGACCCCCGATGGCGCCCGCGTCGCCTGCGGCGGCCTGGTGCGCGTGGGGCTTGATGCCGGCGAGGCTTTGGGTGCCTTGGAGCGCAAGCGCCGCATCCGTGAGCTCGAGGGCCTGGAACCCGATCTGGCTGCCATCTTTGAGCATGCTTCGGACCAAGTCGTCGAGGCCAACGTTGCCGTCGAGGAGGCCCGTGCCGCCGAGGGCGATGCCGCCGGTGAGATCGCCCGTCTTGAGGGCGAGCGCCGCTCGCTGCTCTCCGAGATCGGCCGCTTGGAGCAAAGCGCCAACAATGCCGAGGTCGAGCGCGTGCGCATCTCCAAGCGCCGCGAGCAGGCTGCCGAGGCCGTTCGTGCCGCGCGCCCGCGCGTTGACGAGCTCACCCGTTCGCGTGACGAGGCGCGTGCACAGGCAAGCGACCTGGGTCTCCAGATTGCCGAGGCCAACGATGAGCTCGATCGCGTTCGCCGTGACGATTCCGAGGCCGCCGGTAAGCTCGCCGATGCCAAGGTGCGCCTGGCCCAGACGAGCGAGCGCCTGCGTTCGCTGAAGGGCCGCGTGCCCGACCTTGAGCATCGTCTTGAGGGCATCGACCGTCGTATCCGCGGAACACGCCAGGCTTCGCGCTCGCTCGAGCTGCTGCGCCTGCGCGTCGACCCCATGCACGAACGCTATTCTGCCCTGTTGGAACGCGCGTCGGATTGGGCAGCGCGCCTGCGTGACCAGGCCTCTCTGGAGGAGGCGGACTCCGCTTCGCTCAAGAAGACCATCGAGGATGCCAAGGCAGAGGTTGCCCGCGCTAAGGAGCGAGTCGATACCGCCTCCGCCGCGCAAAACGAGTTCAAGGTCGCGCGTGGCAAGCTCGAGGTGCAGGTCGAGGCTGCCATCAAGGCCATTACCGCCGATGGCACGACGGTGCTCGAGGAAGCGCTCATGCTTCCGGTGCCCACGGACCGCGATGCCGCCGAGCGCGAACTCAACCAGCTTGTGCGCCAGATCAACAACCTTGGTCCCGTTAACCAAGTTGCCATGGAGGAGTACGAGCAGCTCAAGCGCCGCGCCGACTACATCGAGGAGCAGCTGGCCGATCTGGAGAGCGCGCGCAAGGCGCTCACCAAGATCACGGTGGCCATTGATCGCAAGATGCGGAAGGCCTTCCTGGTGACGTTTGAGAAGGTCGATGCGAACTTCCGCGAGATCTTCGCTATGCTCTTCCCGGGCGGCCAGGCTCATCTGGAGATGACCGATCCCGAGCATCCTGCCGAGACGGGTATCGAGGTCGTGGCGCAGCCGCGCGGCAAGCGCATCACCAAGATGATGCTCATGTCGGGCGGCGAGAAGAGTCTGACGGCGCTCGCCCTGCTTTTTGCCGTGTACCGCACACGTACGGTTCCGTTCTATGTGCTGGACGAGGTCGAGGCGGCGCTTGATGACGCTAACCTGTCCAAGCTCATCGGAGCCCTCGATGTGCTGCGTTCCGATACGCAGCTCTTGGTTATCTCGCATCAGCGCCGTACTATGGAGGACGCTGACGTCCTCTATGGCGTCTCGATGCAAGCCGACGGCGTCAGTCGCGTCGTCTCGCAAAAACTCGATCGCGAAACCGGAAAGGTCGTGAATGCATAATGGGATTCTTCGATGCTCTCTCGCGCGGACTTGAGCGCAGCCGCGAGGCCCTCAACGAGGTCTTCTACTTTGGCGGTGAGGTCGACGAGGATTTTTGGGAGGACCTGGAGGACACCCTCGTAATGGGTGACATGGGCGCCGAGGTCGCTATCAAGGTCTCCGATGACCTGCGCGATGCCGCGGCCAAGAAGAACCTCAAGACCGCTCCGCAGCTTCGCCGCGCCCTGGCCGAGCAGCTTGAGCAGCACTTTGTGCCCATCGAGCGAGATCCGTTCTCCGATACGCCGAGCTGCGTGCTGTTTGTGGGCATTAACGGTGCCGGCAAGACCACTACGGTCGGCAAGATCGCGAGCGCCATGGCTGCCCGCGGCAAGAACGTGGTGATCGGTTCGGCCGACACCTTCCGCGCCGCCGCCATCGAGCAGCTTGATGTGTGGGGCCAGCGCGCTGGCGTCCCCGTCATCAAGCGCGACCGCGGCTCCGACCCGGCAAGTGTTTGCTACGACGTGCTCGACGAGGCCGACAAGCGCGGCAGCGACCTGGTGCTTATCGATACCGCCGGCCGTCTACACACGAGCCCTGAGCTCATGCGCGAGCTTGCCAAGGTGGTCAATGTGACCCGTAAGCGCGCCGCCAATATGGCCGCCGGTCCCATGCCGGTTTCGGTCGTGCTTGTGACCGACGCCGCGACGGGCCAAAACGGTCTGAACCAGGCGCTCGAGTTTAACGAGGCGCTGGGCCTGGACGGTATTATCATGACTAAGCTCGACGGCACGGCTAAGGGCGGCATCGCCATGGCCGTGGCCGAGAAGCTCAAGCTCCCGATCCTGCGCATCGGCGTGGGCGAGCAGGTCGATGACCTGCAGGAGTTCAATGCCAAAGATTTCTGCCGCGCCCTGGTGGGCGAGTCCAATTAAGGAGTGACTAGTGTTTGATTCCCTGAGCGATCGCCTCAACGACACATTTGACCGCCTGCGCGGCAAGGGCAAGCTGACCGAGGCCGATATTACTTCGGCCATGCGCGATATTCGCATGGCGCTGCTCGAGGCCGACGTTAACTTTAAGGTTGTCAAGGAGTTCGTCGCCAAGACTAAGGAGCGCTGCATGACCGCAGAGGTCATGGAGTCGCTCTCTCCGGCGCAAAACGTCGTCAAGATCGTGCTCGACGAGCTTACCGAGATGCTCGGCTCCACCGAGAGCAAGCTCGTCTTTAGCAACCGTATTCCCAATGTCATCATGCTCGTGGGCCTGCAGGGCTCCGGTAAGACCACGGCTGCCGTAAAGCTGGCCTACCTGCTCAAGAAGCAGGGTCGCTCGCCGTTGCTCGCCGCGTGCGACGTCTACCGTCCCGCTGCTGCCGACCAGCTGGCCACGCTCGGTGGCGAGATCGGCGTACCGGTCTTCCGCGGCGACGGTGCGCACCCGGTCGATATCGCCAAGGGCGCCATCCAGGAGGCCGTCGACCACCTGCGCGACGTGGTCATCGTCGATACCGCCGGACGTCTTCAGATCGATGAGCAGATGATGCAGGAGGCCGTGGACATCAAGAAGGCCGTCAAGCCCGATCAGGTGCTGATGGTCGTCGATGCCATGACCGGCCAGGATATTGTCAACGTCGTCTCGACCTTCGCCGAGCGCACCGACTTTGACGGCGTGATCATCTCCAAGCTCGACGGCGATGCCCGTGGCGGCGGCGCGCTTTCCGTGCGCCAGGTGACCGGCAAGCCCATCAAGTTTGTGAGCATGGGCGAGAAGCCCGATTCGCTTGAGCCGTTCTACCCCGACCGCATGGCCAAGCGCATTCTGGGTATGGGCGACGTCGTCGGCATTATCGAGAAGGCCCAGGAGGCGGCCGACGCCGAGCAGCTCGAGGCTGCCGAGCGTATGCTGCGCGAGGGCTTTACCATGAACGACATGCTCGACCAGATGAAGGCCGTCAAGAAGATGGGCGGCATGAAGGGCATTCTGGGCATGCTTCCCGGTGGCCAGCGCGCGCTCAACCAGATGGGCGGCAACCTGGACGAGGGCATCTTTGACAAGAACGAGGCCATCATCATGTCGATGACCAAGGAGGAGCGCCTGCGTCCCTCTATCATCAACGGCCAGCGTCGCGCGCGTATCGCCAAGGGCGCCGGCGTGACCCCCACCGAGGTCAATAGCCTTATGAAGCAGTGGGGCGAGATGAACAAGATGATGGGCCGCATGCGCACGATGGCCAATCAGGCGCAGGCCGGCGGCAAGAAGGGCAAAAAGGGCAAGAAGGGCAAAAAGATGCGCATGCCCAATATCCCCGGTCTGGACGCTATGGGTCTGGGCGGCATGGGTGGTCTGGGTACGGGCGGTCCTAAGTCCGATATGGAGCTGCTGCGCCAGATGGAAGCGCAGATGCGCAATAAGAAGTAACGACTAGTTGAGTCATGTATGGCGAAGGCCGCCTGGATGGTATTCCAG
>NZ_JAQLFP010000050.1 GCF_028207065.1 Collinsella aerofaciens
GGACCCGTACCCGTTCTGGCTGGATTAATGGATGGAAACGGATGTTCTATCGGGACACACATTTTGTCCTATAAGCCCGCAAGAGCGGCGGGAGGTTGTCGCAACCCGCCCGCCGCCGTGGCAATAGATATCGATAGACGCCCGGCCTTACGCCTTGAGCGTGAGCACCGCACCGAAGGCGGTCGGGCCGCAATGGCTCGAAATGACGCCGCCAACCTGAGTCCAGGTAACGTCCTTAAATCCCAGATCGTGCGCATAGACTTCCATGTCGTCGCGCAGCTCCTCGGAAAGACCCACCGAATACGCCAGGCCAATGTGTGAGTAGTCAATCTCGCCCTTCGCAACCATGTGGTCAAGAAAGGCACGGGCGCACTTGAGCATAGAACCGCGGAACTTCTTGGTCGCCACGAACTTACCGCCCGTCACCTCGATGCAGGGCTTAATCTTGAGCAGATGGGCGCCTAGGAACGCGACGTTGGACAAGCGACCGCCAGCCTTAAGGAAGGCGAGATCGGTTGGGACAAAGCCCAACAGCACGCGGTCCATCACCGAATTGGTGAAGGCGAAAATTTCGTCAACGGTGGCATCGGGGTGAGCCTCGATGTATTTGGCGGTCTCGACGGCAACAAGCGACTGGCCCACCGAGACAAAGCGCGTGTCCATGGAGAACACGTAGTCGCGCCCCGCGGCTGCAATCTTCGAGGACTGATGCGAGCAGGTTGTTACCTCGGAATACGCGAGATGCAGAATGGTCGCATCGGGCTGCTCGGCATGAATGCGGTCGTACACGTGAGCAAAATCCGCAGGCGAGCAGCCACTGGTCTTGGGCATAACGCCAAACTCGTTACAGCGCGAGTAAATCTCGAGCGGATCGATCGAACCGTCCTCGACGGTCTCGTCACCAATCGTGACATGCATGGGTACACGCACGATGCCGTAGCGCTCGCAGAGCTCCGGCGTCACATCCGAACCAGACTCAACCACGATTACGTACTTGCCCATTATCATCACGACCCATCTCGACGTTGGCTATGTATTACACGCGCACGCTCGCCGCCCAATTGAACAACGACTCCCAAGCACCAGAGAGACGCCGCCCTTCGCCACAACAAAGGACAGCGTCTCCCTGAAATACTCCGTGCTTGCCTGAGATTCTACACGGTTTAGTAATGAGTGTTACTTACTCCGCAAACGGTAGCTATACGCGATAAGTGGTAGCCACCAAGAAAGCCCGTGTATCCAAAACGCTATGGTCACTCACAATTCGGCTAGCGAGCCAGACGGTAAAACTCCATCGAGGCGTCGCCCTCGGCGCGCAACTGCATCGCCGGCGCCGCAAACGAATAGGTGCGGCTCGTAAGCGCAACCTCGCCGTCGTTGACAAATACCTCGAGCATCGTGGCATCCGAAAGGACTCGCAGGCAGTAAAGCTCGTCGAGCTCAACCGACCTCTCGTCGCGTCCATAGCCCTCATCGCCCATATCAAGTGTGAGCATTCCGTTGGCAAAGCACACGACAACGCCCTCACGAACTTCCAGCTCAATGGACTTCGTCCCCCGGCACGACACGACGGCATCAAACAGTCGACCAGGAGAGCCGACGGTCTCTCCGGCGGTCACCGAAACACGCTCCTTGCGCAGTTGCTCAACCTCGCGCGCGGGCCACTGACAGAGCTTACCGTCGCGCATATTCAGCACCCTCGGCACGGTAAGCGCGCACTGCCATCCGCGTTCCGCCGTCGGGTTTTGAGCCGTTGCATCGGGGCAGCCGGCCCAACCGATCATAATCCGTCGACCGTCGGCATCTGCAAATGATTGAGGGGCATAGAAGTCAAAACCCGCATCGACCATCGGAGGCATACCCTGCCCGGCGATTTTAAAGCTAGGCGCCTCCCAATCGGCCTCAATACGAAACCACACGCACTGATGCGGGTTTTGGTAACGCCAACCATCGGCGGGCACGCCCTGCGGACAGCAGACGAGAATAAGCTCGCTATCAAGCTCAAACAGATCGGGGCACTCCCACATAAAACCGAACTTCTCGCCGAGCTCGATACGCGTCGCATATTTCCAGCACTCAAGATCGTGCGAGGTATAGACGAGCACACAACCGCGGTCGTCTTTCGTACGAGCACCAAGAACCATATAGTAGATACCGTCGTGCTCCAGGATCTTGGGGTCGCGCACGTGCGTACTAATATCGTCGGGGTAATCGACCGGACCAACAGCTATGTGCTTCTCCCCCAATTTATCGGGGTTCTCGGTAACCATGTGAATCTGATTTTGGTCGCGCCCTGTCAGCACATAGTCATAATCATCGCGGTCAAAATGCTTGACGTTACCGGTATAGAAGTAGTGAATCTTGCCGTCGTGCATAAATGCAGACCCCGAATACGCACCGCTCGAGTCTAAATCTGAATCGGGGAATAGTGCGGGACCGCGGTTCTCGTACGTCACAAAGTCCTTCGTCGTCAGATGATTCCACAGCACCGGTCCGCCGTGTGCGGCATCAAACGGATCGTATTGGTGATAGATGTGGTATGTATCACCAACCTGCACCAAACCGTTGGGATCATTGAGCCAGCCAAGCTCGGGTTCCACATGGAACAGAAGTCTATCGGGGTCAGCCGCGATGCGAGCCGCAGTCTCATCCTGCCCGGCACGCCACAGCTCGTAGTCCGAGCGCGTCACCCTATGTTTTTGATCGAACATTCAATCGTCCTTCTTGAAGAGGAGAAGGACGCCCGGCCCATGCGAGCCAAACGCCCTTCTCCAACAGGTCAACCCGTACATTACCTTGACGGATCTGGATTAGAAGCTGACATCAAAGCCGGCGCCAGCGCCCTCTTCATCGGTGGTCGGCACGCCCTTTGCCTTGTTGTAGGCAAAGATCAAGACGATTGGCACGATAAAGGCGATGAGATTGCCAGCCACATACCACACGAGGGTCTCGGGCGTGACGATGAGCAGGCCAAGCACGCCGGTCAGACCCTGACCGATAGCGCGCACCTCAAAGAGCTTGACGAAGGCACCGCCGCAGCCTGCACCGATGCATGCGCAGATGAACGGAATGATCGAATAGCGCATGTTTGCAGCAAAGATAGCGGGCTCGGAGATTCCGACCAGCGTCGGGATAAAGGACGACATGCAGATGTTGCGCTCTTTGGAGTGCTTCTTGTGAATGAGGTACATACCGATGGCGCCGCCGCCCTGGGCGATGATGGAAACCGACCAGATGGCCTGGATGTAGTTGAAGCCAGTCGTGGCAACAAGGTTTGCCTCGATACCCTGGATGAACTGATGCGTACCGGTAACGACGAGCGGCTGCAGGAACGCGGCGAAGACAAAGGCACCAAAGACGCCCATCCTGTTGTACAGGATATCGATTACGCCGGCGAGGACGTCACCGATCAGGTTACCGAGCGGGCCGAACACGGTGAACAGGGCGACGTTAGCAAGAATCAGGGTAACGGTCGGGACAAAGACGAACGAAACGACCTCGGGGATGTACTTCTGGGCAATCTTTTCGACCTTGGCCATAAACCAGGCGGTCAGAATTGCAGGGAACACGCCGCCCTGGAAAGCAACCATGGGAATGGAGAGCGGACCAAAGTTCCAGTACTCAGCACCCGTCGGGTCCATAACGAACGTGTTGCGGTTCATAAGGCTCGGGTGAACCATGACGATACCGACGAGGATGCCCAGGATCGGGTTACCGCCAAAACGCTTGACTGCGCTGTACATAACCAGGACAGGCAGGTAGTCGAACGTGGTGGCGATAATGGCAAAGAAGCTTGCGAGGTTCTTGAGGAACTCGCTGTGATCGGCGAGGCTGCCCTCCATGCCAAAGAGGCCGTTGGCAACGATCAGCGACTTAAGGCCGATGATGATTGCAGCGCCGACGAAGGCGGGAATGATGGGGATAAAGATGTCCGAGAATACCTTGAGGACCGAGAAGAACTTGCCCTTCTTGTCCGCCTCGGCGCCCTTGACCTCGGAAGCGCTGATCTCCTTAACGCCCGTCAGAGCCATAAACTCATCGTAAACCTTGTTGACGGTACCGGTACCGAAGATGATCATGAGCTGGCCGCTGTTGTACAGCACGCCCTTGACGCCATCGATGTTCTCGAGCTCGGCCTTGTTGTATTTGCTCGTATCCTTGAGCACCAGACGCAGACGGGTCACGCAATGCGTGGCGCCCTCGATGTTCTCCAGTCCGCCGACGTTGTCGACGACTTGCTGGGACACTGCCTTGTAGTCCATGTTCCTCTCCATTCCTTTTCTAAATCATAAAACGGTTCGTTGCCGCTACAGAGACGCGATCGTTGCGTTTGCGCACTTGAGCGCACCGTCGGTGACGGTAAGCGCCACACCCTGGCCCTGCTTGTTGCAGAAGCGAGCGTTGAGCGCAACGTCATCGACAAAGATGGTCGCGATGTCGTCGTCGACGACCAGACGCACATGGTGAGTGCCCTCGCCCTTAAAGAACAACGGACGCTCGAGGCCCATGTTGTTGACCTGGAACCACGGGTACTGGGGAGCCGGCGTGAACTCGAGCTTGCCCTCGCGCAGGTTGGCGCGGAACTCATAGGCAAGACCGGTCTCGGCGTCCTCGGCGAACTTGACCGAGAAGCCGGCAGCGTTACCGCCGAGCTCAATGTCGGCATCGAGCAAGTAGGTGGAGCCGGCATCTGCGGCGAGCACCTGCTCGACCTTGCCCGACTCGCAGGAAAGCTCAAAGGTCTCGACTGCCTTAGCCTCGCCAAAGGCGCCAAGCATGCTGTCGGGGAGCTTGGTGCCGAGCGTTCCGTCGGCACGCTGAACGATCTCGAGGGGCATAAAGGTGCCACCCCATAGGTAAGAGCTGGGGTCGCCGCCCTCGTCACGCGTAGGAACCCAACCAAAGAGAACGCGACGCTCGCCATCGAATGCGGTGCGAGCGGCGTAGTACGCGCGGCCGTCGAAGGAGTCGTCAGCGGGGGTAATCCAAGGACCGTTGATGGACTTGGACATGCGGTAACGGGTCTTGTTGCCGTCGCTGTACTCGGAAAAGACGAGGTACCACCAGTCGCCCATCTTAAAGAGATCAGGCATCTCAAACATGGTGTACAGGCCCGGGTTCCACCAGTCGCCCTGGAACTCCCAGTTGGTCAGATCCTTGGAGGTGAACTTGACCAGGCGGCCGGTCATCAGACGCTTGTCCTCGCCCACACGCGTGCCGAGGATGAGCATGTACTCTTCGTTCTCCTCATCCCAAAGCACAAAGGGATCGCGCCAGTTGCGGTCATCGTAACCCTCCTGGGGCGGAAGCAGCGTCTCGGCGATGTTCTTCTCCCACTTGACGGCGTCGTCGCTCGTTGCGTGAAGAAGAACCTGCTTCATCAAACGTGCGCGGACCTTATCGCGATTGCAACCAGTGTAGAGCGCATGGTACTTGTCGCCCACCTTAAACACCGTGCCGGCATAAATGTACTGGTCGACTTCCTCGTCGCCGCCGCGCTCAAGGCTCTCGCCAAAGTCCTTGTAGTTGACGAAATCCTTGGTCGTAGCGAGTGCCCAGCCAAACGGCTCTCCGAAAGGTTCGGGGTTACGCGTGTCACGCTGATGATAGAGATAGAACGTGCCGTCCTCGCCGTACGGCATGATGTCGCCTACCCAAATTCCCTCAGGCTGGTAATACACCTTGTGCATCCGAGACTTCCTTTCCACGACATACTAACTCGGTACAATGGCAAGATATGTCAATCGTTTTCATATGTCAAACGTTTTCATACCAATACGTCTTTTCGCAGTTCCAGTCGTCGGTAAACGGTTGACATATGCCGGCGAACGGTCATCAGAGGCGTTTGAGGAATTCTTTTGGCACGGGATGAACTACGCGGTTTTGCCCTCAATGAGTTCAACGGGGAGCTTGATATTCGATTCGGGATTATCGCCGTTAATAAGAGCGATGATGGATTGCGCCGCGAGCTCTCCGATGCGATCGATATCTTGACGTACGGTTGTTAAGTCAGGCATAAACGTCATAGTTCGGCGGGCACCATCCGCGCCCACGACCTTAATATCGTCTGGAGCGCTCAAGCCGCGCTGCTTCATCACGTTGAGACAGATGGCCGCCATCGTATCGTCTCCCGCAAAGATGCCGTCAATATCGGGGTTCTCATCGAGGATCTTCGCAACGACCGCGCCCTTTTCGTCGTCGGGCTTAACGAACTCAACCTCACGGACAAGCGCGGACAAACCGGCCTGCTCAACAACATCGAGGTAGGCATCGGTACGCTTATTGGCAGGCATGCGCATGCGGCTATTGCTGCGCAGGCACAGGATACGCCTGCAGCCGTCATCAATCAGACGGCGCGTGGCGAGCTCGCCAATGCCATAGCTGTCACTTGCAATCTGGACAGAGCCCTCGCCAAGATCGCAGTCGATGCCAACCAGGCTCAAGCCCATCTCGGCATATGCCTCGGCACCGATATTGAGGGAGTTGACGATGACGCCGTCGACCATATTGCGGCGGAGCATGTCAATATAGGAACGCTCAAGATCGGGTCGATTGGCGCTGTTGCACAGCAACATCTTAAAGCCGTTTTCCGCTAACGTGCGCTCGACCGCCTGCACAACCTGAGCATGGAACGGGCTGCTCACAAAGGGAACGATCATACCGATAAGATTCAGGCGACCGTTGAGCATGGCACGGGCGATATCGTTGGGCGTATAGTTGATGCGCTCCATCGCGGCATGGACCTTATCGCGGGTCTCTTGGCTAATATAGCCGCGATTATTAAGCACGCGAGATACCGTAGTAGGCGAAACCCCCGCCACCGCTGCAACTTCCTTGATGCCAGGCTTAGCAGAATCCTTAGAACGAGCGCCCTCGCGAGCCATAGCACCCTCCCCCATCAACATGTCAAACGTTTACATACGAACAAAGCATACCCCAACAACAGCGGGAAGACGGTAACAGCACAAGTAAGTAAACGACTCATCCAAATAATTAGGAGAGTTCCGCCTAAAGGGTGACTACACAGGACCCCCGCCGGGCCGCTTTGGGTTACTTTCCAAAACATTTCCGCAGGACGCAAAGGGCTCCGCCGCGCGAAGCGCGCAGCGGAGC
>NZ_JAQLFP010000051.1 GCF_028207065.1 Collinsella aerofaciens
TCGATTGGGACAGGCAAGCCTTCGAGGCCGAGCGCAAAATGGATTCTAAAAAACACCTTGCCAAATAGGAGCGTCAGGGGGCATGGGCAGGCGCAGCGCGAAGCGCAAAGCGCCAGCCCATGCATGCCCGAGGACGTTTGCAAGACTAAACCCCGGTCCCCGCGATGGGAGGGCTTAGCGGTCGACCCTGGCCGACCACTCCCAGCAGCCCACCGGCTCGCCGTCGATGAGTACGTTGCCCCCGTCGAAGTCTTGATAACACAGGTCGTTGAATTGGTGGATCCACACGCCGTGGTTGAACGTCTTCTTGGCCGAGCCGTCGGCCTCGCGATACACGCCGGTCAGGTCCTCGACATGGCTAAAGTAGGTGAGGTGCACGTTGGCGCCGGCATCGCGCAGGCGCGCCGTGAGCGGCAGCACGGTCTGTTGCGGTGACACGAGCTCGTCGCCCTTGGAGTGCGTAAACCACAGCGGCGTCTTGGCGAGCGCGGCCACGTCCTCGTCCGTGGCGTTGTACCACGGGGCGCAGCAGGGAAGGCCCGCGGCGAAGAAATCGGGGTAGTCGGCGCACAGGCGCAGGGTCATAAAGCCGCCGTTGGAAAGACCGGCGACCACGATGCGGTCGGTGTCGATGCGGTCGGCATGCTCGGCGACAAACTCATCGATAAGTGCCTTGAGCACGGGGGAGTAGATGCTCTGGTTGGAGTGACCAAGCTGCTCGACGCCGTTGTCCATCCAAAACGTGGGCGACTGCGGTACGAGCACCCAGGCAAAGCCGCCAAAGTAGCGCTGGATCTGCGCCTGGCTGATGGCCGTCACGCGGTTGCCGATATAGGCGCGCGTGGCGCCTTCGCCCTGCGTGGCGCCCTTGCCCTCGCCGGCGCCGTGCAGATACACCACGAGCGGTGCCTTTTGGGGCACGGCCGTGGCCTCGGGCGCAAAGGGGTTGAAGCATGCCGAGTCCTCGGCCTTAAAGCTGGGCTCAAAGAAGCCGTATTCGAGCGCGATACCGTCGACGGCGGTCTTTTGCGTGTCGTTGCTCCAGCCTTTGAGCGCAGGGCAGATATCGCCACGGCAGGTGTCGAAGACCAGGCCGCAGGTGGGATCGTCGCCGTCGTTGCCGGGAAGAGCCGCGAGCTGCGTGATGTGCAACTGGTCATCGAGCATGCGCGAGCCCATGACGCCGCCTTCGATCTTTTTGGTCAGGCGCTGCTCGGCGACCTCGAGCGCCACATGGGTGCCCACGGCGAGCTTACGTCCGTTCTCGTCGCACGGATATGCGGCGAGAATGTCGATGTAACCCACGGAGGGCGCGGCATGGTCGGCGCCGCGTTCCTTGCGCATCAGAACATCGCCCGAGCGCTCGTGACGCTCTACATATATATGGAAGGTGTTCGCGTCGATGTCGTTGGCGCGCACGGTGCAGGGCAGGTCGAGTACGACCTTGCTGATCCAGGGGCCAAAGTCGCCCAAGGTGGTGACGGTTGCGTAGGTACACAATTTGAGTTCCATGAGCTGTCTCCCTTGCGCCGCGAATGCCTGGCATCTGCGGCAATACAAACTAAACATGTTTAGTGTAATCTAGAATTGAAGAATAACCAGATGAACTCGGTAAACGGCAAAATTGAACACGTCGTGAACTACTAAACGTATGTTTACTAGCTTCTAGCAGGGATTCTGTTGATGAGTTAACAGATCAGTGAGGTGTTCATCAAAATAAAATCCCACGTAAATGGCTATATATCAATAGAGGGTCAAAGAGACCATCTCCCGCCATTCAAATACGTTCACCCCCGATTTCCTACCGTTCACCGGACTGTAGACGGCAAAATTGCCATAAATTCGGCGCTCCGTGTAAACTAAAGCCCGTAAACGTTCAGTAAACACCTTGTTTACAAAAGCGTATCCAAGGGTCCGGCAACCGTAAGGGGTTATAGTCGCCGGGCCAAAGGCGTGCCTAAGCCCAAGGGGGCTGGCACACGAAGATATGGGGAGGGGTCCCATGGCAGTAGATAACAAGCAGATTGCCACCGATGTCCTCGAGCTCGTGGGCGGTGCGGAGAATGTTTCCGTTGCCACCAACTGCATGACGCGCCTGCGTCTGACGCTCAATGATAACAGCAAGGCCGACGTGGAGAAGATCAAGAAGGTCAAGGGTGTTCTGGGTTGCCAGTTTGCCGGCAGCCAGCTCCAGGTCATCATCGGCCAGAACGTGCCCAAGGTGCTCGCCGAGTTCGTCGCCATCTCCGGTGTCAAGCAGGGTGAGGCCGTCAACGAGAACCTCGATGCTCCCAAGGAGAAGTTCGAGCTCAAGAACCTGCCCAATATCATCCTCGACTATCTGTCGGGCTCCATGACCCAGCTCATCCCGCTGCTCATGGCCGGCGGTCTGTTCCGTACCATCGCGGCCGTCCTCGGCCCCACCATGCTCGGTGTGCTCTCGGCCGACGACCCGACCTATACGTTCCTCTACACCACGCTGTACGAGGCCACGTTCACCTTTATCCCCATCTACCTGGGTTATGCCGCGGCTAAGAAGCTCGGCGCCAGCCCGGTGCTCGGCATGCTGCTCGGTGGCGCCCTCATGGCTCCTTCCGTGGTGAGCGTCGCCACCCAGGAGGGCGGCGGAATCATCTCCGTCTACGGCATCCAGATCGCCGCTGCCAACTACCAGCAGTCCGTCCTGCCGATCATCCTTTCGGTGCCCGTCCTGTACTTCATCGAGAAGTTCTTTAAGAAGGTTATGCCCGACGTGCTGTCCACGGTCTTCACGCCGTTCTGCACCATGATCGTCACGATCCCCATTGCCTTCATCGTCCTCGCTCCGATCGGCAACGAGATCGGTACGCTGATCGCCAACGCCCTCTTCGGCCTTGCTGACCTTGGCGGCATCGGCATCCTGATCGTCATGGCCATCCTCGGCGCCTTCTGGCAGCTCTTCGTGGTCTGCGGCATGCACATGCCCGTCATCCTGCTCGCCCAGGTTCAGATCATCGCTGCCGGTTACGATCCCTTCGTCTTCGTTTCCACCAACTGCGCTATGGCCGCTGTCTGGGGCTGCGCCTTCGGTGCCTTCCTCAAGATGAAGAACCCCGACGAGAAGTCTCTCGCCATCGGTTACGTCATCTCCGCCATCGCCGGCGGCGTCACCGAGCCCGCGCTCTTCGGTATCCTCATGCGCTTCCGTCGCACCATGTTTGGCATGTTCATCGGCGGTGCTATCGGCGCTGTGTTCTCCGGCCTCATGGGTGTTACCTACTACCTCGCAGGCGGTGCCTCCAACTTCCTGGTCTTCACCAACTACCTGCAGGGTGGCCAGATGAACACCGTCTGGGCTATCGTTGGTATGGCAATCTCCTTTGTCATCGCCGCTGCCGTCGTCTTTGTCTCCGGCTTCTCCAAGGAGGAGCTCGCCGAGATGGAGGCCTAAGGCCAAACCGTTCGGTCGCATAAGACCTCACCTACACGACAGGGCCCCGTCAGGCGTAAGCCCGGCGGGGCCCTTCTTGCAAGGTAGACTGATGGAGGCGGGTGAGATTCGCCCGCGAGGGTTTGCCAAGCGCCGGGGGCTTTCGCGCGGGGTTATCGCGAAAGCCCCCGGCGGTTCGCAAATCCTTTATCAAACGAAAGGACATGCAGATGAGTTTGGGAAAGCTGACCGCCAACGGTCGCCAGGACGGCTTTTTGTGCGAGGGCAAACCGTTCTTCTGGTTTGCCGATACGTGCTGGAGCGCATTTACGAGCATCGCCGAGAACGACTGGGATTACTACCTGACCCGCCGTGCCGAGCAGGGCATGAACGTGCTGCAGATCAACACGTTGCCGCAGTGGGATCGCTGCTGTCCCGACCTGGGCATTTGGCCCTATGCCAGCGAGGATGGCGTGCACTTTGATTGGTCCTGCCCCAACCAGGCGTATTGGGATCGTGCCGCCGCCATGTGCCGCGCGGCCGTCGAGCACGGCATTCGTCCGGCGCTCGTGCTCATGTGGTGCAACTACGTGCCCGGTACCTGGGGTGCCAAGATCGCCGAGCGTTGCGGTGCCGAGATTATGCCGCGTGAGGAGGTTCGCGCCCACGTTGCCCGCGTCGTCGAGAACCTGGGCGAGTTCGACCCCGTCTACGTGGTGGCGGGCGATACCGACTTTGCCGGCGACGAGGCGATCGCCTATTACGAGGACGCCCTCGACGAGGTCGTCAAGCGCGCGCCCGAGGCACTGCGCACCATGCATATCAACCGCGGTAACCGCACCATTCCGGCGCAGTATCTGGACCGTCTGGACTTTTATATGTTCCAGCCCGGCCACAACTACGAGGGCCAGCCCGAGGCATGGCGTCTGCCGCAGGACTTTATCGCCAACTATCCCAAAAAGCCGATGGTCAACTCCGAGCCTTGCTACGAGCAGATGGGTGCGTCGCGCAACGTCTTCTGGCGTTTTACCGCGCAGGATTGCCGCGCGAGCGTATGGTCGTCGATTCTTGCCGGCGCCAGTGCCGGCGTGACCTATGGCGCACACGGCGTGTGGAACTGGCAAACATCGCGCAGCCAGGGTTCGGTCCTGGGCGAGGGCTTTGACATGCCCTTCCGCTGGCAAGAGTGCCTGCAGTTTGCGGGTGTGTGGGACTTTGGCGCGATCGAGCACGTGCTTGCCGCCCTAGGCGCTACGGCTGCCGACGATGCACTTGCCGTGGTTCCGGCGCAGGAGCTCCTCGACGACGCGCGCGAGTCCATCCGTGTGGCGCGCGTTGGCGATCGCATCGTCGCGTACCTGCCGCGTACCACGGCGCTCAAGTTTAAGCTCGACGGCGCGCGTGGCTGGACGGCGACGGTCCTCGACATGGAGGACAAGCGCATCGCAAAGCTGCCCGTCCGTGACAACGGTGACGGCACCGTGCGCGTGGCGCAGCATCCCTTTGAGCACGACGCGCTGGTGATCCTGGCCCCCGGGCGCTAACGGCTCTTCTCCAACATTTACAACCCAGTCCCTTTCATTAGGCTGCGACGGAATGGTTCCTGCATGACGGCTTCAAGCTGCCAAGGGGAGCCATTCCGTCGCACCCTTTGCTTACTCATTGGGTACTCATTGGGGACGTACTTAAATGAGTGGCAGTTGGGGGATACTCCTTGCCGAGTTGGAGCTTGCGCGCGCCCCTTCTGGGTCATGCGGCTCAAAATCGCGGCGTCATGCGGACGGCTGGGGTCGAATTTGCAACATTTCGAACTTGGCTTCGATATTGAGATTGGTTCTTTATTAAAATGGTGTTCCGGACAACAAAGCGGGTGGGGGTTACCATGAGGGACCTGGGAGACACAACCGCATATTTGCGCCGGGGCATGCGGGAGATTCTGTGCCTAGCGCTGTTCTTCTTCACGTTTTTGGCGTGCGAGTATTTCTTTGATGCGCGCATGGCCGAGTTCGTGCCATCGAGTGAGGTCGTCATCTACGAGAGCATCGTTGTCGGCGCGAGCGTGATTGGCTTTTTCGTGCGCCCATTTCTGTACTATCGCCGTCCCCAGACGATCGATGCGACGAGCGATATTACGGGCGTGCTGTTGGTATCGGCGTTGCTGCTGATGATTATGGCAATGCGGTTTGAGGTAGTAATTGCCGGCGGCCTGGTGGCGTGCTGCGCCCTGGGCTATTGCGGATCGACCGCCCATGCCAATCTTGCGCGGCGTTTTGCGCAGACGCCCTGCCTGGCGCGCACCGTGGCGGTTTCCTATGCTGTGGGCATTTTGGTGCAGGTGCTCAACCATATGGTGATGCCTGCGGGCATTCCCCAGCAGTCTGTTCTCATTGCCTGTGCGATTGCGCTGGTGGGGCTGCTTCACGGTGTCCGCCGCGCTAAATTGCGTGATGAGCCTGCGCCCGAGTTCGAGGTCGAGATTGCCGAGCTATCGGTCGATGCGTCGGAGCGTGGCGCCAGGTGGCACGATGACCCCGAGGCAAAGGCGACCTTTCAGGGCGCCGTGGTGCGTCTGACGGTGGCGACCGCTTGCCTCACCGGCGTGTTCGCGGCCCTCAATGCCGGCCTTACGACCTCGCATGCCGCTGGCGCTATCGATCTGGGCGACTGGCCGCGCTTGCTGCTGGTTGTGAGCGCCCTTGCCGCCGGCGTCCTGTATGACCTGCGTGGGCGTTCGTATATGAATATCATCATGACGTGCGCCGCCATGCTGTCCACGCTCTCGTTCTTTGTACTTATCACCGATGGCAACGGTGGCAACACGCTTGCCGCCACGATTATCTTTTACCTTGGCACGGGCTTTTTCGTGGTGTTCTTCACCGCGAAGTTCGCCGCGATTTCGATGTATGCCCGCTGGGCGTATCTGTGGCCGTGCATGGGCCGTGTTATCAACAACGTTTGCTCGATGCTCGTGACGGCTCCGGCAGTGGCGATTATCTCGAGTCAAAACGTGCTGGCGGCAGTGAGCGTCGTGCTCGTGCTGTTTGTCGGCATCGCGATTTCGCTGTTGGGACAGTTTGGACAAGACGGTGAGGGCGAGGCGACGCGCGGCAGGCTGGCGCTTGCCACCGACGATCTTGGCGTGAGCTGTGAGCCCGGCCAGGCCGACACGGTGCCCCTGGAGGCGCCGGAGCTTTCGTTTGACGATCGGCTCGATGGCTTCGTTGCCGCCTTTGGGCTCACCAAGCGCGAGCGCGATGTTCTGGAGGCACTGGTCGTTTCGGACGACAGCGTGCAGGACGTGGCGGCGGCACTCTTCCTTTCGCGTTCCACGCTCTATCGCCACATCGCTTCGATTAACAAAAAGACAGGTGCCTCCTCGCGCGTAGCCCTCATCAACTTCTTCTGGTCCTGGACACCCCAAGACTAGCTAACCACCACAAAGGGGACAGGCACCTTTGTGGTGGTTTTTTACCTGCAAAAATATGAATAGGGGGTGCGGACAGAAAGTTGGACCGCGGGGCGGTCCGGACTGGAGGTTCGCATGTACAGCAGGGAGAAGGTCGAGC
>NZ_JAQLFP010000052.1 GCF_028207065.1 Collinsella aerofaciens
CCGGCGCGTCCTCGGACATGCAAGAAGCCCTCGCTGCGCACTTCGTGCGGCGAGGGCTTCTTGCGTCCTGCGGAGTGCGCCGGGAGGGAGCTTGCTCTCCGCCCTGCGGGCTCGGCGATGTCACAACGAACAATAATTAATCTGAATTAAAGATGGTGCGCGGCCTTTTAGCCGCGCTTTTGTTTTGGTTCGCGCCATGTGGGGGTGGTGGCGACGTGCATTTTTGCGAGTATTCTGCAATCGAAGGCCCCTGCATACCGGCTTCGGGCAAAAAATCGGGAGTTCTCGATGTTTTCTACGAATGATGGGCGGGGTTATGGGCTGACAGCGTTTGATTTGCAGGGATATTCGCGGTCTTTGGCATTTATCGTGGCGTCCGAAGCTCTTGGTTATGTTGAATACTCCTAAAAATGCACGGCGCTTAGAGGGGGACCTTCGCGAAAAAGGAAACTGCCCCGTCGAAGTATGCATTCGACGGGGCAGTTTATGCATTTGGTCGATTAAGGATGCGCTGCCAAACTACTAGAACTTGACGGTCGGGGCCTGGCGGGCTGCTTCGGCGGCCTCGAAGCCCTGGCGCTCCTTAAACTGGAAGATGCCGGCAAAGATGACAGCCGGGAACGTCTGAATGGCGTTGTTGTAGCTGAGCACGCAGTCGTTGTAGCTTTGGCGTGCATAGCTAATCTTGTTCTCGGTATCCTCGAGCGATGCCTGCAGCTGCGTAAAGTTGGTGTTTGCCTTAAGATCGGGATAGGCCTCGGCTACGGCGAAGAGCTGACGCAGCGCACCGGTCAGCACGTTGTCGGCTTCCATCTTGGCCTCGGGCGTAGTGGCCTTGACGGCGGTGTTACGCGCGCTGATCACGGCGGAGAGCGTCTCCTGCTCGTGCTTGGCGTAGCCCTTGACGGTCTCGACCAGGTTGGGGATCAGGTCGTTGCGGCGCTGCAGCTGCGTATCGATGTTCTGCCAGGCGTTATCGATGCGGTTACGCTTGGTGACCATGTTGTTGTAGATGCCGGCGATGGCGCAGACAATCACAATGACAACAACGATGCCGATGATGACGGTAATCATGATGTCTCCGTTTCGAATGGCCGCGGCGGCATGCGCCAGCTGCCGTTGGTATAACGCTACTAGTATACCCGCAACGTTTTGCCGTGCCGAACTTTCCGGTAAGCGTTGTGTTTTCGGCGGGGTTGGCACCGGGGCAAAGCGCGCGAGGTACAGGTGTAAGATATGCGACAGATTGACGAGTGTTGTCTTTGCCCTGAGGATGGCGATACCAGTGGACCTTCGCATTAAGAAAACCTACCGCGCCCTGTTCGATGCCTTCACCGAGCTTCTCGAGGAGCATCGTTTTGAGGACCTGACGGTTGCCATGCTGTGCGACCGCGCCATGATTCGCCGCACGACCTTCTACAAGCACTTTCGCGACAAGAACGATTACTTTGCCTTTTATATCGATGAGCTCATGTCGGGCTTGCCGCAAAAACAGCCCGATGAGGCCGGCGCGGTGTCTGCCGAGGACGTGCGCGCGCTTCGACACGCGATTTTGGACGATGCCATGGATTTGATTCTGGCGCACGAGCGGCTCATGGATAACATTTTGGCGAGCAGCATGTCGGGCATGTTGACCAACGTTATTTGCGACCGCATTGCCCGCTCCATCCGCGAGCGTGTGATGAACGTGCTTGCCGAGGATGCCCTGGCCCCCGTGTCACTCGAGACGACGTCTGAGTTTGTCGCCGGCGGTATTATTCGACTTTTCACGATATGGTGGGAATCGGGCCACGATCTTGAGCGTCGACCTGAGATAGCCGACGTGGTCGATGCGCTGTTTGAGCGGACCATGACACCGGTGCATCACTAGGAGTGGCGGAGAGAGGGGGATTCGAACCCCCGGAACGCTCTCGCGCTCAACGGTTTTCAAGACCGCCGCATTCAACCGCTCTGCCATCTCTCCGTGAGTCGTAATGATAGCATCGTTTTGAATTTGCAACAGGGAAGGCGAACGATGACGATCACCGAAATCGACGAGAAGTTCATGCGCGAGGCGCTGGCGGAGGCGCGCGCCGCCGCGGCGGTGGGCGAGGTGCCCATCGGTGCCATAGTGGTGCGCGACGGCGAGATCGTCGCGAGGGCGCACAATCGGCGCGAGCTCGACCAGGATCCTTCGGCTCATGCAGAGTTCGCGGCCCTGTGCGCTGCCGCTCGGTCGCTCGGTCGCTGGCGCCTTTCCGATTGCACGGTCTACGTGACGCTCGAGCCATGCTGCATGTGTGCGGGGCTTATGGTTAACGCGCGCGTGGGGCGTTGCGTGTATGGCGCGGCTGATGCCAAGGCGGGCGCGCTGGGATCCCTATACGATTTGAATGCCGACTCGCGCCTGAATCATCGGTTCAATGTGACCGCCGGCGTACTGGCGGATGAATGCCGCGAGCTGCTGAGTAGCTATTTTGGCGGTCTGCGCGGAGCGGGCGGCGCTGATTGCGGTTGCGGTGCCGATCTTGAAGCGCACGCCGCTCACGCCGCAGCGCTTGCAGGTGCCGGCGAGGATGCTGGCACGGCGGTTGACTTTGGTCCTGCGTGCCGCCGGCCCCGTCGTGTGCTGCTGGCGATCGACTCCTTTAAGGGCAGCGTGTCGAGTGCGCAGGCGGAGGCGACGGTTGCCGAGGGCGTGCGCCGCGTTTGGCCCGATGCCGAGGTGCGTGCATTGCCGCTGGCAGATGGTGGCGAGGGAACGCTCGATGCCATCGCCGCATGCGGTGGCGAGCTCTCAACCTGCGATGTCGCAGGCCCCTTGGGCGACCGCGTGTCTGCCCGGATGCTGGTGGACGACGAGCGCGACTCGGCTGTAATTGAGATGGCCGAGGCGGCGGGTATTGGGTATTCGCCTTGCACGGAGTCGTCGGCGCTGGCTGCTACAACCTATGGCGTGGGCGAGCTGATGCTCCGTGCGGTTCGTGCCGGGGCAAAGACTATCTATATTGGCTTGGGCGGCAGCGCCGCCAACGATGGTGGCGCCGGTATGCTGCAGGCACTGGGCGCGCGTGTGGTCGATGATCAGGGCTGCGATGTCGCCCCCGGTCTTGCGGGCCTTGAACACGTGGCGAGCGTTGATTTGGCGCCAGCGCTTCGGGCGCTGAACGGCGCGCGTGTCGTGGTGCTTTCTGATGTCGAGAACCCACTCGTGGGGCGCCGCGGTGCGCTGGCAGTGTTCGGTGGACAGAAGGGTCTGCCGGCGGATGATGCCGAGGCGCTGGGCAAGTACGACAGCTGGATGGTCGGCTACGGCCGCCTGCTCGATGCGGCAATTACCGGGGTGCGGGCTCAGGGATTGTTGCGCCTGCCCGAGGGTGCACGGACATTTGGCTCGGTGCTCGGTGTGCCCGGTGCCGGTGCTGCCGGCGGCCTGGGTGCCGCGCTGCTGGCGCTCGGTGCCGAGTTGCGTTCGGGCGTGGAGACGGTGCTCGATCTGATTGGGTTTGACGAGCGCGTACGCGATGTCGACCTGGTCATTACGGGCGAGGGCAATATGGACGAGCAATCCGCCGCCGGTAAGGCGCCGGTGGGCATGGCCCGTCGCGCGAAGCGATATGGCAAGCCGGTGGTCGCCGTCGTGGGCGGGCGCGCCGTCAACCTGGATGCGGTGTATGAGCAGGGTATTGACTTGGTTTTGCCGATTTGCCGCAAGCCCATGCCTCTCGACCAGGCGCTCGGTGCGCAAGAAGCCACAACCAACCTCATCTGCGCTGGCGAGGCAGCTGCCCAAGCCTACGACCTCGCCCGCCTCTAAGGCCTATCTCCCTATAAGTTGCGGTGAAATACGGAGTGTTTTTGCCTTTAAGGTGCCAATTCAGTCCGTATTCCACCGCAACTTCGAGAATGTCCATTCGAGGTTGGCTGCCTTGGGTCTTGGGTCGGACCGTTTGCCACGAAATGCGACCATCTACTACGTTAAACCGGCCACCCTCGACCATTCCGGAATTTGCAAAAACAAAACCGCAGGTAGAAAGCTTGCCGATTTTCGAAAAAGTCGGCTATGGTTGACCCCTGTGGCCTAAACGTAGTAGATGGGCCCTTTTCGTGGCACAGCACCAGATCAGTCTATTTAGGACGGGGCCTCCTTGACTACTTTCGCCACCCTGATGCCCCACCAGTCAAAAAGTAGTCAAAAAAGCCCCGTCCCAAATTAGCTGTCTTGCCCCATCGGGCGGGAGCGGGTAAGATATACCGAGCGCCTAGCGCGTTCGATGGGTTCGGATGACGACATGTTCCGAATCTGGTCAGGTCCGGAAGGAAGCAGCCATAAGGAGCCTCTGTCGGGCATCCGAATCCATCGAGTGCGCAGGCGCTTTTTGGTGCCGCGGCTACCCGCGAGTGCCGGCAGGGCGCTTGGTGTCTCGCTGGTCCTCGGCTTTGCCTGCGGGATCGCTCGACTACCAAGCGCCCTGCCGGCACTCGCGGGTAGCCAACCAAAACCGCCTGAAGGGTCACATTTATCTGAATTATTTAATCCCGTGCCTTTTGCTGCTCGGTGGCGTTGTCTGGGCATTGATGGCTACGTGGTTCAAGAGGCGGCGGTGCTGTTGCTTGAATTATTGTAGTTAAAGAGGCCCGTTTCCCTGGGTTGGGGAAACGGGCCTCTTTTTGTCTCTGGGCTTGTGGATTGGTGAAGGCAGAATGCTCTGTCGGCTATTTTGAGTTCTTGATGCGGCGTGTAGCCGTGGCGGTTATTCCGAGGCCTGCGGCGGCGACTGCTGCGAGTGCGATTGCGCTCGGTGCAGTGTCGCCCGTGTTTGCGAGCTTGCCGGGCTTGCCGCTGTTCGCGTTCGCTTGCTTGGTGGAGCTCGGCGTGGCGCCTTTGCCGGTCGCGGGCGAGCTGGCGGGCGGTGCCGGTTCGGCGGGTTGCGCCGAGTTGGAGGGAGGCGTCGTCTCGGTCGGTTGCGTTATCTCGGGCGAGGTGACCTTGTCTGCCGCGGCTTTCGCCTCTTCGTATGCCTTGCAGGCGTCGTCATAGGCCGCTTGCGCCTTTTCCAAATCGTCGAGGAGCGCATCTCGCTTGGCTACGTCCTCA
The DNA here is from genome assembly GCF_028207065.1 of Collinsella aerofaciens. Lineage (GTDB taxonomy): Bacteria > Actinomycetota > Coriobacteriia > Coriobacteriales > Coriobacteriaceae > Collinsella > Collinsella aerofaciens_AR. The sequence continues at coordinate 5,078 of NZ_JAQLFP010000052.1, forward strand.
TCGATGTGGGCTTTGGCTTTCTCCGCCTCACTTTCGAAACGCTGAACCTGTCTTTCCTGGCTTTCGAGCCGGCGTTGGCAGTGGTGAAGATCATCTTCACAAGATTTTTCTCGCCTTTCTGCCGACATGATCTCACTTCGCAACTGCTTAATAGTTTCGTTAGAAGCTCCGTCGTCGATTGCCTTATTTAATTCTGCCTGAAGGCCGCTTGTCCGGTTGTGGGCCTCATCGTATTTGGCTTGGGCTGCATCGACGTTCGCTTGCATGGCGGGAAGGGGTTTCCTCCATTTGGCGGCTTCCGTCACCACCATGTCGTAGATCTCTTGAAAAGCGGCAATGTCATCATCGATTACCGCAAGTTTCTCAGGACTTGCGGCGTCTTTTGCGGCCTCGAGGGTTTTGAGCGCTTCCTGCATGGCTGCATACGCTTTTTCTTTTGCGGCGGCCGCATCTTCCGTCTGCAAGGCAACTGCACCGGTGGGGGAACTGGTTTCTGCCGCGATCGCCGTTACGGGGGGGGGGGCGATTCCCGCGACAAGCGCCGCGGAAAGGGCGATGCCCACAGTTGCTCGTCTTGCTCTTCTTGCGAGAATGTCGTTCATCTCGGCACCTCATTTCAAGGGTCGGCGGCTCGGCTGGTAGCGCTACTGTAAGTATACCAAGCGATTGGCGCGCCGCTGACCGGGCATGCGCACCCCTCCGCTTCTCTGGAAACCGACCTTGATTATCAACTTTATCCGAACACCTCCCACATTCATCCGTACATGTACGGATGAATGTGGGAACCCGATACCCTGAGGGCCGGATCGGCCGGCCCCGGGAGATCGGAGGACGGCATGTCCGGAAAGAAGAAAAGGGGCTCCGCAAGGGCGG
>NZ_JAQLFP010000053.1 GCF_028207065.1 Collinsella aerofaciens
CTCTTGCGTGGGGCCAAATAGAGCAACCCAATTGAGGGCTAAACCGTTTCACCATCATGCGCATGGGCTAGAATGGCTCTGGCATGTACGTAGCTAAAACCAAAGAGAGGCAAGGTAGCGGGAATGGCTGAGATGACGCTCGAGGGTGTGGACGCTCGTCCCGAGGACTCTGCATTTGCCCTGGGTCGTGTACATTCGATCGAGACGATGGGAACGGTCGATGGTCCCGGAATCCGTTTTGTGGTGTTTGTTCAGGGCTGTCCCATGCGCTGTGCGTATTGTCACAATCCCGATACCTGGTCGGTTAGCGGCGGCACCATGGTGACCGTCGAGCACCTGATGGACGAGTTCCAGAGTAACCATGAGTTCTATCGCAGCGGCGGAATTACGGTTTCGGGCGGCGAGCCACTTCTGCAGCCCGAGTTTTTGGCCGACCTGTTCCGTGCAATGCACAACAACCCCGATGGTCGTGTACATACCTGCCTGGATAGCTGTGGCTACGCCTTCGACCCTCAGCATCCCGAGAAGTTCGATGCCGTGCTCAACGAGACCGACATGGTTTTGCTCGACATCAAGCATGCCGACCCGGTCGAGCATAAAAGGCTGACCGGTTGTGACCCCGCACGCATCCTGGCGTTTGGCGATGAGCTGGCGCGTCGCAGGATCAAGGTCGTTATCCGCCACGTGGTGGTGCCAGGCATTACCGACACGGTGGAGGAGTGCGAGGCGCTCGGTCGTTTAATCGCCCCGTGGCATAACGTGGTCGGCCTGGAGATGCTGCCGTATCACACCATGGGTGTCGTCAAATACGAGCAGCTGGGGATTCCCTATAAGCTTGAGGGCGTTCCACAGATGGATACCGCGCGCATGCCCGAGCTGCGCAACGCCGTCATGACGGGCATGAAAAAGCGCCGCGCCGAACTCAAAAACGCCATCGACTAGCGAGCCATTTTCGCCCCCAAGGGCGCTCATTGGGGACAGACTTAAATGAGTGCGCGATGGCATTGCGGGCAAGCATGTTTTGGTGCGCAACAAGGCAGGCTGGATTAGCGAGGATGGTTACTATTCGACATGCGATGCGGGCCTTATCGACATCGATGGCCGTACCTATGTCATGAGCGTCATGACATCGATGCCGTGGAGCGACCGCTCGAGCGAGGTTACGGCCGCGATTGCAAAGGCTCTGTTTGAATCGCGAGTTGCACTGGCTTAGCGTGTTCGTTTGGCGAGGTCAAACAAAATGCTGGTACCATACCGTGGTTGAGAATTTCGTATAGGTTTGGGGAATGGTATGGCTACCATCGCGATTATCGGTGCGCTCGAAAAAGAGATCATGCAGATTAAGGAAGAGCTGAGCGACGTTTGCGAGGCGCGGGAGGCAGGCTTGAACGTTGTGAGCGGTGGGCTCGACGGCCTGACAGTTGTCGCCACAACGGCGGGCATGGGCACGGTGAACGCTGCCGCTGCGACACAGCACCTCATTAGCAAGTATGCTCCGCAGGCTGTTGTGTTTTCGGGCATTGCGGGCGGTTTGAACCCCAAGCTCCATATCGACGACGTGGTCATTGGTAAACGCCTGCGCTATTTGGATACCGATACCGAGCTTATTGCCGAGTCCGCACCGGGGCTCGAGGAGTTTGGCTCGACGCCCGCGCTGGTCGATATTGCCGTCGACGTGCTTGCTGAGCGTGGGTTTGTTGACGCTTCGACAAATGCAGTCGCTTCGAACGAGGGCACCAAGCAGTTCCTGGTCGGCACGATTGCCACGGGTAACCGCTTTGTGACGGGCGCCGCCATGCGCAACGACGCTATCGAGGCGACGCATGCCGATTGTGTCGGCATGGAGGGCGCGGCAATTGCCCATGTCGCAACCAAAAATGGTGTCGATTGCCTGGTGTTACGCGCTATCAGCGATAATTGTGACGAGGCGTACGATGCAATTTGCGAGCGCGAGTTCGATCTGTTCGAGTACGCGCGTGTCGCAAGTGACATCACGCTCGATATCGTCCGCCGCATTGCCGCTGCGCAATAGCGCGTCTATTTGTAAGAACCTACGACCAAGGAGTGTCCATGGCCGATTCCATTAACTACCAGCTTGCCAAGTTCGTCGCCAGCTACGGCAAGGTTTCGCAGATTCCCGAGTCCACCTGCCCTGAGGTGAGCTTTGTCGGCCGCTCCAACGTGGGCAAGTCCTCGATTATGAACAAGCTCTTTGGCCGCAAGAACCTGGTGAAGGTTTCGAGCACGCCGGGTAAGACGAGCAACATCAACTTCTTCGAGGCCGACGACGTGCATTTTGTGGACCTGCCGGGTTACGGTTTCGCCCGTCGCTCCAAGGCCGAGCGCGACCGCTGGGCAGAGCTCATCGGCGACTTTTTCGACTCCGAGCGCAGCTTTAACTTGGTCGTCTCGCTGGTGGACATTCGTCACGACCCCAGCAAGCTCGACCACGACATGATCGACTATCTGCAGGGCAACGAGTTCAACTTTATCGTCTGCCTCACCAAGGCCGACAAGCTCAGCCGCACCCAGCAGGCCCGCCAGGCAGCAGCCATCAAAAAGCAGCTCAACGTCCCGGCCGAAAACGTGATCATTACGAGCTCCCAGACCGGCACCGGCATCGACGAACTAAAAAAGCGCATCGCCGAGGCTTGCCTCTAGTCAGGCTGCAGCCCCTCAAAAGCTCTCATCTATATCACCCCAGTGATAGTTATTGGTAAACTATCACTGGGGTGATATTTTTAGGAGGTCGATATGGAGCTTTGGCACGGGTCGGAGGTTGTTGTCGAGCATCCATCGTTGGATAAATGCAGGCAATTCAATGACTATGGGCGCGGGTTTTATTGCACACCACATGAGGAAATGGCAATGGAATGGGCATGCCGGACCGAGTCTGATGGCATTGCCAATCGATATGAGCTTGATTTAGATGGCCTTTCGGTCTTGGATTTAGAGTCTGGGGAGTTTTCAATCCTCAATTGGCTTGCGATTTTGGCCGACAACCGGGAGTTTAATGTCTCGACGCCGCTGGCACGCGAAGGACTTCGGTATTTGCTGGACAACTGCCTGATTGATATTTCTCCCTATGACGTTATTCGAGGCTATCGCGCTGACGATTCCTACTTTTCGTTTGCAAGACAGTTCGTTAACGGCATGATTTCGCTCAGGCAATTGCAGCGCATTATGTTTTTGGGGGATGCGGGCATTCAATATGCGCTTATGAGTGAGCGCGCGTTCTCGGCGATCAGGTTTCGCGATTGGAAGCAGGCCTCGGGAGCTGACTTTTATCCCAAACGATTTGAGCGAGAACAGAACGCTCGACGTAAGTACCTGGATACGGTAAACGGATTTGACACCGAGGGTGTCGACATTAGGGATTTGATGTCAGGGAGGGTTGATTTAAATGATCCAAGAGTTAACGGATCGTGGGCCGAGTAGGACATATCCCGTCTATTACCTTGAGGACGCAATGAACAACCTCGGGGATTGCTTCGACTATGCCGTTAACGATTACGGAGCAGAAGGATCGGAAGTTGCTGAACTCTTTTGCCTGAGCGGCGTAGCTCGCGAGTTCGAACGCGGCAACGCATGGGTAGTGTCGGGAAAATCGGGCGTTGAGCTGTTCGCGCTTATCGCCGAAAGGTCGGGCTATCAAAACGGGCCTATACCGGACTGCGCCTATCGATTTGAGAAGACGCCGGAATATTGGGCGGGCTGGATACTGGCATACCTGCAGTGGCGCCTAGGAGAGTCTTTCGAAGATTTGCTGCATGTCGTTCCATTTGATGCGCTGCACGGTCTGTACTATCCCTGGCATGAAGCCTCAGAGGAACGTGTGGCGAGTCTTATTTGCGATATGGCGAAGAAAACACCTCGTCAAACTAAACTGGCGCAAGCAAGAAAGAGGCTCAAGAAAACCCAACAAGACCTGGCATACGAATCGGGCGTATCACTCCGCTCAATCCAAATGTACGAACAGCGCCAGAGAAACATCAACGAAGCATCGGTAACAACCGTAAGGGATATGGCGAAAGTCCTGCACTGCAGCATCGAAGACATCTTAGAGCCAGTCTTTGAATACAAAGAAACTAGCGCAGCCTAAAAGAGATGCTGGCCGCTGATTGCTTAAGTTGCAGTTCGAGCAATTTGAGCAGCGAAGCCGGCTGCCTAGTGGGGGCATGTGGGCCTTCTAGGTATCAAAATCCGCCTACGTATTGAAATGCCCCGCCAAGCTAAAGTGCTCGGCGGGGCATATTTCGATTGACGATGCTAGCAGGGGTTGAACTTTAATATGCCGCGAGTAAGAGGCGTCTGCATTTAGCAATTAAAGTAAATTATTCAATTCGGGTGCTCAGCCAGTATTCTCCATTTGAAGCTAAGATTGCGTACGTAATTCCATTTTTGACAGTTGGCGTACCTACGCAGGCAGCGCCGATCTCCTTAGCGTCAGAAAATGAGAGTGTTGGATCAATTGCTTGTATGGTTGCTAATGCTGTGCCGCGGCATAATCTGAATTTTCGAAGTACATGACTATGTTTTTGAAGCAGTTTTCTGATCCAAGATAGCTGAATAGTAGTTGACTGCTCGAGTCCGAGAAAAAGCCTCCAATACCGGCAAGCGTAGAGCCATTTTTTATCTGAAGCTCGAGTCCCGTGCCGCTATCGTCTAACTCGTAACTCGCCTTCATACTGCTGCAATTGGGAATATCGGAGAATTCCTCGTTAAGTCGTTCAATAAAGCCTTCAGGTGAAATTGAAAACGATCCGTCGCCAAGAAAGGAAGTAATTTCCTTTTCGTTGCGGGTGTCAACGACCTCTCCGCATCTCCCGCATTCTCGAATTTCCTTCGAGGTGGCGTCAACGTAATCGATTTCGGTAGTCCAAGAACCTGGTTGATGCCCAAGGGGTTTCCCTTCGGTTTTGCCGCAGCGTTGACAGGTCTTCGGAACCGTGCATGTTGCTTCTTCCCATTCATGTCCGAGCGGTTTCCCCTCGGTTTTGCCGCAACTTTTACAGGTGCGAGGGCTTGTACAGTTTGCATTGGTCCAAAGTTTGTGGGTGCAAAACATTTGAGGAAACAGCATGGGTAAGCAGAAGATGACGGCAACTATCGCAGCAGTTGCGATAGCCGCTCGTTTATTACCTCCAAGTTTGTTAATGGCACTCGTTAGAAGTGAATCGTCCTCTTCCTTTTTGCATGTGGCACCGTCTTCATTTGATGATCGATCGTCAGGGGAGGTGGTGTCGTCAGCACCATCAGAAACCTGCTTCCCTTCGATATTCGGCTTCTGTTCATCAGATGCACTGGGCGTTTGCTCACTATTGGGCTCTTTCATCTCGTCATCCATGCTTATCGAGTCCCCTCTCTCGTTTCAAATGTGCGATGCGAACAATTGCGATAAGTGAAACAGATGCTCACATGAATATATCCTAGTTTGGGATATATCAAAATGGAATATAGCGTAAACGGTATGAACGTTGATGCTAATAGGACATGCGGAAAATGCCTCTCCCAGATTCGTCGGGAGCAAGGTATCACTCAGGTTGAACTCGCAAAGAAACTGAGGGTACCTCAGTCGTTCATCTCGAAAGTCGAAACCGGGGAACGCAGTCTTAGGGTTTATGAGCAGTTCGCCTATGCAGAGGCACTTGGAATTACCGTCGGAGTTCTCGTGCAAAGACTTGAGGCGGTTCTGAGCAGCGGAGATAAATAGATTGCGCCGCGAATCGGGCGATAATTGAATCAGCGAATGCGATTATCCTGTCGAGGCTGCGCAGGTCCCCTTGGGGCTTCCCCTGAAAACAATCCGCAGATCGAAT
>NZ_JAQLFP010000054.1 GCF_028207065.1 Collinsella aerofaciens
GGCGTGCACCTTGAGAACCGGATACTGCGAGGATGGACACATTCAGTGTCGCATCCGGGCAGACATCGAACCATTTGAAATGGTCTAACTTGGATTTGTTTTTCGCAAGGCCGCCGAGAGGCGGCCCCGAGAAATTCCTTTTCCTATACAGAACCATATGAATCGAACGGAACCGATCAGCGTAACAGTTGTGAGGACCGGACGGGCTCGAAGCCCAGAATATTTTGGACGGAGAGTTCGATCCTGGCTCAGGATGAACGCTGGCGGCGCGCCTAACACATGCAAGTCGAACGGCACCCACCTCCGGGTGGAAGCGAGTGGCGAACGGCTGAGTAACACGTGGAGAACCTGCCCCCTCCCCCGGGATAGCCGCCCGAAAGGACGGGTAATACCGGATACCCCGGGGTGCCGCATGGCACCCCGGCTAAAGCCCCGACGGGAGGGGATGGCTCCGCGGCCCATCAGGTAGACGGCGGGGTGACGGCCCACCGTGCCGACAACGGGTAGCCGGGTTGAGAGACCGACCGGCCAGATTGGGACTGAGACACGGCCCAGACTCCTACGGGAGGCAGCAGTGGGGAATCTTGCGCAATGGGGGGAACCCTGACGCAGCGACGCCGCGTGCGGGACGGAGGCCTTCGGGTCGTAAACCGCTTTCAGCAGGGAAGAGTCAAGACTGTACCTGCAGAAGAAGCCCCGGCTAACTACGTGCCAGCAGCCGCGGTAATACGTAGGGGGCGAGCGTTATCCGGATTCATTGGGCGTAAAGCGCGCGTAGGCGGCCCGGCAGGCCGGGGGTCGAAGCGGGGGGCTCAACCCCCCGAAGCCCCCGGAACCTCCGCGGCTTGGGTCCGGTAGGGGAGGGTGGAACACCCGGTGTAGCGGTGGAATGCGCAGATATCGGGTGGAACACCGGTGGCGAAGGCGGCCCTCTGGGCCGAGACCGACGCTGAGGCGCGAAAGCTGGGGGAGCGAACAGGATTAGATACCCTGGTAGTCCCAGCCGTAAACGATGGACGCTAGGTGTGGGGGGACGATCCCCCCGTGCCGCAGCCAACGCATTAAGCGTCCCGCCTGGGGAGTACGGCCGCAAGGCTAAAACTCAAAGGAATTGACGGGGGCCCGCACAAGCAGCGGAGCATGTGGCTTAATTCGAAGCAACGCGAAGAACCTTACCAGGGCTTGACATATGGGTGAAGCGGGGGAGACCCCGTGGCCGAGAGGAGCCCATACAGGTGGTGCATGGCTGTCGTCAGCTCGTGTCGTGAGATGTTGGGTTAAGTCCCGCAACGAGCGCAACCCCCGCCGCGTGTTGCCATCGGGTGATGCCGGGAACCCACGCGGGACCGCCGCCGTCAAGGCGGAGGAGGGCGGGGACGACGTCAAGTCATCATGCCCCTTATGCCCTGGGCTGCACACGTGCTACAATGGCCGGTACAGAGGGATGCCACCCCGCGAGGGGGAGCGGATCCCGGAAAGCCGGCCCCAGTTCGGATTGGGGGCTGCAACCCGCCCCCATGAAGTCGGAGTTGCTAGTAATCGCGGATCAGCATGCCGCGGTGAATGCGTTCCCGGGCCTTGTACACACCGCCCGTCACACCACCCGAGTCGTCTGCACCCGAAGTCGCCGGCCCAACCGCAAGGGGGGAGGCGCCGAAGGTGTGGAGGGTGAGGGGGGTGAAGTCGTAACAAGGTAGCCGTACCGGAAGGTGCGGCTGGATCACCTCCTTTCTAGGGAGATAAATTCTTAGAGAGAAAACACTTTAACTCGAATAGAGGGCAGGAGCCCGTCCGGTGGATGTCGCCAGGATGATTCCCCGCAGCACCCGGTCCCCGGGGTCGCACCCGCGTACCTTGAGAGCCGCATAGCGATAGGAGAGAGATGGAAGATCATTCTTCCAGACTCGATTCTTTTCTGCGATTTATCAGACAGAATGATAGCAATCATTCATCCGATCCAAACAAGAAGAATTCACTTATTAATGAGTGAGGAGCATCTGATCGCGAGCACAGTGAAGACACTGTGCCGCGGTATGAGATACCCGAATTGCGACATACGAGCGCTATTCATGATATCGATTAATTTAACTTAATTAGCGACACGTGGATATCCCGCGGGCCCGATGCGGTCCCGCAAGATACCACGGGCGCACGGCGGATGCCTTGGCACAGGGAGCCGATGAAGGACGCGGCAAGCTGCGATAATCCCCGGCGAGGAGCACACATCCTTCGACCCGGGGGTCTCCGAATGGGCGAACCCATCCACAGCAGTGTGGATATCCCCACCCCGAACACATAGGGGCGGGGAGGACAACCCGGGGAACTGAAACATCTAAGTACCCGGAGGAGAGGAAATCAATCTCGAGACTCCCCGAGTAGCGGCGAGCGAAAGGGGACCGATGGCCAAACCGTCGAGCGGGCATACCCGGCAGGGGTTCCGCCGACGGGGTTGCAGGGCCGCGCATCCGGGGGCTGCCGCCCCCGGGCGCAGGTCCGGCTGGGGAGCGGAACGGCATGGGAGGGCCGGCCGCAGCGGGTGACAGCCCCGTACGCGAACCCAGACCGGACGGCGCGACGCGGTCCCTGAGTAGGGCCGGGCACGTGAAACCCGGTCCGAACCTGGGTGGACCACCATCCAAGCCTGAGTACTACCCTGTGACCGATAGCGCACCAGTACCGTGAGGGAAAGGTGAAAAGCACCCCGGGAGGGGAGTGAAACAGTACCTGAAACCGTGCGCCCACGAGCAGTCGGAGCACCTATACGGTGTGACGGCGTGCCTTTTGTAGAATGAGCCAGCGAGTCGCTGGCGCGGGGCGAGGTTAACCGAAAGGGAGCCGGAGCGAAAGCGAGCCTTAACAGGGCGACTTGAGTCCCGCGCCGCGGACGCGAAGCCGGGTGAGCTATCCGTGGGCAGGCTGAAGCGGGGGTAAGACCCCGTGGAGGGCCGAACGCACGTCGGTTGAAAACGGCGGCGATGACCTGCGGATAGGGGTGAAAGGCCAATCAAACCCGGAGATATCTCGTTCTCCCCGAAATAGCTTTAGGGCTAGCGTCGCGCGTTCACCGCCGGAGGTAGAGCACCGGATGGACGAGGGGGCTTCGCCGCCTACCGAATCCAACCGAACTCCGAATGCCGGCGGCCCAGAGCGCGGCAGTCAGAGCATGTGGGCTAAGCTGTGTGCTCGAGAGGGAAACAGCCCGGACCGCCCGCTAAGGTCCCCAAGTTCCAGCCGAGTGGCAAAGGATGTGCGTCCGCCCAGACAACCAGGATGTTGGCTTAGAAGCAGCCATGCATTCAAAGAGTGCGTAACAGCTCACTGGTCGAGTGGACATGCGCCGACAATACACGGGGCTAAGCTGGACACCGAAGCGGCGGGATTTTGATTTTCAGAATCGGTAGGGGAGCTTCCCATGGGCGGTGAAGCCGCCGGGCGACCGGCGGTGGAGCGCATGGGAGTGAGAATGCTGGCATGAGTAGCGAGAGACGAGAGAGTAACTCGTCCGCCGTGAACCCGAGGTTTCCTGGGCAAGGCTAATCCTCCCAGGGTCAGTCGGGGGCTAAGGCGAGGCCGGGAGGCGTAGCCGACGCGCAGCAGGCAGACATTCCTGCACCGCGCACGCGGCGCTACGACCGACGGGGCGACGGATGGGGGTGGCTCGGCGGGGTTCTGGACGTCCCCGTGATGGAGCGCGGCCCGCGGACCAGGGAAATCCGGTCCGCACGAGGGCGAGGCTCCGGACGAAGCGATCAAGCGAAGCGAGTGAGCCCGAGGTCCCTAGAAAAACCCCTAGGCAGGCGCGTGCGCGCCCGTACCGCAAACCGACACAGGTGGGTGGGTAGAACATACCGAGGCGATCGGGTCAACCATGGTCAAGGAACTCGGCACAATGGCCCCGTAACTTCGGGAGAAGGGGTGCCCGCGCGTACGTGAACCGGCTTGCCCGGGGAGCGGAGGCGGGCCGCAGTGGAGAGGCCCAAGCGACTGTTTACCAAAAACACAGGACTCTGCAGAAGCCGCAAGGCGACGTATAGGGTCTGACGCCTGCCCGGTGCCGGAAGGTCACGCGGAGGAGTTAGCCGCAAGGCGAAGCCCCGAAGCCAAGCCCCGGTAAACGGCGGCCGTAACTATAACGGTCCTAAGGTAGCGAAATTCCTTGTCGGGTAAGTTCCGACCTGCACGAAAGGCGCAACGACTTGGGCGCTGTCTCGACCATGGACCCGGTGAAATTGCACTGGTCGTGAAGATGCGACTTACCCGCGGAAGGACGGAAAGACCCCGTGAACCTTCACTGCAGCTTGGCATTGGCCGCTGGTCCCGCGTGTAGAGGATAGGCAGGAGGCACAGATCCGGAGGCGCCAGCCCCCGGGGAGCCGCCCTTGGAATACTGCCCTCGCGCGACCGGCGTCCTAACCCGAGGCCGTCAACCGGCTCGGGGACCGTGCCAGGCGGGCAGTTTGACTGGGGCGGTCGCCTCCTAAAGGGTAACGGAGGCGCGCGAAGGTCCGCTCGGGACGGTCGGCAACCGTCCTTTTGAATGCAAGAGTACAAGCGGGCTTGACTGCGAGGCCCACAAGCCGAGCAGGTGCGAAAGCAGGCTCTAGTGATCCGGCGGCCCCGAGTGGGTGGGCCGTCGCTCAACGGATAAAAGGTACTCCGGGGATAACAGGCTGATCTTGCCCAAGAGTCCACATCGACGGCAAGGTTTGGCACCTCGATGTCGGCTCATCGCATCCTGGGGCTGGAGCAGGTCCCAAGGGTACGGCTGTTCGCCGTTTAAAGCGGTACGCGAGCTGGGTTCAGAACGTCGTGAGACAGTTCGGTCCCTATCCTCCGTGGGCGCAGGAGAATCGATGGAGGCTGCCCCCAGTACGAGAGGACCGGGGTGGACGCACCTCCGGTGAACCGGTTGTCGACCAACGGCACGGCCGGGTAGCCGCGTGCGGCGCGGATAACCGCTGAAGGCATCTAAGCGGGAAGCCGTTCCAGGGATTAGTTCTCCTTCCGGTAAGGGCCCAGGTAGACTACCTGGTCGATAGACGGCAGGTGCAAGGGCGGCGACGTCCTCAGCCGAGCCGCACTAATCGCCCGAGCTCTTCCGGAACCGCACCTCGCGGCCCGCGGGACTTCGCGCTCATGCGCGGTCCGGGCACGAGGATGCTCCCGAGTCAGATCTTTCCTATGCGCCATGCGGCCCCCAGGGCACGTAGATGAGACCCAGGACACCGTAACGGTGGGCGCCGCCCACCGGTCAGCGGCCAGAGCATGGGGGGCACGCCCGGTCCCGTTCCGAACCCGGAAGCTAAGCCCCATCGCGCCGAGAGTACTGCGGGGCCAGCCCGTGGGAGGCCAGGGCGCCGCTGACCGGTGGACGGCACCGAGCCGTCGCAAGACTTGAAGAAGGGGGAGGCCTCGCGGCCTCCCC
>NZ_JAQLFP010000055.1 GCF_028207065.1 Collinsella aerofaciens
GCAGCGTTTACTGCGCTCCGGGCCCCGCTGCTTTGTAAAACCATGACGGTTTAGTCGCCGTTGTTTTAGTCAAACAAACTCGGCATGTCATTTTCCTTCATGAGGGCGCCGGCGGAGGGCAGGCTCTGCGCGGTGAACTTCTCGGCCGAGACGCCGGCGCCAAGGATTTCCTCGGTCGTGCCGACGGTGGTGACCGAGCGGCCCTTCTTGGCCGTAAAGGCCTGGACGCCCTGCGTGTTGGTGGTCGTCTTGGTCTTGAGCAGCGACGTGTTGAAGTTCATCAGACGGTAGTCGCTCGAGACCAGCGCGATGTCGCGATCTTCCTTGAGCACCTGGGCATACAGCAGCTTGCTGCCACCATAGATGGCGTTTTTGAGGCGCTTGCGGTTGGTCTTGGTAACGTATCCGGCAAGCGCGACACGCACCACGCGGCCGTTCTCAAAGACGAACAGCACGTCGGCCTTGTAGTCCTCGGGGTCGATGACCCAGATGACGTTCTCGTCGGGTTCCATCTCAAGATCGGTCGGCAGGTACGAGCCCAGCTGTGCCGACTTGGTGTCCTCAAACGCCGTGACCTTGCACTTGTACACCTGGCTCTTGTTGGTAAAGACCAGCAGCTCGTGGGTGTTGGAGGACGGGAACTCGATAAAGGGTTTGTCGCCGTCCTTGTACTTGAGCGTGGTCGCCTTCTTGAGCACGCGGTCCGTCATCTTCTTGAGGTAGCCATCGCGCGAGAGCATGATCGTAACCGGGTACTCCTCGACCTCGGGCTCCAAGCTTACCTCGATAACCTCATGGGGCTCGATCCTGCCCGTGCGGCGCGGCATCACGTACTTCTTGTTGACCGCGGCCAGCTCGTCGCTGATGACCTTCTTGATGTTCTCTTCGCTCGAAAGGATCTCCTCAAGCTCGGCAATCTCACCCTCGAGCTTAGCGATGTCCTTGGTGCGGTTGAGGATGTACTCCTCGTTGATGTTGCGGAGCTTGAGCTCGGCGACAAACTCGGCCTGGGTCTCGTCGATGTCGAAGCCCTTCATAAGGTTGGGCACGACCTCGGCCTCGAGTTTGGTGCCGCGGATGATGGCGATCGCCTTGTCGATGTCGAGCAGGATCGCCTCAAGGCCGTGCAGCAGGTGCAGGCGCTCGGACTTTTTGCCCAGGTCAAAGTTAATGCGGCGACGCGTGGACTCAATACGCCACTTGACCCACTCGCGCAGGATCTGGCGCACGCCCATAACACGGGGATAGCCGTCGACGAGCACGTTGAAGTTGCACGAGAACGAGTCCTGCAGCGTGGTCGAGCGATAGAGCTTGGCCATGAGCTTGTCGGGGTCGACGCCGCGCTTAAGGTCGATGGCGATGCGCAAGCCCGAGAGGTCGGTCTCGTCGCGGATGTCAGCGATCTCTTTGACCTTGCCCTCCTTGGAGAGCTTGACGATGCGCTCGATGATGACATCGGTCTTGGTGGTGTAGGGGATCTCATACACCTCGATGATGCGCTCTTCGGGAATCCAGCGCCAGCGGGAGCGAATCTGGAAGCTGCCAAGACCGGTCTCGATGATCTTCTCCATCTCCTCGCGGCGGTAGATAATCTCGCCGCCGGTCGAGAAATCGGGCATGGGCATGTACTCGAGCAGATCGCAGTCGGGGTCCTTCAGGTAGTGCATCGTGGCGGTGCAGACCTCGTTGAGGTTGAAGCCGCAGATATCGGACGCCATAGCGACGCCGATGCCCTTGTTGGCCGAGACGAGGATGTTGGGGAACGTGGTGGGCAGCAGACGCGGCTCCTTCATGGCACCGTCGTAGCTGTCGACGAAGTCGACCGGGTCCTTGTCGATGTCCTTGAAGATCTCGGCGCTGATGGGGGAGAGCTTGGCCTCGGTGTAACGCGAGGCGGCGTAGCTCAGGTCGCCCGAATAGTACTTGCCAAAGTTGCCCTTCGACTCCACGAAGGGGGCAAGCAGCGCTTCGTTACCCGTCGCCAGGCGCACCATCGTCTCGTAGATCGCGGCGTCGCCGTGCGGGTTGAGCTTCATGGTCTGACCCACGATGTTGGCGCTCTTCTGGCGCTCGCCCTTGAGCAGACCCATCTTGTACATAGTGTAGAGCAGCTTGCGATGCGAGGGCTTAAAGCCGTCGATCTCGGGGAATGCACGCGAGACGTTGACGCTCATGGCGTAGGGCATGTAGTTGACCTCGAGCGTCTGCGTGATTGGCTGATCGGTGACCTCGGAGTGCAGGCCGATGACGTTCTCGGCGTTGACCTGCTTTTTCTTTGGCTGGGTTTTCGTCTTCTTCTTTGCCACGATTTCCTCTTGAACTTCTTATGGCCGTCGTTATCGATTTGCTGCTATTGCAGGTCTAGCTGGTCCAGATATTCCTTGCCGTGCTCGGAGATATGGCGCTTGCGGCCTGCCTCGTCGTTGCCCAGCAATAGGTTGAACATGGTCTCCATCTTGGTGACGTCCTCGGGTTCCACCTTGATCAGACGACGCGTCTCGGGGTTCATGGTGGTGAGCCACATCATGTCCGGATCGTTCTCACCAAGACCCTTGGAGCGGTTGATGGAGCACTTCTGGTCGCCGATTTCCTTAAGAATGCCGTTCTTTTCGAGCTCGGTGTAGGCAAAGTAGGTCTTCTCTTTGCAGTTGATCTCGTAGAGCGGCGACTCGGCGATATACACGTAGCCCTCGTCGATAAGTGTGGGCACCAGGCGGTAGAGCATGGTGAGCACGAGCGTGCGGATGTGGTAACCGTCGACGTCGGCGTCCGTACAGATGATGACCTTGTTCCAGTTGAGGTTGTCCAGGTCAAAGGCACCGAGGTTCTTGATGCGCTTGTCCTTGATCTCCACGCCGCAGCCCAGCACGCGCATGAGGTCCATGATGATGTCGGACTTAAAAATGCGCGGGTAGTCCTCCTTTAGGCAGTTGAGGATCTTGCCTCGGACGGGCATGACGCCCTGGAACTCGGCATCGCGCGAGGTGCGGATGGCGCCTGCTGCCGAGTCGCCCTCTACGATGTAGATCTCGCGGCGGCTCTTGTCCTTGGAGCGGCAGTCGATGAACTTCTGCACGCGGTTGGCCATGTCGGTTTTCTGCTGCAGGTTGGTCTTGATGCTCTGGCGCGTTTTCTCGGCGTTCTCACGCGAACGCTTGTTGATGAGCACCTGCTCCATGATCTTATTGGCAGCGTCCTTGTTCTCGATCAGGTAAGTCGAGAGGCGCTCCTTAAAGAAGGCCGTCATGGCCTGCTGGATAAAGCGGTTGTTGATGGCCTTCTTGGTCTGGTTTTCGTAGGACGTCTGGGTGGAGAAACAGTTGGTCACCAGTACCAGGCAGTCCTGGACGTCCTGCCATTTGATGCCACTCTCGTTTTTGTTGTACTTGCCCTGTTGCTTGATGTAGGCATCGATGGCGCTGGTCAGAGCGCTGCGAGCGGCCTTCTCGGGCGAACCGCCGTTCTCGAGCCACGATGAGTTGTGGTAGTACTCCTGCATCATGAAGGTGCGCGAGAAGCACATGCATGCGGTGATTTTAACGTTGTAGTCGGGCAGGTCCTCGCGGTCGCGACCGCGGCGGTCAGCCTCGATAAAGAAGGGCTCGGTAAGGTAGTCGGTACCGACCTTCTCGAGCACGTAGTCTTCGATACCCTTGGGATAGCAAAAGTCCTCTTCGGCAAACTCGCCGTCGTCGCCTTCGATGCGCAGGCGGAAGGTAACGTTGGCGTTGACCACGGCCTGGCGGCGCATGGTCTCGCGATACCAATCGTGGGGAATGCTGATCGAGGTAAAGACCTCAAGGTCGGGGCGCCATTTGATGGTGGTGCCAGTACGGTCCTCGTCGCTGGGCTCAATCTCGAGTGCCTTCTTTTTGGCGCCGACGACTTTGCCCTTCTTAAAGTGCAGGGAGTACTTGTTGCCGTCGCGCCAGACGGTGACGTCCATGTACTCGGAGGCGTACTGGGTTGCGCACGAGCCCAGGCCGTTGGTGCCGAGCGAGAAGTCGTAGTCGCCGCCCTGGTTGTTATTGTATTTGCCGCCGGCGTAGAGCTCGCAAAAGACGAGTTCCCAGTTAAAGCGCTTTTCGGAAGGGTTCCAGTCGAGCGGGCAGCCGCGGCCGTTGTCTTCTACCTGAATGGAGCCATCGCGAAAGGCGGTAAGGGTGATGAGCTTGCCGTAGCCCTGGCGCGCCTCGTCAACGGCGTTGGACAGGATCTCGAAGGCGGCATGCGCGCAACCGTCGAGTCCGTCCGAGCCAAAGATGACGGCGGGGCGCAGGCGTACGCGCTCCTCGTCCTTGAGCTGGCGGATACTGTCGTTACCATAGTTTGCGGTGTTTTTTGCCATACTCGCTCTCTCGGTGCTCCCTTGCTGCGTTTTAGTCATATAGATAGTCAAGGTAGCATAGCCCAGCCCATAGGCGATTCCAACCAACACGAAATCCATCGAACAATCGTTCGAATTAACGGGTATAGTGTTTAGTGGTAGCGCGGCATTGTTAAACAAATTTGGATACAAACGAATTTTATTTAATAGGGACCTAGTTTTACTAAACAAAATCGAACGATTATGGGTGACACGATTCAGAAATTCGATGAGTTCGCGGATGCCCAGTCTTACCCGGACAAAACCGAGTCGGTTCTGTCCGGGTAAGACTGAATGGCGAATCGAAACTGCTATATCCGTATACCGATGACAGATATAGTTGACATCAATTAGTCGATGCAATATATTTCTGGCATGTTGCAACGGATATTTGTCCAATATGACGAAAGGAACTTTATGCGGGGGTGCGGACAGAAAGTTGGACCGCGGGGCGGTCCGGACTGGAGGTTCGCATGTACAGCAGGGAGAAGGTCGAGC
>NZ_JAQLFP010000056.1 GCF_028207065.1 Collinsella aerofaciens
CAAATGGTTCGATGTCTGCCCGGATGCGACACTGAATGTGTCCATCCTCGCAGTATCCGGTTCTCAAGGTGCACGCCCCGCGGCTGATCCGGTCCGACCGGGCCGCGCGGCAAGGAGATATATTGCCAGACCGGAGGGCCCCCGGGGGCGGGAATCTAGGCGTACACATTTCCTACACAATTTGGGATCCGACTAACGTTTGCCAGCCGTTAACTACCGCTCGCCGAGCATCTCTTTATATAAGGCAGTCTCATGGTTAAAGCGGATACGTTCCCCTAGCTAAAGCACAGCCAGCATCGAGCAACTCATCACGCTCTTCCACCGAGAACCCCTCGGCGTAGACGCGCACCACTGGTTCGGTCCCGCTAGGACGGACCAGCAGCCACGTGTCATCCTCGAATGCTAAACGCAAGCCATCCATATGACTAACGTTTTGCGGCACCTTGCCACAAATCGACTTGGGGTTTACGCCCGGCAGCAGGGTTCGTAACGTTTCGGCATCTTCGGCCTCAAGGCGCAAATCGCGTCGACCGTAACTCGTCTTACCAAAACTGTCCTCGAGTTGGTCGACCAGAACGCCCAAAGGCGCGTCCGTCTTTGCCATAAGCTCACACAGAATCAGACAGGCGAGGATTCCATCGCGCTCGGGCATATGCGCGGCGATGCCGATACCACCGGCTTCTTCGCCGCCTATGAGGACGCCACCCTTCTTCATCTCTGCCGCTATATATTTGAAACCGACTGGTTTGACGGTCACGCGGCAGCCAAGCGCCTCGGCAATGCGACGCACGAGCGTCGAGCACGAAAGATTGACGACGACGCGCCCCTCCAAATTACGAAATTGAACCAAGTCGCCCAAAACGAGCGCCATGATCTGATGCGGATGTATATATCTGCCGCGCTCGTCAACCGCGCCGATACGGTCGGCGTCGCCGTCGGTCACCAGGCCAGCGCAAGCTCCGTCCTCGATAACCGTATGCTCGCAAGCGTCCACCCACGGCTCAACGGGGTCGGGGCAGATATCCTCTTGGTCAGGCGCCTGCCCGGCGTGAATCTCGTGCACCTCAACGCCAAGCTCGCGCAGCAAGTCGGCTAGATAGCCCTGGGCTGCGCCGCCCATGGGGTCAACAACCACGCGCAGGTGCGCGGCGCGGATGGCTTCGGCATCGACAAACGATGCCACCGCTTGCATATAGTCAGGAATGATATCCGCGGTGCGATATTGCCCCTCGATCCCCATTGGCTCGGGAGCCATGGTCTCTTCGAGCTCTTCGATGACATCCTGGTTGGCGGTCGAGCCGTCACCCATGCGAATCTTGAGACACAGATAACCCTGCGGATGATGGGACCCCGTCACCATGAGCGCGCCGCACGCCTCACCGTCATAAGCCGCCGCCCACGTAAGAGCAGGGGTCGGAACAGGTCGCGAAGCGAGCACGGCGTCTAGCCCGTGCGCTGCTAGCACACCCGCCGCAAGCTCAGCGAACTCGCGCGCCAGGGGCCGAGTGTCGAACCCTATATATACCGTTTTGCCCGGATTGGTCTTTTGCCACAACTCGCCGACGGCATCGGCGATACGGGCAACGTTATCGGCAGTGAAGTCCTCATCGACGCGAGCGCGCCAACCGTCAGTTCCAAAATGAATTATCGCGCACACGCGCAGACACCTCACAGTGTTTGGATCATGGTACGCATGAGGTATACCCGCGATACACACTCGGCAACCTGCCGGCACCAGCATTCACCATTTGGGCAAATGCTGCCGAGGACATGCAAGCAATAAAAAAAACCGCCCCGTATGGAGCGGTTTTGCCCTTTATATATCGAGCGCCTCGGCCATCGCTGCCGTAGTGATTGCCGTGGTTCCACAGCAACTGCCCACCATTGCGGCACCGGCATGTCTCCATTCGATGCATGCGCGCGCGAAAGCTTCGGGGTTCTCGTGCCATACGGGGCCATCCTGAGTCTGGACCGGATCGCCCACGTTGGGACGCACCGTGACGGGAGTAGTCGCCGATGCAACCATCCTGGGCACCGCCGCGTTCGCGGCCGCAAGCGAACAGCAATTAACACCAACCGAGTTTGCGCCGTGTTTTTCGGCGTACAAAACGGCTGCCTCGATATTGAGGCCATCGCCCAACAGGTCGCCTTTGTCATCAACGACAAAACTCACCAGGACAGGCATGCCGTCAGCGGCATCTCGAGCGCCGGCAAGCATGGGCTGCAAATTACGGATAGACGTCACCGTCTCGATCAGCAGACCATCAACACCAGCATTGAGTAAGGCGTGCGCCTGTTCGCGCGCAATGCCTCGGATCTCACGAAACTCGGCAGAGTCCTCGGCAAACCACTCAATACCGATCGGACCCATCGAGCCCAGCAGCAGCTGAGGGTGCGCCTGGCGGGCATCGTCGACGGCCCCGCGATTGACCTCCGCCACGGACGGCGCAATCTGGTCGTGCGTGAGGGCATAGCTTGATGCCTGAAAGGTATTGGTAATGAGTACCTGCGCGCCGGCGGCGACATACAAGCGATGGATACGAGAAACGGTCTGCGGCTCTGCCAGATTCCAAAACGCCGGTGGAATATCGGCGGCATCGTACTCACTCAACAGAACACTGCCCATGGGGCCCTGCGCCAACAAGGTCTCGCTCGACAAGCGGCGCGTAAGTTCCTCGGCACCAAAGCGGTTGTAATAACTCGTATCCATATATATCCCGCTATTCCTCGACGCTGATTCCCTGCTTTTCGAGATAGGCGAGCCAGCGGCTCATCGTGTCCTCGGATAGCGCATGCTCCATCATGCAGGCCTCGGAATCGGCTCGCTCAAATTCGACACCGAGCTCCTGAACCAAAAACGTGCGGATGAGGCGATGACGGTACCAGATAGCCGTGCCAACCTCGCGGCCGCGATCGGTCAGGATTACCTTGCCATAGTGCGATTGCTCGACAAGCTCGGATGCCTTGAGCGCCGAAACCGCTTTATTGACCGATGCCTTGGAGACGCCAAGGCGCTGCGCGATGTCGACCGATCGCACGCCGTTGGTTTCCCCCTCTTCGCTTTCAATGCGAACCATGCACTCCAAGTAGTCTTCGTTCGCCACCGTCAGATGTAGTTCGCGCGAGCTATTTGTCGTATCCATGATCTTCCGTCCCTTCTGCATTCAATGGCTGATTCTACCCCATCCAAGCGTCGCGGTATGTCGTGGCATACCGTGCTAGAGTTCTTGTTGCACACGACGACCAAGATTGGAGCGGTCTTTATGGAAAACACCACCACGAACCCCGATGTCCTCGAGCGCTTTTTGCGCTACGTCCAGATCAACACGCAGTCCGAGGATGCAAACTGCGACCAGGTACCCTCGAGCGCCGTTCAGTTTGACCTTGCCAACGTGCTGGCTGAAGAGCTGCGCGAGCTTGGTGCGGAAGATGCCCACGTGACCGAGCACGCCTATGTCTGCGCGCATATCCCCGCAAGTGCGGGCGCTGAGGACAAGCCCGCCCTGGGCCTGATCGCCCATCTCGACACCACCGAAGTTGCACCGGGCGCCGGCGTGAAGCCACACATCGTACACTACGAAGGCGGCGACCTGGTCTGCGGCACGGTTGACGGTAAGCCCGTTGCCATGAGTACTGCCAAGCTTCCCGCCCTGAACGACCTCGCGGGTGAGGACCTGGTCTGCAGCGATGGCACCACGCTGCTGGGCGCGGACGACAAGGCAGGCGTCGCCGAGATCATGTCGCTTGTCGCGCGTATCGCTCAGGACCCCTCTCTGCCCCATCCCGCACTCGGCATTTGCTTCTGCCCTGACGAGGAGATCGGTCACGGAGCCGAGCTGTTGGATATCGATACCTTTGGCTGCAAGTACGCCTACACGGTCGACGGCGGCCCCATCGGCGAGCTGGAGTGGGAGTGCTTTAACGCCGCCGAGGCGACCGTCCGCTTTGAGGGCCAGTCCATCCACCCGGGCGACGCCAAGGGCCGTATGGTCAACGCAGGCAATCTGTTCTGCGACTTCAACGCGTTGCTCCCCTACGTGCAGCGCCCGGAGTATACGGAAGGCTACGAGGGCTTTTATCACCTTGAGGGTGTATCTGCGACCGTCGATCACGCCACAGCGCGCTATATCGTCCGCGACCATGACGCCGCCAAGTTCCAGCAGAAACTCGACCTTATTGATGCCGCCGCCTCGATGCTCAACCAGCGTCTGGGTGAGGAGCGCGTGACGGTCGAGATTAAGCAGCAGTATCGAAATATGGCCGAGATCGTTTGTGACTTTCCCGAGCTTATTGATGTTGCCAAGGAAGCCTACCTTGCCTGCGGCGTTGAGCCCCAAGTGCTGCCGATTCGCGGCGGCACCGACGGCGCGCAGCTGTCGTTCCGCGGTCTGCCCTGCCCCAACCTTTCCACCGGCGGCTATTGCTACCACGGCGTCAACGAATTCGTCCCGGTCAGTTCGCTCGTCAAGATGACCGACGTGCTCCAGGAGCTCGTCGCCCGCTTTGCATAAGCCTGGCCGCTCAAGCCTAAAAGACAAACCGCCCCGTCCTCTACAGAGGACGGGGCGGTTTTTGTACAGGGAGTGTCCCTAACTGCCGGCAGAAAAGGAACGTCCCCAAGTGCCGCAAAATGACGAGATCCACTCTCGCTTTGTGGGTAGTCATTGGGGACGTTCTTGTTTGACTAGTCGTTTAAGAACGTCCCCAATGACTACCCAACGACTAGTCCGGACCAAGGCAACGCCGATGTTTTGGCAACGACAGACACTATGACCCAATCCGAGGGCACTAAAAAGATAGGAGCCCCCGCTCGTGACCGCGGGTCGGGGCTGCGA
>NZ_JAQLFP010000057.1 GCF_028207065.1 Collinsella aerofaciens
CCCGTTCGTAGCTCCGAAGGAGCAGAACGGGGGCGCTTCATTGGTCGAGGACGTTTTCAAAACCAAGCCCGGTCCCGGCCGGAGGGACCACAGGCGCTACAGGTTCTTGACACCCATCGCGCGCATGGCGTTCAGGATAGCGATGATCGCCACGCCTACGTCGCCAAAGACGGCAAGCCACATATTGGCGATACCCAGCGCTGCCAGCACAAGGATCAGCAGCTTAATGCCCAGCGCAAAGATTATGTTCTGCCAAACAATCGACATGGTCTTGCGCGCCACGCGGATCGCGCGGGAAATGTTGGACGGCTTGTCGTCCATCAGCACCACGTCGGCGGCCTCGATCGCGGCGTCGGAGCCCATGGCGCCCATGGCAATGCCCACATCGGCGCGCGTAAGCACAGGAGCGTCGTTGATACCGTCGCCGACAAAGGCGAGCTTGCCCTTGCCACTTTCGGCCGCGAGTAGCGCCTCAACGCGCTCGACCTTGTCGCCCGGCAGGAGCTGCGCGTGGAACTCGTCGAGACCGAGTTGCTTGGCCACAGACGCTGCAACCTCCTCGCGGTCGCCCGTGAGCATGACGGTGCGGTTGATACCGGCGGCATGCAGGTCGCGAATCGTTTGCTCCGCATCGGCCTTAACGGTGTCTGCAATCACGATGTGGCCGGCGTACACGCCGTCAACGAGCACGTGGAGGATCGTGCCGACAACCTCACAGTCCGGTGCTTCAACGCCGGCCGCGGCGAGCATTTTGGCGTTGCCAACGACGACGTGCTTGCCGTCGATGGTTGCCGTCACGCCGTGGCCCGCGTCGTTGGTGGAGTCGCTCACGCGCTTGGGGTCGACCTCGCCCTGGTAGGCGTCGCGCACGGACTGCGCGATGGGGTGATCGGAGAACGACTCAGCAAGGGCTGCGACTTCGAGCAGCGACTGCTCGGTATAGCCAGCCTCGGGGTGCACCGCGACGACTGAGAACGTGCCGTTGGTGAGGGTGCCCGTTTTGTCGAAGACGATGGTGTCCACGTCGGCGAGCGTCTCGAGGTAGTTGGAGCCCTTGATGAGAACGCCCAGCTTGGACGCGCCGCCGATGCCGCCAAAGAAACTCAACGGTACGCTGATCACGAGGGCGCACGGGCAGCTGACGACCAGGAAGGTCAGGCCGCGCAGGATCCAATCGGACCAAGCGCCAGTCACCAGGCCGCCGCCAAGCGCGAGCACCGCGGCAGCGCCAGTGACGGCGGGGGTGTAGACGCGGGCAAAGCGCGTAATGAAGTTCTCGGTGCGCGCCTTCTTTTCGCTGGCATTCTCCACGAGCTCCAGAACACGCGCGACGGTTGACTCGCCAAAGGGCTTGGTGGTGCGCACGTGGATGAGGCCCGTCATGTTGATGCAACCGCTGATGATATCGTCGCCGGTCTTGGCCGGGCGGGGGACCGACTCGCCCGTGAGTGCGGCGGTGTCGAGCTGGGTTTCGCCCTCGACGATGACGCCGTCGATAGGCACGCGCTCGCCGGGCTTGACCACGATCACGGTGCCGACGGCGATGTCATCGGGAAAGACCTGTTCGAGTGTGCCGTCGGCTTGCTCGACGTTAGCGTAGTCGGGCGCGATGTCCATCATGGCACTGATCGACTTGCGGCTCTTGCCCACGGCGTATGCCTGGAACAACTCGCCGACCTGGTAGAACAGCATGACAGCGGCGCCTTCGGCCATGTGCGGGTCGGTGTCGGGGAAGAGCACCATGGCAAACGCGCCGATGGTCGCGACGGCCATGAGGAAGCTCTCGTCGAAGGCCTTGCCGCGGCGGATGTTATTGAATGCCTTTTGCAGTACGTCGTAGCCGGCAATCAAAAACGGCACGAGGAACAGCACAAAGCTGGCGTAGATGTTGCCGGGCTCCCCAAATGCGATAGCGAGGGCGCCGAGCTCGTCGAGGGCATAAACAACGGCAAAAATGCCCAGTGCTACCAGGATGCGGTTGCGCTTATGCTCAAGGGACTCTTTCTTCTTGCGCTTCTTCTTTTTCTTCTTGGGATCGGCGGCTGCCATGATTCAAACCTCCCATTTGAGTGTATGAACACTTGCTCATATAATTTCGCGAGCAAAGGCCGCGGCAAGCGCGGCCTCGCAGGTCAACGTATGCGCGGGTTAGAGAATGATCTCGCAGTCCGGCTCGGCGTCGGCGGTGAACTCAACGACGCGGTCCAGGACCTCGTCGAACTCGGCGTCGTCAGCCTCGAGCGTCAGCTTCTGGGTCATAAAGTTGACCGAAACGGACTTGACGCCATCGAGCTTAGCCAGCTCGTCCTGAAGTTCACGCGCGCAGTTGGCGCAATCGATCTCGTCGAGCTTGAACTGCTTTTTCATGGTGGGTTCCTTTCCCTGTGTTAGCGGTCTGGGTGCCGGCCGCGCTGATACCGTGGTTGATTGCTATTCGCAGATATGGCTCATGCCCTGGTTAAGCATGGTGTAGACGTGATCGTCGGCGAGCGAGTAGAGAATGTTGCGGCCGTCGCGGCGGAACTTGACCAGGTGCGACTGCTTAAGCGTGCGCAGCTGGTGCGATACTGCCGACTGCGAGGTTGCGGTCGCTTCGGCGATGTCAGCCACGCAGAGCTCGCGGCCCATGAGGGCATAGAGGATCTTGATGCGTGTGGTGTCGCTGAAGACCTTGAACAGGTCGGCCAGGTCGTACAACAGCTCCTCGTCGGGAAGGTCCTCGGGCGAGCAGGTGGTGGGGACGATCAGCTCGGTGGCCTCGATGCCAGTCTTTGTTTCATCAGCGTGGCTGCTCATTGCAACATCCTTTCATATGAACATGCGCTCATATAACTTACTTCCGATTATATGAGCGCATGTTCATATGTCAATACTATTTACGTTAATTTCGATGACTGCTTGCCGCCTCTGCGATTTTCTGCGGGTTGGGAGACATCGACGCAATGCTCGCCAACATATTTCGAGATGTTCGGCCAGCATGCTAAGAAAGCCACCTTGAGAAGCATTAGAACTGTTCATATTTGTACTTTATCGTGTTAAATACCGCGAGAATCAGTTCTTCCTCTACGGGAGTTCCTGCAGAATCAGTTTTATCTAAAGTTATATTGAGCATTGCTGCAGCCAATCTGGCACATCGGTGGCCGAATAAGTCGAAAAATGTAGGTGGACATCCGCAGAGATCGCCTTTAGAAGAGCGAATTCTCAATTAGATCAATAATCGTGTCGTCTTCCGTGCGGTTTTCATCGATTTTTGCGAACATGTCGCATTCCCAAGGCCCATTGATTTCCTCAGCAAGGGCCCCGACGTGTTGCATGTCGTCGGGTTCTGGCACATCGTTGATGCTCGGGTCATCAGCTTGCGGATATTGGCTTGCAATTTCGCGCTTGGCGGCCTCTTCTTCTTTGAGTGTCTCCAGGACGCGGCGACCGTATTCGAAGTAGCGCCGCAAGACAAATTGACGAAGAGTTTCTTGCAGGATGGCGAAGTTATCCGGGAGTCGACCGGGCCATATCTTCTCGCGAATGCGAATCGCTTCCATGACCCGCCTAAAAGCGGACTGCTTGAAAAACGAATGACGACTAACTGTGATAACGGCATATCCCATGTTTCGCAGCGTGTTTCGGCGTTCCTCGTCAATTGATTGCTGTTCGGGCTCGTCGTGGTAAAAGCCGTTGTATTCGATATCGGTCATCGAATTTTCGAGCAGCGCGTCGAGGTAGAAAACCGTCCGTCGCGTTAGGGCGGCGTATCTTTTGGGGACTGGGATCGGATAGTCCGTTTTGATAGCGCGTATGGCTAAGCCACCCATTGACTTGGGCATTGTCAGCATCATGACAAACGCCGTTTCGAGTGGGGAGCGACAGCCTTCGCGTACATAAGAAAGTGCCTTAAGTGCTTTATTAGATCCACGATACCCCGATGCCTCTGAAAAGAAGGCTCTGAGCTCTTCAACGCTGGTTAGGGCTGGGCGCTCGCGATATTGAGTTTCGTCGGACGTTCCAAGCGCGTAGGAGCCGCAGATTTCAAAGTAATACTCAACGAGCTCCGAAAGGTTGAGGTCGGCTGCTGCTTCTAACGCGCACAGCTTGATATCGACGATGTAGACGTTCGGCTCGAGTTCTAGGTAGCTTTCTGCATCAAACGTATAGCGCGTGCAGTGGCAGATGCAGCCCTTGCGGTGCCTTTTGGCATTATTGGAAAACGTCAGCACATGGATGCTTTCAGAATCGACATTCTTTCTGTTGAGCCATGCTCGCGCCGCTTCCAGGTTGGACGTGGTCGGCGCAGACACCTTGATCTTTTCCATAGATATGGGATCGGTCGCGTGGCTTGCGAGCGAGTTGACTGTTTGGTATACAGCGCGTGCCGTGGTATGTGACAGAACGATTCCCATACGCGCATGATGGCATAGCGGACGCCATATACGCTCGAAACTTCGGGCAACGGTATTGGGGCGCGGCTTATCTTCTGCGAACGGTGGGTTTTTGAGCTGTCGTATTGAGGGGGGTGTTCCTATAGTTTTGTCAACTGGGCAATGCTGTTTTCGAGATTGAATCGCGACATGCTAACGCCAGGCCT
>NZ_JAQLFP010000058.1 GCF_028207065.1 Collinsella aerofaciens
CAAATGGTTCGATGTCTGCCCGGATGCGACACTGAATGTGTCCATCCTCGCAGTATCCGGTTCTCAAGGTGCACGCCTGGCGGCTGATCCGGTCCGACCGGGCCGCGCGGCAAGGAGATATATTGCCAGACCGGAGGGGCGCCGGGGGCGGGAATCTGGGCGTACACATTTCCTACACAGTTTGGAATTCTCAGCTGAATTTACCAGTAATAAAGAGGGGACCTCGTTTCCGAGATCCCCTCCTCCGTCTATCTATAGAAATAGGCTTTCAAAGCCTTAGGCCAACAGCTTGCGACCGGATTCCTCGATCGCGTCAAGTGCTGCATCAGCCTCGGCGGCATCCGCGCCCTTAGCGAAGATGTACAGCTTAATCTTGGGCTCGGTGCCGGAAGGACGAACAATACCCTTGTTGCCGCCCTCAAGATCGAACTCAATGACGTTAGCCTTCGGCAGGCCGTTCACGCAGGTGTTGTAGTCCACGACGGCCTCAATCTTGGACCCAGCAAGCTCCGCAGGCGGGTTCTCGCGCAGACCGGCCATGATGCCGGCCATCTTTGCCGCACCCTCAGCACCCGGATAGCTCAGCGAAATCGTCTTGTTGTGATAGTAGCCATACTTCTCGTACAGCTCGTGCATCGCATCGGCAAGGTTCTTACCCTGGAGCTTGTAATACTGCGCCATCTGGCAAATCAGAAGTGAAGTGCTCACGGCGTCCTTGTCGCGCACGTGGTCGCCGGCCAGATAGCCGTAGCTCTCCTCGAAACCAAAGATAAAGCGATCGACCTCGCCAGCATCGGAAAGAGAAGTAATGATGTCGCCGATGTACTTGAAGCCCGTCAGGCAGCGGCGGAGCTCAAAACCGTACTCGTCGGCCAGAGCGTCAACCATGGCGGAAGAAACGATAGTAGTAACGGCAACCTTCTTAGTGAGGTCCTCACCGCAGGCAGCACGGGTCTTGCAGATATAGTCGAGCAACAGAACGCCCATCTCATTGCCGGTCAGTAGCAGATAGTCATCGCCATTTTTAACGGCAACGCCAACACGATCGGCGTCGGGATCGGTTGCAAGCAGCAAATCAGGGTGAACCTGCTCGCAGAGATCGATACCCTTCTGCATGGCCTGACGGATCTCGGGGTTAGGATACGGGCAGGTCGGGAAATCGCCGTTAGGCTCCTTCTGCTCGGGAACAACCGTGACATCGGTGATGCCAGCGCGCTCGAGCACCGTGGTAACGGGAATGAGGCCGGTACCATTCAGCGGCGTATAGACAAGCTTGAGCGGCGCGCCGGCAATTTCCTCGGCAGAAAGGTTGGTCACGCCACGCGCGAGAACGGCGTCGTAATAACGCTCGAGGCATGAGCCTTCGATCCATTTAACCAGACCCTGCTCAAGAGCCTCATCAAAGTCCATGGACTTCACGCCGGTGAATGTATCGGTCTCGGCGATAGCCTTAGAAATTGCATCGGCGGCCTCGCTGGTGATCTGGCAGCCGTCGGGGCCATAGGCCTTATAGCCGTTATACGGCGCCGGGTTATGACTAGCGGTCATGCAAATGCCACCGGAGCACTTAAGATCACGGACGGCCCAGGAGAGCGTCGGCACAGGAGAAATCTTGGGATACACGAGGGCAGTCACGCCGTTTGCTGCAAGAATGGCAGCCGTCGTCTTAACGAACAGTTCACCCTTATTGCGGCTATCGCGAGCGATGGCAACCGTCGGATGCTCAAAGGTCGCATTGAGATAGTCAGCAAAACCCTGCGTCGCGCGACCGACCGTATAGATATTCATACGGTTAGTGCCCGCACCGATAGTGCCGCGAAGACCGGCAGTACCGAAGGCGAGATCCTGGAAGAAAGCGTCGGTGATGGCGTCCTCATCACCCTGCTCCTTCATCGTGTTGAGCTCTGCGAGGAGCTCCTCGTCCTTGACATTGGCAATCCAAGTATCAAGCAGCTCATGAACATCTGCCATGTGAGTCCTTCCGTCACAATCAATAAAACGACCCGTGTAAAACAGGACAAGCGCATCAGCGCGCTAAAGCAAATATTAGTCCATTGAGAACAGAGAACCGGCCACAGAACGGTGAACGTTTATATTCACCGGTGGATGATTGGATTGATTTAATTACATAGAGAATGTCGCCTTTTAACGCAAAAAAAGGGGAGGCCGCGAGGCCTCCCCCTTCTTCAAGTCTTGCGACG
>NZ_JAQLFP010000059.1 GCF_028207065.1 Collinsella aerofaciens
GCGCGGCTGTCGACCTTCTGCTTACCACAAGAAAGACGACTTCCATCAGGCGAAAGATTCAACTACATTGACATCGGCTCGATTGATAACTCAAGGAACCTCATTTGCTCTAACGAAATTTACACTGTTAATGCTCCCAGCAGGGCTTCCCGTTGTGTGCATGCTGGCTCTATTGTTTTCTCGATGGTTAGGCCTTATCTGAGGAACATTGCCCAAGTCCCCGTTTCCATGAAAGACAGCGTTGCCTCAACTGGTTTCTATGTTGCGACGAAAGCATGCAACGAGCTCGATGAGTGCTTTCTGTTTCATCTGCTATTGTCTGACTTTGCGGTCAACTCGATAAACTTGCATATGAAAGGCGATAACTCGCCTTCGGTGCGCAAGGAGGACATGGACGCCTTGTTGCTTCCCATCCCGCCCCTGGACGAGCAGCGTCGCATCGTTAAAAGAGTCAAGGAGGTATTCAATCTGCTCGATTAGCTGCTTTCATTGTAAGGTCGAGAGGAGACCCGCAATGAAAGCATTCGAAGATTACCTGCGCGTACAAGAATACGCGTCAAACACAATCGCCTCGTACTTGTTCGCCGCAAAACAGCTTGAACAGAGGGCGTCGTCAATCACAAACCAGTCGCTCCTTGAGCACAAGGAGTGGCTGGTTTCGTCGTTTGCGCCTAAGACGGCAAACAATCGCATCGGCGCAATAAACGTCTACCTGGACTATCTTGGATTCCCGGGGATGCGCCTGAAGGGCGTGAAGGTTCAGCAGAAACCCTTTCTGAACAACGTCATATCAAACGACGAGTATCGCCGTCTTCGCGACGGTCTCAAGCGGGACGAGGACTGGTTCTGGTACTTCGTCGTGCGGTTCCTCGCCTGTACAGGTGCAAGAGTGAGCGAGCTTCGCAAGTTCGAGTATGCACACGTCATGGCTGGATACATGGACATCGTCTCGAAAGGGCAAAAACTCCGCCGTGTGTATGTTCCCGCAAGCCTAAAGAGCGAAGCGCTTGAATGGCGTGCTCGCGAAGGTAAAGTGGACGGCATTCTGTTCGGCGACCGGGCAGCACTCACGAGCAGGGGCATAGCGCTCGGCCTCAAGCGGGCGGCCGAGCGCTATAGCGTGGACCCCGATGTCGTGTACCCACATTCGTTCCGGCACCTGTTTGCTAAGAACTTCATAGCCAAGAACCCCGACATAGCATTCCTCGCCGACCTGATGGGCCACGAGAGTATCGAAACAACGCGCATCTACCTGCGCCGCACTGCCGCAGAACAACGCAGCGCAGTTGACGAGGCTATAGATTGGTGAGACTGAATGCTGCTTCAATCGTTTTGACGATACGATGCTGCTCGCCTAGGGGCGGGACGGGAAGCATCATTCTTTCGAGATAGTCTTTTTTGATGCGCTGCTGACCAACCGAGCCCATAAAGGTTTTCTTGGCGTCTCCCATGAAATAGTTCGAGGCAAGGAAATAGAAAAGATACTTTCTATACAGGCCTTTTGATGGCGAGCGCAAGACATACAGCTCTGTCGATCCGGCCCCCGCACCACTCTCAAGACACGAGGCGATGAAGTATTTGCCGTTCTCAAAGCATGGTGAAATCTTGGCGAATACTACATCACCGTCGGCGAACTGGGTAAAGCCTTTCTTGATTTCTTTCCAGCGCCGTATCTCGGGATGATATTGATTGCGGAAACCTTCCTCAATTGCCGCCATCGGCAGAAAGCTAGCTGGTGTTTCGTCATCGACGTCGTTCTTGGGATTGAGCGCGACAGGCGTAAGCAGACGGCA
>NZ_JAQLFP010000005.1 GCF_028207065.1 Collinsella aerofaciens
TTCTGGGCCATACGCCACCACCGCCCTCTCGACTCGGATTCCTTGCGGCCTGAACAATCGCAAGTGTCCGGCGAGGGGCGGCTTTGTAAAGCCGGTTGTCCCCACCCGCATAGCGGGTGGTTTCTGATGCGGCGCGCTGCGCGCCCCGCACAGGCTAAAGCCTTTAACAAAAGAGCCCCGCTACCGTAATGGCAGCGGGGCTCTGTAAGCTATGAGCGATATCGCTTAGAGCTTGATGTCGATGTCGACGCCAGCGGGGAGGTCGAGACGCATGAGCGAATCAACGGTGCCCGAGGTGGGGTCGAGGATGTCGATGAGGCGCTTGTGGGTGCGCATCTCGAACTGCTCACGGGAGTCCTTGTTCACGTGCGGCGAGCGGATAACCGTGTACAGGTTGCGCTCGGTGGGCAGGGGGACAGGACCGGAAACGCGAGCACCGGTCTTCTGAGCGGTCTCGACGATGAGCTTCGCGGACTGATCGACGACCTCGTGATCATAGCCCTTGAGGCGAATGCGGATCTTCTGGGTAGCCAACTTAAACCTCCAAAGAGTGCGAGAGATGTTCTCGCGGATTACGTAACAGGGAGCTCGAACTTAGGCGTTCTTGCTCATGACCTCGTCCACGATGGACTTGGGCGCGGGCTCATAAGAGTCGAACTGCATCGTGTAGGATGCACGGCCCTGGGTCTGGGAGCGAAGGTCGGTAGCGTAACCGAACATCTCGCCCAGCGGCACCTTGGCACGGATGAGCTTGCTGTTCTTGCGATCCTCCATGCCCTCGATCTTGCCGCGGCGACCGGAGAGGTTGCCCATAACGTCGCCCATGTACTGCTCGGGGGTCTCGACCTCGACAGCCATGATCGGCTCGAGCAGCTGCGGATCGGACTTCTTGAGAGCGTCCTTGATAGCCATGGAACCGGCGATCTTGAAGGCGGCCTCGGAGGAGTCGACCTCGTGGTAAGAACCGTCGAACAGGGTGACCTTAACGTCGAGGACCGGGAAGCCGGCGATAACACCGGTGTTCAGGGCCTCCTGGATGCCCTTGTCGATGGACGGGATGTACTCCTTGGGCACGACGCCGCCGACGATAGCGTTGACGAACTCGTAGCCGAAGCCCTCCTCCATCTTCTCGAGCTTGATGACGGCGTGGCCGTACTGACCGCGACCGCCGGACTGACGGACGAACTTGCCCTCAGCCTTCTCGACGTCGTGACCGGCGGTCTCGCGGTAGGCAACCTGGGGCTTACCGACGTTAGCGTCAACCTTGAACTCGCGGAGCAGACGGTCGACGATGATCTCGAGGTGCAGCTCGCCCATGCCGGCGATGATGGTCTGGCCGGTCTCGTGGTTGGTGGACACCTGGAAGGTCGGGTCCTCCTCGGCGAGCTTGGTCAGAGCCAGGGACATCTTGTCCTGCTCGGCCTTGGTCTTGGGCTCGATGGCAACGTCGATAACGGGCTTAGCGAACTCGATCTTCTCGAGGACGATCTCCTTGCCCTCGGCGCACAGGGTGTCACCGGTGGTGGAGTTCTTGAAGCCGACGCAAGCGACGATGTCGCCGGCGGCAGCGTCGTCACGGTCGATACGCTCGGCGGCGTTCATCTCGAGGATGCGGCCGAGACGCTCGCGCTGACCGTTGGAAGCGTTGACAACGTAGGAGCCGGACTCGGCGCGGCCGGAGTAAACGCGGACGTAGGTGAGCTTACCGACGAATGGGTCGGTCATGATCTTGAAGACCAGGCCGGAGAAAGGCTCGTCGAAGGAAGGATGACGCTGGATCTCCTCGCCGGTGTCCGGATCGGTACCGGTGACGGCCTCAACGTCGAGCGGGCTGGGCAGGTAGTCGACGACAGCGTCGAGCAGCTCCTGAACGCCCTTGTTCTTGTAGGCGGAGCCCACGAAGACGAGGTTGAGCTCGTTGGCCAGAACGCCCTTGCGCAGAGCAGCCTTGAGCTCCTCGACGGTGAAGTCCTCCTCCATGAGGATCTTCTCCATGAGCTCGTCGTCAAAGCTGGCAGCAGCGTCGAGGAGCTCCTCGCGCTTGGTGGCAGCGATGTCGGCAAACTCAGCCGGGATCTCGTCCATCGGCTCGGGGTAGGTCATGCCCTTCTCGTCGGCCTTGAAGTCCCATGCAGTCATGGTAACGAGGTCGATGACGCCCCAGAAGTTGTCCTCGGCGCCCATCGGGACCTGAGCGGCCACGGCGTTGGCGTCGAGACGATCCTTCATGGTCTCGATAGCGTTGAAGAAGTCAGCGCCCACGCGGTCATACTTGTTGATGAAGGCGATGCGGGGGACGTTGAAGGTAGAAGCCTGACGCCAAACGGTCTCAGACTGGGGCTGAACGCCAGCAACGGCGTCGAAGACGGCGACAGCGCCATCGAGGACGCGCAGGCAGCGCTCGACCTCGGCGGTGAAGTCAACGTGGCCCGGGGTGTCGATGATCTGGATGCGGTAGTCCTTACCGTCCTTGTTCCAGAAGCACGTGGTAGCAGCGGAGGTAATGGTTACGCCGCGCTCCTGCTCCTGAACCATCCAGTCCATGGTGGCAGCGCCCTCATGGACCTCACCGATCTTGTGGGTCTTGCCGGTGTAGTAAAGAATACGCTCGGTCGTGGTGGTCTTACCGGCATCGATGTGGGCCATGATGCCGATGTTACGGGTATCGGAAAGCTTGTACTTAGGCTTAGCCATGTTAGTTCCTTACCTTAACTTACCAACGATAGTGAGAGAACGCGCGGTTGGCCTCGGCCATCTTGAAGACGTCCTCACGCTTCTTGACGGAAGCGCCAAGACCGTTGGAGGCGTCGAGGATCTCGTTAGCGAGACGCTCGGCCATGGTCTTCTCCTTGCGAGCGCGGGAGAAGTTGACGATCCAGCGGATGCCCAGAGCGGTGGAACGACGGGAGTTGACCTCCATCGGGACCTGATAGGTAGCGCCACCGACACGCTTGGGCTTAACCTCGAGCGTGGGCTTGACGTTGTCCATAGCCTTCTTGAAGGTAGCGAGAGCGTCGCCACCCTCGGACTTCTCGGCAACGATCTCGAAAGCGGTGTAAACGATGCGCTCAGCGGTGGCCTTCTTGCCGTCAAGAAGGACCTTGTTGATGAGCTGAGTCACCAGGCGGTTGTTGTAAACGGCGTCAGGCTGAACCTCACGACGATTAGCTGCTGCACGACGCGGCATGTGAAATCTCCTTAAGTGTCTACCGTGCGGCGCTCAAGACGGCACACGGCGAAAGTATCAAAACGTTATCTGGCTTATTTGGCCTTGGGGCGCTTAGCACCGTACTTGGAACGGGCCTGCAGACGGTTCTGGACCGGAGCAGCGTCGTAGGCGCCACGGATGACGTGATAACGGACACCAGGGAGGTCACGGACACGACCGCCGCGGACGAGCACGATGGAGTGCTCCTGCAGGTTGTGGCCCTCACCCGGGATGTAAGCAGTAACTTCGATGCCGTTGACAAGGCGAACACGGGCAACCTTACGAAGAGCCGAGTTCGGCTTCTTGGGGCTCGTGGTGAAGACGCGGGTGCACACGCCGCGCTTCTGGGAGTTGTGCTGCAGAGCAGCGTTCTTGGACTTCTTGGGCACGGAACGACGGCCCTGGCGAACCAGCTGGTTAATAGTAGGCAAAGCGTACTCCTTCTCGAATGATTCCAGCTTTCTGTAAAGTGCAACGGCTTGAATCGAGGGGTCAGCATCCCCCTACGAAACACGCAGTTCGATAGGATACGTGGCGTTAGCTGTGCCGTCAACAGACCACGCCGCCGGGCGTATCCCAAAATAGCTATATTTCCGCAAAGCCTCCATAAAAGGAATCCCCCGCCTGTGCGCAAGTGCCCATTCCAGCCGTCCATGTAACGCAAAAATGGCCGCTTCCTCTAGCAGGAAGCGGCCTCAGACCTTACGAATAGACGATGGTAAAGGGTACTTCTGTTTCGGTCTCTCCTGTTGATGTGTACCTCGTGCCCTCAAGGGTTACCGAGACCACTTGATTGACATTGATCAGCTTTGTCGGAACCGAGATGTTCTCCCCGCTATTGCGCGTCAGCGAAAAATAGGAATTGTACGCGCCTGCAGCATCGTCTTCGATAATCTGCTCCGATCCATCCTTGTAGGTAACGGTCAACTTTTTCGTGACTGCGTCAATGCCCAGATCATCGATGTGCGTCTGGATGGAAAACGGGCTGATCTCGAGAGGCGAGTCACCGGAGCGGAGTTCCTTTGTATCGACATACGCTCCAATATTGAACTCGGGTGTCGACGCCTCAAACTGCCTCGCACTCTCACCTTCACCCTCGGTCCAGTGGATATTCCAGGTGACCGCATGTTGAAAATCTCGCTCGCGATCCATAGCGGCAAAGTACATCGTACCATTAATGACCGTGTCGCTTGATGTGTCTTTATCAATGGTGCAGCGTGTATCAGCCCATTCCTCGCCGAAGTTCATGCTGGGTGTACTGACGCCCCCTTCTTCTTCACCATAGAGAACAAGTTCGCCAAGCTCTGCCGCCGGCTTGTAGTAGTTAACGCCATTCGGATTGGACAATGTAAACGTCACAGCACCGCAACCGTTCTCGTCGATTGCCATCTCATGAATGTCGAGCGTATAGCCGTTGCCCTCGACGGACAGATTGACCTTCTGGACTGCACCCTCCAGGCTTTGGGGCGCGATACCATCACCAAACTCTCTGGTGTAGGTATATTTCGTCCCCGACGAGCCGCCATTTGTCCAGGTAACGGACTCTCCGTTGCCATGGTTTCCCCAGGCAGAGGCAAAATAACTGGAATTGACAACAGCGTAGGCGACCCCTCCGGTCGCCAGCACTCCGGCAAGACATCCGATTACGGCAACATACAGAGGCTTCGCGTGACCCTTTCGGCGAAGCGGCTCGCCAGCAGCGGCATAAAGAACACGGTCAGCAAGATCGCTATCGGCTTGGACGGACTCGAAGGCCTGCTTGATCTGGTTGGATTTCACGGTCGCCCTCCTCTAGGATGAACTTGAGCTTCGATCTGCCGCGAGCTAAACGCGTTCGAACGGTCGCGGCTGGCACATGCAGTAACTCGGCAATTTCTGAAGTCGAGAAGCCCAGATAGTAATAGAGCACGATAGGAATACGGAATCGCTCCGGAAGTCGCATAACGTCTGACAGGACCGCCTTGGTCTCCTCCTGCGCCGTCGAAAGCGAATCGGCCAGATTCTCAATATCCTCCACGCGCCTCCACGGCTTTCGAAAGAGAGATTTACATTCATTGATCGTGACCCGGATAAGCCATCGACGAAGATGCTCCCAGTTTTCAAATTGCGCGTCGCTTTTGAGCAACTTAAGAAAGACGTCTTGAGCGACATCGTCGGCGTCAGCGCGATCACGCAGATACGTCAATGCGATCCGAAACACGACATCCCGGTGGTCTTCGACCGCCTGTCTAAAAGCTTGTTCTTCCATAATCACCTCCCGGTGACATTAATGGTTCTTGATGGGGCCCTCACCATAGATACGCTTTGACCGAGTGAAATGTTTCAAATCCAAGCAGGAAAAACCTACCAAAAAATAAATCCGTCACTTTTTGGCAAGGGATCAACGAAACGCAACAGGTTGAACATACGCAAGCGAGCGGCCCTCAGAGCGTACAAGGTGGCATGAAAAAGGCAGGGCATTGACCTTTTGGTCATGCCCTGCCTTTTGAATGACAGATTGTAGCTCTGGGGGCCGCGCAGCGACGGAGATTGCCGCCGTTCGTTAGAACGGCGGAACTAGTTACTCCTCGTCGTTGTCCTTGGCCTCTTCGGCGTCGTCGGTGTCTACGAGCTGGTTGAGTAGCTCGTCGAGGGAAGCCATGTCCTCGTTGATGGCACCGTTGGCGGGAGCCTTCTTGTCGTCGATCGGGGCGCCCAGGAGCTCCTCGTCGGCGTCGGCGTGATGCGTCGGCGTGGCGGAGGTGCCCAGCAGGATGTCGTCCGGACCGTCGGGGCTAAAGACCATCTGCAGCAGCTGCGAGAGGTCTTCCTCGTCGGCAACGTCGTCGTTGTTCTCGAGGATGTAGAGCAGGTCGTGGGCCTCCAGGCCGTCACGGAGCTCCTCGATCGCCTTGGCACCGATGCCATCGATGCGCAGCAGATCCTCCTCGGACTTGCCGACCAGGTCGCCGACCGTCTCGATGCCGACCTCGCTGAACTTGTTGGTCCAGCGCTGCGACACGCCCAGGTCGTCGAACAGGTACAGGCGAGCCTTCTCAGCAGAGATGGTGTGGCCGTTGCGGGTGAACGAACCGTCAGCACCGCCGAACTCGTCGTAGCCGACCCAGTCGAGCTGCTGCGGAAGCTGCTCGTCCAGGTCCTTGAGCTCCACAGGAGCCCACTCGGGCAGCGACTTGGCGTTGGGCGAAGCCGGACCATCGATGTCCACGTAGCCGTCGGCCGTGCGATACGTCAGCTTGGCGTTGGCGTACGGCTTGAGGCCGGTACCAGCCGGGATCTTCTTACCGACGATAACGTTGGACTTAAGGTCGAGCAGGTGGTCGACCTTGCCCTCAATAGCAGCCTCGGTAAGGACGCCGGCGGTACGGATGAACGAAGCGCTCGACAGCCAGGAGTCGATGTTGGACGCGACCTTGAGCGTACCCAGGATGACGGGCTCGGCCACGGGAGCCTGACCGCCCAGACGGGCAACGCGCTCGACCTCGTCAGCGAACTCGTAGCGGTCGACGTACTGACCAAGCAGGTACTTGGAGTCGCCGGGGTTGGTGATCTGAACGCGACGCAGCATCTGACGTGCGAGCACCTCGATGTGCTTGTCGTTCAGGTCGACGCCTTGGCTGGTGTAGACGTCCTTGACGCTCTCGACGAAGGTGTGCATCGTCGACTCGATGTCGGTCAGCTTGCGCAGGTTACGGAAGTTGACGAAGCCCTTGGTGATCTGGTCGCCGGCGCGAACCTCGCAGCCGTCCTCGATCTCGGGCATAAAGCGCACCGATGCGGGGACGCGGCGCTCGTCAAGGACACGGGTGTGGTCCTCGGAGTCGGTGAGCGTCAGCACGTACTCGGACTTCTCGGGCTTAATCGAGAGGTGGCCGGAATACGGAGCCAGCTCGGCCTCGCGACCCAAGATCTTCTCGTTGACGTTGCCGACGATATCGAACATACGGCTGACCGTAGGCAGACCCTGCGTAATATCGTCGACGCCAGCGACGCCGCCGGAGTGAATGGTACGCATCGTAAGCTGCGTACCGGGCTCGCCGATGGACTGGGCGGCAATAATGCCGACGGCAGTACCGATGGCGACCGGACGACGGGTGGAAAGATCCCAGCCGTAGCACTTCTGGCACACGCCGTACTTGGAGCGGCAGGTGAGCAGCGCGCGGAGCTTGACCTTCTTGAGGCCGGCATCGACCATCTTCTGGATGTCGGCGACCTTCTCGATGTAGCCGTCCTGCTCAAAGAGCACGGTGCCATCGGGAGCCACGACGTCCTCGATGAAGCAACGGCCGACGAGGTCGGTGTTGAGGTCGGTGGTGCCGGGGATGATGAGGTTGTAGGTGACGCCCTCGTGCGTACCGCAGTCCTCCTCGCGGACGATGACGTCCTGGGCCACGTCGACCAGACGACGGGTCAGGTAACCAGAGTCCGAGGTGTGGGATGCGGTATCGACCAGGCCCTTACGGGCGCCGTAGGTCGAAATGAAGTACTCGAGCGGCAGCAGGCCCTCGCGGAAGTTCGCCTTAATGGGGAGGTCGATCGTCTCGCCGGACATGTCTGCCATCAGGCCACGCATGCCGCCGAGCTGACGCAGCTGGGTCTTAGAACCACGGGCGCCGGAGTCGGCCATCATGTACAGCGGGTTCTCCTCGTCGAACATGTCGAGCATGAGCGCTGCAACCTTATCGGTACAAGCGGTCCACTCGTTAACGACTTCGATGTGGCGCTCCGTCTCGTTGATGAAGCCCTCTTCGAAGTACTCGTTGATCTGGTCGACGTTGGCCTGGGCGCGGTCGAGCAGCTCCTGCTTCTCGGCAGGGATGAGAGCGTCCCACACCGAGATGGTGAGGCCGGCGCGGGTAGCGTAGTGGAAGCCGGAGTACTTGATGGCGTCGAGGATCGGGCCGACCTTGGCCTCGGGGTAACGATCGCAGCAGTCCGCAACCAGCTTGGCCACGTCGCCCTTGACCATCTTGTAGTTCATGAACTCGTAGTCTTCGGGCAGGCACTGGCGGTTGAAGATGATGCGGCCGATAGAGGTCTCGAAGCGCGCGGTCTTGTTGCCGGTGACGTCGTAGTCGACGAACTCGTTCTTGCCGTTCTTGACGCGGAAGATACGGGTGCCATCCTCGTTGATGACGTTGGCGTTCTCGGCGGACACGCGGACCTGAATCTTGGCCTGCATATCGACCTCGGAGCGACAGTCATAGGCGTGCAGCGCGTCGTCGAAGCTCGAGAACACGTGGTTCTCGCCCGGCAGACCGTCGCGGACCTGGGTCAGATAGTACACACCGATGATCATGTCCTGCGAGGGAATGTTGACCGGCTTGCCGGATGCCGGCGAGCGCAGGTTGTTCGCAGAGAGCATGAGCACGCGAGCCTCGGCCTGAGCCTGGCTGGACAGCGGCACGTGGACAGACATCTGGTCGCCGTCGAAGTCGGCGTTGAAGGGCGAGCAGACCAGCGGGTGCAGGTGGATAGCCTTGCCCTCGACCAGCACCGGCTCAAAGGCCTGGATGGACAGACGGTGCAGGGTCGGTGCGCGGTTGAGCAGCACGACGCGACCGTCGATGACCTCTTCGAGGATGTCCCACACAAAAGTGGCACCACGGTCGATAGCGCGCTTGGCGCCCTTGATGTTCTCGACCTTGCCAAGCTCGACCAGGCGCTTCATGACGAAGGGCTTGAAGAGCTCCAGCGCCATGGTCTTGGGCAGACCGCACTGGTGCAGCAGCAGCTTGGGGTCGGTAACGATTACCGAACGGCCAGAGTAGTCAACACGCTTGCCCAGCAGGTTCTGACGGAAACGACCCTGCTTGCCCTTGAGGGCCTCGGCGAGCGACTTGAGCGGGCGACCGCCACGGCCAGAGACCGGGCGACCACGACGGCCGTTGTCGAACAGGGCGTCCACGGACTCCTGGAGCATGCGCTTCTCGTTGTTCACAATGATTGCGGGGGCGTCCAGGTCGAGGAGGCGCTTGAGTCGGTTGTTACGGTTGATCACGCGACGGTACAGGTCGTTGAGGTCGGACGCGGCGAAGCGGCCGCCGTCGAGCTGGACCATCGGGCGCAGATCGGGCGGAATGACCGGGATGACGTCCAGGATCATGTTCGCGGGGCTGTTGCCACCCTTCAGGAAGGCGTCAACGACCTCGAGGCGCTTAACGGCCTTCTCGCGCTTCTGCTTCTGGGAGTCCTCGTCGGCGATGATGGCCTTGAGCTTCTCGGCCTCGGAAGGAAGGTCGATGGCAGCGAGCAGGTCGCGGACGGCCTCGGCACCCATGCCACCCTTAAAGTACATGGAGTAGTAGCGGGTCATCTCGCGGAACAGCGGCTCATCGGAGATGAGGTCGCGCTCGGTGAGCTTCATGAAGGCGTTGAAGGCGTCCGTGCGGAGCTGCTTCTCGTCCTTGCACTCTTCCTCAATGTCGACGATGCCAGAGGCGATCTCCTCGGGGGTCAGCGGCTCCTCGTCGGAGAACTCGTCAAAGTTCTCGGGGTCGCCCTGCTCCTTGAGGGACTCAATCTGGCGGGCGCACTCGGCATCGATCTCTTCCAGATCGGCGGCGAGCTCCTCGCGCAGGTCGTCGGCGTCGGCCTCGCGAGCCTCGTAGTCAACCTCGGTGATGATGTAGCTGGCAAAGTACAGAACCTTCTCGAGGTCCTTGGACTTGATGTCGAGCATACGGCTCATCGGGAAGCTCGTGGGGCTCTTGAAGTACCAGATGTGGGACACGGGAGCGGCGAGCTCGATGTGGCCCATGCGGTCGCGACGCACCTTGGCCGAGGTGACCTCGACGCCGCAGCGCTCGCAGACGATGCCCTTAAAGCGGATGCCCTTGTACTTGCCGCAGGAGCACTCCCAGTCCTTGGCGGGACCGAAGATCTTCTCGCAGAACAGGCCGTCCTTCTCGGGCTTGAGGGTACGGTAATTGATGGTCTCCGGCTTCTTGACCTCGCCGTGCGACCAGGAACGGATCTGGTCGGCGGAGGCAAGGGAGATCTTTACCGAGTCAAAATCAGTAGCTTCGAAATCTGCCACAGTCAACTACTCCTTATCAGTGGTCGTGGCGGCGACAGCCTCGGGTGCCTCGGCGGTCTCGGCATCCTCGGCCTCGACGTCGGCGTCAACGCCGGCGAGCGCAGCCAGGTCGTCGAGAGCAGAGGTCTCCTCGGCGGTCACAGGGGCGGAGGCGTCCTCGTCAGCATCGTGCATGGGCTCGATGTCCAGTGCGAGGGAGCGGATCTCCTTGACGAGAACCTTGAAGGACTCGGGGATACCCGGGACCGGAACATTCTCGCCCTTGACGATGGACTCGTAGGTCTTGACGCGGCCCACGGTATCGTCGGACTTGACGGTCAGGATCTCCTGCAGGACGTTGGAAGCACCGTATGCGTACAGTGCCCAAACTTCCATCTCGCCGAAGCGCTGGCCGCCGAACTGGGCCTTGCCGCCCAGAGGCTGCTGGGTAACCAGACTGTAAGGGCCGGTCGAACGGGCGTGGATCTTGTCGTCGACCATGTGGCCGAGCTTGAGGATGTAGGACGTACCCACGGTAATGGGCTCGCGGAACTCCTCGCCGGTGCGGCCGTCGAACAGACGGGTCTTGCCGCGCTCGTCAAGCTGGGTGACGAACTCGGGGCGCATGTGATCGCCAAAGGCAGCGGTGGCCTTGTTGAGCATGTTCTTGTTGGCACGACGGATGACCTCGGCGATCTCGTCCTCCTTGGCGCCGTCGAAGACGGGCGTCGCGGTGAAGAACGGACCAGGGACGTACTTGTCGGAGTCGGCCTGCTCGGTATCCCAACCGCAGGCAGCAGCCCAGCCAAGGTGGCACTCGAGCAGCTGGCCGACGTTCATACGCGAAGGAACGCCCAGCGGGTTGAGGATAACGTCGATCGGGGTACCGTCAGCCATGTAGGGCATGTCCTCGACCGGCAGAACGTTACAAATAACACCCTTGTTGCCGTGGCGGCCGGCGATCTTATCGCCCTGCTGGATCTTACGACGCTGGGCGACGTAGACGCGCACCTGCTCGTTGACGCCGGGGGCCAGGTCGTCGCCGTTCTCGCGGCTAAAGCGGACGACGTCGATAACGCGGCCGTAAGCGCCGTGAGGCATCTTAAGGGAAGTGTCGCGAACGTCGTGAGCCTTGGCACCGAAGATGGCGCGCAGCAGGCGCTCCTCGGCGGTCAGAGCGCTCTCGCCCTTAGGCGTGACCTTGCCGACCAGGATGTCGCCAGGGCCGACCTCGGCGCCGATGCGGATGATGCCGTCCTCGTCGAGGTTGGCAAGCATGTCCTCGGAGAGGTTCGGGATCTCGCGGGTAATCTCCTCGGGGCCGAGCTTGGTGTCGCGGGCGTCGATCTCGTGGCGGGTGATGTTGATGGTCGTCAGCAGGTCCTCGGCCACCAGGCGCTCGGACACGACGATACCGTCCTCGTAGTTGAAGCCTTCCCACGGCATGTAGGCCACGGTGAGGTTCTGGCCCAGTGCGAGCTCGCCGTGATCGGTCGAAGGACCGTCGGCCAGAGGCTCGCCCTGCTCAACGGTGTCACCGACGCGCACGAGCGGACGGTGGTTGATGCAGGTGGACTGGTTGGAGCGCTGGTACTTGGCCAGGTGATACTCGTCCATGCCGCCGGCATGCTTGACGATAATCTTGGCGGCGTCGGCAAAGATAACCTCGCCGGCGTTCTTGGCCAGGGTGACCTCGCCGGAGTCCAGAGCGGCGCGACGCTCCATGCCGGTACCGACATAGGGAGCGGCGGGGTGAACCAGCGGCACGGCCTGACGCTGCATG
This sequence comes from Collinsella aerofaciens, assembly GCF_028207065.1. Taxonomy (GTDB): domain Bacteria; phylum Actinomycetota; class Coriobacteriia; order Coriobacteriales; family Coriobacteriaceae; genus Collinsella; species Collinsella aerofaciens_AR. The sequence continues at coordinate 12,010 of NZ_JAQLFP010000005.1, forward strand.
TTAGCGCCCATCAGCGTACGCTTGGCGTCGTCGTGCTCAAGGAACGGAATCAGCGTGGCTGCGACGGAGAGCATCTGACGCGGCGAGACGTCCATGTAGTCGACGTCCTCGACGGGCACGTCGGCGGGAGCGCCGAAGGAGCCGTCGAAGTCGCGGGTACGGGCGATCACGGTGTGCGGGCGGACAAGCTTGCCCTCGGCATCGGTCGTGATGAACTCGTTGGTCTTGGGATCGAGCGGCGTGTTGGCCGGCGCGATGACGTGCTTCTCTTCCTCGTCAGCGGTCATCCAGTCGATCTGGTCGGTGGCAACGCCGTTCTCGACGCGACGGAACGGGGCCTCGATGAAGCCGTACTCGTTGACGCGGGCGTAGAGTGCGAGCGAGCCGATCAGGCCGATGTTGGGGCCTTCGGGGGTCTCGATCGGGCACATGCGGCTGTAGTGCGAGTTGTGAACGTCGCGGACGGCCGTCGGCACGTTGGTGCGGCGGCTGGAGCCCGACTTGTGGCCGGCAAGACCGCCAGGGCCGAGTGCGGACAGACGACGCTTGTGGGTCAGACCGGTCAGGGGGTTCGCCTGGTCCATGAACTGCGAGAGCTGCGAGGAACCGAAGAACTCCTTGATGGAGGCCACGATCGGACGGATGTTGATGAGCGACTGCGGGGTGATCTCGTCGATGTCCTGGGAGCTCATGCGCTCACGGACGACGCGCTCCATACGGCTCATGCCGATACGGAACTGGTTGGCGACGAGCTCGCCGACGGTGCGGATGCGGCGGTTGCCAAAGTGGTCGATGTCGTCGACCTTGAAGCCCTGCTCGCCGGCAGCGAGGGACAGCAGGTAGCGCAGCGTAGCGACGATATCCTCGTCGGTGAGCACCGTGACCTCTTCCTCGGTGGTGAGGTTGAGCTTCTTGTTGACCTTGTAGCGACCGACGCGGGCCAGATCGTAGCGCTGCGGGTTAAAGAGCAGGCCCTCGAGCAGGCTGCGGGAAGCATCCACGGTGGGAGGCTCGCCCGGGCGCAGGCGACGGTAGATCTCGATGAGGGCATCCTCGCGGGTAAGGGCGGTGTCGCGCTCGAGGGTGCGCTTAATCACATCGGAGTTGCCGAGCAGCTCGATGATATCGTCGTTGGTGACGGCGATGCCAAGGGCGCGCAGGAACATCGTGGCGCTCTGCTTGCGCTTACGGTCGATGGAGACCATGAGCTGGTCGCGCTTGTCGACCTCAAACTCAAGCCAGGCACCGCGGGACGGGATAATCTGGGCCTTGTAGATCTGCTTGCCCGAATCCATCTCGGAGCTGTAGTACACGCCCGGGGAGCGGACGAGCTGCGAGACGACGATACGCTCGGTACCGTTGATGATAAAGGTGCCCTGATCGGTCATCATGGGGAAGTCGCCCATAAAGACGAGCTGCTCCTTGATCTCGCCGGTCTCCTTGTTGGTGAGACGAACGTCGGTCAGAAGCGGGGCCTGATAGGTCATGTCCTTCTCGCGGCACTCCTCGACGGTGTGCGCGGGGTCGCCGAACTGATGCTCGCCGAAGGTAACCTCGAGAACATGGTTCTGGCTCTGGATGGGGCTGGATTCCTTGAACGCCTCACGAAGGCCCTCGTCCTTAAAACGCTCAAAGGATTCCCTTTGAACAGAGATAAGGTTGGGGAGCTCCATGGCCTCCGGGATTTTCCCGAAGCTGACGCGCTTGCGCTCAGTGGCAGTGTATGCGTAGGTCACCAGGTTTTTCCTCCTTCACGGAAATGCTCGGTGGGTTGGCGAGGCATGGCTTCGCCAGTTATCGCAACCTAATAGTTTATCAGGTACCGACCGTTGGGCAAGAAAAGCCTTGACGCGATTGAGTTTTTGGAGTAGCAAAGTTTTTCGACAGAAAACACGCAGGTAGATGTATGTGTATCGAACATCTGTTCATATATTTTCTGTGAACAGAGAGCCGGCAATCGCAGCTCTTATAAAAAACGGGCGCGAACCGAGGTCCACGCCCGTAAATGTCGGTGCCCGAAGGCTTACTTGCGCATCAATCCGCCGCGCTCGTCGATGGCGTCCCAGAAGGCATCGGCAAAGCGGGGGTCGTTTGCAGCCATGAGGGCGTTAGTGGCCATCCAACCAGAGGGAGTGCCGGTGTCGTAGCCCGACAGCGGGTCGATGACGACGGCATACATGGCCTCGCGGTCGAGCGAACGGGCCATGGCGTCGGTGAGCTGGATCTCGCCGCCCTTGCCGGCCTGCTGATCTGCCAGCAGGTCCATGACCAGCGGGCTCAGCAGGTAGCGACCGACGATGTACAGGTTGGACGGAGCAGCCTCGGGAGCGGGCTTCTCAACCAGACCGCCGATACGCCAAACAGCGCCCGGCTCGGCATCGGCAACGTCCTCGGCGCCCTCGAGCGAACCGACGCGCTCGCCGGCGATAACACCGTAGCGGCTGACTTCCTCGGGCGAGCAAGCAGCGACGGCGATAACCGAAGCGCCACCGTGCTCCTTGGAAACGGCGAGCATCTTGTCGCAGATATCGCGGTTAGGCACAACGTAGTCGCCCAGAAGAACCAGGAAGTTCTCCCCTGCCACGGCGTCGGCAGCAGAGCGAATAGCATGGCCGAGGCCCTTGGGCTCGTACTGATAACGGAAGTCGACCGGCATACCGCCAGCGTGGGCGACAGCATCGGCATAGGCGTTCTTGCCGCGCTCGCGCAGCAGGTTCTCGAGCGAACGGTCGGGCTGGAAGTAGTTCAGTAGCTCGGGCTTACCGGGAGAAGTAACGATGATGGCATCGTCGACCTCCTCGGGCTCGAGCGCCTCCTCGACGACGTACTGAATGACGGGCTTGTCGAGCACCGGCAGCATCTCTTTGGGCGTGCACTTGGTGCCAGGCAGAAAACGCGTGCCAAGACCGGCGGCGGGGATGATTGCCTTCATGTTATTCAAAGATCCTTTCGCAGGCGCAAAAGCGCCCCATGCGTGCGGCACACAGCCGCAGACCAAATTGCGATACCCAAGCATCTTACCGCTGGAACTATATGTCGCTACAAGGCAGAGACAATTCTTCAGCAGGTCAACGCAAATTATTGCTCGAATGGTGCAATTTTATTGCCCAACGGCAGGGCACCCGATACGACGCAAATCACAGAACATGGCAGTTTGAGCAACCGATGCCGAGGGACCGAAAAACAAAAAAGACGGGGCTCGCAATGCGAACCCCGTCTGCAAAGAAATCTGGCGAGAAAGCCTGATTACTTGAGGGTGACAGCAGCGCCAGCAGCCTCGAGCTTCTCCTTGGCAGCCTCGGCGTCCTCCTTCTTGGCACCCTCGAGAACAGCCTTGGGAGCGCCCTCGACGACCTCCTTGGCCTCCTTCAGGCCAAGGTTGGTGAGCTCACGGACGGCCTTGATGACCTGGATCTTGTTGTCGCCGAAGCCCTCGAGCACGACGTCAAACTCGGTCTTCTCCTCGGCCTCAGCAGCGCCAGCAGCGGGAGCGGCGACAACAGCGGCAGGAGCAGCGGCGGAAACGCCGAAGGTGTCCTCGATAGCCTTAACGAGCTCGGAAGCCTCGAGAAGGGTCATTTCCTTAAGAGCATCGATGATCTCATCGGTGGTAAGCTTAGCCATTTCTAAGTCCTTTCGGTTTCCGTGCGGATGCACGGAGATCAGTTAAAACACGGCGCGAATGCGCCAGGGGTGCGGCGTTGCCGCCGCGGGTGAAAACAGCAACTAGGCTGCCTTCTGCTCGGAGACCTGCTGGATCGAACGAGCGAGACCAGAGGAAACGCCGTTGACGCAGACAGCGATGTCGCGAGCGAAACCGGAGATGAGGCCGGCGATCTGGCCGAGAAGCTGATCCTTGGTGGGCAGCTCGGCGATAGCCTTAACATCATCAGCGGAAACGGCCTTGCCGTCGGAGATACCGCCCTTGATCTCAAGGACGCCCTTGGACTTAGCGGAGAAGTCCTTAAGGGCCTTAGCGGCCTCGACCGGCTCGGTCTCGTAGAACACATAAGCGACGGGGCCCGCGAGGATCTCGTCGATCTCGGGCTGCTCCTGGTTCTTGAGAGCGATCTTGACCAGGTTGTTCTTGTAGACCTTCATCTCGGCGCCGCACTCGCGAAGCTGATGACGCAGCTCCTGAGCCTGCTTAACCGTCAGACCGTTGTAGTTGACGACGAACAGACCGGCGTTCTCGGCGATACGGGACTCGATCTCTGCAACCTTGTCGATTTTGTACTGCTGGGGCATGAATTACACCTCCTCGAATTCTTTCCGGGCACGGTCCGCCACAAGGACGTGACGGGGGCATGTCCAAAAAGAAAGCCCCCGCGCTGCATGAGCGACGGGGGCGAGAAGACATATCTACTCGACCACCTCGGCTGGCGGGATATCCCATTAAGCTCGCGGGCGATGCCCGTTTGCACCGGCTGTCTCTGGCAGCGGATTCGTGCGTGAACCGAAAGTATTATGGCGGGGACCCCGGCGTCGGTCAACGGGCGCGAGGATTCGTACACAAACCCTGCATACGCTCCGGTCCGAGGGGCCGGGTTGAGATTTTCGCTCGGTCAAGTCCTGGCTCGCACGAAGAGCACATTAAGTGCTCTTCGGCTCGTGCGGAATCTACGAAAATCTCAACCCGGCCCCTCGGACCGGAGCTGCGGTAACTTTGCTGCGAATCCTCGTGTCCGTTGAGCGACGTGCCCCACTCATAATGCTTGGGTCGGTGGGCTGATGTGTTGCATCCCTGAGGGCTAAAAGGTTGAAATGAAGGTGGACAGGCGGTGGAGGCCTTCGTCTAGGTCTTTGTCGGAGACGCAGTAGCTTAGGCGGATATGACCTTCGGTGCCGAAGCAGTCGCCCGGGACTAGGGCTACGTTTGCCTCTTCGATGGCTTTGATGCAGAAGTCTTCGCTGGTTAGGCCGAACTTTTTGATGCTCGGGAAAGTGTAGAAGGCTCCTGCGGGCTCTACTACGTCGAGGCCCATGGCGTTTAAGGCTGCGAGTACGCGTTCGCGGCGGGCTCGGTAGACTTTGAGCATGGGGGTTGGGTCGACGGTCAGGGCTCGGGCTGCGGCGTCCATCTCGAAGGAGACGGCACTCGATACGAGGTATTGGTGAGCTTTGCCGATCTCGGCGATGACGGGGGCTGCCGCTGCGAGCCAGCCCAAGCGCCAACCGGTCATGGCCCATGGCTTCGAGAAGCTCTCGATGACCACCGTCTGCTCGCGTAGCTCCGGGTGGCGCTGGGCAAAGCGCTCGTAGTCACCCACATAGACCAGACGGTTGTATACGTCGTCGCAGACCACGTAGATGCCCGCCTGCTCCGCTACGCGCGCCACGGCGTTGAGCGATGCCGCGTTGAGAATGCAGCCCGTGGGATTGTTGGGCGAGCAGATAACGATGGCCTTGGTCGCCGGGGTCACACAGGCGCGAAGCGCATCCTCGTCAATCTGAAATTGCGCAGGCCCCGTATCCAAAAAGACCGCTTTGGCGTGATTGGCCACAACGATGCTCTCGTACAGGCCAAAGGCCGGCGTGGGAATAATGACCTCGTCGCCGGGGTTGAGCATAGCCATAAATGTTGCCGACAGGGCCTCGGTCGCGCCGTCGGTCAGGATGACCTCGTCGGCCGAAAACATAAGGCCCGCGTCCCCCATGTAGGCAGATAACGCCTCACGCAGGGCGGGGCGACCGTTGTTGGGCGGATAGTGCGTGTCGCCGCGGTCCAACGAAGCAGTCACCTCGGCGCTAATCACATCGGGCGTGGGAAAATCGGGCTCACCTAGCGCGAGCGCGATGCACCCCGGATGCTGGGCGGCGAGCGCGTTGATCCGGCGGATACCGGAGGGCTTAAGCGTGGCAAGCGAGGTGTTCATGGGCAGACGCATGACGTTCCTTTCGTAAGGGTTGCACTAGGATAGCGCGGCGGGACGCCGCCGGACGGTGTAACCTAAACGGAAACCAACCGGAAAGAAGGCGGCATGGAGACGACCGCACGCGGCGATGTACCAAAAACGCTGCAAACCATTGCGTATATCAGTATTCCCAAGAGCGCCGATCTTGAGTTTTTGCTCTGGGACCTGCAGGATGCCATCGCCGCCTATGCACAGATTTCCGGCACCGCACTCCCCCATCCAGTCGACTTGGAGGCGGATGATGCCGGCAGCGTTGCCGGTACCGCCGATGGCATTGTGTTCGCCGTTGAAGATGCACCCAATGATGAAGCGATGGCGCCCATTGAGCAGGTGCTCGACCGCTTTGGCGGCGCAGGGACGCGTGCCTACGTTGTTGTCCAGGCCGACATCGGCGGCCTGGAGCGAGCACACGGGCTCGTCGTGCGTCTGCGAGCGGCGTGCGACCTTCGTGGGCTGTCATGGTGCGGCGGCGTTGTCGCCTGTACCGGCAGCGGCTTCGCGGCGCTTCGTCACTCACCGCGCATGGGACTCTTGCGGCGACCGTTTTCGGAAGCGATGGACAAGCTCGTAGGCGCCGTTCGTATGGGCTGTTCGGTTGAGCATGCGCAGCGACTTGGTGGTGGTAATGCCGAGGACGTCGACGCCGACGGCATGATTTGCACCGAGCCAGCCGTGCCCGCGCCGATCTGGCGAGGCGTTCTGAAACGTCTGGGCGCCCACGCTCAAACAAAAATCTAAATTAAATAACAGCCCAGTCAACGGCTTCACTCCAACGCTCGACAAGCCGCTCCAAACGCCACGCCGCGTTGGCAGGGCTCGTCGACGGCAGCACGATGGCAGCTAGCCCCGTCCGCTCTTGTAGATAGCGTTTGTAGAGCCGCCCGGCCGCGCCGCCGTTGCAGATAACGACCTCAATCGGCGTGACATCGGTAATGCGCTCGATATGTGCCGGCACAACGTTGCGAATGCTCGCGTCGCTTGAGCCCTTGATGTCACAGCTCTCGATCACGTCCCACAGGGCCACACCGCCGTTGAGCAGCATAGCCCGCTTGGCAGCAACCGAGGCGTCGAGCGTCGCAGGCTCGCCGCTCGCCAAAGCGTCTCCCTCGTTGGGCGGCACGGGCACACCGAGGCACGCGGCCATCACGCGCCAAAAGCGGTTCTGGGAATTACCGTAATAGAAGGTGTTGGCGCGCGAGAGCACCGAGGGAAACGACCCCAGCACCAAAACGCGCGAGCGCCGGTCGAACACGGGCTCAAACCCATGCTCAATATGTTGATAGCCCTCGTCAGACACAGGCATGGGCTAGGCTCTCAGCAGATAACGCACCTCATAGGGCGCAAGTTCAAGGGAGCCCGGCAGCTCGACCGTGGGTGCATCGTCGGCAAGCAGGTCGACGAAGGAGCCGTTGAGTTCGCCGGCTCCAAAGGTATAGGGCTCGTTCACGGCATTGACCGCCATGAGCACCGTCGCATCGTCGTAGGCGCGCTCGAACAGCAGCTGCTTGTTCTGGATCACCACGTTGCGATAGGCACCATAGTTGAGGGCACGGGCCGCCGCGTCGTCTGCCGAGCGCAGGTGCGCGAGCTGCTTGATGAAGGCCGTCAGCTCGTTGGGCGCAGGCTCATCGAGCGCAGGTCGCAGCGCCCAGTCGCCATCGGGGCCACCCTTTTCGCCAGGAATCCCCCACTCGCTGCCATAGTAGACGCACGGAATGCCCGGCATGCCAAAGAGCATGCCATAAGCGGGGCGCAGACAGGACTTGTCGGTAAGGATGCTCGCCAGGCGCGGCACATCGTGGTTGTCGACAAACGACAGCAGATGCTTGCCGCGATAAATGCACCACGGGTCACCGCCAAACTGGCGATGCAGCGAGTGGGCGATCTCGAACATATTGACCGAGTTAAAGCTGGAGTACAGGCCCTTGTAGCACTCGTAGTTGGTGCAGGAGTCGAGCATCTCGTCGTTGACGATCTGATTGTAGTCGCCGTGGAGCGTCTCGCCGATGAGCACAAAGCCGGGCTTGAGCTCACGGGTAAAGGAGTGTAGGCGGCGTATAAAGTCGCAGTCAAGCATATAGGCAACGTCCAGGCGCAGGCCGTCGACGCCAAAGACGTCGGCCCAACGGCGCACGGACTCGAGCAGGTAATCGACCACAGCGGGATTTTGCAGGTTGAGCTTCACAAGCTCAAAATGGCCTTCCCAGCCCTCGTACCAAAAGCCGTCGCCATAGCAAGAATCGCCGTCAAAGCTAATGTGGAACCAGTCCTTGTAGGGCGAGTCCCACTTGCGCTCCTGCACATCGCGGAAGGCCCAAAAACCGCGGCCGACGTGGTTGAAGACGGCATCGAGCACCACGCGGATACCATGGGCATGCAGCGTGTCGCATACGGCGGCAAAGTCGGCGTCCCCACCCAGGCGGCGGTCGATGTGGCGCAGGCTGCGTGTATCGTAGCCGTGACTATCAGATTCGAGCAGCGGGTTGATGAGCACAGTGCCAACGCCGAGTTCCTGCAGGTAGTCGGCCCATTGGGCAATCTTCATGATGGGCGCATCGGGGTTTGGCGCGGCGTTGACAGCCTGGGCGAGCTCATCCTCGACAACGGGCGCGGCGTTTTCGCGCGGAGCTCCGCAAAAGCCCAGCGGATAGATCTGATAGAACGTCGTCTCGTATGCCCACATAGCAACCTCCCGGTAAGCTCAACACAACGACATCCATTGTATGCCCAGCAGGGTGGCTAATTTGCGATGAGAGACGTGGCTAGGCGACGGGCTTTGCGCGGCGTATGGCCGGGAACAGCACCGTAATGGCGAGGATAACGCCCACGACGGTAATCGCCCCGCCCGCGAAGCCAATCCAGGAGATACCGGGACCCGAAACCACGGCGCCGCCGATCGCGGTGCCCGTGCCGATGCCGAGGTTAAACAGGCCCGAGAAGATCGACATGGCGACGGCCGACGAATCCGCCGGCGTGTACTTGATGAGCTCGGCCTGAAACGCCACGTTAAAGGCCGTGGAGCAGCAGCCCCATAGCGCGCAAACAGCGAGAACGGCGACGAGCGACGGTGCAACCGGACCCATGAGCAGCAGAGCCACAGGCACGCCGGAGAGTGTGATAGCCAAGAACGGAAAGCGATGGCCATCGAACAGTCGGCCGAACAGCCAGCTTCCGAGCAGACCGGAGCAGCCAAACGCCGTCAGCGTCATGGTGATGGCGCTTGCGTCGACATGGGCGACCTGCGCCAGGAAGGGCTCGATATAGCTGTAACCCGCGTAGTAGCCGGTCGCCATAAAGACCGTGACCGCGTAGAGCGCGATGAGGAACGGGCTCTTGAGCAGCTCGGGCAGCTGTTTGACGGTAAAGCGCTCGCCCGCCGGCATGACCGGGAACACCGCTGCCTGGTACACCACCGCGACGGCAGAAAAAGCTCCGACCACGGCAAACGTCATACGCCAGCCCACGGCCAGGCCGATGGCGCGACCGAGGGGCAGGCCGAAGATCTGCGCGATGGACGAGCCCGTGGCGATCATGCTGATGGCGAGCGCCCCATGGCGGGTGTCGACCAGGCGCGAAGCCATGATCGAGGCGACCGACCAGAACACGGCATGCGCGCAGGCGACCACCAGACGCGCGCAAACCAAAATAGGATAGGTGGGCGCCAAGGCGGACAAGAACTGGCCGAGCGAAAACACGGCCAAAACGCCCAGCAGCATCCGCTTGAACTCAAAGCGCGAGGCAAACACCATGAGTGGCAGCGACAGCAGCATGACACCCCAGGCGTAGACCGAAATCATGATGCCTGCCTGGGCCTCGGTGAGCGAGAACGATGCGGCAATATCAGTCAGAAGGCCAATGGGCATGAACTCCGACGTGTTGAATACGAACGCGCAGCAGGCGAGCCCGATAAGCGGGAGCCACTGCTTGAGCGAGATGCCATCTTGTCTTGCCTGAGTCATGTAGGAAACCTCTCCGATTGTCTTGGGCGGTGGGCGATTATATAGCAACGGCCCCGCATCCGTCAGTACAGATGCAGGGCCGCAATCAACTCAATACACAGAGGTTGCGCCGTCAATAAATAGCTAAGCCAACCCCAGCAATATGCCCGCCGAATGCACGACAAACGCCACGATCCAGGCGACCGTCACCTGAAACGCGAATACAGCCACGGCATAGCGCGCGCCCAACTCGCTCTTGACGGCGCCGATGGACGCCACGCAAGGCGGGTACAGCAGCGTAAAGACCAAGAACACGTAGGCGGTAAACGGCGAAAACATGGTCGACAGCGCCGCGGGCGACGTTGCGCCCAAAAGCACCGTGAGCGTCGAGATGACGCTCTCCTTGGCAATGAGTCCGGTGACGAGCGCCGTCGAGGCGCGCCAGTCGCCAAAGCCGAGCGGCGCCAGCACCGGCGCGATGATGCTGCCGAGGCCCGCAAGCAGGCTTTGCGACTGGTCGGCGACCACATTAAAGCGGATATCGAACGTCTGAAGGAACCAGATGACCACCGTAGCGGCAAAGATAATGGTAAAGGCCTTGGTAATAAAGTCCTTGGCCTTATCCCATGCCAGCATCACCGTCGTCTTGATGCTCGGCAGGCGGTAGTTGGGAAGCTCCATGATAAACGGCACCGGGTCGCCCTTAAATGCCGTGCGGTTGAGCACCAAAGCCGCGATGCAACCGATCGCAATGCCAATCAGATAGAGCGAGACCATGGCGGGAACCGTCGCCTGTGGGAAAAACGCCCCGCACAGCAGACCGTAGACCGGCAACTTGGCCGAGCAACTCATAAACGGCGTGAGCATGACGGTCATCTTGCGGTCGTGCTCGGACGGCAGCGTGCGCGTCGACATGATGGCCGGCACGGTGCAGCCAAAACCGACGAGCATGGGCACAAAGCTGCGGCCCGACAGGCCAAAGCGGCGCAACACCTTATCCATGACAAAGGCAACGCGTGCCATGTAGCCCGAGTCTTCCAGAATGGAGAGGAACAAAAAGAGCACGACGATAATCGGCAGGAAGGTCAGCACGCTGCCCACGCCCGTAAGCACGCCGTCGACAGCCAGCGAGCGCACCACGTCGTTGGTGCCGAACGCCTTGAGACCCGCATCGGCCGAGGCGATGATGGCAGCGATGCCGTCCTCCATGAGTCCCTGCAACGCCGCGCCGATCACGCCAAACGTCAGCCAAAAGACGAGGCCCATGATCACCAGGAACGCCGGAATGGCTGTGTAACGACCTGTCAGGATGCGGTCAATCTTGACGGAGCGCACGTGCTCGCGGCTCTCGTGCGGCTTTACGACGCAGCGCCCGCACACGTCGCCGATAAAGCCGAAGCGCATGTCGGCCAGCGCAGATAGACGGTCGGTGCCGGCCTCGCCCTCCATCTGGGTAATGATGTGCTCGATGGCGTCAAGCTCGTTGCGATCCAGATGAAGTGCCTCGGTCACCAGCTCGTCGCCCTCAACCAGCTTGGTCGCCGCAAAACGCACGGGAATGTGCGCCGTCGCGGCATGGTCCTCGATCAGGTTGGCAATGCCGTGGATGCAGCGATGCAGTGCACCGCCGTCTGGACCATCGGGCGCACAGAAGTCCAGGCGACCGGGGCGCTCACGGAACCGCGCCACGTGCAAGGCATGATCCACCAGCTCGCCGATACCCTCGTTGCGGGCAGCGCTAATGGGGACAACGGGCACGCCCAACAGGCTCTCGAGCAGGTTGACGTCCACGGCGCCGCCGTTGGCCGTCACCTCGTCCATCATGTTGAGCGCGATGACCATGGGACGATCGAGCTCCATAAGCTGCAGCGTCAGGTACAGGTTACGCTCGATGTTGGTGGCGTCGATGATGTCGATGATGGCGTCGGGGTTTTCGTCCAGGATGAATTGGCGGCTGACGATCTCTTCGCCCGTGTACGGCGACAACGAGTAAATACCGGGCAAGTCGGTAACGCTCGCCTCGGGGTGGTTACGGATAGTGCCGTCCTTGCGGTCGACCGTCACGCCGGGAAAGTTACCGACATGCTGGTTGGAGCCCGTCAGCTGGTTGAATAACGTGGTCTTGCCGCAGTTTTGGTTGCCGGCGAGGGCAAAGTGCAGCGGCGCGCCCTCGGGCACGGCCGTCTTTGCCGCACGGGGCGAATACGTCCCCTCGCCCAGGGCCGGATGCTCCGTCGTGCCGATTGCGGCGTTAGCGCGCGGACCCGTATCGGTGTCGTGAATACCCACAAGCTCGATGCGAGCGGCATCGTCCTTGCGCAGTGTCAACTCGTAGCCACGCAGGCGGATCTCGAGCGGGTCGCCCATGGGGGCGTACTTCATCATGGTGACTTCGGTGCCCGGCGTTAGGCCCATGTCCAAAATATGCTGTCGGAGTGCCTGATCGTCCGATGCCACCGATGCGACAACGGCGTCCTTTCCAATCTCGAGTGTATCGAGCTTCACGCGCTCATCCTTTCGTTAGACGCGGTTAACCGTTTACCGGGGCTAACCAACTCGTAACGACAAATGATAGCGCTCTGAACTATTTTATAAAGTCAAATACCGATGTTTACCTGCGCAAACTTTATGCGGTGCGCCCCGAAAGCTCTTTGCGCATACCGCTCAGCGAGATCGAAATGGAACCCGACCGCGCGGTAGCAGTGAGTCGATCACCCTCAACCGACCCCGTGCATGTAAAGGGCGCCTTGCCCATCAAGACGTGGGAGATAGTACCCGAGAGCTCAAAGAAATCGCACTCAGCGCGGGCACCCGAGAGAGCGATATTGAGACCCCTGACGTTTAGTACTGCCCTGAGCGCGCCGTTCACCCCATGTGAAAACGTCACCTCGCCGCGCTTGCTCCCCACCGGCGTCTGGGCCAAAACCACATACGTACCCTCAAGCATGGCTCCTCCTCTAAGCAGACTTTTTGAAACGGGCAAGTAGTCTACTTTTACATATGGCGCTCCAGGAAACGGAAGGCCAGGCGGATCCAAGGACGGACTGCCACCTGCTTGTCCTCGTTGTCGACCGCGGTGTTGGCGTTGCCGAGCGAAAGGCCGTGACCGCCCTGGTCAAAGACGTGCATCTCGCAAGCGACGCCCTCCTCGGCCATGCGCTGCGCAAACGGATAGACCTGTGCGATCGGCGCTGTCTTGTCGTCGGACACGCCCCACACAAAGGTCGGCGGCATCTGGCGCGAAACATGCGTGGTAGGGCAAATGTCGGTCAGGTGCTCATCGGTCGCCTCGCCGCCCGTCACCATCGACAGATAGTCGTTGAGCAAATCGCGCCCTGTCTTGCCACCCGTCTTGGGCACGCGCAGGTCGATGCGCGGGTCACGCGTCTGCATATCGCGCACATAGGCAAGGTCGAGCAACGGATAGCCCAGCACCACGGCGTCGGGACGAATGTCGTCCGGACGCGCCCCGGCAAGTGCCGCGAAGGGGCCGGTCTTCCACTGCGTTGCCAGCGAGGCGCAAATCATGCCGCCAGCAGAAAAGCCCACGACGCACACGCGCTTGGGATCGACATGCCACTCGTCGGCATTCGCACGCACCGTGGCGACCATCTTGGCAAGATCTGCCTGGGGGTGCGGAAAGCTCACGTCACCCGTAGAACTTGTGACATAGTTGAGCACAAAGGCCTGGTAACCGTGATCCAAAAACGCAAACGCCACGGGATCCTGCTCATGCGGAGCGATATGCGTAAACGCACCTCCGCCGCAGATAATCACGGCAGGGCGGCGGCCATTCGGTTTATCGGGCAGCGGTTCGGCACCCAAATACGTAAACGTCGCCGGATATTCCTCGGTCGGCTCCTCGCCCCACAGCGCATGGTTCTCGACAATCATATGTGCTCCCTTCGCGCAAATTAAGCGCCATTGTTTTTCGCCTTCAAGCGTACCCCACTTGAACCCGTGACGCAGAAACACGCCAGCAATAAGTTTCCCTTCAACTGATATATCACATAATCCCAGCTCAGAGGTATCGCTGAGCAGCGTAGAATAGGGGGTGTTGACCAAGCCGCGAAACAGATATGAAACGTTTCCGGCAAACCAAACGCGCGATATGCGCCTATTTAAGTTGGAGGCAACTATGGGTCTGCTCGATTCGCTTAAGTCCACCTTCACCTCGACCGGCGAGGCGTCCGTTCCGCCCGCAGCAAGCTTCGCCACCCGCGAAGGCGTCATCTATGCCCCCGTCAACGGCGTGCTCGTCAGCCTGGACGAGGTTCCCGACGAGACGATCGCCTCGGGCATGCTTGGCCAGGGCTATGGCATCGAGCCCATTACCGGCACCATCTATGCGCCCGCCAACGGCCGCATCGGCGCCACCACTGTCACCAACCACTCCATCGGCATGATTACCGAGGACGGTCTGCGCGTATTCATCCATGTTGGCCTGGGCACCGTGGAAATGAACGGCAAGGGTTTTGCCCGCTTTGTCGAGATGGGCGATGTGGTCAAGGCCGGCCAGCCGCTCATCAGCTTCGACCGCGACGCTATCAAGGCCGCCGGCCACGAGGACATCGTGACCGTCATCGTCTCCGAGCTCGATCGTCTTAAGAGCATCGACCATGTCGGCGAGTCTGGAACGCTTATCGGCGGCAACCCGCTCGTCAAGCTTGGCGACCCGCTGCTGGTTGCCAAGACCAAGTAGCCAGGCCCCGCGCCACACAGCCAAAAGGCACCTCGTCAAGCGCCCGCGACCATTTGGCCGCGGGCGCTTTTCGTTTGAAAAACCATCCCGCCAATGCCTTATCTGTATAGCCCAAATGAGCCGAGCTGCTAGAATATCGAACTGTATGGATAACTATCATTCAACCGCTATGGGAGGATACGTGAACCGCACCAAAATCGCGCAGCTCTACGCCGACGCCGAGTCGCTCGGCGGCCAGACTGTCACCGTCGCCGGCTGGGTCAAGTCCGTCCGCGACATGAAGAACTTTGGCTTTGTTACGCTCAACGACGGCAGTTGCTTCCGCGACCTGCAGGTCGTCATGAACCGCGAGGCACTCGACAACTACGACGAGATCGCCCATCAAAACGTCTCGGCCGCACTCATTTGCACCGGCACCGTCAAGCTGACGCCCGACGCGCCCCAGCCTTTCGAGCTTTCTGCCACCTCCATCGAGGTCGAGGGCGTCAGCGCCCCGGATTACCCGCTGCAGAAGAAGCGCGCGACCGTCGAGTTCCTGCGCACCCAGCAGCACCTGCGCCCGCGCACCAACCTGTTCCGCGCCGTGTTCCGCATCCGCTCTGTCGCGGCTGCAGCCATCCACCGCTTCTTCCAGGAGCAGGGCTTTGTCTACGTCAACACCCCCATCATCACCACGAGTGACTGCGAGGGCGCCGGCGAGATGTTCCGTGTGACCACGCTTGACCCCAAAAATCCGCCCCTCACCGAGTCCGGCGAGGTCGACTGGAGCCAGGACTTCTTTGGCAAGCATGCGAGCCTCACCGTGTCCGGCCAGCTCAATGCCGAGAACTTTGCCCTGGCCTTTGGCGACGTGTACACCTTTGGCCCCACCTTCCGCGCCGAAAACTCCAACACCACGCGCCACGCCGCCGAGTTTTGGATGATTGAGCCCGAGATGGCCTTTGCCGATCTGAACGACTACATGGATAACGCCGAGGCCATGCTCAAGTACGTCCTCAAGGACGTAATGGCCACCTGCCCCGACGAGCTCAACATGCTCAACAAGTTTGTGGACAAGGGTCTGATCGAGCGCCTGAACCACGTGGCAAACTCCGACTTTGCCCGTATTACCTACACCGAGGCCGTCGAAATTCTGGAGCAGGCCGTCGCCGCCGGTCACCAGTTTGATTACCCCGTCAGCTGGGGCATCGACCTGCAAACCGAGCACGAGCGTTTCCTGACCGAGGAACACTTTAAGCGACCGACTTTTGTGACCGACTACCCGGCCGAGATCAAGGCGTTCTACATGCGCATGAACGAGGACGGCAAGACCGTCGCCGCCGCCGACTGCCTGGTTCCCGGTATCGGCGAGATTATCGGCGGCTCCCAGCGCGAGGAGCGCCTGGACCTGCTCGAGGCCCGTATCAAGGACCTGGGTATGAATCCCGAGCAGTACAAGTACTATCTGGACCTGCGCCGCTATGGTTCCTGCAAGCACGCCGGCTACGGCTTGGGCTTCGAGCGCCTGGTCATGTACCTGACCGGCGTGGGCAACATCCGCGACGTCCTGCCGCACCCGCGCACCGTGGGCAACGCCGACTTCTAATCGTCGGACGCTAGCTCGCGTCGCCACACGCCAACGCTCATCGCACAAGCGTCTCTCGACATCGGTCGAGAGACGCTTTTTTCAACAGCATCCGTCAAGCTTTTGGCAAGTTTTTGGTCAGTTGGGCAGGGCTGTTGAAAACTCGACCCGCCGCTTGCCGACGGCTACCGACCGCCCAGGGCGTCCTGCACCCCTGGGAAAGCCCCGCGTCCTAGGCTCCATACCGTCGCCACCCAAAACGGAAAGGACGTGGGCGCCATGACCGAAACCGCTGTTGAAACTTACGAGACCACGACGAGGGGCGCCGCCTCGATGGCAGCCTATCGCGCCGTTCGTATCTTGCAACTATTAAGCGAAAACACCGGCGAGGACAAGGCCATGCTTTCCGATGAGTTGATCCGGCGCCTCGCCCATCCCGACGACCCCGCCCGCATGCCCATCTCGGCGGCGCGGCGCAGCATCTACACCGCCATCTCCGCACTTCGCCATGCCGGATACGAAATTGAGTACAAGCGCGGCGTGGGTTATCGGCTCTTGACCCGTCCGCTCACCGACGAAGAGATCATCCGGCTCCACGGCATGGTCATGCGCAACCGCTCTACACCCATCGCCATTCGAAAAAGCATGGCGCAGCACCTGGTTGCCATGGCGAGTGCCGACGTTCGCGGCTACCTCGATGCGCCCGAGCCTGCTCCAAGCGCAGACGGCAAATCCACCAAGGCCACACGCACGCCCGTCAAGCGCATCGATGCCTGCGAGCTCATCGAGCAGGCCATCGACCACGGAACCACGGTGAGTTTTGATATTTCGAGTGTCACGGCACGCGGAGAGGTCGAAGTGGCGCGGATGACACTCCGGCCCTTTGCCATCAAGCAACGAGACGGCATCTCGTATTTGCTGGGAACGGTCTATGACGCGCGAGGCGCCGATGACACGTTGCGTACCGTAGAGATCGGCCGCATGAGAAACGTCACCACACGTCTCCTCGACGGCAAGAAGCTCTTCGCCGCCCTGGACGAGGACGACGCCTCCTCCGCCGCATAAGACCCTCCGCCGCCCATTCGACTACCCGTACCGCCCATCCGATTCTGTATTAAAAAACCCGCCAGGCTGTTGTAAAAATGGACATCAGCGCTACTATAGTCCCACTTGCACTTTGTCCCAGTGCAGTGTTTCCAGCCATTTTTATACTGGGGGTAATGATATGAAGGACATCACCATCAGCCGCAGGAGCCTTCTGGTCTCCGCCGGCCTGCTCGCGCTCGCCCCGCTCGCCGGATGCGGCGGCAACTCTGGTTCCGGCTCCGCTGCCGCCGGTTCAGACTACACCATCGGCGTTCTGCAGCTCACCGAGCACTCCGCACTCGATGCCGCCAACGACGGCTTTGTCAAGGCCATCAAGAAGAGCGGTCTCAAGGTCAAGATCGACCAGAAGAACGCCCAGAACGACCAGTCCACGTGTAAGTCCATTGCCGACAAGTTTGTGGGCGACAACGTCAGCCTGATTTATGCCATCGCCACGCCCGCCGCGCAGGCTGCCGCCGGCGCCACGGCCGATATCCCCATCGTGGGCTGCGCCATCACCGACTACGCCGCCTCCGGCCTGGTCCAGGACAACGACAAGCCCGGGACCAACGTCACGGGCGCTTCCGACCTCACCCCGGTCGCCGAGCAACTCGAGATGATGCAGAAGGTCCTGCCCGACGTTAAAAAGGTCGGCCTGCTCTACTGCACCGCCGAGTCCAACTCCGACGTCCAGATCAAGGCCGCCAAGAAGGAGCTCGACAAGCTGGGCCTCGAGTACACCGACTTCACCGTCTCGAGCTCCAACGAGATTCAGTCCGTCGTCGAGTCTGCCGTGGGCAAGGTCGACGCGCTGTACTCCCCCACTGACAACACCATCGCCGCGGGCGCTTCGCAGGTCGGCCAGATCTGCAAGGAGAATAAGCTCCCCTTCGTGACCGGCGAGGAGGGTATGTGCATGGCCGGCGGCCTGTTCACCCTCTCCATCAACTACGAGGACCTGGGCTACGCCGCGGGCGAGATGGCCGTTAAGATCCTGAAGGGCGAGGCCAAGCCCGAGGATATGCCGATCAAGCACCTCTCGAGCAAGAACCTGGTCGTCGTCAAGAATGACGAGATGGCCGAGGCTTTGGGCATCGACCTCTCCGCTCTGGACGAGTAGCAGTATGCGCGGCGATGTGCCTAGGGCCCATACTCGCGCCGTTGCCGTGTTATTCAATATCTGAGCCACAGGGGCGAACGCCAAAGACCGGCGTTCGCCCTGCTTGTTTCGGATGAGGCAAAACATCCGTCCGCCACTCTATTATGCATTGTTACCGCTATCATGGTGACTCGCGTGTCCACCCTATCCTAGGAGGTATGAAGCATGCTCATTGCATTGCAGGGCGCCGTTTCGCAGGGTGTCCTCTGGGGCATTATGGTGCTCGGCGTGTTTATCACGTTCCGCCTGCTCGACATCCCCGATATGACCTGCGACGGCAGCTTTGCCCTCGGCGGCTGTGTTTGCGCCGTGCTCATCGTCAACAATAACGTCGACCCCTTGCTCGCCGTGCTGGCCGGCATGTGCGCCGGTGCCATTGCCGGCGCCGTCACGGGCATCTTGACCACCGTCTTTGAGATTCCCGCAATCCTCGCCGGAATCCTTACGCAGATCAGTCTGTGGTCCATCAACCTGCGCATCATGGGCAAATCCAACACGCCCATCCTTGCCAAGGGCACCATCTTCTCATCCGTCAGCCACATGACGGGCCTGCCGCAGTCCACCGTTGCCATCATCCTGGGCATTGTGCTGGCCGTGGCCATCGTCGCCATCCTGTACTGGTTCTTTGGCACCGAGATCGGCTCGGCGCTGCGTGCCACCGGCAACAACGAGTACATGATCCGCGCCCTGGGCGTCAACACCAACACCACCAAGATGATCGCCCTCGTGCTCTCCAACGCCCTCATCGGCCTCTCTGGCGCGCTTATCTGCCAGAGCCAAAAGTATGCCGACATTGGCATGGGTACCGGCGCCATCGTTATCGGTCTTGCCGCTATTGTTATCGGCGAGGTGCTCGGCCGCCTGCTGCCCGGCGGTCTCACGCAGTTTAGCGTCCGTCTTGCCTCCGCCGTCTTTGGCTCCGTGGTGTACTTCCTCATCCGCGCCATCGTGCTGCAGTTGGGCATGGACGCCAACGACATGAAGCTGCTCTCCGCCGTGATCGTCGCCGTGGCCCTGTGCGTGCCCGTGGTTTGGGAGCGCTATAAGCTCCGCAGCTCCTACACGAAGGGGGATGAGGCAGATGCTTAAGCTCTCGCACGTCAAGAAGACCTTTAACAAGGGCACCGTCACCGAGAAGCGCGCGCTTACCGGCGTCGACCTTACCCTCAATGATGGCGACTTTGTAACCGTGATCGGCGGCAACGGCGCCGGCAAGTCCACGCTGCTCAATATGATCGCCGGCGTGCATCCGCTCGATTCGGGTGTCATTGAGCTCGACGGCACCGATATCTCGCGTCTGAGCGAGTCGCAGCGCGCCAAGTACCTGGGCCGTGTGTTCCAGGACCCCATGCGCGGCACCGCAGCCGACATGCAGATTGCCGAGAATCTAGCCCTCGCCAAGCGCCGCGGCCAGCGTCGCGGTCTTTCGTGGGGCGTCACCAAGGCCGAGAAGGACGAGTACGTTGAGCTGCTCAAGCGCTTGGACCTTGGCCTGGACACACGCCTCAACGCCAAGGTCGGCCTGCTCTCAGGCGGCCAGCGCCAGGCACTCACCCTGCTGATGGCCACGCTCACCAAGCCGCGCCTGCTGCTGCTCGACGAGCACACCGCCGCACTCGACCCCAAGACGGCATCGAAGGTGCTCAATCTGACCGAGGAGATCGTCGACGAGAACCACCTGACCACGCTCATGGTCACGCATAACATGAACGACGCCATCCGTCTGGGCAACCGTCTGATCATGATGCACGAGGGCCATGTGATCTACAACGTGGCCGGCGACGAGAAAAAGTCGCTCACCGTCGCCGACCTGCTGCAGAAGTTCGAGGAGGTCTCGGGCGGCGAGCTCGCCAACGACCGCATGCTGCTGAGCTAAACCTGCCAAAAAGGGACAGGTTTATTTTGGCAGGTTTTATCTCGGCAAACGTCAAAACCGCCGCAAAGGAGCAGATACCTTTGCGGCGGTTTTCGCTAACCCCCATATCGAGCACAGAAGCCCGTCCGAATTTGATCGGACGGGCTTCTTGATGGGTATCATGGTTGGACGATCATTAGGAGGTTTCTCTACATGGAATTGTTTGAGCCGATTCTTCATTTCTTTGCACAACGATGGGTCCACAACATCATCTGGACAGGTATCTTGGCCATCGGCACCGCCGTTGCCGCCAAGGTCGCGTCCAAGACCCTGTACCACCTGCTCAACCGCGACGATAACCCACTCCCTTCATCAAGCATCTTCATCAACATCGCGCGCGCCGTCATTTGGATGATCGGCGGCAGCTTTATCCTCGACAACTGCTTTGGCATTAATGCAAACGCCCTCGTCGCCGCTCTTGGCGTCGGCGGCATCGCCATCTCGCTCGGCTTTCAGGACACGCTGTCAAACCTTATCGGTGGCATGCAGGTGACCTTTATGGGCATCATCAAACCCGGCGACAATATCGAGGTCGGCGGCGTGTCGGGCGTGGTCCAAGATATCACCTGGCGCCATACGGCCATCGAGGACGCCTGCGGGCAGACCATCATCGTCCCCAACTCAAATATCTCCAAGAACACGCTCGTGCACCTCATGCCCTTTGGGCGCGTTGCCGTGCCCGTTGCCGTAAAGGACACGTCCAAGTGGGCTTCACTGGACGCGCTGGCAGATGAGCTCACCGACGCCACCAAGGCCGCGGTGCTTCCCATCTCTGGCTTTGACAAGGAGCCCTACGTGCTCTTTAGCGAGATCGGCGACTTTGGCATCAAGGGCAAAATCATCTTTATCGTCAGCGACGATAGCACCACCTTCACGGCAGCCGACGCCTGCATCCGCGCCATCGCCCCCATCATCGCCTAAAACCACCGCAAAGGGGACAGGCACCATTGTGGTGGTTTCGCATCGTGGTACCATGGTTCATATCGTTGTTTAAACGACTAAGGGAGTAGACACCATGGAAGAGGCCTATCGTCAAGCACGCAAGCGCGGCGAGCAGGGACGCCGTCGCGCCATCAGCCAAAGCGAGCATCCATATCTTACGGACCTCGACAGCTTGGTCGCTCAGCTTCCCTGCGGGCAGCGCGAGAACATCGGCCTGCGGGACATTCCGCTCGAAATGGTCGTCGGCACGGTTACCAAAGGTCGCCAGTCCGCCTTTTCGTGTAACTTTATGCCGCTGCTCCCCTGGAATACCGAATTCGCCCGCAAATGGTCCAACCTCTACGATATCCAAATCTCCGAGGGCTACCGCGACCCCATCATCGTCACCGAGTTCATGCACCGCTTTTACGTCCAAGAGGGCAACAAGCGTGTCAGCGTCCTCAAATTCCTTGACGCTCCGACGGTTTCGGCCAAGGTGACGCGTCTGTACCCCGGTAAGTGGGATTCCGTCGAGAGCCGCCTGTACGGTGAGTTTTGCGCCTTTTGGTACGTATGCCCCCTGTACGAGATTGAGTTTTCGCGCGAGGGCAGCTACGAGATGCTTGCCAAAATGCTCGGCCAAGATCTTGTCGAAAAATGGCCTCAAAAGAAGGTCGACTACCTACGTCACACCTTCCTGCTCTTTAAGCGCGCCTATCTTCGCGCGGGCGGCGACCACTTGGACATTACGCCTGCCGATGCCATGCTCGTCTACCTCAACGTCTACAACCAGGACCGTCTGCTGGATACGCCGACGGATATCGTCGTCAACCGTCTGTGCAAGATTTGGCGCGAGCTTGTCATTGCCGGCAAAAGCGACGAGGACAAAGTCGATCTTGTCGAAGCGCCGCAGCCCAACGAGAAAGAGGGCGCACCGACAAAAGCTACCTCGGGCGTGCTCAACTTCTTTATGAGCAAGACCGTCTACTCCACTGCCAATCCCATGCGAATCGCCTTTATCCACGAGTTTCCCTGTGCCACGTCGAGCTGGGACAGCCTACACGACCAGGGCCGCCGGTATCTTGATGAGCACTTTGGCGGCATCGTGCGCACCGAGGCGTTCGAGGACTGCCACGATTCGGACGTGTTCTACGCCGCCGTCGAGACAGCCGTAAAGCACGGGGCGAACGTCATCTTCTCGACCTCACACCGGCTCATGGAATACACGCTCAGGGCGTCAGTCGAGTATCCCCAGGTGCGGTTCCTTAACTGCTCAATCGGCCTTCCCCACCAAAGCGTCCGCTCGTACTTTGGAAAGATGTACGAGGCCAAGTTCCTACTGGGCGCCCTTGCCGCCAGCATGGCCGACAACCACCGTATTGGCTACCATGCGTCGGTCTTCGCCTCGGGCGCGCTGAGCGAAATCAACGCCTTCGCTATCG
Source organism: Collinsella aerofaciens (assembly GCF_028207065.1). Classification (GTDB taxonomy): domain Bacteria; phylum Actinomycetota; class Coriobacteriia; order Coriobacteriales; family Coriobacteriaceae; genus Collinsella; species Collinsella aerofaciens_AR. The sequence continues at coordinate 34,652 of NZ_JAQLFP010000005.1, forward strand.
GTGCCTCGCTGCTCGACCCTCGTGCGCAGATTATCCTCACTTGGGGAGATGTTCCCGCCGGCGGTCTTGCCGAAGCCATGTGTCGCGAGGGCGTGAGCGTCATGACCGGCGCCGATATGTCCAAGTCTCTCGAGGACCCCACCGCCTACGGGCTTCACCGTCTGGTAAACGGCAAGGAAGTTACCGGTATTGCTATGCCGGTATGGAACTGGGGCCGTTACTACGAACTCATCGTACGCAGCCTACTGCACGGCACATGGGACGAGACCGCCGATGACCAGCAGGTGCGCGCCGTCAACTACTGGTACGGTATGAGCTCCGGCGTCATCGATATTCGCTACGCTCCGGGCCTACCCTATCAGACGCGTAAACTTGTGCAGCTGCTTCGCAACGGCATTGTCGAGGGCTCCATCAACCCATTTGGCGGCGAGCTCCACAGCCAGGACGGCGTGGTTCAGATTGAGGGCTTCCCTCCCCTGCCGAGTACGCAGATTGTCGAGATGAACTGGCTGGCTGACAACGTTATAGGCTCGATTCCGCAGCTCGATAACGAGCCGGAGGTCCGTGCCCTATGAATATCCTAGCCATTGCCGATGTAGAGGAGCGCTGCCTGTGGGAATGTTTTCGCAAGGAGCGCTTTGAGGACGTTGACCTGATTCTATCCGCAGGCGACCTGGATCCGGACTATCTTGAGTTTTTGGTCACTGTCATCAACAAACCGCTTGTGTACGTTCGTGGCAACCACGACGACCGCTACGCGCGCCATGCACCGGGCGGGTGCATTTGTGTTGAGGACAGCGTATATGTGTACCGAGGTATTCGCATTGCGGGTCTGGGCGGTTCCATGCGCTACCGCGACGGCGCGAACATGTATACCGAGCGCGAGATGGCAAAACGCATGCGCAAGCTATCGCGAAAAATCGCACTGGTAGACGGATGCGATATTCTACTTACCCATGCACCCGTCGCAGGCATGGGCGACCTGGACGACCTGCCGCATCGAGGATTCGAGTGCTTTAATGCGGCTCTTGAGTCTTGGGGTCCCGACTATATGATTCACGGGCATGTGCACCAAAGCTACGGCCCCAACTTTCAACGCGAGCGCCAACACCCATGCGGAACGAAGATTGTCAACGCCTGCGGCTATACCAAGATCGAAATTGACGAGGCGCGCTACCCCACGCGCGGTTGGAAGGCCGCTTGGCTCAACTCGCAAACCATGCGCCGCGAGCTCAAACGCCACGAAGCAATCGTGTCTTCAACCGCCAGAACCCCCTGGTAACTGCCAACAACCACCACGAAGGGGATAGGCACCTTTATGGTGGTTTTGCTGACTCGTCCGACCTGTCCATCACGGTGCTTGTGTAATTAACGAGAACACTCATTGTTTTGTAAGGACGGCGCTCACGTGCCGTCTTTTTTTGTCAACTTATGCAGTCTCGACCGTGTTGTATGTAGAGGGACCTCGCGAGACGCCTTCCCTATATCCACCACGACCAATTGGAGGTGACACTATGCCTGCACGCCGTAACCGCAATAGCACGCTCCGATGCGATGCCGATCAGATCGAGCGGGAAGCAAAGCGCTTGGTCGACACGTATTCCGACCTCATCCTTCGATTGTGCTATTCGGCCCTTGGATCCGCTGACGACGCTCAAGACATCTGCCAGGACACGCTGATCAAGATTCTCCAACGCACTCAACCGTTCGACTCGCTCGAACACGAACGTGCTTGGGTGATCCGAGTCGCACTGAACGCATGTCGCGATATCGGCCGTACGCACGCGAATCACCCGGTTGTCGACCTCGATTCGCTCCCCGATTTCTGCGCACCCGTAACACATACCGAGCAAGAATTCGCGCAACGCGACTGCGCCATTCTTTCCGCTGTCACGGCCCTGCCTCAAGCACAGCGCATCGCCATCTTTTTGCACTACTACGCAGGCATGAGCATCAGGGAAATCGCAGACGCCGTTCACGCGACGCCAGCTGCAACCGCCCAGCACCTTAGCCGCGGACGTGCGTCACTTCGGCTTTCCTTGAAAGGAGACCACAATGACTACGAATTCGAATGACTATCGCCACGCCCTGGAGCACATTTCGTTTACCGATAATGCGAAGCAGCACATGGCAAACTCGATTGCTCAGTCCGTCGCCTCGAGCGATGCGGCGACCGCTCAAAGCAACTTTAATGGCACGCGACGCAAGCCGCGCATCGCCCGCCATCCCGTAAGAACAGTCGCTCGCATTGCCGCTGTAACGGCAGTCCTCGCTATCGTCATTGGAGGCGCTGGCACGGCTATGGCAACAGGCGTCCTGCCGCTTCCTTCTGACATGCTTTCCGACATCTTTGACGGACCTGCTTCTCAAACCGAGATCATCGACCGTATTGGCCGGCCCGTCGGTGCTAGCTGCTCCAACAACGGAGTCACCGTGACCGCCGACGCCATCATGGGCGACAAGGATATGGTTACCATCGCCTATACGCTTACGTTCGACGATCCCGCTGCCCTGAAAAAGCTTTCCGAGCCGGGCGAGAACGGAACTATCGCCGGAAGTGTCGATGGAAACGTATACGTTGATGGCGAGCATGGCGGCCAAGGCCAATCATGGCTCATTGACAAGAACCCCAATGACTCCAGCATTCAATACTTTGCACAGTTCAGCGTTGAATCACCCGGCCTTATGGGCAGGACCGTCCGCACGCATATCAACTCTCTCGTTGTGCCACGTGCTGGCAAAGAGCTTCCCGAGTATAAGAAAATACTTACGGGCCCATGGGATCTTAAGTTCCAGCTGAATTACGAAGATACATCCGTTACGATTCCCGCGCCCAAATCGGTCAACTTTAACGGCACCAAGGCGACGATTCAAGAGGCCACCGTATCCTGCGTTGGCGTTTCAGTCCGCTACAACATAGATCGTTCCATCGAACACGACAACAACAGCGGCAAGATGTCTCAAAACATGGAGGAGTCTATGGATGCCGTTGGCAACATACCCCTCATCGTGACGTTCAAAGACGGTCATGTTGAAGACGCAACCAGCCACAGCGGCTATTTCGCAAATAAACTGGATAACGGCACCACTGATGTCCACAAGACCTGGCCGTTCTCGCAAGTTTGTGACACAGACAAGATTGCAAGCGTACAAATTGGCGATACGGTCATTCCCATGAATTCGTAACGCTACGCGGCTCGTATATGCACCCGGTTCCGCACTTCGCGTCTAAAGATGCGCTGTCATCGAGCAGCGTGAGCGCAAGGCCGCCCGTATGGTCGGCTGGGAACACCTCGTTGCGCTAAAAACCACCACGAAGGGGACCGGCACCTTTGTGGTGGTTTTGCTGACTCGTCCGACCTGTCCCAACGGTTTGTCTCAATCTGTAACAGGTAGGGCCCAAATAATCGGTTAGCTGTTACAGATCGAGACAGACCACGGATGCTCGGCCGAAAATCTCAATCTGTAACAGGTAGGAACGATTTTGCCCCTTAGATGTTACAGATTGAGATATTTGACAGCTTGAATCGGCATCGCCTACAGCGCGGCGACGACCTTGTCGCCCATCGTCGTGGTGCCGAGGATCTTATCTGCCGGGGTGTTGACATCGGCGATGTCACGGGTGCGCCAGCCCTCGTCGAGCACGCGCGCCACGGCGCTCTCGATCCACGCGGCTTGCTCGCCCATGTCGAGCGCGTAGGTCAGCAGCATCGCCACCGACAAGATTTGAGCCAGCGGATTGGCCACGCCGAGCCCCGCGATGTCAGGAGCGCTGCCAGCGCTCGGCCCAAACAGCGATACGCCATCATCCAGCGAGGCAGAGGCAAGCATACCGAGCGATCCGGTAATCTGAGCCGCCTCATCGGACAGGATGTCGCCGAACATGTTCTCCGTCACCACGACGTCAAAGTCTGCCGGTCGACTGATGAGCTGCATGGCGGCGTTGTCGACGAGCAGGTCCTCAAGCTCCACGTCGGAGTACTCCTCGTCTTGCACGCGATGCACGATCTCGCGCCACATGCGGCTCGTCTCCAGCACGTTGCGCTTATCAACGCTCGTCACCTTGCCGCGACGTTTGCGCGCCGCCTCAAATGCCTGGTGCGCAATGCGCTCAATCTCGTACTCGCGATACTCCATCACGTCGACTGCACGCTGACCGGCCGCACCCGCAGCGCCCGCGCAGGTCACGGATGCGGGCGCCAAAGTCCCACGGCATGTTGTAGCCCATCGTATCGGGGATGTTCACGACCGTGGCACCGGCCTTTACGGCCGCCTCGATAATGCGCACCAGAAACTCCTGATCGGAGCGGCCGGCATCCTCGGCATAAAACTCAACATCGTCAACGAACTTGCGAGCATGTTTGACGGCATGGATCGCTCACTCAATTGCCCTTTCCTCAGTCATATGGAGCTTGTCGCGCAGGTGACTGGTGCTCACACCCAGCCCTGTATGGATACGGGGCCTCTGGGCCGTTTTGAGCGCCTCTGCAGCCACTTCGATATCCCTGTCGACAGCGCGCGTCAGGCCGCATACCGTGCATCGGTCGCCCGCAATCTTGCCAATCTCCTGTACGGAGCGAAAGTCACCAGGACTCGAGATGGGAAAGCCCGCCTCGATAACGTCCACGTTCATGCGCACCAGCTGGCGGGCGATGAAGAGCTTTTCCTCGGTATTCATGCTGGCGCCCGGCGACTGCTCACCGTCGCACAGGGTGGCGTCAAAGATTGTGATTTTGCGGCTTATATGTTCCTCCTGATTGACCGTTTTATGACAGATGGCTTTCAGGAGAGAGAGAAGGCCTAGAGATAGAAAAATACCCGTGTCGCTCATCACGCCTGAAAGCGGCAGACGATAGCGCACCCGGGTACAACAAATCGTTATAGCGAGATTACAACCCTAGCGCGCTATCCAATCTAGTAGCGCTAGGCCTAGGAGCTGTTGCGTGTTCTTAAACATGTTGGGCTCCCTTCGGCCTCGGGTAGTACTACATCGCGCTAAAGTACAACACAAGTAAAACCACCACAAGGGTGCCTGTCCCCTTCGTGGTGGTTTCGTTGACTCAAAAGCAAGAGACCCGGTCCTGCACGAGGCAGAACCGGGTCTCTTTAGCAATGCTTGCTTTGCTCAGGCAGTAACTGTTAGTTACTCACCCAGGAAGTCGCGCTGGATAGCGGGATCGACCTTGACGCCAGGGCCCATGGTGGAAGACACGGAGATGGACTTGACGTACTTGCCCTTAGCAGAAGAGGGCTTGACGCGCAGGATCTCGGTGTACAGGGCAGCGTAGTTCTCGACGAGCTGCTGCTCGGTGAAGGACTTCTTGCCCAGGGGCACGTGGCAGATGCCGTAGCGGTCGGCGCGGTACTCAACGCGGCCAGCCTTGAGCTCGGAGACCATCTTGGCGACGTCCATGGTCACGGTGCCGAGCTTGGGGTTCGGCATGAGGCCACGGGGACCAAGGATCTTACCGATGCGGCCAACCTTGGCCATCATGTTCGGCGTAGCGATAGCGGCGTCGAAGTTGATCTCGCCCTTCTGAATCTGGGCGACAAGCTCGTCGGAACCGATGATGTCGGCGCCGGCAGCCTCGGCCTCGCGGGCCTTCTCGCCCTCGGCGAAGACGGCAACACGAACGGTCTTGCCGGTGCCGTGGGGCAGGGAGATGGAACCACGGATGTTCTGGTCAGCCTTACGAGTATCGATGCCCAGACGGAAGTGGGCCTCGACGGTCTCGTCGAACTTGGCGGTGTCGAGCTCCTTGATGAGCTTGGCAGCCTGAAGGGGGGTGTAGAGCGTGGCGCGGTCGATCTTCTCGGCAGCGGCGTTATAGCTCTTACCATGCTTAGCCATGTGCATTACCTCCTGTGGTCAAACGGGCGTGAGCCCTCCCACATCGTATCGTGTGCCCTATTGCACACATATAACGCGCGCCCCGGTCGGAGCACGCGTCATTACCTAAAGAAATCGCTACTCAGCGATGGTGACGCCCATGGAACGGGCGGTACCGGCGATGATCTTCTTGGCGGCGTCAATGTCGTTGGCATTGAGGTCCGGCATCTTGATCTCGGCAATCTTGGTGAGCTGCTCCTGGGAAAGCTGACCAACCTTGTCGGCCTGGGGCTTAGCGGAACCAGACTTGAGGTTCAGCTCCTTCTTGATGAGATGAGCCGCCGGCGGGGTCTTGGTGATGAAGGAGAAGGACTTGTCCTCGTAGACAGAGATCTCAACGGGGATGATGTCGCCCTTCTTGTCCTGCGTCTCGGCGTTAAAGGCCTGGCAGAACTGCATGATGTTCACGCCAGCAGCGCCCAGGGCGGGGCCGACGGGAGGAGCGGGGTTAGCTGCACCAGCAGGAATCTGGAGCTTAATGACGTTGGCAACCTTCTTCTCAGCCATGGTCATTCCTTTCGAATCACGAGTGTGAAGTACTTGCTATATCGTAAGCACGCACGTGTTAGAAGCACTCCTGAGATGAGCAGTCACAGAAGAAGCACGCTCGCGCGAACGGACAAAAACTTAAGCGATGACAGCGACCTGGTTAAAGTCGAGCTCGACCGGCGTCTCGCGGCCAAAGATCATCAGCGTGACCTTGAGCTTGCCAGCCTCGGTGTTAACCTCGGAGACCTTGCCATCAAAGTCGGTAAGCGGGCCATCGGTGACGCGGACGGACGTGCCGACCTGAATATCAACCGAGGTGCGCTTGGGCGAATCGCCCTTACCGGGACGACGAGTCATCTTATTGTACTCGTCACGGGAAAGCGGAGCGGGCTTGCCGTTGCCGCCCAGGAAACCGGTGACGCCAGGCGTGTTACGAACGCACGTCCAAGCGTCGTCATCCATTTCCATGCGAACCAGGACATAACCCGGGAAGATCTTAGAATCCTTGGTCTCACGCTTGCCACCCTCTTTAATCTCGGTGACGCGCTCCATAGGAATCTCGATATCAAAGATACGGTCCTGCATGCCCATAGTCTCGATGCGATGCTCGAGATCGGACTTAACGCGGTTCTCGTATCCAGAGTAAGTGTGAACGACGTACCAACGCTTAGACATGGTTTAGCCCCTCAATCCAGAGAACAGAGCAAGAGCCTCGCCAAAGCCAGCATCGAGCAGAGCGATGACGACGCCGACGACGATCAGAGAAGCGCAAACGACGACCGAGTAGTTCACGAGCTCCTTCTTATCGGGCCACGTGACACGCTTCATCTCGGACTTCACCGAAGCGAAATACTTCTTGGTGCGGGCGAAGAAACCAGGCTTCTCGTTCTTCTTAGACTTCGCAGCCTTCTCGCTCTTCTTGGCAACGGCCTTCTTGGCCTCAACCTTGGAGTTGGCGGCAGCGTTGTTGGCAGGTGCCGGCTGCTGTGCCTTCTTCTTGTTCTTCTTGTTGGCCATTTGGGTTACCTCCGCGCAATGCGCTTATACATGAGTAAACCGTAAGCCCCCAATTGGGAGCTTACGGAATAATGACTGGCACGCCAGGAAGGACTCGAACCCTCAACACTCGGTTTTGGAGACCGATGCTCTACCAATTGAACTACTGGCGTATGTGACTAGAGACTAGCGAGTCTCTTTGTGCAGCGTGTGGTGACGGCACCAGGGGCAATACTTCTTGATCTCCATACGATCAGGCATGGTCGACTTGTTCTTGGTGGTCGTATAGTTGCGGCGCTTGCACTCAGTGCACGCAAGAGTAACTAGAGTACGCATGTATCCTGAACCTTTCATTTCCGCCCCGTACGGGCACGAGTTGTTACTTTATCAGCTCCACGTAAGTGCTGTCAATGAAAACCTCGAGTCAATTGGTTCTCGGTGGATCCATTCATATTTGGAACACATCAATGAAGCCATCGAGATCTAATCAATCCCTCGCGCTTGGCTTATGGGCGAGCTAAGCGCAATCGGCAGGGAATAAGCCCCGCGTAGAAAAGAACCCGGCACCCTATAAGTGCCGGGTTCTCTAAGTCAGCTATATCAAAGAGCTTATTTACTCAATGATCGTGGAGACGATGCCCGAACCGACGGTGTGGCCACCCTCGCGGATAGCGAAGCGCAGGCCCTCCTCCATGGCGATCGGGTGAATAAGGTCGCCCTCGATGGTGATGTGGTCACCAGGCATAGCCATCTCGGTGCCCTCGGGGAGCTTGACCGTACCGGTAACGTCGGTGGTACGGAAGTAGAACTGAGGACGATAACCATCGAAGAACGGGGTGTGACGGCCGCCCTCCTCCTTGGTCAGAACGTAAATCTCACCGGTGAACTTGGTGTGCGGGGTAACCGAACCGGGCTTGCAGAGAACCTGGCCGCGCTCGATGTCCTCGCGCTTGATGCCGCGGAGCAGCAGACCGACGTTGTCGCCAGCCTCGCAGAAGTCCATGGACTTACGGAACATCTCGATACCGGTAACGACGGTGTTCTGGGTATCCTTGATGCCGACGATCTCGACGGGCTCGTTGAGCTTAAGCTCACCGCGCTCGACACGGCCGGTAGCAACGGTACCACGGCCGGAGATGGTCATAACGTCCTCAACAGCCATCAGGAACGGAAGGTCGTTGTTACGAGCAGGCGTCGGGATGTACTCGTCGACAGCGTTCATGAGCTCGCGAATGGCGTCCATCCACTTGGCGTCGCCCTCGAGAGCGCCCAGAGCGGAACCACGGATGACGGGGATGTCGTCGCCGGGGAAATCGTACTCGGAGAGGAGCTCACGGGTCTCCATCTCGACGAGGTCGATGAGCTCGTCATCGTCGACCATGTCGCACTTGTTCAGGAAGACGACGATGTAGGGAACGCCGACCTGACGGGCGAGCAGGATGTGCTCGCGAGTCTGAGCCATGGGGCCGTCGGTAGCGGCGATGACCAGGATAGCGCCGTCCATCTGAGCAGCACCGGAGATCATGTTCTTGACGTAGTCAGCGTGGCCCGGGCAGTCAACGTGAGCGTAGTGACGGGCAGCAGTCTCGTACTCGACGTGGGAGACGGAGATCGTAATGCCGCGCTCGCGCTCCTCGGGAGCCTTGTCGATGTTCTCGAACGCAGTGAAGTCAGCCTTGCAGCCCTCGGTCTCGGAGAGAACCTTGGTGATGGCGGCGGTCAGCGTGGTCTTGCCGTGGTCGACGTGACCAATGGTGCCGATGTTAACATGCGGCTTAGTGCGCTCAAACTTTTCTTTGGCCATAAAGCCCTCCTCTAAACAGGTCGTCCCCGGACGGGACTTTGCCTTTATACCATAGTGGCCTCTCAACATACTATTGAGAAGCCACCGTGTTACCTATGGTAGCGGTGACTGGATTCGAACCAGTGACGCCACGGGTATGAACCGTGTGCTCTAACCAACTGAGCTACACCGCCGGATGGAGCCTGCAACCAGACTTGAACTGGTGACCTCTTCGTTACCAACGAAGTGCTCTACCGACTGAGCTATACAGGCACTTGACGGGTGGGAGCTATAGGATTCGAACCTATGTAGGCAGAGCCAACGGGTTTACAGCCCGTCCCCATTAACCACTCGGGCAAACTCCCAATCGTTCAAGTATTCGCAGGTCCTTTGGTCTTTTGGACCGCCGCCCCCGCGAACGAAAAAGATAATACGATGCAACCTTGGGGGCTGTCAACGAAAACCTCTAGATACACGGTGCCGGGCGTATCTATATACCTTTGACCTGCGGTTTTGCTGTGTTTGGATATGAAGGACGGTGAATTTGCATGTAGCGGTGACATTTCCCGAGGGAACACTTTGTCGTAGTGGAGTACGCTGGCTGGAACGAACTTCGATAACGACCCTCTTGCACTATTACACAGGTTGCAATCGGGCTTCCACGGCACGATCGAGCGTGGATAATCTCCCGCTTTTAGCGCGGCTCTAAGGCCAAAGTGGCAGATTTTCCACGCTCATTCTCCAGGCGGGAGAACTATAGAGCCGCAACTACTCGGGCCAGGCCAAAGTAGACCCATAGAGCGGCTCCCCCTTGGTGCAGGGGTAGCGACTCAAGTAACACGACGATAGCAAGTCGAAGAAATAAGTCATGGCGTATTTCGAATAAACGCCGAGTCGGTCAATTCCGTTTCCCGCATTACCAAGACGATATACACGGTCAAAAGACCTCGATTTGTCATCGTTGCTAAACGCAGTTATTAGAATCTTCCTGCCCGAACGGCAATCAAGATACTCACGCGCCTGTGACGCAAATAGCCCGGAGACCGATACGAGAATTATCAATGACTGCGAAGCGTCTCCCATGTTTTTCAATTCCGCGACGTTAGCCCCAGCAACTATGCGAACTATCTTGCCCGCATAAAACATTTCCTGCTGAAATCGTACGAGATTGGCGCTCACATTATTGGTGCACCAGATTTCAACGTTTTTATGGCCATCAATTTCGTCGGCAAGGTGCTTAATAGCAATATCGGACACGCCGCTTTCAACCTCAGCGAACATCTCGATCATGCGAACGTCGAGCTCTGCCCTGTACTCCTCGTAGCCAAATTCCTCCTCTCGATGGCTTAAGTCGCTTGGAAAGACTGATTGAGTAAATGATTCTTTCAAATCGCTAAGAGACTGGTAGCCCAATCGATTGCAGAAACGACGAACAGCGGAACGGGTCACGAATGCATCGCGGGTTATTGCGGCAACATTGATTTCGCTCGAACGCCTAATGTGAGCGACGAGATATCGAGCGATGGCGGCATCGTTTGACCCAAACTCGCTGTTGATGATGGAGCTAATGCGATTGAGCACATCGAAGTCATTGATATTCACGTGATCCCTCTTTCCGCTCTCCTCGAAATCATAGTTCATTTATTGAATCAAACAGCTTTGGTCGTTCTCCTATGATTCAAATCAGTTGACGTCATCTTAATCGTAATTCCGCCACACGTATCCACCGTGTTGAATGATGGAAAGGGGATTCATGGGCAACGTGAACAACATGCCGTTTCTCTGGGGTTCCGCCACGGCGTCTTATCAGTGCGAGGGTGCCTGGAACGAAGACGGCAAAGGCCTTGGCGAGTGGGATTTCTTTAGCCACACAAGCAATAAGAACATCAACCATGTTGACGGTGATGTATCTTGCGACTTCTACCATCGCTATGAAGAAGATATCCGCATGATGAAAGAAGGCGGACAAAACACCTATCGCTTCTCTCTTTCATGGAGTCGAATCATCCCCACGGGTATCGGCGAAGTGAATGAAGAGGGTATCGATTTTTATAATCGGGTCATTGATTGCTGCCTCGAAAATGGCATAGAGCCCAACGTTACGCTGTTCCATTACGATCTGCCATTCACGCTTGCTTGCAAAGGCGGATGGCTGAACAATGACATGGCAGAGTGGTTCTGCAAATACGCCAAGATTTGCTTTGAGCGCTTTGGAGACCGCGTCAAAATCTGGGCTACCGTTAACGAGCCGCATTTCTACAGCTACTGCGTAAACATGTTGGGCAACTATCCCCCCAATCGATCGCTCGACGTTCAGTCGTACATGCAGTTTCAGTACAACCTGATGCGCGCAAGCGCACTCGCAGTCCGAACATATCGTCAAATGGGCTACGACGGCATCATCGGCGCCGTCCACGATGGCGGCGTTGTCGAACTCGACCCGGCAACCGAGCACCCTGATGACGTATTTCGATACGCAGACTTTTTCGCCAATCGCATGATTCTGGCACCAGCGCTTCAGGGTCAACTGCCGCCAGAAATGGACGAAATCCTTGAAAAACTTGGCGTCTCGCTCTATCGATCCCCAAATGACGTAGAAGAATTCAGAGACGGTAAAGTCGATTTTATTGGACTCAACGTGTATTGCCGAGAGTATGTAACCGACTGGCACGGTGGAGAGCTTGCCGTTTCGGCGAACAATAAGGGCGGTTCGAGCAAAAAGGTCGAAGGAAAATGCATTGCGCCCTTGTTTGAAAGCGCCCGCGACAGCAATGTTCCCCGCAATAAATGGGGCCGCGAAATACTCCCAGGTTGCATGTATTCAACCATCATGGATGTCCACGAGCGCTATGACGCGCCCCGCATCTTTATTACGGAAAACGGACATGGCGCCTATGAGCAACCAGACGCAGACGGAATGGTCCACGATGATGACCGCATCGAGCTTCTGGGCCAGTTCATCGAGCACATGATGAGGGCCAAGCGCGACGGCGCGCGCGTTGAGGGCTACTACCTCTGGTCGACGATGGATCTGTATAGCTGGATCAACGGCTACGAAAAACGATACGGACTTGTCCATATCGACTTCGAAAACAATCTGGAGCGCACCCCCAAAAAGAGCTGGTATTGGTACCGAGACCTTATCTCGAAGTATCAGGAGCAGGAAGGTTAGGAGAAAGAGATGAAATATCAGGCAATGTCCGAAACAGTCCTAAAGGCTGTTGGCGGCAAAGAGAACATTACATCGGTAACTCATTGTGCGACGCGCCTTCGCATCGACGCACGAGACACCTCGATCATCGATCTCCAGCTCGCCAAATCGGCCGATCAGGCGCTCGGGGCAGTAGTCAGCGGTGGCCAGCTTCAGGTGATCATCGGCCCCAACGTCACCGAGGCTTACAACGACTTCCTCGACTTCGCGGGAATCGAAGTCGGCGGTGGCACGGTTGCCGACGATGCCCAAACCGCCAAAGACCTTGCAGAAGGCATTAAAAGCGGTAACACCGCCATGGGCTTGATTGAGAAATTCGGGAACGTCTCTGCACAGGTATTCATGCCCATCGTCCCGGCGCTCATCGTTGGCGGACTCATTCTTTCGATCAAGAATCTCCTGGTCAATTATTGCGGATTGAGCACCGATAGCGGAACCGCCCAGGTCCTGTTGGCGATCTTTAGCGCTTCGTTTAGCTTCTTGCCCGTTTATCTTGGTTATCAGCTCGCAGCCGTCATGAAGATGCAGCCCATCATGGGCGCATTGCTGGGCGCGATCATGATCAGCTCGTCCATTAGCGGTGCTGAGGGTCTCGACTTTCTTGGCATCCCCATCCCGACGAATGACTACTCGAGCACGGTGGTGCCAATCGTACTGGGCGTCGTGTTCATGTACTTCGTCGATCGCGGTCTTCAGAAAATCATTCCCGACGTTACCAAACTGTTCTTGAAGCCGCTGCTCACCATGATCATCGTCGTGCCCGTCGAGCTGATTATCCTTGGCCCCGCCGGCAGCATGATGGGCTACGCGCTGAGCGATGCCGTCACGTGGCTTATGGACAACGTGGCATTTATCGCCACTCCGATCCTGGCAGCCCTTAACCCCTATTTCGTCATGCTCGGTCTCGATAAGGCTTACATCGCAATCGAAGTTACGAGCCTGGCGCAGCTCGGTTGGGCACCCATTATCTTTGGATTCATCTCGAACCTCTGCATTGGCGGCACGAGCCTCGCCCTGGCAACTGCCATGAAGGGAAACAAAGAGAAGAGGGGTATGGTCACCACGGTTGCCGTCACCGCACTCTGTGGCGTAACCGAGCCCGCGTTCTACGGTTGCCTCATCGAGCGTCCCCGCCTGCTTGTCGGCACGGCAATCGGCGCGCTCTGCGCTGGACTCCCTGCAGGCATCTTTGTTCTGAAAGAGTATGTTGCGGGAGCATGCCCCGGCCTTCTTTCGGCACTCATCTTTATCGCTCCCGATGGGTCCATGGGCAACTTCGTGCTGGCATGCGTTGTCGCCATCATCGCCATCGTCGTCTCCTTCATCGCTGCACGCGTGATCATCAAGAAGAACCCCAGCTATATTGAGTAGATGCCCGCTGTTTGCATTGGGGACATCCTCGGCAGACCATTAGCAAGAACCCAAGAAGTTCCTTAGGAGCTCGATTAATCCATTCGGATTCCTGAGGCACAAACGACCCCGATTCCACAATGAAATCGGGGCCGTTGTTTCTAAAGCCGTCGATAGACAATCGGTGTTTACCTTAGCTCCCTATCCAAGTTAATTATCCACGCTCGTTCTCCGGTCGGGAGATTTTCTTCGCTCGCGTGTCCAGAAATCCACGCTCGAACAGGACCCCATGTCCGCACCCGCCCTTGTCTCGATCTGTAACAGCAAGAGGCCTATTCCGCTTCTACATGTTACAGATCAAGATATTCCTAAAACACCCTAAGTTTCATCTCAATCTGTAACAGTTAGATGCCGAATATCGGTCTTGGTGTTACAGATTTAGACAAACTGGAGGACGAGACAAACCAAAAACGGGATGGGCGCTAACCCGATGGCGCACCACCTAAATAGAAACGGGCCCTGTCCCATCAGGAACAGAGCCCGAAACTCTCATGGAGCCAGTGACAGGAATCGAACCTGCAACCCACTGATTACAAATCAGTTGCGCTACCGTTGCGCCACACTGGCACACTTGGCGCTTTCGCGCGAAGCCTGTTAAGGATAAAGGAATTGAAGACGGGGCGCAACAGGCCCTTCGACCGACCACATCTCAAAACTATTCGCCAGAACGAATAGTTTTATCCGTTCGCCAAAACCAAAAACTATTCGTTTTGGCGACGGCAACCCACAGTCCATTGATTACAAATCAACGGGCCGGCCAATTGGGAAACGGGTCTCTATGGATAATCCCCTACCGTCCGCGCAGGGCCTTAAGCTTGGCCAGGGCATCGGGACTCAGGCGGCTGCCCAGAGTCATCTTGATCTGCGGGGCCTCCTCGGCCTCGTGAACGTCGTTATCAATCTGTTTGATCTCGTCCACCAGCATACGGCTCGAGATGCGCGTGACGCCCTTCCCCATGACGACAGCCTGGATCGTGCCGTCACTCGATACCACGGAGCACGCGCGGCCTTCCTCGCGTGCCTCGATGCAGAGCTTCTGCACCACGGTATCGGCAGAGACGCCCGTCGGCGAGAACTCGATGCGCACGCCGCGGGCCGGTAGGTTGGGGCGCTCGTTGGAGATGTTGCCCGCGCCGTCGAACACGATCACGGCCTCGTAACGGCCCTGGGCAAACGCCGCGACATCGTTGATAAGCGCAGTACGAGCCATATCGTGGACGTCGCTGGAATATGGATCGTCGGAATGGTCGTAGACGAGCTTTTCGTAGCGCGGCGTGCAGTGAATCACGTTGTAGCCGTCGACCACCAGCAGCTCGGGCTTATTGGAGTGCACCGTCGAGACCGGATCGGCGATAGCCTGCGCAAACGCATTGCCGCCCACACCGTAGGTCGCGGCCGAGACAATCGGCTTGGCCGAGCCTTCGCCAAAGCGCTTGGCCTTGGACTTGGCGCGGTTCTTCTTGGACATGCGCTACTCCTCCCCCATGAGCTCGCCGGCGTTGCGGCGTAGCCACTCAAAGCACAGCGCCGTGGTCGCCTGGGCAACATTGAGGCTCTCGGTCATGCCGCGCTGGGGAAGCTTGGTCAAAAAGTCGCATTTCTCGAGCACCAGACGCGAGATGCCGTCGCCCTCGGAGCCCATGACGAGCGCTACGCGGCCCTCGAAGGGAGCATCCCAGCAACTACCTTCGGCGTGCTCGGAGGCACCGCCCGCCCAAAAGCCAGCGGCCTTAAGATCGTCGAGCGCACGGGCGATGTTGGGCACCTGTGCGATAGGCAGATGCATGACGGCGCCGGCTGAAGTCTTATAGCTACCCACGGTCACACCAGCGGCACGCTTGTTGGCGATGATGACGCCGGCCGCGCCCACAACCTCGGCAGAGCGCACGATCGCACCAAAGTTGCCATCGTCGGTCACATGGTCGAGCACGATGACGAGCGCAGGTCCGTCACCCGCGCGGTCGAGAATATCGGCAACATCGGCATAGGGGAAATTTCCCACCTCGAGCGCAATGCCCTGGTGAGCGCCATGGCTCGACAGCGCATCAAGCTGCGCGCGCGACACATACTTAATGCGGACACCCGCGGCGTTGAGGTCATCGACCAGACGAGACAAAGCAGCATCGCGCTCCCCGCCCTCGGCGATGAGCGCGCACTTGACGGGAAAGCCGGTGCGCAGGGCCTCGGCGGCAGCACGGCGACCTTCGATAAACTCGCCCTTGGGGACCTGAATGTTGTCGCGGTTGCGATCTCGCTGCGGACGCGCAGCCTGGGCTTGGGAGCGCTCGCGCTGGCCCTTGGAAGCGGCAGCGCGATCATTTCGGCGAATCGGGCGCGAGCCAGAAGCAGCCTGTTTGCCACCACGAGGCGCACGCTTGCGATTGTCGGCCATAAAGCGACCTCCTAAATACAACTATCAAACGAAACAAATAGACCGACCGCCCGAGGTGCGGCAGATTGCCTTGAAAGAGGAGGGCATAAACCTTGAGGTCATGCCCGACGATTGAAAGGCAAGGTGCCGTGGCTCGGGCGGTCGGCACGGGTTTTCCAAGTGTCCGAGATGGCCGTGAAAGAGGAGCGACGCGTACTTGAGTACGCGAGCGACGGTTTGAACGGCAAGGTCGGGTGCTTGGGAAACCCGCGGGGATTAGAGAGACTTAATACGGGTGCCAGCGGCAGTATCCTCAATGGTGAGGCCCAGGTCCTTGAGCTGGTCGCGGATGGCGTCGGCCAGATCCCAGTTCTTGGCGGCGCGGGCCTCGGCGCGGGCCTCGAGAATCTTGGCAGCGGCCTCGTCCACGTCGTCACCCGTGTAGGCAACCAAACCGGCGGCAACGCCCAGCAGGCCCAGCGGCAACTCGACCTTGGGCTCGGGGAGCTCAACGCCAAACGTATCGAGCAGCTCGACCAGCGTATCGGCGGCGGCAAGCGCGGCGGCCTTGTCGGCAGCGTCGCCCGCCTGCTCCAGGTACTGGTTGCACTCGGTTACAAAGCCAAAGACGGCACCCATGGCACCAGCGGTGTTAAAGTCGTCGTCCATGCACTCCTTAAAGGTGGCACGGGTCTCGGCGGACTTGGCGGCAAACGCCTCGGATGCTGCCTCATCGGCATCGGCCGTCGCATGGTTCGCGGCCCAGCGCAGGTTCTCGACCGTACCGGCGATACGCGTGAGCGAATTCTCGGCACCCTCCAGGCGCTCCCAAGAAAAGTCGAGCGGCGAGCGATAACTCGTCTGCAGCATCAGCAGACGCAGGGCCGCGGCAGAGTGCTGCTCGAGCACCTCGGCCAGCGTAAAGAAGTTGCCGAGCGACTTGGACATCTTCTCGCCGTCGACCAGCAGCATGCCCGTGTGCATCCAGGTGTTGGAGAAGCCCTGGTGCCAGGCGCAGGTGGCCTGGGCGCACTCGTTCTCGTGATGCGGGAAGGCAAGGTCGGAGCCGCCGCCATGAATGTCGATCGGGGTGCCCAGGTAGCGGTGCACCATGGCGGCGCACTCGGTGTGCCAACCGGGACGGCCCTCGCCCCAGGGGCTCGGCCAGCTGGGCTCGCCGGGCTTGGCGGCCTTCCACAGGGCAAAGTCGAGCGGGTCGTTCTTGTCCTCGTTCTCCTCGATGCGCGCGCCAACCATCAGATCGTCGATGTTGCGGCCCGAAACCTGACCATAGTTGGGATCGCTGCGCACGGCAAAGTACACGTCGCCGTTATCGGCGGCGTAGGCATGGCCCTGCTCGATAAGCGTCTTGATCATAGCGATCATGGGGCCGATCTCCTTGGTGGCGCGGGGGCGCACATCGGGATCGAGCACGTTGGCGGCACGCATGACGCCGATGAACTTGTCGGAGAACTCCGTCGCGACCTCGGCGGCCGTGCGGCCCTGCTCGTTGGCGCGCTTGATGATCTTGTCATCGACATCGGTGAGGTTCTGGGCGAACGTGACCTCGTAGCCGCTCGCGATGAGCCAGCGACGAATCACGTCAAAGCTGATGAACGTGCGAGCATTGCCGATGTGGATGTTGTCGTAGACCGTGGGGCCGCACACGTACATGCGAACCTTGCCGGACTCGATGGGCTGGAACTCTTCCTTTTTATGGGTAGCGCTGTTGTAGATACGCATTCGTTACTCCTTAACGGTTTTCTGTAGCAGGCAGACGGCCCAGGCGCCAATTCCCTCGCCCTGGCCTTCCCAACCGAGCTTTTCGGTCGTGGTGGCGGCGACGCCCACGTTTTCGACGTCGACACCCAGGGCATGGGCA
The DNA here is from genome assembly GCF_028207065.1 of Collinsella aerofaciens. Lineage (GTDB taxonomy): Bacteria > Actinomycetota > Coriobacteriia > Coriobacteriales > Coriobacteriaceae > Collinsella > Collinsella aerofaciens_AR. The sequence goes on from NZ_JAQLFP010000005.1 coordinate 52,684, forward strand.
AGGTTGGCGCGCATGGCATCGCGGTGCGGAGTGATCTTGGGTTGCTGGCAGGCAATGGTGCAATCGGCATCGACAAACTCAAAGCCAAGCTCGCGCGCATAGTCCATCACGCGAGCGAGCAGCACCATCGAATCGGCACCCTCGTAGGCGGGATCGGTGTCGGGGAATAGCTTGCCGATATCTCCCCCGCGGCAGGCGCCCAGAATGGCGTCGGCCAAGGCGTGCGCGAGCACATCGGCATCCGAGTGGCCCAGCAGGCCGCGCTCGTAGGGAATGTCAACCCCGCCGATGATACATCGACGCCCCTCCACCAAACGGTGGACGTCGTAGCCGTGGCCAATGCGCAGGTTACTGAACATGGGGAAGGTCCTCTCCCTCGGCCATGCGACCGAGCAGAATCGCGGTTACGGGACGCAGGTCCTCGGGCACCGTCACCTTAAGGTTATCGCGCGGGCTCTGGACACAGCGGACGCGCCCGCCCATGCGCTCGACCAGCGATGAATCGTCGGTGCCGATAAAGCCCTCGGCGATAGCAGCGGCGTGAGCGCGCTTCATGGCGTCGACGCTAAAGATCTGCGGCGTCTGCGCGGCCCAGTACAGCTCGCGCGGCGGCGTCTCGACGATGTTGTCGCCATCGACGATCTTGAGCGTGTCGATGGCAGGCTGGCCGCACACGACGCCGTCGAGGGCACGGTCGCTCACGAGCACGTCGATAGCGTGGTCGATAGCCTCGGTCGTAATGAGCGGACGGGCGCCATCGTGGATGGCGACGTATTCAAAGCCCGCCGGCACCGCGTGCACGCCTGCGCAGGTGGAATCCTGGCGAGCCTCGCCGGCATCGGCAAAGCTGATGGGCGTGTTATACGAATACGGGTCGATGGCCAGGCGGCGCATCTCGGCACGGCGCTCGGCAGGGCACACCACCACGATGTGGCCGACCTTGTTGCTACGATCGAACGCACGGATGGACCAGCTCATGAGCGGACGGCCCGCCACGTTAACGAGCTGCTTGCCGCCGGGATTTCCAAAGCGCTGGCCGCTGCCGCCGGCAACGACCACGGCGCATACGGGCGCCATTATGCGTTCCCCTGTTTGGTGCCCTTCATGCGGTACAGGGAGTCCGCAAGAATGGCAGGGTTGTTGACGCCAAAGTCGCCCAGGCGCTCCGGATCCTCGCTGATGTCATCCATGAGCTCCTGCAGCGAGCCGTACTCGTCGACGATCTTCTCGGCCACGCCGTCGCGCACGACGGACACGCGCGAAAGCGTGCGCAGGCCCAGCGGCGTCATGACGGAGTCCTCGTCCAGGTCGTCGTAACCCAGAACCGCCGCCACATGCTGTGGGTCGGACAGGTCCTTAGGCGTCATACGGCTCAGGTTGGCGCGGATCTTTTCGGCATTGGCCTCGGAGGAATCGCTCGCATAGTCGCGAATCATCAGGTCGTACTCGGTATCCATGCTGGAGCCGGCGAGCTGCTCGAGCTGCATCTGCACGAGCTTGCCCTGGTTGCCCAGCTTGACAATGCAATCCTTAAGCTCAGTCTTTGCCTGCTGCATGATCTCGAAACTCGAGAAAATGCCGGTGATGTCGGCGAGCGTAACGTAGTCATCGAGCTCGAGGGCCGTCAGGCGCAGCAGGGAGCGATCGAGCGACTGACGGGTAGTCTGGAGCGTGGCGACGAGCTGGTTGACCGAGCTCATGATGGTGGTGACGGGCTGGATCTCATAGCTCTTGCCGTGAACGTACACGTTGACGACGGCACGACGGGCCGAGACCGAGATCACGATGGCATCGGTGAGCACCGACATGCGAGCGGCAGTGCGGTGACGCATGCCCGTCTCGCTCGTGGCAAGTGAGGGATCGGGATTGAGGTGGAAGTTGGCGCGCAGGATCTGGGTGAGGTCGCCGTCGATGACGATGGCGCCGTCCATCTTGGAAAGCTCGAACAGGCGGTTCGAGGTAAACGAAATGTTGAGCGGGAAGCCGTCGTTACCAGCAGCGAGCACGTTTTCGGTGTCGCCGACGCAAATAAGAGCGCCCAGGTGACCAGCAATGATCATGTCGAGGGCGGTGCGGATCGGCTGGCCGGGGGCAGTCAGGCGAATAGCCTGTTCCATACGCTTTTGCAGCTCGTTCTTATCCAAGGCATCGCTCCCATCGTATACGCTCCATAAACGCCAAATAGTTTCTCACGGTTTGTCCCCGCAGCGCTTGCGAAATCCGATGCTTACAGAATGAGCGAACACCGCTGGGGTAGCCAAAAGAGCCCCAACCCAAATGAGCTGCTTATGTGGTAGCATCGGGGTTCACATGAATGAGGGAGTAGTCGCGTGACCGGGTTCGCCTCCGGTGGCGCGGTAAGTCAACACACTGGCCGATGCGGCCTGGCTTGCCTTAATGAACGAGACTCGTGGCTGTGCGCGCAACGCGTACGCCACGGGTCTTTTTTGTTACTCCCCCAAGAGGTACACGCGGGCCCGCCCGCAGAGAGAGAGCCAGACTATGGGACTCGCAGAGCTCGTGCTGCTCGCCGTTGGCCTTTCGATGGACGCCTTTGCCGTATCCATCTGCAAGGGCCTTGGCATGAAGAAGATCAACCTTAAAGTCGCCGCGGTGCTCGGCCTGTTCTTTGGCGGCTTTCAGGCCGGCATGCCCGTAATCGGATGGGCGCTTGGCAGTCAATTCATGGGCATCATCGGACCCATCGACCACTGGATCGCCTTTATTCTGCTCGCCTTCATCGGCGGCAAAACGCTGTGGGAGGCCTTTACCGAGGACGAGGACGAAGGCGACAACAAGAATGCCGAGAGGATTGACCTGGGCGAGTACCTAATCCTTGCCATCGCCACCTCGATTGATGCCCTAGCCGTAGGCATCTCGTTTGCGGCACTCTCGGTCGACATCGTTCCCGCCGTATCGCTTATCGGCGTCACAACGTTTATCTTCTCTGTCGCCGGCGTGGCGATTGGCCACACCTTTGGCGCACGCTACGAAAAACCCGCCACCATCGTGGGCGGCATCGTGCTCATCCTCATCGGACTTAAGATCTTGCTTGAGCATCTGGGGATTTTGGCGCTGTAACGCCAAACGCAATCGCTCAAAACTCAACGCCAGTACAAGGCCTCATGCAAAGTTTTGCATGAGGCCTTTTCGTGCAGACTTTTGCATGTCATACTGATATGCAAAAGTCTGCATGTTGGAGATCGCCATGGATACCCTTCCCATCACCACACCACGCCAAGCTGGCATCTATGTGCGTCAGGCACGCGAGTCGCAGGAAATCACCCGTGCGGCCCTCGCTAAAAAAGCCGGCGTTTCGGAGCGCCTGCTCGCATCGCTCGAGCTGGGAGACGCCACCGGCATTCGACTCGACAAGTTGCTGTCCGTCTTTAACGCACTCGGCATAGGTCTCTTTGCGCAAAGCGATAACGACTCCATCGCATCGCCCTCCGAACATCCGACGACGATAGCGGACCTCCCTATCGCGAACTCGAATGCCCTGCCAAAGCCAAGCGTAGGCAGACGACCCGCCCGACAAGGAACGCCATCTTCCTATGGTGCCCTGCTGGCCCAAATCGCAGCCGAGCAAGGCCTTTCCGACACTTCAGGCCTCTCCTTTGGCTGTAAGGTTGTGAAATAAATGGCAGAGATGGAGCTTGCGACCCTCATTTGTGGCGAAATCGCAGGCACTCTCCGGCAAGACGAGCATGGACTCTGCAGTTTTGTATACGCCCCAACCTATCGCGGAGCACCACTATCGCTTACAATACCGCTTTCCAATCGCACGTATGGCCATAACATCGTCCGCCCGTTCCTATTTGGCCTTTTGCCCGACAGCCAAGAGCAGCGTCGCGCTATTGCCGCCGAGCATGACGTTGCATCCAACAACCCCGTCGCCCTCTTGTGCCATATCGGTCTTGACTGCGCAGGGGCCGTTCAGTTTTGTCGAACCGATCAATTAGGCGCCGCCCGCGGCAGGGTCTCGGCATACCGCCCGCTTACCAATTCTCAAATCGCTCACAAGCTCAAAGCAATTCGCGATAACGAAAGAGAGACATGGATGGGCTCCAACGAAAGCTGGTCCCTGGGCGGCAACCAAGGCAAATTTGCACTAGCTTGGCATGATGGCCAATGGTGCGAATGTCTAGGGTCATCCCCCACTACCCATATCTTCAAAAATGGCGTCGTTGGGTTCAAACATCAGGCCTTAAACGAATTCGTCTGCATGAAAACGGCTCGGCGTGTTGGCATTCCAACTGCCAACGTCTCCTATTGCACATTTGAAGACGAAGCCGCACTCGTCGTTGAACGGTACGACAGAATGGTCAATAGCAGCGGAAATATCGAAAGGCTGCATCAGGAGGACTTTTGCCAGGCGCTCGGTGTATTGCCAAGCCAGAAATACACCGACGACGGAGGACCAACCACACGAGACATCCAAGAACGACTGATTAACACAGTCCCCCACCACATGAATCTTGTGCTTTTTACCTATATGTTGTTCTATAACGCCATTATCGGAGCGCCTGACGCACACGCTAAAAACTACTCGCTCATCCTAGGTAAAGGCACAAACGCAGCGCTCGCACCCATGTACGATGTCGCATCGGGCTTGGCGTACGAGCGTATGCGCCGCCGGGCGCGCCTTGCCATGAGCGTTGGCGGCGAAAATCGAGTGGGGCGCATCGGTCCAGGCGCTATCCGCCGATACCACGGTATGGGCGACCCCGCGCTGGAGGCGGCGCTCACCGATGCCGGGCTATCCGAGAAGTTTTGCTTTGCGACCATGATGGACCTCGCCTACGAGGTGCCCATTTGCATGGAAGAGATCATGGACGAATACGCCGACCTGCCCGGCATGGCGGACCTGCGCGAGCACATGCTCGGCCCCGTCCGCGAAAACTGCCAGCGCACCCTCGACCTCATCAAGGCGGATATGGGCTAGGCGCCAATCAATCCACATTTCTTAAAAGAAGAGGGGGGCACCCGTCGCAAAAGTTCGGATGCCCCCTCTCGTAATGTCATTTGCAATCCGCTAGCACGTGGCTCGAACTGCTGCTAGCGCGACCCTTACGCGGCAAGGCGCTTGAGGACGTCGATGAGCAGCTCGTAGAAGCGCTCGGCAGAAGCGAGCTCCATGCTCTCGTCCGGGGTGTGGACATCGGAGAGCGTCGGGCCCACGGCGATGGCGTCCAGGCCGTGCAGGGCCTCAGCAAACAGGCCGCACTCAAGGCCAGCGTGAATGGACTCGATGCGCAGCTCGGAGCCAAAGAGCTCGCGATAGCTCTCGACAAAAACGTCGCGGACCGGCGAATGCTCGGCATAGCTCCAGCCGGGATACTCGAACTCGAACTTGGCGTCGAAGCCCAAGACATCGGCCAGCGTCTGCAGGCGGTCCTTGAACTCGTTCTGCAGCGAGGTGATCGAGGAGCGCGGGGACAGCATGATCTTGACCTGGTCGTCGGAAGTGGCGACCACGCCGATGTTGGAGGAAACCTCGACGGAGCCGTCGGTGGCGACGTTGCGGCGAATCACGCCGTTAGGGGCAAGACGCAGGGCGCGGATGAGGGCAAGCGCGGACTTCTGATCCATGGCCTCGACCTCGGCGTCGTCGGCAATCTCGACGGTGCAGGTAAAGCCGGGGTCGAAGACCTCGAGCTCGGCGGTAACGTCGGCGATGATGCCACGGGCGATCTCGGCCGCGGCCTCGGCGGCAGCGTGGTCGGCGTAGACCAGAACAGCCTTGCACTCACGGTTGATGGCGTTGTCCTTGGTGCCGCCGTTAAAGCTCACGATGGCGGGCTCGCCGGCAACCATCAGGCGGTCGATGATGCGGGCCATGATGAGGTTGCCATTGCCGCGCTCCAGGTGGATATCGCTGCCGGAGTGACCGCCCAGAAGGCCGGAGATGTCGAGCGTGAGGGTGCTACCGGTCTTGTGCTCGCGCGCGATCGGGCAGGTGTAGGTAACGACGACGCCGCCGGCGCAGCTGACGGTGGCAACGCCCTCTTCCTCGGAGTCAAGGTTAATCATGGTACGGGCGCTAATCTGGGACTTGTCGAGCGTCTCGGCGCCGACCAGGCCAGTCTCCTCGTCGGTGGTGAACACACACTCGAGAGCCGGATGGGCAATCGAATCATCGTTGAGCACGGTAAGCATCAGAGCGACGGCGATACCGTTGTCGGCGCCCAGAGTGGTGCCATTAGCGGTGAGGACGCCGTCCTTGACGACCAGGTCGATACCGTCGGTCGTAAAGTCGTGCTCAACGGAACCCAACTTGTCGCACACCATGTCGATATGGCCCTGCAGCATCACGGTCGGGGCATTCTCGGCACCGGCAGATGCGGGCTTGCGAATGATGACGTTGTAGACCTCGTCCTGGTACACATCGAGGCCGCGCTCCTTGGCAAACGCAACCAGGAAATCGCTGATGCCCTTCTCGTTGCCAGACCCGCGGGGGGTCGCGCTGACCTCCTCAAAGAAATGGAACAGCTGGGCGGGCTCGTAGCCGGTGATCTTGTAATCCATGGTGCCTCCTTGGCGCAACTGGTTAGACAGTAAGACATGCGCCTTGTATATTCCCAGACTTTGCGTGCATAAACCAGTCGAAAACGCCGAGCGCCCTCGCATCATCGGCTAACGGTGGACCGTATAGCGTAACGGTCACAATCACCGCAGCTCTACAAATCGAGGCGCCCTTGCCAGAGCGCCTCGATTGAGCGTATCAAATTGTCGCCACGCCCTACAGCGCGCCGGAGCCAGCTTGCATCATACCGCCGGGGCCCGAGGTCACGCCACTACTCACAGGCGCAGCGTTTCCGGTGTGCGGCGCTGCCGGAGCGGTATCGCCACCGAGCGTGCCCGCCGGACGCGGTGCCGGGATCTCGCCCGTACCATGGCTAAAGACAAACTTGCCGTCGGCCACATCGCACAGGACGGTATCGCCACTGCCCCACTCGCCGGCCAGCAGCTCCTCGGACAACGGATCCTCAATGAGCTTTTGGATGGCGCGGCGCAGCGGACGCGCACCGTTGGTGAGGTCGGTGCCCTCGGCCACAATCTTGTCGTAGGCCGCATCGGTGAGCTTGATGTTCATGCCGTTGGCAATCAGGCGCTGGCGCAGGTCGTCCACCAGCAGGTGAGCGATCTTGGTCAGGTTCTCGCCCGAAAGCTTCTGGAACACCACGATGTCATCGATACGGTTGAGCAGCTCGGGGCGGAACAGGCGCTTGAGCTCGCCCATCGCACGGCCGCGGATCTCGCTCGACGTGAGACCCTGCTTGCCGGTGGTGCCAAAGCCCACGCTCGCATCCTGCGCGATCTCGCGGGCGCCCACGTTGGACGTCATGATAATCACGGTGTTGCGGAAATCGACCGTCTTGCCCTGGCTATCGGTCAGGCGGCCCTCCTCCAGCACCTGTAGCAGGATGTTGAAGATATCAGGGTGCGCCTTCTCGATCTCGTCGAACAGCACGACCGAGTACGGATGACGGCGAACAGCCTTGGTGAGCTGGCCGCCCTCGTCGTGACCCACGTAACCCGGAGGGCTACCGATAAGCTTGGAGACCTCGAACTCGCTGCCAAACTCCGACATGTCGAAGCTGATGAGCGCGTCCTTGCTGCCAAAGAGATACTCGGCGAGCGTCTTGGCAAGCTCGGTCTTGCCCGTGCCGGTGGGGCCCAGGAAGATAAAGCTGCCGCCGGGGCGGCGAGGGTCCTTGAGCGGCGAGCGGCTGCGGCGCACGGCCTTGGCAACGGCCTCGACGGCCTCGTCCTGGCCGATAATGCGGGTCTTGAGCACGCTTTCGGCCTGCAGCAGGCGACGGCTCTCGCTCTCGGTGAGCGAAGACACCGGCACGCCCGAGGTCACGGACACGATGTCGGCAATCTGGGAGATATCGATGGTGAGCGGACTGGCGTCGAGCTCGGCCGTCCAGGCAGCCTTGGCCTCGGCGAGTTCAATCTCGGCAGCCTTCTGCTGCTCGGTGATCTCGGCGGCCTTGTTCATGTCGTCGCTCTCGGTAGCCTCCTGTGCGGCAGCCTTGAGTTCCTCGATGCGATGCTCGGCCTCGCGCACCGGCTCGGGTGCGCGATTCGCGGCGATGCGAGCGCGGGCACCGGCCTCGTCAATGAGGTCGATGGCCTTATCGGGCAGGAAGCGATCCTGAATGTAGCGGTTGGAGAGGTTCGCAGCGGCCTCGATGGCACCCTGCGTGTAACGCACGTGGTGGTGCTCCTCGTAGCGCGGCTTGAGCGCAGTCAGGATCTTGACCGTGTCCTCGACGCTCGGCTCCTCGACATCGATGGTCTGGAAGCGACGCTCGAAGGCCGGGTCCTTGGTGAGGTACTTGCGGAATTCCTCGGCCGTGGTGGCGCCGATAATCTGGAAGGCACCGCGCGCGAGCACAGGCTTGAGCATGGAGCTCGCGTCGATGGAGCCCTCGGCAGAACCGGCACCGATGATGGTGTGCATCTCGTCGATAAACAGGATGACGTCGTCGGCTTCGGTTGCCTCCTGGATTACGTTCTTGAGGCGCTCCTCAAACTCACCGCGATACTTGGCGCCCGCCACGAGGCCCGGCAAGTCGAGCGTCCAGATGTTCTGGTTCATAAGGTTCTCGGGCACGTTGCCGGCTGCAATCTGCTGAGCCAGACCCTCGACGATGGCCGTCTTGCCCACGCCGGGGTCGCCCAGAATGAGTGGGTTGTTCTTGGTGCGGCGCGAAAGAATTTCCATCATACGCTGGACTTCCTTTTCGCGACCAATCACCGGATCGAGTTCGCCGTCGCGCGCCTTCTGCGTAAGGTTGGTCGCGAACTGCTTAAGCGTATCGGTGCCACTCCCCTTTTGCTGAGAGGCATCCGAGCCGCTAAAGAACGGCAGGCCCGCACCGGGACGCCCGGCACCGGCACCGGCGAGCGGACGCTTCTTGTCCTGGTCCTTGGCGGTGAGTTTCTCGATAGCCTTTTTGATGGAGGCGGACGACACGCCCAAGCGCATGAGGATGTCCATGGCCATGCCGTTGCCCTCTTCGACGATACCGATGAGCAAGTGCTCAGTCGACACGTAGGTCTGGTTGTTCTCACGCGCCACGCGGAATGAACGCTCCATCACGCTAATGACGAGCGGCGTAAAGGCGAGCTTGGCCGCCTCGGTCTCCTCACTGGGCCCGGGAACCGTGGTCTGGACCTCTTTGAGAGTATCCATGATGTCATCGTAGGAGATGTCGAGCGAACGCAGTGCCTCGGCGGCAATGCCCTCGTCCTCCTTGGCAAGCGCGAGCAGCAGGTGCTCGGTGCCCACCTTATTTGAGTGTAGATCGAGCGCCTCTTGCTTGGCCATGGACATGACCTTGCGCGCACGATCGGTAAAACGGTCTAACATGCTAGTTCCTCTTAGACGAGCTAGTTTTTTCAAACGCAAAGCGCCGCCCCGCGGCAGCGCTTTGGTCTCTTTACCCATATGGAGTATATGTTAACCGTTGGGACCTTTCCCGCCCGTAGCCGCGTGACAACGTCTACAAAAAAGGAATCGCTTCGGTCCGCTTGGCGGTTTGGTTTTGCGCTGCTGTCTAGCAGGCGGGCTCGGCGTCCATGCTCTCGGCAACGTCATTGACGGCATCGGCAACGGGAGCGCCAGGCATGTGCACGAGCTCCATATGCCGCTCTTCAAAGACGGTTCCCATGGGGAAGGCGCGGCGGAAGACAAAGCGAGCAACCGGACCAGCCACCAGCAGGTTCCAGGGCAGGGCCATGATAAAGTTGCGCGGAATGTTGACGAGCCACATCATCGGCAGCGCTTGCAGGTTTGCGAGCGGGCCGCCGGGCATGTGGAACAGGCCCTCGCACGCACCGTAGAGCGACATGATGATGACCATGGGAACGACCATGCAGGAGCTGACGGCGAGCGTCATGGCAAGAGGAGAGCTCTTGCCCGGCGTGACCAGGAATTTAAAGGCGAAACCCTTGGCAAGGGGGCTGGCGACGAACCAGTCGCAGCACATGGCAAAAACGTAGGCAACGGGGAAGCCGAGCCATGTGGCGGCAACAACCTCGCCGTTGATGGCCCCATGCTGCAGGGCAACGTTGTAGATGCTCATCCAGAGCACCATACAAAAGCACATGATAAAGGTGAACAGCAGGCTCTCTCGTTTGTTGATAGGCATAAAGGGCAGATTCCTCTCTGTATTGTGCCGCGGCACCACGCAACAAAAAAGGGCGGGCGAGATGGAGCTGTTGGGACTTCATCTCGCCCGCCCGTGGTACGTGCGTCTGCGACTACTTATGTGGTGAAACCAGCCTAGCACGAAACGCATGCGCTTCGTAAGCGTTGAGTTTATGAAGATGCAGGGCACCAATAATCCCCCGACCCCCTAAGTTGCGGTGGAATACGGACTGTTTTGGCCCTTTAAGCGGCAATTCAGTCCCTATTTCACCGCAACTCATTTGGTGCAAAGCAACCTGTCCCCCTTGCACCAATTAGCTGGTGTGGCGCCAGCGAGGGTCGGTGAGCGTACGCGCCACACCCAGGCCAACGGGCAAAAACGCCACGATGAGCACTGCACGCACAAACCAGCCGAGCATATTGACCGTGTCGAATGTGCACATGTAATACATCGAGCGATACAGATACAAGCCCGGCACCATAATGACAATCGATGGCACCGTGAGGGCGATACGTGGGTAGGTGAGCTTGATTTCGGCTAAGCTCGCGAGCAGCCCCGATACCAGCGCGCCAATAAACGCTGCCGCCTCGGGAGGCATACCTACGCTCAGGCCCAGGAAGGGAAACAGCGCCGGCGCATCGACGAGCGTAAGGCGCAAGGTATTGGACACGGCGCCGATCAGCCCAGCTGCCGCGGCCATCTTTACCGGGCTGTTGAACATCACCGAGAAGCCGAATACGCCAACGAAGCTCATCACCACGCGCAGGAGCGTAAGGGCAAGCGGCGAAAGGCCGAGCGGGGCAAAATCATCCGGTGCCAGCCCCACACACTCGGCAACCATCCAGCCCACAAGGGTCGCCATCACAATAATCGACACGGCATACGAAAGACGCTCAATGCCGCTTCGCATATCGAGCTTAGCGATGTCGAGGCCTGCCGTAATGAGGGGAAAGCCGGGAATCACAAAGAGCATGGCGCCGATATAGCCTTCTTGGTGCGACATTGCCCCCGGTACGACCTGGCCAAGGCCGAGCAATGCCAGCAGATACGAAACGCAAGCGAGCGCAACGCCAATCGTCAGCGCGCTAAACTGGCCAAGACCCTGCTTGAGAATATGAGAGCGAGCAAAGTTGCCAACACCAGCGCCTACGAATGCGCAGGCCATCTCGATAGGGCCGCCGCCGAGCAAAAAGACGAAGGCGCCGCAAGCACAAGCTGCCGCAAGGCCCTGTTGCCAGGGAGAGTAATCGGGTTTTGAACTCTCAACGGTCTTGAGCATCTCGTGGTATTCGTGCACGGTAAACCGGCGCCCATACGTCTCGATTTCCTTTAGGAAGCTCTCCATCATCCAAATGCGATGGGTATTGACTCCCGTTGTGGGCAGGCTGACAACCTCGTTAAAGCAGTGGCCATCTTCGATGCAGGTGCACTCAAACGACAGAAGACTTAAGTCAACGTGGACGGTGACACCGAGTACGGCGGCGACGCGATTCATGGTATCGCGTACACGCCAGGCACCCGTTCCGCTCGCGAGCATAAGCATACCGGTGCGGCAGATGATGGATGACTTATCGGTGAGCGGCGCATCGACGGCAAGCTCATCGCCTGCCGTCACGATCTGGTGCCAGTCTGTTTTCATATGGAGTGCGCCGGCACGAACACCGTGGTGCATGGGGGCTCTCGAAAGCAGCGAGTCAAGGCGCGAAGACTGTGGGGGCTCCGTTGATTCGTCCTCAACCTCATCAGTCTCTTCATCGACCAGATCAAATGAGTCAAGCGATGCCGGCTCGCGACGATCGATTAGCTCCTCATCCTCATCGTCAAAGTAATTAAACTGATCGAGCATGTCCTCTTCGATTGCACGCTCGCTCGCGTCGTCCATATAGACGCTCCCTTCCTACCGACTAACCCCCATCCTAGGCAGCGACGGCTAAAGGAAACATAAAAGAGACGGCTGCCATGCGAGCCATGTGCTCAATAGCCGTTGGGTAGTCGTTTAAGAACGTCCCCAATGACTATTGACGGCCAAGGCAACGCCGATGTATTGGCAACGTCAGCGAGCGGGCCGCATTTGAGACAAGGTGACGTGAAACGAAAGGGCGCTGACCTTCTGGTCGCGCCCTTGAAATTGAACGTCAGATTGTCCAAATGCGGCCCGCGCAGCGTCGGCCGGTCCGCCGTTCGGTAGAACGGCGGAACCAATTAGCACATCTTTGCGCCGGCGGGGATGGAAGCGTCGAGCTGAATCAGATTGAGGCGCTCCTCGCCCTCCTCCTCGTGAATAGCGCTGATGAGCATGCCGCAGCTGGGGATGCCCATCATCTTGCGCGGAGGAAGGTTGGTGATGGCGAGCAGGGTCTTGCCGACCAGGTCCTCGGGCTCATAGTATTCATGGATGCCGGAGAGGATGGTACGGTCGGTGCCGGTGCCGTCATCGAGCGTAAAGTTCAACAACTTCTTGGACTTCTTGACGGCTTCGCACGCCTTGACCTTCACGGCGCGGAAATCGCTCTTGGAGAAAGTATCAAAGTCGACGAACTCCTCAAACAGCGGCTCGACGGCGATCTTAGAGTAATCGAGCGTAGGCTTGAGCGGCTTGACGAACGGGCTTGCGGCGTTGCCGGCCTCGGCGGCCTTGGCGGCAGCAGCACCGGACTGGAAACCCTTCTCGGGCTTCATGTGCGGGAACAGCAGGACATCGCGGATGGAGGCCTGGTTGGTGAGCAGCATGACCACGCGGTCGATACCGATGCCGATGCCGCCCGCGGGAGGCATGCCGTACTCGAGGGCGCGCACGTAGTCCTCGTCGTACTCCATAGCCTCGTCGTCACCGCCAGCCTTCTCGGCCATCTGGGCGGCAAAGCGCTCGGCCTGGTCGACCGGGTCGTTGAGCTCGGAGAACGCGTTGGCGTACTCGTGACCGGCGATAACCAGCTCAAAGCGGTGCGTCAGGCGCGGGTCGTCCTCAAAACGTTTGGCGAGCGGGCTGACCTCGATGGGGTAATCGCACACGAAGGTCGGGTTGACGATGGTGTCCTCGCCCAGCTCATCGTAAATCTCGGCGATGATCTTGCCAGCAGTCCATTCGGGCTTGATCTCCAGGCCCTTCTCGCGCGCGGCGGCAGCAAGCTCCTCGACCGGCGTGTCGATGGTGACTTTCTTGCCGAGCACGTCAGAGACAATATCAGTCATGGGGCGGCTTGCCCACTCACCGGAAAGATCGATGGTCTGGCCCTGGTACTCGATGACCTCGGGGTTGCCGATGGCCTTGTTGGCAGCCTTGATGACACCCTGGGCAAGCGCCTTCATGCCCTCGAGATCGGAGAAGGCACGGTAGGCCTCCATCGTGGTGAACTCGGGGTTGTGGGTGAGGTCCATGCCCTCGTTGCGGAAGATGCGGCCGATCTCGAACACACGCTCAAAGCCGCCGACGATGCAGCGCTTGAGGTGCAGCTCGGTAGCAATGCGCAGATAGCACTCCTGGTCGAGCGCGTTGAAGTGCGTGATGAACGGCTTAGCTGTGGCGCCACCCTGGATAGTCTGCAGGATGGGGGTCTCGACTTCCATGTAGCCGTCGGACTCCATGAAGCGGCGGAAGGTGGAGAGAATCTGCGAACGCTTGCGGAAGGTCTCGCGGACATCGTCGTTGGCGATCAGGTCGACGTAGCGCTGACGATAACGGGTCTCCTTGTCAGAAAGACCGTGGAACTTCTCGGGCAGCGGACGAACGGCCTTGGCAAGCAGGGTCGCGCTTTTAGGGGCAACGGAGAGCTGACCGCGCTTGGTGCGCACAACCACGCCGGTCACGCCCAGGATGTCGCCCAGGTCGAGGGACTTGAGCGTATTCCAGGCAGCCTCGTCCATGTCGTTGATGCGGCAGAACAGCTGAATCTCGGCAGTCGCATCGCGCACGACGATGAACATGATCTTGCCCTGACCGCGCTTGGCGACCACACGGCCGGCGATCTTCACGACGTCCTCGGTGTCCTCGCCATCGGCAAGCTCGGCGTACTTAGCCTCGATATCGGCAACGTAGTCCTCAAGCTCAGAGTGCTCGGGATAGGGGTCCTGACCCGCCTCGAACAGGGCGGCGCGCTTGGCCAGGCGGGTGGCGCGCTCGTCGTTGAGCGTCGATGCCTGATCTGCGGCGTTCTGGTTCTCTGCCATAAGTTAGCTCCTCAAACTAAAACGCTCCCCAGGATTCGGTCCCAGGGAGCGAAAACATACCTTTACGCGGGACCGTGGTCTAGCGTGCAATCTTGGCGATGGTGTAGACGCGAGTCTTGCCGGAAGGCGTAACGACCTCGACGGAGTCGCCCTCGCCGTGACCGATGATGGCGTGGCCGACCGGAGACTCGTTGGAAATCTTGTGCTCGAGCGAGTTGGTCTCGGTGGTACCGACGAGCGTGACTTCCATGACCTCACCGTTGGGATCAATCAGAGAAACGGTGGAACCGATGGAGACGGTCAGATCGCCCGTGGTGGCAGCAACCTGAGCGTTGGCGAGGATGGCCTGGATCTCGGCAATACGAGCGGCGTTTTGGGCCTGCTTGTCCTTGGCGGCATCGTACTCGGAGTTCTCCGAAAGGTCGCCGAACGCGCGGGCTTCCTTGATGTCCTCGACGATCTCCTTGGCGTAATCGCCCTCACGCCAAGCGAGCTCCTCAACGAGCTTCTGGCGGCCCTCAGCGGTCAGTACGATTTGGCTTGCGTCCATACGGATATCTCCCCAACTCTGATCAAACAATCAACTGTCAACAAAACGAAAAAGACCGGCTAGCCTGCGGGCAAGCCGGTCAGGTGCTCACCCCAAAGGGATGGGACTACTCTGCGTCCGCGTCGCTGTCCTCTGCCTGCTTCTTCTTGGCAGCAGCGAGCTTGGCCTCGAGCTCAGCGATCTCCTTGTCCTCCTCGGACTGCTCGACCACGACCTCCTCGGCCTGCTTGGTCTCGGCCTTATCGTCGCCCTCCATACCCTCACGGATATTCTTGACGGTAGAGCCGAGGGACTTGCCGAGCTTCGGCAGGTTCTTGGGCCCGAAGATAATCAGGACAACGACGAGAATAATGATGAGCTCAGGAGCCCTCAGTCCAAACATGTAGACCTCCACAATACAGCGAGACAAGCTCGAATGAGTATACCGCGGGTATCGCGGTATCACAACAATAGCTAAAAAAAGGGACCGCAAGAAGCGGTCCCTCCTCATGCTCTGGTCGGGTTGACTGGATTTGAACCAGCGACCCCTGCGTCCCGAACGCAGTGCTCTACCAAACTGAGCCACAACCCGTTAGCTCGACTATAGTAACAAAGATTTTCGCCGCGTGCTAGAGAAAATTTTATTTCTTTGGCGCGTCGATTTGAACCGTGTTGGGAATGAGCTCCGTCGCGCAGGACCACCAGCCGTTTTGCTGGGCAGCGTCGGCAAGCCTTTCGGCCGTGGCGGCGGTGTCGCAAATGGCAAATGAGCAGGCACCCGATCCGCACACATCTACAGCAACGGTGCCGTCCTGTTTACGCAGCCAATCGAGAACCATTTGAATCTGCGGCTCCATCTGTGCGGAAATGGCACCCAGGTTGTTGTGGACGAGCGCGTAGGCCGCCTCTGCGTCTCCCGAGCGAAGGGCAGATGCGATCGCGCCGGGCTTGTCTGCAGGCACCGGGGCCTCGTCAAAACGTCGATAGGCTTCAATTGTCGAAACGCTTGCCTCGCGCGGCTTGACCAACACGCCGGGCGTTGCGGGCAGCGCGGGATACTCAGTTGCCAGCACGTCTCCCCCACCTACGTAGAACGCAGGGCTCGCGTGCAAAAAGAACGGGACGTCAGCACCAATACCCCGCGCAATGTCGTCGAGCGCGGGGTCGGTGCGATCAATTCCCCAGAGCTCCGCCAAGGCGACAATGACCGCGGCCGCATCCGTCGAGGGGCCGCCCAAGCCGGCGCACAATGGAATGCGCTTCTCAATCATCACGCAGATGTTTGCCTCGCGACCATAATGCTCGGCCATAGCAACCGCAGCCCGATACGCCGTATTCTTTTGCATGGGAAAATCTGATGCCGGAACCGTCTGGACGGTCAGCGCCTGCGCCGGCGCGACCGTCACGGAATCGGAAAGACCGACGGCTGCCATCAGGGAATCGACCCTGTGGTAGCCGCGGTCATCGCGCTCGGTATGAACCCCCAGGTAGAGGTTAATCTTTGCCGGCGCGGAAAGGGTCAGGGACCGATCGGTCACCGTTAGTGCTCCTCGAGCTGATTGCCGAGCGGGGTAAAGATATGCTCGCCGCTCTCGGGGTCGAACAGCTCGACCTGCCCGGTGAGGACATCGATATACTGGTAGGACTGACGCGACTTGCGGCCGCGACGTTCGTCAACCTCGACGATAAAGACGGCGGGGTGGACGCTCTTGATGGTGCCCATGCGCTCGACGACGCGGGTGCGGCCCATGTTGGCCTTCACCTTGACGCGATCGCCCACCATATCGGTCAGCTTCTCGTGGATGTCGTCGACGTGATTGACTTCCATCTCTTCCATGAACAGGGCCTCCAGAAGGTGCAATTCAAAAAGGGGATAATACCCCTAAGATAGACAAAACTCTAATACTATAGCACCCTGCTGCCGCCATATGCAAGTAGCTAAATAAACCCCGTCCCAAATACGTACCAGACGACAACCTCGCATGACCAGTTGTTACGCGGTTTGGTAAAACCGCGTAACCTAAAGGTTGTCCGTGTCCAAGACGATGGTGAATGGGCCGTCGTTGACCAAGTCGACTTTCATATCGGCGCCAAAGATGCCGTGCGCCACGTGTTCGACATCTTGACGAACGAGCGTCAGGAAGTACTCGTAGAGCTCGTTGGCAACATCGGGCGCGCCTGCATCGGTAAACGACGGACGGCGACCGTGGCGGCAGTCAGCGAACAGCGTGAACTGCGACACCACGAGCACCTCGCCGTCGACATCGGCAAGTGCCAGGTTGGTCTTGCCGTTCTCGTCCTCGTTGATGCGCAAGCCCCGGAGCTTGCCCCACAGCTTATCGGCCTCGGCGCGCGTGTCGCCGTGGCCCACGCCCAGCAGCACCAGATAGCCGCGCCCAATTTTGCCCACGCACTCGCCGTCGACCGTCACGCCGGCGTTGAGTACGCGCTGCACCACCGCACGCACGGCCTACTCCTCGCCCGTCAGTTTGGCGGATAGGTGCTCGAGCGCATGGAATCGATGGCTGATGGCGTTCTTCTCGTCCGCCGTCAGCTCGGCCATGGTCTTGCCCGGCGTGTCGACCGGCAGGAACAGCGGGTCATAGCCAAAGCCGTGATCGCCGCGGCCCTCGTGTGCGATAACGCCCTCGCAGGCGCCCTCGCCATAGGTGACCAGACCATCCGTGTCGATAAGCGCAACGACGCTCATAAAGCGCGCGGTGCGGTCCTCGTCCGCCACGCCTTCCAGGTTAACGAGAAGCTTGGCGTTGTTGGCGGCATCGTCTCCGTGCACGCCCGCATAGCGCGCGCTATACACGCCCGGCTCGCCGTCAAGCGCGTCGACGACCAAGCCCGAATCGTCGGCAATGGCCATGAGCCCCGTCTCTTCGACGGCAGCCTGCGCCTTGATGATGGCGTTCTCCAAAAACGTCGTGCCGTTTTCCTCGGGGTCCTCAAAATCGCCCAGCTGGCCGAGCGCCACAAAGCGAACCTCGGGCATGACCTTGCCCAAAATGGCCTCGATCTCGGTGAGCTTATGGGCATTGCCCGTTGCCACGACGATGGTCGCCGCCGGGTCGAGGGTGTCGATATCGATCTTCTCTAGTGCCATGACTGGCTTCCTTGTCTCTATAGCAATGCCGCCCAAGGGAAACTGGCCTCGAGCCCTCTCCCCTCCCTGGCGACAGAAACCTTATACTTCGACGTTTTCCCAGATAAAACCTACCAAAATTAACATCCCTTTTTGGCAGGTTAGGCGAGGGCTTGGCGCTGAAGCTCGATGAGCTCGGCAACGCCCTTGTCGCCCAGGTCGAGTAGGGCGTTGAGACGCTTACGGTCGAAGGGCGCCTGCTCGCCGGTACCCTGAAGTTCGATCATCTCGCCGGTGTCGGTGGCGACGAGGTTCATGTCGACTTCGGCGTGGCTGTCCTCGGAATAATCGAGGTCAAGCAGCGTATTGCCGTCGACAACGCCCATAGAGATGGCAGCCACCTGGCCGGTAAGCGGGATGCGCTCGATCTTGCCTGCCTCGACCCACATGGCGAGGGCGTCGTGCAGCGCCACCCAGGCGCCGGTAATGCTCGCCGTACGCGTACCGCCATCGGCCTGGATCACGTCGCAGTCGACGGTGACGGTGTACTCGCCGAGCGCCTTCATGTTGACGACGGTACGCAGGCTGCGACCAATGAGGCGCTCGATCTCCATGGAGCGGCCTTTGCGGTTGGCGTGCTCGCGCTTGCAGCGCTTGCCGGTCGATGCCGGCAGCATGGCGTACTCCGCCGTTACCCAACCGGCCTTGGCGCCCTTGCGCCAGCCCGGCACGCCCTCCTCGATGGTGGCAGCGCACAGCACGCGCGTATCGCCAAACTCGGCCAGGCACGAACCGTGGGCGTGCTTCATAACGCCGCGAGTAAGCTTGATGGGGCGCAGCTCATCGGCGGCGCGGCCGTTGGCGCGGTTAACCTGCATGTACTCCATAGAAATATCCTTTCGGCAAAAGATGTGGCGAAGGCTTTGGCGGCTGCCTTACATCTATTTCAGCTCATCGATATCGATATGTTCGATGCTCTTGAGCGGCTGACCAAAGATAAAGCTGCCCGCCACCGCAAACTCGGCAATGTTATCGGCCGTCGTGGCAAAACGATGCTGCGGCTCGGCGGCGTCGCCCGCCAGCTGCTCGCGGCGCGTGAGGATATCGGTCAGCTCGCGCGTGGTCTCCTCGGCGGAACTTACGACGCGCACCCCAGGCCCCAGCGCATGCCGGATAGGTCCCACCAACAGCGGAAAATGCGTACAGCCGAGCACCACGGTATCGATACCGTGGTCGCGCAGCGGCTCAACCGTGGCACCCACCAGCGCACGCACGGCAGGCGTATCGAAGATGTCCTCGTTCTCGAGCCACTGTTCCTGCAGATGTGCACCCGAGGCGAGCTCGTGTTCGACAACCTCGACAAAGCTCGAGGCAGGACAACCGTATACATCGACGCCGGCATCTAGATCCTGAATGGCGCGCGTGTAGGCGCCCGAGCGAATGGTGAGGTTGGTGGCGAGCACGCCCACGCGACGCGAACGGGTGCTGTTGATTGCCGCACGGGCACCCGGCGCGATCACGCCGATCACGGGAACGTCGAGCACCTGCTGGGCCAGACGCAAGGCCGCAGCTGTCGCCGTGTTGCAGGCGATGACCATAATCTTGACGTCGTGCTTCGACAGCCAACGGCCCGCCTGCAACGCAAACGAGCGCACCTCATCCTCGGTGCGCGTGCCGTAGGGGCAGCGTTTGGTGTCGCCGAAGTAGTAAACGGACTCATGCGGCAGCGCCGTCGCGATGGCGCGCGCAACCGTCAGACCGCCCAAACCAGAATCGAACACGCCAATCGGGCGCGTGTCGCCTGTCGGATTCTCGATATCGGACATTACCTCACCAGTCTCTCTCGAAAAGACATGTCCAAGTGCGGCGACGCCGCGCTACGAACGCGCCGCGACCAGCAGCTCTGCCGTCGCCGCCCAACCGTCGACAATTTTGCCGCGCGTAACGAAAGCGTTCTCGCAAGCAGCCAGGAACTCGGGCGCGCCGGCGCTCGTCAGGCCATTCTCGACCAGGCAGAACGTGCCCACGTGATCGGCCATGTAGAAGTCGGACTCGGAATCGCCGAGCGCGAGCGTCTCCTCGCGCTCAATCCCCAGGTGCTCGCAGAAGCGCGCGATGGCAACGCCCTTGTTGAGGCCGGCGGGATTGATGTTAAACGCGCGACCGTCCTCGACGCGATCGAGCTCGAGCGTCGTCGGCTTGGACAGATGCGTCAGGTGACCGTTACAGGCCCACACCAGGCCGCAGCCGGCCTCGTCCAGGATGGCCTGGACCTCATTGTCGGGCACATCGCCGCGCATGCCGACGGTGACCTCGCGGTACTTGTAGCCGGTCGACATGTCGTTGTGATACTCGATCTTGTGCGGCCAGCGGGCAAGAATCTTCTCGCACACGCCGGTCTGCTCGATCACCTGGTGCGGAGTAAGGCCGCAGGCGGGGTCGTAAGGCATGTCGCCAGTCAGATACTCCCAATCGTTGGCTTTGAGGTCGTACATGACCAGGCCGCCCATCTCACCGATGTAGGAGTTGAGGCCGAGCACGCGCGCATCCTCGTGGATCATTGTACGGTTGCGGCCCGAGGTGGGAACCACCTGAATACCAGCGCGGGCAAGTGCCACGACGGCCTCGACGAGTTTGGTCGAGGGGTTACCGTCGTTGTCGCGCAGCACGCACGAGCCGGGCGCGAGCATCGTGGCATCCAGGTCGGTAAAGACGTACTTGACCTTGGCCAAGCGCTCGCGCATCTCGCCCGAAAGCTCGGCAACGGTCGGCAGGGTGTTGTGGGACATGGTTACTCCGTTTACGTAGAAGGGTTTGGACTTGGACGGCATGTTTTGATTGAGGGAACACGCTTATGGCGACAGCGCACTCAGGGCGCCGCCGCCATCATGGTTCATTAGTCAAACTGGGTAACATCGATCAGGCGATTGGCCAGCGAAAGGTCGCTCTCGATGGGCACGAACTCGTCGCCCACGTGCATGAGCTCCTCGTCACCCTTTGCCAGCAGCAAGACAATGGTGGGAGCATCGGGGTTGACGTACTCCTCGCGCGCCGCCTTGAACGCCGCATGCACAGCGGCTTCGCGGTCGAGGATGATCTTGTTCGGCGTATCGTCGGGAACATGCTCGGCAAGCTCGCGACAGACCTTCATCGGGTCCTCGTGAGCCGGGTCCTCGTTGGCAAAGATCATCAGGTCGGAATATGGTGCGGCCTCGCGCGGAAGCTGCTCGCGGCGCTCCTGCGCCTTGCCGCCGGCAGCGCCAAACACTGCAATGACTGGACTAGCGGGAAACGCGCGCTTGACCGACGAGAAAAGCGAACGGAACGAAAGCTGGTTGTGCGCATAGTCAACGACGCAGATCACGCGGCCGTCCTTCGACTCCACGACCTCCATACGGCCCGGCACACGCAGTTTGGAGAGGCCCTTCTTGATAGCTTCGATACCGATGCCGATCTCGTGCGCAGCGGCGATAGCGACCAGCGCGTTTTCCACGTTAAAGTCGCCCGCGATGCCCAGCAGGACCTTCTCCCCCGCCTCGGACTCGTCGGCACACAGGCCATGCAGGTTAAACTCGATGTTAAAGCCGACCACGCGGACATCGCTTGCCCACAGGCTTGCCTCGGGATGCTCGACGCCAACGGTCACCAAGCGCTCGGCCGTCGACGCTGCCTCCAGCACACGGTCAACCTCTTCGGTGCCCAGATTCACCACGGCGGTCTTTGCCTGGTCAAAGATCCTGAGTTTGCTCTCAAAATAATCCTCAAACGTGGGGTGTTCGATCGGCGAGATGTGGTCACGCCCGATGTTGAGGAAGCACGCCACGTCAAACGGCAGATTCTCGACGCGTTGGTACTTGAGCGCCTGGCTCGAGACCTCCATGACCATGGACTGGCGACCGGACTCACGGCAGTTGGCGATATGGCGCCAGACCTCGGGGGCCTCTGGCGTGGTATTGGTGCTCTCGTAGCACTCGATACCATCGTCGGTACTCACCGAGCCGATCATGCCGCAGGACTCGCCCGCCGCTTTGATAATCGACTGGAGCATAAAAGCGGCCGTGGTCTTTCCCTTGGTACCGGTGATGCCCACGATCTTGACGTCGTGGTCGGGACGGTCGTAGACCTCCGGCGGCAACAGGGCCATGGCCGTGCGAACGCTATCAACAACCAGCATCGCAGCACCGCTCTCCTGCGCCAGCGGCTCCAGAGACTCGACCAGCGACTCTTCGCACACAAATGCGACGGCGCCCGCATCGAGCGCCATGCTCAAAAACGCGGGCTTAAAGGCAGCGCCTTTGCAAAAGAACACGTCACCTGCCGAGACCGCGCGCGAATCAAACGAGCAGCCGGTCACGGCACGCTCGTCAACCTGCTCTGATGCGCGCAGCTCGCCGCACACATCGAGAAGCTTGGCAAGCGTATCGACCGTGGTCACGGTCGCGGAATCCGAATGGTGCATCTTTCACCTTTCTCAGCCATTTGGCAGGGACGGTTTTTATAGTAACTGAAACGCACCCACGCAAAAACGGCTCCCGGAGGAGCCGTTACGCGCAGGCGTTCGTAAGCCGAGGCTAGGCAGCCTGAACAGCGGGCTGGTCCTCGTCGATAAAGAAGCGCTTGTACCACACCAGGAACACGAGCGGCGTATAGATCTTGCGCTGGAAATCGCCCTTGCCCGCAAAGTGCAGATCGAGCAGGTGCATGAGCTCGTCGGTATCGAAGAACTCGCTTGCCCACGGCGCGGTGAAGTACTCCTTGACATAGTCGTACCACTTTTGCTCGCGCAGCCAGTAGACAATCGGCACCGGGAAGCCCACCTTGGGACGGGTGGCCCACTCATCGGGCAGCGACTTGTTGGCAGCGTGGCGGAGTACCTGTTTGTTGCCGTTCTCGTTGATGCGGTAGCGGTCGGGAATGTGCTCGGCGAACTCCATGACTTTGCGGTCCAGGAAGGGCACGCGCAGCTCCAGCGAGTGCGCCATGCACATCTTGTCGGCCTTGAGCAGAATGTCGCCCGGAAGCCACATGTTCATGTCCAGGTACTGCTTCTTGACCAGCTCGGGCTGACCCTTCACGCGCGCATAGATGGGAGCGGCAAGCTCGAAGGCGCCATCGCCGGTGTTGTACTCGGGCTTGAGCACGCCGTCGACCTCGCGCTCCGGCCATACCAGAGCCTGTCCCAGGAACGACTTCTCAGGGATCTCGGCACCCTTGACCAGGAAGTTATGGCCCTTGAAGTACGGCATATGCAGCGCCAGGTTACCGAGCGCGCGACGGATGGGCAGCGGCACCATCTTTTTGTACTTGCGGACTGGGACCGTGTCCTCGTAGTAGGCGTAGCCGCCAAAGAGCTCGTCGGCGCCTTCACCCGAAAGCACGACGGTGACGTCCTTGCGGGCCATCTCGGCCAAGAACCACAGCGGCACGGAAGACAGGTTGGACTGCGGCTCGTCCATGTGATACTGGATGTCCTCGAGCGCACCGAAGAACTCGTCGGCGGTTATCATCTTGCGGACATTCTCGACGCCGAGCTTGTCAGAAAGTTCCTTGGCGTAGTTGGTCTCGTTGAAATCCTTGTAATCGAAGCCCACCGAGAAGGTCTTGTCGGGCATGAGACAAGCGGCGATATAGCTGGAGTCGACGCCGCCGGAGAGGAACGAAGCGACCTTAACATCAGCGATGCGATGGGCCTCGACGCTCTCGTGCACGACCTCGTCCAGCTCGTCGACGTACTCCTCGAACGGCTTCTCGACGGCAGAGTAATCGCAATCCCAATAGCGCTCGATGTTCATCTTGCCGGTCGGGATGTCTACGGTAAAGTAATGCGCCGGCGGCAGCTTGTAGACACCCTCGAAGAAAGTCTCCTCGGTTGCCGAATACTGCAGCGTCATGTACGGACGCAGGGCCTTTTTGTTGACCGCCTTGTGGAAGTGCGGGTAGTCCAGGAAGCTCTTGATCTCGGAGCCAAAGAGCACGCCCGGAGCGCCGTCGCCCGCATCGGCCATGGGATAGTAGTAGAGCGGCTTGATGCCAAAGATATCGCGGGCGCCAAAGAGCTTGTTCTTCTTCTTGTCCCAGATGACGAAGGCGTACATGCCGCGCAGGCGATCGAGTACGGCCTCGCCCCACTCCTCGTAGCCGTGCAGAAGGCTCTCGGTGTCGGCGCCGCAGTGGAACTTGTAGCCCTTGGCCTCGAGCTCGGAACGGAGTTCTTGGAAGTTGTAGATCTCGCCGTTGAAGACAATGACGACGCTACCGTCCTCGTTGGCCATAGGTTGGGCGCCAGCCTCGGTCAGGTCGAGGATCGACAGGCGGCGGAAGCCGAGGGCAACGCGGCCGTCGATAAACTGACCGCCCATGTCGGGACCACGATGGACGATGCGGTCCATCATCTTGGTGAGCACCTCGGATTGGTTATCCGTCCCACCGACAAAACCGACAAAACCGCACATATACTATCCCCTCTGCTGTTGCTGGGCATCAAATCGAATCAGTAGCTTTTGAGTATACCCGAGGGCGTAAAGAGGGGCGGAATGTTCAGGCAATCTCAACTGAATCAGCTCCGCTGTGACACGCGTCGGTTACCTTTAATGGATATGAGGTGAATGAGGCGATTGTTTTGCTATACTCTCTCCGCACGGGCGATTGGCGCAACGGTTAGCGCAGGTGCTTTACACGCACAAGGCTGGGGGTTCGAATCCCTCATCGCCCACCATTGAATTGGAAACGGTCCTCGCAAGGGGACCGTTTTTGTTTGGGCCCAGCGCATGGGGTTCGAACCCGCCAGGGTACGGAGCTGAGGAAACGCGCAAGCGTTTTCCAGCGCAGCACGCGAGGAGCGGAGCGGCGAAGCGGGGCGCGGGCGGCGCCGGCCGCACGCGGACATCCCTCATCGCCCACCACTGAATTGTTAGGCCTCCAGCGATGGAGGCCTTTCCTTTTTCAGGCCCAGCGCATGGGATTCGAACCCGCCAGCACGTCTGTCACAAAGGCCGTGGCCAAAAAATGGCAAAAATGAGTACTGCTACCTTGCTTACAACATATCAAAAGATAGTATTTGCTTAAGTTACGCAACATATGTCCATTATAAGGACTAACAATTGGATCAAAATCGTACATTCATCGCCATTTCGACTAGCTATCTGGCCTTATTAGTCCAAAATTGCTGCTACCAAATCGATAACAGTACTCATATTTGATGTTTTTTGACCAGCAGGTCTCCCCGCCTTAGCAAATCTAAGGCAAAACGGGCTCCAGACCGCTGAATCATGCCACATAGGGCACGTCCGCAGTCCGGAACCCGGTCAAAGTTAAGTTATTTCGCTGTGTTAGGCCAAAACGTCCGACAGGATCTCGATCAGACTGTCCACGTCGGATTCGTCGCAGACGAGCGGCGGCAGGAAACGCAGCGTATGGGCACCCGTAGCGTTAATCACGGCACCAGCCCCCAATGCACGGGCCACAACGTCGTGTGCATCACCCGCAGTATCGTCCAGATCGCAGCCGAGCATCAAGCCGCGGCCACGCACCTCGGTCACGTTCGGCAGCTTGGCGAGCTTTGCCTCCATATAGGCGCCTACCTTGGCAGCGTGGTCGGCATAATCGCCGCGCACGAGTGCGGAGAGCGTCGCGGCACACGCCGCGATGGCCAAGCAGCTACCGCCAAAGGTCGAGCCGTGGTCGCCCGGCTTAAACACGTCGGCAATCTCCTTCTTTGCCACGACGGCACCCATGGGCACGCCATCAGCAATGCCCTTGGCAAGGCTCATGATGTCGGGTTCCACGCCATAGGTTTGGAATGCAAACGGCTTGCCGGAGCGGAAGATGCCGCACTGGACCTCGTCGGCGATAAGCACGGCGCCCACTTCGTGTGCCAGGTCGCGCGCTGCCGCCATAAACTCCTCGGTCATGGGGTGCACACCGCTCTCGCCCTGGATCGGCTCGAGCATCACGGCACAAATTTCGCTCCCCAGCTGCTTAAAGATCGCACGCAGTTCATCGATATCGCTGGGCGTGCAGGCCACAAAGCCACCCGGCAGTGGGCGGAAACTATCCTGCAGCCAATCCTGCATGGTGGCGGCAATGGTCTCGAGCGTACGGCCGTGGAAGCCGCCGCGCATGCACACGATGGTGTTGCCGCCGTTACCGGCACGCTTGGCGTACAGGCGCGCGAGCTTCATCGAGCCCTCGTTGGCCTCGGCGCCGGAGTTGGCAAAGAAGGTCTCCCACACCTGCTCGTCCGCAGCCGGGGCACCAAGAGCAGCTGCCGTGGTCTCATCGCCGGCGGCAATGGCATCGGCAAGCACGCGCGCACCACCTGCGTCGTCGTTAGCAAGCTTGGACAGCAGCGCCGCGACCTGTCCGCGCTGCTCAATGTAGAAGTAATTGGAGACATGCATGAGCTTTTTGGTCTGTGCCTCAAGTGCCGAGAGCACAGCCAGGTTGCCATGACCTAGGCTGCACACGCCGATGCCGGCAAGAAAGTCGAGGTACTCACGGCCATCGTCGCCGGTGAGCTTCATGCCGTGACCCTCGACAAACTCGACCGGAGAGCGGCCAAAGGTATGCATAACGTAATGGGATTCAAGCGATTGCTGAGCTGCAAGTGACATGGGATACCTTTCGTTGGGCGCCAGACGGCGCGGGGCTATGGGTGTAGGAATGGGGCGGCTGCGGGTCAGCTAGACCGTCTGAAGCTTCTCGACCTCGTCAAGATTCTCGGTCAGACGCGCAGCAAACGTCGAAAGCGGATGCGGATGCGTATCGAACTCGTAAGCCGTCTCGGTGGAATGGATCACGGTGCCGACGCCGGCATCGGTCAGCAGCTCCAGCAGCAGCGAATGCGGCGTGGTGCCGTTGATGATGTGAGCGCGAAATACGCCGCCGGCAAGCGCATCGACGGCCGCACGCAGCTTGGGAATCATGCCCTTATCGACCTCGCCGCCGTAGAGCATTTCGTTAACCTCGTCGAGCGTTAGGTTGGAGATGAGTGAGTCTTTATCGCTAAAGTCCTTGTACAGGCCGTCGACGTCGGTCAAAAAGATCGCCTTATGCGCATGCAGCGCCGCCGCAACGGCACCGGCGGCGGTATCGGCGTTGATGTTGAAGAAACCGCCGTCCTCCCCCGCCGCGACGGTAGCGATGACGGGGATGTACTCGCTATCGAGCAGGCGCTCGATATAGTCGGTGTTGACGTGCGTGACCTTGCCTACGCGGCCGAGTTCGGGGTCGAGTGGCTCGGCGATGAGCGTGCCAGCATCGCTGCCCGACACGCCCACGGCCAGGTTGCCGTGGTGGTTGATGGCGACAACCAGCTCCTGGTTAACCTTGCCGCCCAGCACCTCGCGCACGATATCCATAGTCGCCGGCGTGGTCACGCGCTGGCCGTTCTTAAACTCGACGGGGATGTCATAGTGGCTCAGCGCCTCGTTGATAGCCTTGCCGCCGCCATGCACGATAACGGGGCGCATGCCGATGATCTTAAGCAGGACGATGTCGCTCATCACGTCGCGACGCAGCTGCTCGTCGACCATGGCGGCTCCGCCATATTTGATAACAACCGTCTTGCCGGTCAGGTTCTTAATCCACGGCAGCGCTTCGAACAGCAGCTGCGCGGTTGCTTCGTTGGATTCGCTCGAACGACAATCGCGTGCGAATTTCATAGTCTGCCTCGTCTTTCGTATCGTTATCGCGCCGTGCTCCGCTGTCCGCAATCGCGGCAAGATGCGCAGCGTGCCTGGAATCTAGGAACGGTAGTCGCCGTTGATGGAGATGTACTCATGCGTGAGGTCGCAGGTCCACACGGTCGTTGCCGCGTCGCCTGCGCCCAGGTCGGCCGAGATCACGATCTCGGGCGCCTCAAAACGTCGTAGAGCCTCGTCCTCGTCAAAGGGAACAGTCAGACCGTCGCGACAGACAGGCATGCCCATCATGTCGATGGAAACGTCTTCCTGATTAAACTTCACGCCGCACTTGCCAAGCGCCATGGCAACGCGGCCCCAGTTGCAGTCGTGGCCGGCGATGCAGGTCTTAACGAGCGGCGAGTTGGCAACGGCACGGGCGGCGATATCGGCCTCCTCGTCGTTAGCGGCGCCGGTAACGTTGACCGTAACAAGCTTGGATGCGCCCTCACCATCGGCGGCGATATTGCGCGCCAGGCTCTCGCACACCTCGTGCACGGCAAATGCCAACTCGTCAAAGGCATTGGAGCCCTCAACGATAGGCTCGGCATCTGCGGCAGCGGCGCCGGAGGCAAGCATGATGCAGGTGTCGTTGGTCGAGGTGTCGGAATCGACCGTTACCTTGTTAAAGGTCTGCTTGACGGTCGAGAGCAGCAGGGCATGAAGTGCCGCAGGCTCGACGGGAGCATCGGTGGTGATAACTGCGATCATGGTGGCCATGTTGGGCATGATCATACCCGAGCCCTTGCACATTCCGCCTACCGTATAGACATTGCCCGCATGACCCGCGGCCTCACTGACGTAGGATACGGCGTACTCCTTGGAGTGCGTGTCGGTCGTCATGATGGCGCGAGCGGCATCGGCGCCACCGTGGGCGGAGAGCGCCTCGTAGGCAGCAGGAATGGCGGTCTCAAACGTGTCGATCGACAGAATCTGGCCAATCACACCCGTGGAGGCAACCAGAATCTGCTGGGGCTCGCAGCCGATGACCTGCGAGGCGATGTTGCACGTCTCGCGCGCGCAGGCAAGGCCCGTCTCGCCCGTGGCGGCATTCGCGTTGCCGGAGTTGATTGAAACGCCGGCGATGATGCCATAGCCCTTGCCCACACCGCCCAGGTTGGCGCGGCTCACCTGCACAGGCGCTGCGCAAAAGCGATTGGTCGTAAACACGCCGGCACCGGGACAGGGTTTATCGGGCACGACGAGCGCGTAATCCAAGCGCTCGGGATTCTTGCGAAAACCCGCATGAATACCCGCGGCCTTAAAGCCGGCCGCTACCGTAATGCCACCCTCGACGGCACGAATCTTGATATCGAACTGCTCTGTATTCATCGTCCTTACGACTCCTTATATCAAACAAAAAACGGACATCGGTTGGTGCGCCATGCCAGTCGTGATCATGAGACCAGCTTAAGAGTGGCGCCCCACTCGATGCCCGACTACCAAATCGTTAACAATCGAATGTGCTACACCGGGCACGCCACTGTGGGCAAGCCTCGTCGCTCGTCAAAGCCAAAGACGATATTGGCGCATTGGACTGCTTGGCCCGCAGCGCCCTTGCACAGATTGTCGATGGCGCCCGTCGCCACCAGCACGCCCGCGCGCTTGTTGAGCGCGAGGCCAATCTGGGCGGCGTTGGTGCCGACGACCGAAGCCGTCTTGGGCTGCTGGCCGGCGTCGAGCACGCGCACAAAGGTGCGTCCAGCGTAGAACTGCTTGTAATAGTCGACAACATCCTCAAGAGCCAACGTGTCGAGAGCCTGCGGCGCGAGCGGCAGCGTCACCGTGGAGAGCAGACCACGCTTGAGCGGTGCCAGGTGCGGGGTAAAGACGACGCGATCGGTCAGGCCCAAGATCTGCTCGATTTCGGGCGTGTGGCGATGCTTGCCCACGCCGTAGGCCTCCAAGTTCTCGTCGGCGCTGCAAAAATGGGTGCGGGCGTTGCAGGACTTACCGGCGCCCGTCACGCCGCTAATGGCATCGACAATCACGGGGCCGTTCTCGGCCACCCAGCCCGCGCGCACGGCGGGCGCGGCGGCAAGGCTCGTTGCGGTGGGATAGCAACCGGCGCAAGCGACCAGCACGGGTTTGCCGTCGGCATGGTCGGATGCGGCGGTCTCCAAGTCCTGGCAGAACAGCTCGGGCAGACCGAAGGCACGGGTCTTGAGCAGCTCGGGGCTCGTATGCTCGGCGGCATACCAAGCCTCAAAAACGGACGCGTCGTTCAGGCGGTAGTCGGCCGAGAGGTCAATGCAGGAGACGCCCGATGCAAGCAGCGCGGGCACCTGTACCATGGCAGCCGTATGCGGCACGGCAAGAAAAACCGCATCGCAGCTCTTGAGCTCGGGAGCGCTATGCGTGGTGAAAACCAGATCGCTCACGCCAGCAAAGCTCGGATACACCGCGGACAGCGGCTGGCCGGCATCGGCGTTGGACGTAATGGCAGCAAGTTCAAACTCGGGATGACCGAGGACGAGGCGAATGAGCTCGGCTCCGGCATATCCAGCCGCGCCGACGATTCCAACCTTCAAAGACATATCAGACTCCTTGTCTGCGATTTATGCACCGATGCGCATTTCGCAGCGGTCGTTATGAAGTGGGTTGAAACTTTAGCACCAAAAGATGCATGAATACGTAAATGGCTTGCATATTCATGCATTGAAACATTCCCGACACATTCGCTTGAAGGAATTGACAAATGGAGCGGGCCCCGTATTGACCGGCGCTCCTAACGGCGCCG
>NZ_JAQLFP010000060.1 GCF_028207065.1 Collinsella aerofaciens
CGACAGACACTATGACCCAATCCGAGGGCACTAAAAAGATAGGAGCCCCCGCTCGTGACCGCGGGTCGGGGCTGCGACAATGATGTTGAAGTGCCATAGGCGCAGCCGCGCCGCAACGAGGTTGGGAGGCTCCCATGCCAAAGTATTCTACCGCGTTCGGGATGGACGTCCACCTGAGGTCGACCACCGTCTGCGCCCTCGACGCGGACACCGGCGAGGCCGTGACGAGGAGGTTCCCCGGCAACCCCTGGGGCGAGATCGCCGGGTGGATGGGTGGGTTCCCCGGGCCGTCGCTCGCGGCCTACGAGAGCGGCTACCCCGGCTTCGCCCCGCAGAGGGAGCTCGCCGGGCTCGGCGTCGAGTGTGTCGTCGCCGCGGTCTCGAAGATCCCCAGGTCGGCCGCCGACTCGGCCTCCAAGAACGACAGGAACGACGCCGCCAGGATGGCCAAGGCGATACTCGCCCACGACATCTCCCCCGTATGGGTCCCCTCCCCCGAGGTCGAGGGCATCAGGGACCTCGCCGGCGCCTACGACGGGGCGACCGCGCGCCTGGCGACCGCCAAGCAGCGGCTGCTCGCCTTCCTCGCAAAGCGAGGGTTCGCCTACGGCGGCACCACGCCCGCCGGCAACCCGAGGAAGTACTGGACCTACGACTTCCTGAGGTGGCTCGACAAGGTCAGGCCGGAGGACGATGGCGGGGTTCGGACGCTCGCCGCTCTGAGGAGCGAGGTCGAGGCCGCGGCGGAGGCCCGGGCGGATCTGCTCTCCGAGTACAGGGCGGCCGTGGATGCCAGCCCGATCGCCGCGGAGGTGGCCGCCCTCCAGTCGATCAAGGGCTGCGCCTTCGCGCTGGCCGCAGCCTTCTCGGCCGAGGTCGGCGACTTCACGAGGTTCCGTTCCGGAAGGCAGGTCACGGCCTATTTCGGCCTCGCGCCGAGTCAGAGGTCGAGCGGCGACTCCGTGCGGCTCGGAGGCATCAGCGGTGCGGGCAACGCGCTCGTGAGGAAGCTGGCCGTTGAGGGTTCATGGTGCTACGCCGCGGCGCGGCACCAGCCGAAGCTCATGCCGAGGGACACGGGCGTGCCCCTCGAGATAAGGATGCACGGGAGGAAGGGATCCGAGCGGCTCCTGCGGCGGCGCGAGGAGATGCTCGCCCGCGGCATGCCCCAGGCGAAGGCTAACGCGGCCACCGCGGCCGAGCTCGTGAGGTGGCTCTGGGCCCTCGGCATGATGTGCCGGGAGGGCGCGGAATAGACATAGCCCCCGCCCCGGCGAGCCGGGCGGCCTTCGGGGATACCCCCTATTTCGCTGTGCGCGCGGAGCCCTCCGCATGCGCCTCGACAGACTTGGGGAACCCCGCCGAAGGAATGGAGTGCGGGCCGACAGAACGGTATCCGCGGATATGAGACTGAGCCGAAGGCGTCGATGACATGCCGGGGGCGGACCGGGACGGGTTAACGGCAGGCCCCGCCGACCGATTGCAAGCGGTCGGCGGGGCCATTGTGGCTCTTGACAGCGGATTGGGTCATATGAGCGAAAACCCGCCAGA
>NZ_JAQLFP010000061.1 GCF_028207065.1 Collinsella aerofaciens
CCCATTACAGTCTGAAGTGGGCCACCGATAAATTTCGATGGCGAGCATTCGGCGCATTGCCTACGATACGGGCAAGCCCCGAGGGGCCGCCGATCGGGCGCCTCCGGATGGCCGTCTGCCCCTGCCCCGTAGAGGGCCCGGGGGGTGTTGCCACCGGGGGCGCTCGCCGCTCCGGACGACTGATAGGAAACTGCCGGGTGCAAGCGCCACGGCCAGGTAATGTGGGTGTCGCAGGGAGGGGTTCCGATCGGCCTACCGATTGGAGGATAACACCGTGGCACCACCTAGAATGCCGGAAGCCGTCATCGGGCTCGATGTCGGGAAATTGTCCCATTGGGCATGCGTCGCGACCCGGGACGGCGAGATACTGCTGAGCGCCCCCGTCGCGAACAGGGAGGGCGATCTGGACTCGCTGTTCGGCCGCTTCCCCGACGCGCTCGTGGTTGTCGACCAGTCGCGCAACATAGGCGCCCTCGCGCTCGCCCGCGCCAAGGCGGCCGGGATGTCGGCGGCGTACCTGCCGGGACTCGCGGCACACGGGGCCGCCAGGCTCTTCGCCGGCGACGCCAAGACCGACGAGCGGGACGCAATGGTCATCGCGAAGACGGCGCTGGGCATCCCCGACGCACTCCTGCCGGTCAGGGATCCGGGCCCGACGGTCGCGGCGGCGAGGGCGCTGGCCGCCCAGAGAAACTTCCTGAACTGCGAAAACACCAGGAGCAAGAATCGGCTGCGCAGCATCCTGCTGGAATCGTGCCCCGCCTTCGAGGCGTTGGTCGACCTGTCCGACGGTCCCCAGCTGAGGCTCATGGCATCCCTCGGCGGGGCCTGGTCGGTGGCCGACGCCGGGCCCCGCAGGGCGGCGGCGCTCACGCGCGGGGCGGCGCGCGGCAAGATCGAGGCCCTCGTCCGCTCGACGGCCTCCTCGACAAGGCCGGACGCGG
Organism: Collinsella aerofaciens; assembly: GCF_028207065.1. Taxonomy (GTDB): domain Bacteria; phylum Actinomycetota; class Coriobacteriia; order Coriobacteriales; family Coriobacteriaceae; genus Collinsella; species Collinsella aerofaciens_AR. Next base: position 945 of record NZ_JAQLFP010000061.1, read on the forward strand.
CGGCCATCGCCGCCGAGGACCGGGCGGTGAGGCTGCTCGCGCGCAGGATCTCCGAGAACTCGGCGGAGATCGATGTGATCACGGCGGAGATATCCGCCCTCCTCGAGGGCGACGATACCTACCGATGCCTCCTGACGGTGCCGGGGATCGGCCCCAAAACCGCTTCCGAGCTCGCGATCTCCATAGATATCGAAGACTTCCCAAGCCATGACAGGCTCGCGTCGTACTGCGGCCTGGCGCCGCGCAACCGCCAGTCGGGGACCTCGATTTCCTCGGTGACGGCATCGCGCCAAGGCAACAAGAGGCTGAAGAACCTGCTCATATTCTCGTGCAACTGCCTTACCCGGACAGAGGGAAGATGGGGCGATTACTACGCTAGGTGCCGAGAGCGGGGCATGCCGCACGGCAAGGCGCTCAAGGCGCTGGCACGAAAGAGGCTGAAGGTCATCTACGCGATCATGCGGGACAGGGTGCCCTACGCCGCCTAGTCGAAGCGCTCCGAACAGATTGGAGCCCATCGGCCGAAAGGCCTGGCGTTAGCATGTCGCGATTCAATCTCGAAAACAGCATTGCCCAGTTGACAAAACTATAGGAACACCCCCC
>NZ_JAQLFP010000062.1 GCF_028207065.1 Collinsella aerofaciens
AAACATTCCGCACTGATATTGTCTGTATTGAAGACGTCGATGATGCGCCCGTATACCATTGACGTCGACACCATCAGATGCGGACCGCGCGGTGACCCCACATTCCGCTGGCGCCCACAGGGCTGCCCTCGTTTCCTGACATGTCCCGCGCGGGCCGCGGCGAGCCGAGACCGCCGCATGACCTAATAGGAGCATGGAGCGATACCGCGGACCCGAACAACCGCATTCTATCGCGCCCCGTCAGTGTGCCGTCTGCCCGGTCCAGGCGAGCACGGAAAGAACGGAGCGAGACATGAGAACCGAATCGACACCCGGCGCCCGCGGGCCGGTCTTCTGCGGGGTCGACACCCACGCCGACTCGCACTGGCTGTGCGTCCTCGACTGGAGGGGCCGCAAGGTCCTGTCCCGCCAGTTCCCCGCCGACGCGGCGGGCTACGAGGCGCTCGCCGGGGCGATCGCGGCGGCCGGGGAGCCGGCCTGCGTCGCGATGGAGGGGACGTCGTCCTACGGGGCGGGCCTCACCAGGCACCTCGCGTCGCTGGGGATGCCCGTGCGCGAGGCGCTCTCCCCGGCGAGGATGCAGAGGAGGCGCCCGGGGCAGGGAAAGTGCGACGAGGCGGACGCGGAGAGGGCCGCCCGCGCGGCGATGTCCGGCTCGAAGCTCGGGACCCCCAAGAGCCAGGACGGGTGGGTCGACGGGGTGCGCTGCATGCTCGCGGCGCGCTCCGGGGCGGTGAAGGCGCGGACCTCGGCGATAAACACCGCGAGGTCGCTGCTCACCACCGCGCCGGAGGGGCTCAGGTCGAGGTTCCGCGGCATGGGAGGGCCGAGGCTGATGGAGGAGCTCCCCTCCGTGCGCGCCGAGGGCGCGCTGGGCGCCGCGCTCGGCGCGCTGGCGGACCTGTGGGAGGCGGCACGCGACGCGGCGCTCGACATGGAGCGCGCGATCGAGGCGTCCCTGGAGGAGAACTGCCCCGCGCTGCTGGCGATGTACGGGTGCGGGCCCGTGAGCGCGGCCAAGCTCGCGGTCGCGGCCGGGGACAACCCGGGCAGGCTGCGCTCCGAGGCGTCGTTCGCGGCGATATGCGGGGCCTGCCCCATCCCCGCCTCGAGCGGCAAGACCGTGAGGCACAGGCTCAACAGGGGCGGCGACCGGCAGGCGAACAGCGCGCTGCACGAGATCGCGAGGCAGAGGGTCATGCGCGACCCCGAGACCGCCGAGTACGCCGAGAGGGCCAGGGGGCGGGGAAAGAGCGACAGGGAGGTCATGAGGTGCCTCAAGCGCTACGTGGCCAGGGAGGCGTACCGGGCGCTGATGCACCCGCACGAGATCAGGAGGCCCGAGGACGCCTCGGAGCTCGTGGCGGCCAGGCGCGCGGCGAAGGTCAGCCAGGTGAGGGCGGCGTCCATATTGGGAACCAGCGAGAAGTACATCTCGATGCTGGAGAGGGGCCAAAGGGAGCTCA
>NZ_JAQLFP010000063.1 GCF_028207065.1 Collinsella aerofaciens
TGAACTGCCTCCCATTTCTTGGACATGAGAAATGGGAGGCTTTCTTTATGCGCGTTGATTTGAGAGTGAAGCATGATATCGAGGCCAGGAAGGCGGCCATAGGGCTCTTCGAGCTCGGGCACGGGTATAAATCTGCCGCGATCGCCCTTTCGCTTCCCGTGGAAGCCGTGAGAAGATGGCAGGAGATATACCGCGCATTCGGGAGCGAGGTGCTGCTGCGCATGGACGGAAAGCAGGGCAGGTACACATACGAGCAGAAGGTCGCCGCCGCCTCCGCCGTCGTCGACGGCGGCATGACGAAGACCGAGGCGATGGCGGCGTTCGGCATAATGTCGATGTCGCCGCTCAAGAAGTGGTGCGCGCTATACCGCCGGGGCGGCGCGGAGGCCCTGCGCCCGAGGCCCAAGGGCCGGCCGAAGGGTTCCAAGGCGAGGCCGCGGACCCGCGAGGAGGAGCTCGAGGAGCGGTGCCGTAGGCTCGAGGCCGAGGTGGCCTACCTAAAAAAATTACGCGCCCTGGTCGAGAGGGACGGGCTCTGACCAGGGCGAAGGACGAAGCGGTCGCGGCCCTGCGCGCCGAGGGGCACGCGCTCGGGCACCTGCTCGCATGCGCCGAGGCCAACATGGCGGGCGACCTACTACTACGCCCTCGCGCACCCGCCGAGGCCCACGCGCCCCGAGCTCCGGGGGGCGGCCGCCGAGATCTTCTCGCGCACCGCCAACGGCTGCGGGCACCGGCAGATAGCGATGTGCCTCAGGGCGGAAGAGGGGGCCGTGATAGCCGACAAGACCGTGCTCAAGATGATGCGCGAGATGGGGATTCGCTGCGGTATCAGACGCGAGACGGCCTACCACAGGTACAACTCGTACAGGGGCGTCGTCGGCAGGACGTTCGAGAACGTGATCGCGAGGGATTTCGACGCCGGGGCCCCGTGGCGGAAGCTGGGAACGGACGTCACCGAGTTCAAGGTGGCGGGCGGCAAGGCCTACTGGGCCCCGACGCTGGACTTCTGCACCAAGGAGATCGTGGCGAGCGACATATCGACCACGCCCGACATGGCCCAGCAGGTCAGGATGCTCGACGAGCTGCTGTCCAAGATCCCCGAGGGCGCCGCCCCGACCATGCACTCGGACCGGGGCTGGCAGTACCAGCACGCCTCGTACACATCCAGGCTCGAGGCCGCCGGCATCGTCCAGAGCATGTCCAGGAAGGCGAACTGCATCGACAACGCCGCCACCGAGCAGCTCTTCGGCCACGTCAAGGACGAGTTCTACCGGGGCCGCGAGTGGGAGACGTTCGAGGATTTCAAACGCGACCTGGAGGAATACATAGTCCACTGGAACACGAGCCGGAGGCAGGTAAGATTGAAGGGCCTGACCCCGGAGGAGTTCCGGAATCAGGCCCTCGCGGCCTAGTCGCTATTTAGGGCGTCCAAGATTTGGGACGCAGTTCA
>NZ_JAQLFP010000064.1 GCF_028207065.1 Collinsella aerofaciens
GGCTTATAGGACAAAATGTGTGTCCCGATAGAACATCCGTTTCCATCCATTAATCCAGCCAGAACGGGTACGGGTCCCTGTGGTGGAGATCCTCCCACACGGCCCTGTCGCCCCACTCCGGCCCTCCGTCCTCGCGCGACGGCGAGGCGGAGTAGACGCTGAACAGGAAGTCGATGTCCGCGTCGGTCGGCATCGCGGCGAGCTTCTCGCGCGCCGTCCTCGCGTCCCCCGAATGAGCGTGGCACCACCAGAACACCGCCTTAACGCGCTCGGCCGACGTCAGCCCCCGGTGGTTGCGCAGGACGGCCCTCAGCTGCGAGTTCACCCCTCCCTCGATCATGTTGTTGGTCGACGGCAGCGGGCCGGCCTTGGCAAGGGCGGGGTCGAGGTAGGTGAACAGCGTCCCCGCCGACACCAGCGACGACAGCGACGAGCGCGCCCGCCTCAGCCTCTCGTGGGTGCAGGCCCTCCTGCCGTCCACCACGGTCCTGTCCTCCAGGAAGTCGGCCCAGAACCCGCACCAGTCGAGGTAGCGCTCGACCCAGAGCTCCGCCCGGTGCAGCGTCTCGATGCCCATGAGGTCGCGCGCGATGAGGTAGAGCTCGCGCCCCGCCTGGAGCTTCGGCCGCGTCGTCGTGTAGCGCCTGACCTGCGAGAAGGCGTGGAAGGTGCACCTCTGGACCCTGGTGCGCGGCCAGGTCTCGCGCACGGCCTTGGCGAACCCGCTCCCGCCGTCGGTGACGACCACCTCGGGCGCCGGGATCGGCGCCATGAGGGCCGACCACGCCCTCGAGTTCTCGGACCTGGCCATGTACCAGGAGACCACCCTCTCGCCGCTGCAGCATATGAGCACGACGAGGTCGCGCGCGACCCAGATCCCGTCGACGTAGAGCACGCGGTGGAGCTCGCCGTCGGGGACGGGCATGGGCCAGACCTCCCAGAACTCGGCCGTCCTGCGCCTGAAGGACCGCCCGCCGCCCGGCATCGCGGCCTGCGAGTCCTTCGAGAGGAGCCACCCGAGGAACTCCTCGAGCCTCGCCGCCGTGTCGTCGTACCTCACCGTCGTCGACGCGCCGCAGGCCGTGCACCTCCACCGCTGGGACCCCGATGAGGTCCTGCCGTTGCGCTTGGTCCGACCGCCGCAGTAGGGGCAATAAACGGCCTTCATGGGCACCTCTTCCGAAAGAGTATTTAACGGTTCCGGAAAAGGTTATCTACCTGCGGGAACGATAGGCAACCGGACACACATTCTGTCCGAGCGGTTAAAAGCGGGCACGGAATTTAAACGGCTAAAAAAGGGGCATCGACCTGCGCCGATGCCCCTAAAGTAGACACACATTTTGTCCTATAAGCC
>NZ_JAQLFP010000065.1 GCF_028207065.1 Collinsella aerofaciens
GGGGGTGCGGACGATTTCTTGGACCGCGCCTAGGCGTATCCAAGCTTCCTGCGGTACTCCATCGGGCTCAGCCACCCGAGGGACTTCTTGATGCGCCCATCCCGATAGTACACGAGGTAGGACTCGAGCCTCCCCATGAACTCCTCGGCCGTCACGCCCTCCCAGTCCCTGTAGCGGAAGAACTCGTTCTTGAGGCGCCCGAAGAAGCCCTCGCAGGCCGAGTTGTCCGGGCTGCAGCCCTTCGCGGACATGCTCCTGACCAGGCCGTTCTCCTCGCAGATCCCGATCCACTCCGGCCAGCGGTAGTGGCCGCCCCGGTCCGAGTGGATCGTCGTGCGCGTGCCCGCCGGCCTCGCCGCGCAGGCCTTGAGCAGGCTCGAGTTCGCGAGGCGCTTGTCGGGGTGCAGCCCGATCGACCAGGCGACGGGCATCCCGTCGAAGCAGTCGATGACCGGGCTCAGGTAGACCTTCTCGCCGCCCGGGAGCCTGAACTCGGTGATGTCGGTGAGCCACAGCCGGTTGGGCTCGTCGGCGTGGAAATCCCTGTTCACGAGGTTCTCCGGCGCCTTGGAGACCTCGCCGGCGTAGGAGCTGTAGCCCCGGGCGCGCCTCTTGTTGTAGACGACCTCGAGGCCCTCCTCGCGCATCACGCGGGCCACGCGCTTCTCGCTGGCGCGGACGCCCTCGCGGCGCAGGCGCGCCCAGACGGTGCGGTACCCCCAGCACCCCGAGCCCTCGCGGAAGATGCGCACCACGCGGCCGCGTATGTCGGCGTCGCGGTCGCGCGGCACGGCGACGCGGGGCCTCCAGTACTCATAGGAGCTCTTCGATATCCTCAAGAAACCTGTGATCGAGCGGAGGGGCAGGGCGGTCGCCCGCCTCAATCTCTCGCCGAGCTCGCACTTGCTCCTGTTCGAGATCGAAGCCGGGTCCCACCCTTCCGCTTTTAGGTCGGCCAACACCGCCCTGAGCAGCAGGTTCTCTATCTGGTCCTCGTTGAGCCCGGCGAGCGGGCCGGTCGCGGGCGGGGCGTAGATCGACTTGTCGGGGCCCAAGCTGGCCTCCTTCCGTGGCGGTTTCCTCGCCACGATTCTACAGCCCCCGCCGGTGTAGCTGCGCGGGAGGTGCCCCGTCGCCCACTTCTTGGCCGCGCTCACCGTGACCCCCGCGAACTCCGCGGCGGCGGTGGGCCCCATGCCGTCCTCCGTCGCCAGGAGGAAGAGCTCGACCTTCTCCCTGCTGTACATGCGAACCTCCAGTCCGGACCGCCCCGCGGTCCAACTTTCTGTCCGCACCCCC
>NZ_JAQLFP010000006.1 GCF_028207065.1 Collinsella aerofaciens
GGACGGGGCTATTTTAGCTACCCCACACAAGCGGGCAGCTAAAATAGCCCCGTCCCAAATTAGCTGCCCTGCCGGGTTGCTGCTGCTAGGCGAGGGCAGCCATGATGGTGCGGGCGACGCCGTCGTGGTCGTTGTCGAACTCGGTGATGGCGTCGGCGGCGTCGCGGTCCTCGGGCTCGGCGTTGATCATGGCCATGCCGTGGCCCGCTGCCTGCAGCATGGGGATGTCGTTGATGTTGTCGCCGAACGCCCAGGCGTCGACGAGACGCTCGCCCAGGTGCTCGCATAGCCACGTGAGGGCCGTTCCCTTGGTGGCGCCCTCACCCATGACCTCGATATTCATGGCGTAAGAACGCGTGACCTCAATGCCTCCGAGCGTGTCGAGCTCAGCCGCGATGGCGTCGCGATCGGCCGGGTCGTGCCAGTACATGGCGATGCGTTCGAGCGTCTCGACCCCGTCGATCTTACTGTCGATATCCATGTCGATCGGTGTTCGTGTGCGCTTGAGCGAAGCCGCGATGTGGGGGTCACCGCCGCAGAACTCATCCAGGCGCCCGTAAAGCGAGCGGGGGAGGAAGCACTGCCCATCCGCGAAGATATCGAAGGTCACATCGTGGCCGGCGGCGATGCGATGGACGCGATGGGCAATGCCGCGATCGAGCGGACGGCTCAAAATGCGCGTGGCGCGCGAGGCATCGTTGGGCACATCGTCGTCGAGCTGCCAGACGCTGGCGCCATTGGCGCAGACCGCGTAGTGCACGGCAGGATGGGCGAGGATGGGCTCAAAGACGCCCGACAGCGGACGCCCCGTGCACGGTACAAACTCAATGCTGCGACGTGCGAGCTCGTCGAGCATCGCCCAGGTGGCGTCGCCCATCTGCTTGTCGCTCGTCAACAGTGTTCCATCCATATCGGAAAAAACAATCATTCGATGCAGCCCTTTCTACTGGCATAAAAAGCGTGGCCGAGGGCGGTGATGCCCTGGCCACGCTCGAGTTCTATAACGGTCCGCGTCCTAGCGGTCGGCGATCGGCTTGTACTCCAGCGGCTCGATCACCGGACGATAGGCCGGGCGAATAATACGGTGCGCGCAGAAGAGCTCTTCCATGCGGTGTGCCGACCAGCCGGCCATGCGGGCGACGGCGAATAACGGCGTAAAAAGCGTCTCGGGCACGCCGAGCATCTTGTAGATAAAGCCTGTGTACAGGTCGATGTTGGCGCAGATGGGCTTGGTCATGCCGTGGTCGCGCATGACCTGGGGTGCCAGGCGCTCGATGCGCTCGATGAGTGCGAACTCTTCGCCCAAGTCCTTCTTGGCTGCCAGCGAGCGCGCGTAACGACGGCAGACCTCGGCGCGCGGGTCGCTGAGCGTATAGACGGCGTGGCCCATGCCGTAGATGAGGCCCATGCCGTCGAAGGCCTGCTTGTCGAGGATCTTGCCCAGGTAGGCCGCGACTTCGTCCTCGTCCTCCCAGTTGGAGACATGCGCGCGGATGTCCTCGTGCATAGACACGACCTTGGCATTGGCACCACCGTGGCGCGGGCCCTTGAGCGAGCCGATAGCCGCGGCGTAGGCGGAATACGGGTCGGTGGCCGAAGACGACAGCACGCGGCAAGCGAAGGTGGAGTTGTTGCCGCCGCCGTGCTCGGCATGCAGCATGAGCATAACGTCGAGCAGCATCGCCTCATCGCGGGTGAACGCCATGCCGCCGCGCAGGACCTGTAGGATGGTCTCGGCGGTGGAGAGACCGGGCGTAGGGTGCGGCACGTGAACCTCGGAGCCGCGAAGCTTGGCGACCGAGGCCATGTGTGCGAAGGCGGCGATGCGCGGGAGACGTGCGAGCATGGAAATGGCGACGTCGATTTCGTGCTCGGGCGTGATCACGTCTGGTTCGGCATCGAAGGCGTAGAGCAGCAGTACGGCGCGCTGGAGCACGTTCATGATGCTCGACGATACCGTGGTCATAGGGAACTCTTTAACGTACTCGTCGCTCAGATGTCTAAAGGCGCCCAGGCGCTCGCAAAAGCCGTCGAGCTCTTCCTTGTTGGGCAGCGAACCCGTGATAAGCAGATAGGCGACTTCCTCGTAGCCATAGCGATTCTCGGCCTGGGCATTGTTGACCAGATCCTCGATGCTGTAGCCGCGAAGCGTGAGCTTGCCCTGATCGGGCACGACCTTTCCGTCGACCTTGTTGTAGCCGTGCACATCCGAGATACGAGTGAGACCCGCGACCACGCCCGAGCCGTCGGCATTGCGTAGGCCGCGCTTGACATTGTGCTCGACAAACAGGCCCTCGTCATAAGGGTCGGTCGGCAGGCCGTGGTAGAGGCTTTCGCTCTCAGACGAAATCTGGCGGCTTGCTTCGTAATCCAGAACCAGTCGGCTCAAGTGGTCATCGAAGCGGTAATAGATTTTCTTGGCGTCGTAGGCCATGCGCGCTCCTCTCCGGGCCGCATCGGGGTGGCCTGCATGGGCATGCGCGTGTCAGGCTATCCCCAGCGGCCTGCTCGCTACAGGCGGTACATAAAGTTAAAGACGTCCTCGCGCTGGATGGACACGTTGACGCCCGAAAGCTCGCCGGCCTCGGCCAGGGCCTTCTGCAGCTCAGCGAAGTCGAGCTTGGACTCGGCGGTATCGGCCAGCATGGTCATGGTGAAGATGTCCTCGATAATGGACTGCGTGATGTCGCGGATGTCGACGTTGGCCTCGCCCAGGACACGGGTGACGCCGGCGACGATGCCGGGGCGGTTCTTGCCAAGGACGGTGATGACGATACGGGAGGACGAGATCTCGGCCATGGGAAACCCTTTCGCGTGGTTGCGGCGCGCGCGGGGCGCTCCGCTACGGTACAGTGTTCATCATTGTACCTGTCTGGCGCCAAAAGAGGTGCGCTCGCTGCGGCGTTACATGCCTGCAACATGAGCGTAAGGGGGAAGGCCGCACGGGGAAGAGCCGTCTGGCGCGTGTCCGGCTCGTGTTGGGTTGATTTCCGATCTCAGCCGAACACATTGAGCGGACAGGCCGTTCCCGCAGTCAGCCGAACGCCTCCGACGGCTGATTTCGAACTGGAAGCGGAGGGCATCCCCGCCCTTCGGTAGGGGATACCGCTCCGCGGCGCATGCCGCGGGCGGCGCCCCTATCGGACCACCGTGACCTCAGTTGGGATGGGCCCAGCACTGCCGCGTACTCGGTGAGCTAGAGCCAACTGTTCGTCTCCACGTCGCGTATGGCGATATTTCGGTCGTCCGGCTCGGTGATGCCGTAGCCGAACGCCTGGAGCGTCTCGATGGACTCCTGGATCCTCTGTTGGAACATGGGACCCGGATCGACCCTCGGCCCGAGGTGCCCGCGCCAAAGGCACGGCGTGGCGCGCAGCATGTTATGGATTTTGGAGATGGGCTCGATGTCGGCGTAGACGTTGAGCGTCGCCATGGCGTCCTTGTGGCCGAGGATCGATTGGAGCGCCTTGATATCGCCGCCTTGGCGGATCCACTGCGTTGCGAACGTGTGGCGAAGGCCGTGGAACGTGATCAGCTCGTCGTTGGTGCCCATGAGGCCGTTGGTCTCCGAGAACGTCTTGAACGCCCTGCGGATATAGCTTGTCGTCGCGAAGGTCGCGCCCGGCTCCGACAGGATGTAGCAGTCCCCGATCTCGACCGCCCCGGTAAGGCCGCGCAAGCGCAGCTTTCCGCAGTCGATCTCGTGGGTCTCCTTCAGGAAGGGGAGTAGGCCGACCGGGTCGATGGGGATACCCCTAGCGTCATGGGTCTTGGTGTCCTTGATGAACGAACCCATTCCCTTCGCGTACGCCACCGAGTGTCTGATCGAGATCAGGCCCGTCTCGAAATCCACATCGCACCACCGAAGGCCGCAGACCTCGCCGATTCGCATCCCCGTGTGCAGGGCGAGTACGACCGCCCTCTAATCCTCGGCGGACCAATCGAGTCCGAACTCCTTTCGGGCATCCTCTTCGCTCATGACTTCGAGAAGGTCTCCGGGTTGGCAACGAAGGGCGAGGCATAGCTGCTCGAGTGTGTTGAAGCGAATGCCGCGAATATGCCCTTTTTTAATACGGGACAGGTTCACGGGCGTGGTTCCAATCCTTTCGGCAAGTTCGTTCGAGGAAATCTTTCGCTCGGCCATGATCTTGTCGAGGCGAACAATTACGGGCATGGCGTTTCCTTACGCAATCTCGTCGGAGTCGAGGTACAGCTCTCGGGCGTACAAGAAGAGCTGGGAAAGCATGAACAGGACGATGCCGAGAACCAGAGAGGTCCAATCGAATGATGAAGCGATCTCTTGGGCGCCGACGGCCCCCTCGCCGCCAAACATCGAAACGGAGGTTTTGAGTGAGCCGGCGTAGAGGCTGGTGGCAGCTTGAACAACGAAGAGAATGCCGAGCACCTTCAAGCATGTCGCAGACCCTTTCTTGAAGGGGTCTCCGCTCTTGATCGTCCACACGAGAACGGCGCTGAGGATGGTCGTAGCGATACCGATGACGGCAGGGACCAATGTCGAGATCGCAAGGGCTGGATACGCGGGGGAGTCTGCAATTACAGGGTTGTCGAGCACTTCGATTGCTGGCTTTAAGGAGAACGCCACTTGTGCGATGGCGGTGGCGCAAAGGGTCGCAGAGGCTATCGCACATGCGATGCGGAAGGAATGAAGCCGGGGAGTACGATTGTCGGAACTCATAATAACCTCCGAGGAATTTAAAAGACTCAGGTTACTTTTTAACAGTTTATGTTAAATTGACTTTGCCGGCAAGTAATCACAGCATGCTGCAACCGAAACCCCTCTAGATTGGAGAGGATTATGTTCAGTACTGTTAAGTCGTGTAAGCTCTTGGTTTTCCTCGGCCTCGCTCTTTGTCTGTTGCTGCCGGGAGCCCCCGCTTTTGCGGATACCCCGATGCCTCCTTCCCAGGAGAGCAGCCAGTGTGCCCTCGTTGAGCCCCTCGGGTATACGGACGACGTCGTCGATACCTACTGGAGCTACAGCTGTCCTCGCGGCGTAAGCGGGCACAGCATCTCGATGTTCAACATCTCTTACAAGACGATCTCCTACCGAAATGGCTATCGCCGATCCGCGCATCATAGGGAATCCCGCCTCGCTGCAATGTGCTCCTGTGGTGTTCTTGGCACAACTGATAAATGGCAATTTGTCTATAGCACCTACTAGATGCGAGGAAGGGCCGAGCATTTTGTTCGGCCCCTCTGTTCCGACTGGATGAGGTTAAGGTTGGCGATGAATATGCTCAAAATCTCGAAGGCGATCTTTAGGTCGCTTCTCTCCTCCAGGTCGCTCTGTGTTGTCGTTGTTGCGTTGATGGTTCTTTGTGCTCTGCCCGTCTTCAGGAGCGCGGCTGGCATCGACGGACGGGTCGAATACCTCGAGTCGGGAATAACCCGTGTTGAGCAGGAATTGTCAGCATCCTATGCGGATGCGCTTGTGAATGCGGGGGAGGACGATGTCTATACCTCTTCATCAAGCATGCCCGCGCTTCTGTACCCTCTTGCCGCGGGACGTCTTATCTTGGCACCGCTCTCTCCCCTACTTCCGTTTCTGCAGATATCGGATGGAGAGTACACCTATTATGACGGATCGAAGGAGTACTTGCTATGGGTCGCAACGGCCGTTGCCGTCTCGTTCCTTGCCGCGCGTCTTAACAAACGTGAAAAGCTCATCATCCAGGCACCGATGGGCGAGCTGGGTAGACTTGTTGCATCGAGCGTATGGGCGAGTGTTTTTGCAATGCTTGCCGTCCTCGCCATCAATCTTCCAGGGATAATCGCCGCGCTTGTGAAGAATGGCCCGGGCTCGCCGTTCTATCCGATAGGCTACATTCAATATGCGACTCCGGTTATCAAACCGGCTTGGCTGGTGTTCGCGCAGACGGCCATCTTGCAATTCTTGGTGGCAGCGTTCATCTCGCTTGTCGTTCACCTTGCCGTGAAGATTGCCAATAACCCTACGCTTGGAATCGTGTTCGTATGTGCCCTGATGGGGGTGACGATGGTTCCCGGGTATTACGGAAGATCCATCGCTTTACGTGAGTTCGCCCTGTTGAATCCCCTTACGTATGCGAACACTGAGTTGACCGTCGGCGCCTATAGCCCGTACCCGACAACGCAGATAGTGAATCTGCCTGGACTTTGCTTCGAGCGTGGCGCGATTGCCCTCGTATGCGCAATCGGGATCGAGGTGCTGGCAATTAGCCTGCTTTGCGTTGCTGGAAAGAGCGGCTGCGCGCGCCCGATATCCCCGATTTGTCTTGAGAGAGGTTCCTTCGCTGCATCGAGAACGGCAACTCGTTCGAGCGCTTGTGCCTCCGCCGTTGCATACGTAAGAACGATGGGGAAACTGCTCCTGCGTTCTCCTACCCTCGCCGTATGCGCGATTGCAATGTCGGCGACGATGCTGGCCCCGGCTCTGGTCGAGATGTTTCCTGACGCTGATAACGTTTCCGCTGTTCGGTATAGGGATGGGGAGCTCCGTTCAATAGATCGGTATCTAGAGCAGAACGCTGCGAATATGGACGTCGAGGGCAAAGCGGCCCTGGAAGACATGCGGGATGCTCTTTCGGGTTTCGTGTACGCGCCTATGCCTGCGGAGGGGTTTCGAAGCCTTGCGACGTACGAGCGCGCTCGAGGTGAGCTGGGCGCGGCAGATGCGACTCTCCTGCAATCGATCGGAATCGAGCCGGAGACTCCTTCTCGTGCGGAGGCGCGCGCCCTTCTGCTTGAGTCGATCGCGAGCTTGCCGGACCCCAAGGTTTACGAGTTAAGTACGAAGATGCCCCCATTAATCCTCCTTTCGTATCTCCAGGCAGCGCTTCCCTCCTTATTTTTGCTGTTGCCCGTGGTTGTCACATCGCTCGCGTGCACCCACCTGCAGTGTCGTTCCCTTCTGGTTCTCCAGATCCCCGCAACAGCGCATGTGCGTTTTCTGACGGCTGTTGCGCTGGCTCTCCTGCTTGGCTTGGTGCTGCTTTTGGTGTCGATGGTTCCCGCTGTCGTTGTGTCCGTGATTAAGAACGGTGCGGGTGGATCGGAGTATCCCGTCGCTCTCATTCGGGCGGGAGCTTCGACAACGTCCATGGTGGGGGAGGCGGTGTTGTGCAGTATTCCGTTGCTGGTCATGGCATACGGCGTGATTTCCGTCGTCGCTGCGTTGACAGCAGCGATTAGCCGCAACCCCGTTGTCACCGGAATGGTTTGCGCGGTTCTCTTGGTGTTGGGTTCGTTGAGCGCTCATGTTGAAAGCGTGGGCATGGGCGTCGCGCTGCTGGCTCCATTCGCCTCGTTTGATCCCGCTTCCCAGGTGGGGACGATTGGGTTCCTTGGGCGAGGGACGAACGCGATGCCTTTTGGAGAGGTCGTCGGCGCATCGGGCGCTCTGCTGGTGGTCTTGGGCGCCGTATCTCCGTTGATGGTGCGCCTGAGTGTTCCAAAGATCGAAAGGGGATGATCTCGATGATTGACCTTCAAACGCTGACGATCTCTTATGGAAAGAAGGTGCTCGTAGATTCGGTGAACGCTGAGTTTGCCCCGGGTACGGTCTACGGTCTCGTCGCTCCGAACGGGCATGGAAAGACGACGTTGCTGCGTGCGATGGCAGGTTTGCCGGGTCCTCGCGTGGACGGGAGCATCGTTCTGGATGAGGTGCAGGGTACGGGTGCGAGAGAGGTCCGTTCTATGATCTTCTATGCACCTGGTGAGGGGACGCTGCTGTATCCCGGATTGCGTGCGGAAGATCACCTCAAGATGGTTTGCGATATGTGGCCGCATGCTCGCGATATCGAAGAGATAGTGGAACAAACGCAGATAGGCGAGTTCGCGAAGATGAGAATCCGCACTCTGAGCCAGGGCATGAAGCAGCAGCTTACCCTGGCGATTGCGTATGCGACGGGCGCGCGGTACCTTCTATTAGATGAGCCCATGAACGCGCTCGACCCCAGCAGGGTGGACTTGCATTCCGAGATTCTCAGGAAGCTGGCCGATTCTGGTACGTGCATCATCATGTCATCCCACATCTTGGATTCGGTCGATAGGCTGTGCGATGAGATTCTGTTTTTGAAGGATGGGAGGCTCATTAGAAGCATTCCGCAAGATGATGCTGCGCCGAAGTCTCCTGGATCCCATTTCGCAAAGCCTGCCGGACGCGCCGAGGGTGCGCTAAGCACGTATCGGCGACTCTACGAAAAGGGCGGGTAGAAATGCAAGTTAAAAATCTATGTGGCCAATGTGATACCGTTGAACCCGCATATCGATACCGCTCAGCCATTCGCCTCGCCCCCGTCGCACGTATCTTCATCCGGTCTGTTACTTTTAATCTAACAATTCTTTGAGGAACGTAGGTGCTTCTAAATGTACTGTCGACTTCTTCTCAAACTAATCCTAAGAGACAAGGCCGTATGGATTTGTACGCTCGTTCTCGCTGCAGCCTTTTCCGTCCCCATTGCGTTCAATTCACCCATCTACGGCCCCTTCTTTATGAAGCAGGGCATGCAGGGCTTTGTCGACGCATTCAATACGCGCGCGCCCCAGGCCAGCGGCACAGACCTATCTCCAGAGCAGCAAAATGACGCGGAGCTTGCAAGATACGCGAACGCCGCCCTCGCCGCTCAAACCGACGCCGCCTTTCTCGATTCTGCCGAGAGCTACTACGCGCTCATGGGCGAAGGCTTCCAATCCGGGTCCATCGTGGGAGACCAAGAGACCAATGACGCAGCGCTCGCATATTGCCGCGCTCTGAGCAGCTCCGGCATCGCGGATATCCCGGCCTCCGCAAACGACCTGCCGTTCCTCTCCTTCCTGCCCTACGCCATTGCCCAGGCGCCGTCCTTCCTTCCCTTCATCCCCTTCCTTCTCTCGTCGATACTCGTGCTCGGCGCCACAAGGCCCGGGACCCTGGCGGCAAAGGCGCCCGTGCCCAAATTCCGGCGCCTTATCCAAACCGTGTTTTCGATAATTGGCGCGGGGACCGCGATGCTCCTCGCCGGCCTTGCGCCCGGGAGTATTTACGCCTTGGCCCTAAACGGCTTCGGGCAGATCGGGTACCCGATCGCCTTCTTCCATAACGGCGCGCTCACTACCACGACCGCGGGAGACGTCTTCACGACCATACTTCTCGCGCTGCTCGCGGGTGGAACCTTGATATCCGTTTGTTCCGTCGTCCTATCGACCGCAACGAGGCGCGTCTTCGCGGGCCCCCTTACCTCCGCGTTGCTTGTCGCGGCCCCGGCATTCCCGTTATTGTCCGATTCGGCACTGGGGCATAATGCCGCGCTCGGGCTCCTGCCGCTGCCCGTATTCTCGCCTATCGAGGCAACGGGTTACGTAGGATGCTTCCCGACAGAATTCATTGGCTCCGGTTCGGGCGGCGCATCGATGCTTGCCGTGGCCCTGGCATACGTCGCGGTCTTTTTTACGGTCGGCGCCGTTGCGACACGTTCCCCCAAACAGCCTGGACCCGCGAAAAAGCACCATGGGCTCGAGCTCCTGGACGCGAGCGTGGGATACGGAAGCACGACGATACTTTCAATCGGGTCGCTTTTCCTGAGCCCAGGAACGGCGGCGGGCCTCGTTGCTCCCAACGGCTCGGGGAAAACCACCCTTCTTGAAGCGCTGTCGGGCCAATTTCCCACCCGCATCCGCTCGGGAAGCCTGGCGGCAGACGGAATCTGCCAACGTCGATCAGCCGAATTTGCAGAACTCGTCTACCTGAGCTCTTCGGGCAGCGCGGATCTCTATCCCACGCTATCGGCCATCGAGCACCTTGCTTTCGTTAGGGAGGCGTGGAAATCGGCCGCCGACATCGACTCGCTCTGCGACTCCCTCGGAATCTCCCCATATCTCGACAAGCCGACCAGTAAACTCTCGACAGGAATGAAGCAGCAGGTAAAGCTTGCCATGGCGATATCGACCGATTGCCCGTACCTCATCCTCGATGAACCGCTGAACGGCCTCGATCCGGGAAAGCGGAAAACCTCCTGCGACGCGATGCGCAGCGAGGTGGCGCGGGGACGAAGCGTGCTCATTTCAAGCCATCTGCTCGACGACCTGGCAGACCTCACCAACTCGTTCTACTTCATCGAGGCCGGCACGCTCGTGGAAAAGATCAAGTCGTCCTCGCAGACGCTCAAGCAGGAATACCTCGATACATACGAGCGAGGTGAATGACATGAAACTATTTGAACAGCTGAAGTCCAATGCGTCGCGCATGGCTGTCTACGCCATCCTCGTGGCAACGGCTTTATGCGGAATCGCGGCACCCGTCTATGCGCTCAACGGGGAGAAAGGCGATGTCGAACCCGCGTACATGGCTTCGACGGTTAAGGACCGGTACAAAGCCTTCTCTGGAGACACGTTTTACGTAGCAGAGTACGACACGACCTACCGTCAGCTTCGCTACAACAAGGGCTACGACTATCTAGGCGCAGAGGCAATCAGCTATACGTCGGGTTGGTACCGCTCCAACTATGGACACATAACCCAGTTCAAGTGTAACTACCGTGTGTACAACTAAAGCAACCGGCCGGGACGAGGGGTGACGCAAAAGCGTCGCCCCTCGTTTTTAACCATGTCAACTGAACCTAGTTCAGTTTGGTTGATTTCCGATCTCAGCCGAACACATTGAGCGGAAAGGCCGTTCCCGCAGTCAGTCGAACGTCCCCGGGGCCCTTCTCAGGCCCCGGGGACGGCATTTTCCCAGTTGAAGGAACGGTGGAGATGTGTTTCGATGGGTCAGATTCGTGTCGTTCCGAAAAGACCGTGAACCTTTTGTGGGACGCTCGGCGCCGTGGTACCATAGCCGAGTTTGTTGTCTTGGTCGGAAACCAAGACGCCTTATGCGCTGATCGGTAACCAGCGCCTGACTAATAAGGAGTCCTACCATGAAGCAGGGTATCCATCCCCAGTATGTCGAGTGCACGGTGACGTGCTCCTGCGGCAACACCTTCAAGACGCACGCTACCGTGTCCGAGATGAAGGTCGAGCTTTGCAACGAGTGCCACCCGTTCTACACCGGCCAGCAGAAGTTCGTCGACACCGGTGGACGCGTCCAGCGCTTCGCCGACAAGTTCGGTGGCGCCGCTGCCGCCCAGCTCAAGAAGGCCGAGGAGGCCAAGGCTGCCAAGGCCGCCAAGGCTGCTGAGGCCGAGGCCGCTCGTAAGGCCGCCGCTGAGGCTAAGGCTGCCGAGAAGGCCAAGCGTGCTGCTAAGTTTGCCGAGGAGGCTGCCAAGCAGGCCGCCGAGGCTCCTGCAGAGGCTCCCGTCGAGGAGGCCGCTGCCGAGGCCGAGACCACCGAGGCTGCTGAGTAAATAGCTCGCCGCGGAATCACTCGCATTCATGGCATGAGGGCCGTGCATCCATTTGGGTGCGCGGCCCTTTTCTTTTTATTGGTGCAAGCTAACCTGTCCCCATTGCACCAGATTGGTGCGAAGGGGACAGGTTAGTTTGCACCAAATGACAGAGAGGCGGCGTTTGCCCAGATAAAACCTGCCAAAATAAACCAGTCCCTTTTTGGCAGGTTGGTCGTAGTTATTACGTGGCGGTCGAGGTCGACCGTATGGGCCGCGCCTTGTTTGGCTAAAGTACAATTATCTGTGTTTAACTCGCCCGCAGCTGCACGGCGTGGGCGATGGCCAAAAAGGAAAACCACATGGGATTCATGTCAAAGCTGCTGTCCTTTGGATCCGATAAGGACCTTAAGCGCTACTACAAGATCGTCGACCAGATCAACGGTCTTGAGCCCCAGTTTGAGAAGATGACCGAGGAGGAACTCCGCGGCCAGACCGATAAGTTCCGCGAGCGTTACGCCAACGGCGAGTCGCTCGACGACATGCTCCCCGAGGCCTTTGCTACCGTGCGTGAGGCTTCCAAGCGCACCATGGGTATGCGCCACTTTGACGTGCAGCTCATTGGCGCCATGGCACTGCACGAGGGCCACATCGCCGAGATGAAGACCGGCGAAGGTAAGACCCTCGTCTCCACGTTGGCCGGCTATCTCAACGCTATTGCCGGCAAGGGCGTGCACGTCGTTACTGTCAACGATTACCTTGCCAAGCGCGACTCCGAGTGGATGGGCCGCATCTATAAGTACCTGGGCATGACCGTCGGTCTGCTCCAGAACAACATGCCGCTCGAGCTCAAGCGCCCGGCCTACCAGGCCGACGTCACCTACGGCACCAACTCCGAGTTCGGCTTTGATTACCTGCGCGACAACATGGTTACCCGTCCCGAGCAGCGCGTGCAGCGCGGCCACAACTACGCCATCGTCGACGAGGTTGACTCCATCCTGATCGATGAGGCCCGCACCCCGCTGATCATCTCGGGCGCTGGCACCAAGTCCGCCAGTACCTACAAGGACTTCGCGCGTGCCGTGCGTGGCCTTGAGCGCGGCGAGGACGTGTCGCACGACATGCTCACCGCCACCGAGGACGTCGAGCCCACGGGCGACTATGTCATGGACGAGGCCAAGCACACCATCGCCGCCACCGAGCGCGGTCTTAAGAAGATCGAGCGCCGCCTGGGTATCGATGACATCTATGCCGATCTCTCCGGCCAGCTGGTTAACCACCTGCAGCAGGCGCTGAAGGCCCAGTACATGTTCCACCGCGATAAGCAGTACGTGGTCACCAACGGCGAGGTCAAGATCGTCGACGAGTTCACCGGCCGCATTATGGAAGGCCGCCGCTATTCTGAGGGCCTGCACCAGGCCATCGAGGCCAAAGAGGGCGTGCTCGTACGCGAGGAGAACCAGACGCTGGCCACTATCACCTTGCAGAACTACTTCCGTCTGTATGACAAGCTCTCCGGCATGACCGGTACGGCACTCACCGAGGATGCCGAGTTCCGCGAGATCTACAAGCTGCCCGTCGAGGTCATCCCGTCCAACAAACCCGTTCAGCGTGTTGACCACGAGGACCTGGTGTACCGTACCATTCAGGCCAAGTACAACGCCGTCGCCGACGATGTCGAGCAGCGTCACGCCAAGGGCCAGCCGGTCCTGGTGGGCACCGTCTCCATCGAGAGCTCCGAGAAGCTGTCCGCCGCCCTAACCAAGCGCGGCATCGCACACGAGGTCCTCAACGCCAAGCACCATGAGCGCGAGGCTCATATCGTTGCCCAGGCCGGACGCTACGGCGCCGTGACCATCGCCACCAACATGGCCGGTCGTGGTACCGACATCCTGCTGGGCGGCAACCCCGACGAGTTGGTGCGCGAGCGCCTGGAGTACGAGGGCCTGACCATGGAGGACGTGACGCCCGAGCAGCTCGAGCAGTTTAACGCCGAGGCCAAGGAGACCTGCAAGGCCGAGCGCGAGCGCGTGCTTGCCGCCGGTGGCCTGACCGTTATCGGCACCGAGCGCCACGAGTCCCGCCGTATCGACAACCAGCTGCGCGGCCGCTCCGGCCGTCAGGGCGATCCGGGCGAGACCCAGTTCTACCTGTCGCTCGAGGACGACCTCATGCGCCTGTTCGGCGGCGACAAGATGGACCGCGTCTCCAAGATGATGGTCACGGCCGACATGGGCGACGACATGCCCATCCAGCACAAGATCATCTCCAAGGCCGTCGAGAGCGCCCAGCACAAGGTCGAGAGCATCAACTTCTCCATGCGCAAGAGCGTCCTTGAGTACGACGACGTCATGAACAAGCAGCGCCAGGTCATCTACGCTGAGCGCAATAAGATTCTGGACGGCAAGGACCTGACCGACCACATCACCGAGGTCATGCACGACACCGTGTACCGCTGCGTGCAGGAGTTCTGCACCAAGGACAGTCACGATGGCGAGCGCGACCTGGAGGGCCTGCGCAAGTGGGTTGTGGAACTCACCGGCCACATCGATACGCCGAAGTTCCCCGACGAGGATTATGAGGCTCTGGCTGCCGATGTCCTGGCTTACGTAGAGAAGTGCTACAACATGAAGGCCGAGCGCTTGGGCGAGGACCTGATGCGCGAGCTCAACACCCAGGTCATGTTGCGCGTCATCGATACCCGCTGGATGAACTACCTGCAGGAGATGGACTATCTCAAGACCGGCATCGGCCTGCGCGGCTTTGGCCAGCGCGACCCGCTGGTCGAGTACAAGACCGAGGCCTACGGCGCGTTCCAGATACTCGTCGATACCATGTATGAGGATTACCTGCGCACGGTTCTGCGCATCGAGATCAAGGCTGCCCCGCGTGCCGTGGAGCACAAGGAGGAGCCCGCGCTCGAGGGCGCGCGCTTCTCCGGTCCTGCCGAGGTCGATGGTGATAACGGCGACTCGGTGCTGCGCAAGCAGGCGCAGGTGCAGGCCCGCACGGCTGTCCAGGGTGGTCCGGCTGCCGTCAACAACGGTGGCAAGGTGACCACTTATCGCAAGTCCGAGAGCGACGATCCGTACGTCAACGTGGGCCGCAACGACCCGTGCCCCTGCGGTAGCGGCAAGAAGTTTAAGTACTGCCACGGCAGGAATCGTTAATGGCTGAGGCTTTAGAGATAACGCCCGCCGAGCTGGACGCGTTCGCGGACCGGCTCGGCGAGGTCGAGTCGTATCTCCACCTGGACGAGAAGCGTACCCGTGTGACCGAGCTCGAGGCCAAAAGTGTTGCCCCTGGCTTTTGGGATGACGCCGACGCCGCCCGTGCCACCATGGAGGAGATCGCGCGTACCAAGGAAGATATCGCTGCCGTGGACACCGCGCGCGGCGAGCTTTCCGATGCCCGCGCTGCGCTGGAGCTTGCCGAGGAGATGGGGGATGACCCCGACGCCGTCGCCCTTCGCGAGGAGGCTACAGCCACGGCTGAGCGCCTGGCCCGTGCCATCGATGAGCTTGAGCTTTCGAGCTGGTTTACCGGTGAGTTCGATCACGGCGATGCCATTGTGACCATCAAGCCCGGACAGGGTGGTCTGGAGGCCCAGGACTGGACCTTCATGCTCTTTAAGATGTACATGAAGTACTGCCAGCGTCGCGGCTGGAAGGTCACCATCAACGACTGTCCCGCAGCCGAGGTCATCGGCATCGACCGCGCGACCTTTACCGTCGAGGGCAAGGACGCATTTGGCATGCTGCGCGCCGAGGCCGGCGTCCACCGCTTGGTTCGCATCAGCCCCACCGACGACAAGAAGCGCCGCCAGACCACGTTTGCCGGCGTCGAGGTCATCCCCGTGCTACCCGATGATATCGACATCGAGATCAGTCCCGATGACATCCGCGTGGACGTGTACCACGCGAGCGGCCCGGGCGGCCAGGGCGTTAACACCACCGACTCCGCCGTGCGCGTGACGCATTTCCCCAGCGGCATTGTGGTCACCTGCCAAAACGAGCGCAGCCAGATCCAGAACAAGGCCGCGTGCATGCAGATCCTCAAGGCTCGCCTGTACGAGATTGAGCTCGAGAAGCGTGCCGAGGCGCTCGATGAGATTCGCGGACCCAAGACCACGATTGGTTTTGGCAACCAGATTCGCAGCTACGTGCTCTACCCGTACCAGATGGTCAAGGATCTGCGCTCGGGCGTGGAGACCAGCAATGTCGAGGCCGTTCTTGACGATGGCGACCTGGACCCGTTTGTTATTGGCTACCATCGCTGGGCCACTGGCAACGCTGATGCGGAGACCCCGTCTGCTTAAACCGCCCGGTTTATGTGGAAATGGATTAAAACCCTCCCAGCAGGGTGGTTTTGTATCCAGAGCAAACCCTGCGCAGGGGTGGTTTTTGTCCGGCGAATCGGTAGAATCGAATACAGCAAGAAGTTCGAAGCGCATCCGTTTGGGTGCGCTTTTTTGAGGGAGGCAGCATGGCATATCGTCTGGACATCAAGCGCATTCTTTCGATGAACTTCTTTCACGACCTGCCCCAGATTATGTTGGGGTGCGCTCTGGCCGCTATTGCGACCGACCTGTTTTTGATCCCCAACGGCCTTGCTGCCGGTGGCGTTACGGGCCTTGCCACCATTATCCAGGCGGTCGGTGCATCGCGCGGCCTATCGCTTCCCGTTGGTATTCAGACGATCGTGATGAACGCCTTGCTGTTGTTGGTCGTTATGCGCGAGGGCGGCATGTTCTACGTGGTGCAGACCGCGACGGGCTTTGTGCTGCTGGGCTTTTTTACCGATCTGTTCGCCCCGTTTGTAGCACCTCTGGCGGATGCGGACCTGATGCTTCCTGCCATGTGGGGCGGCATTATTACGGGCATCGGTTACGGCATGGTGTTGCGCGCCGGCGCCAACACCGGCGGCTCGGACACGATTGGCCAAATCATCTCGCGTAACACCTCGCTGCCGGTGGGCTCGACCGTCATGGCGATCGATGTTGCCGTATGCGCGCTGTCGGCTCCGGTCTTTTCAATCGAAAACGCTCTATATGCAGGCCTTTCGATGGTCATTAGCGGCTACGTGATCGATGCCGTGGTCGATGGTGGCAACAAGCGCCGTATGGTACTCATCATCTCGGACAAGTTCCCTGATATTGCTGCCGATATCATGTATGGCCTGGGTCGTGGTTGTACCAAGTTTAAGGCGACTGGCATGTATTCGGGTGCCGAGAAGCCGGTGATTATGGTCATCGTGAGCCGTCGAGAGCTCAATACCCTCAAGACGATCGTGCGCGAGCGCGATCCTCACGCCATTGTGACGGTCGCTGACGTTACGGAAGCCTTCGGCGAGGGATTCAAGGACATTAGCGCGTAGGGGCGACCGCGTTCCATCCAAAAGACGTTCACATTGATAAACCGTTTCATCAGCGGTTCTGCCTGCTAAATTGTTCAAATAATGATAAAAACTCTGGTAAAGCCATCAGTTTCCAGCATAATGAATGACGTACGTGCATTGCGGCTGTGTTGGGATTACCTTCGGTGCCGTGCGCATTTTGTCTAATGAGGATGAAAGGAAGGCACAATGAGCGACGAAGAGCTCAAAAAGGTTGCCAACGAGGTAAGGAAGGGCATCGTCACCGGCGTGCACGCTGCCAAGTCCGGCCATCCGGGCGGTTCGCTCGGCGCTGCCGACATCATGACCTATCTGTACTTTGAGGAAATGAACGTCGACCCGGCCGACCCCCGCAAGGCCGACCGCGATCGCTTCGTGCTTTCCAAGGGTCACTGCGCACCTGGCCTGTACGCCGTGCTTGCCGAGCGCGGGTTCTTCCCCAAGGAGGATCTCAAGACGCTGCGCCACATCGGCAGCCATCTGCAAGGTCACCCCAACATGAACGACACCCCGGGCGTTGACATGTCCACCGGTTCGCTCGGCCAGGGCATCTCCGCCGCCGTGGGCATGGCCGTTGCCGCCAAGCACTGGGGCGACGACTATCGCACCTACGCCCTGCTGGGCGACGGCGAGAGCGAGGAGGGCCAGGTTTGGGAGGCCGCCATGTTTGCCGGCAACCAGCAGCTTGACAACCTCTGCGTGATCGTCGACCACAACGGCCTGCAGATCGACGGCCCCGTCGAGGAAGTCAACGACCCCATGCCGCTCGCCGACAAGTTCCGCGCCTTCAAGTTCCACGTGGTGGAGCTTGCCGACGGCAACGATTTCGATCAGATCCGCGCCGCCTTTGCCGAGGCCCGCGCCACCAAGGGTCAGCCGACCGCCATTATCGCCGAGACCACCAAGGGCAAGGGCGTTTCCTTTATGGAGAACCAGGTAGGTTGGCACGGCAAGGCCCCCAACGATGAACAGTTTGAGCAGGCCATGGCAGAGCTCACGGCCGCCGGAGAGGAGCTCTAGGATGGCAGACGTCAAGAAAATCGCCACGCGCGTAAGCTACGGCGAGGCCCTCGTCGAGCTCGCCAACGAGCACGATGACTTTGTGGTCCTCGACGCCGACCTGGCCGCCGCCACGCAGACCGGCAAGTTTAAGGCCGCCTGCCCCGACCGCTTCTTCGATGTGGGCATTGCCGAGAGCAACCTGATGGGTGTTGCCGCCGGTATCGCAACCACCGGTCGCGTTGCCTTTGCGAGCACCTTTGCCATGTTCGCCGCCGGCCGCGCCTTTGAGCAGGTCCGTAACTCCATCGGCTATCCGCACCTTAACGTCAAGATCGGTGCCACGCACGCCGGTATCTCGGTAGGCGAGGATGGCGCCACGCACCAGTGCTGCGAGGATATCGCCCTCATGCGCGTTATCCCCGGCATGACCGTGATTGTTCCCGCCGATGACGTCGAGGCCCGCGCCGTGACGCGCGCCGCCTACGAGTGCGACGGCCCCGTGTACATGCGCTTTGCCCGTCTGGCCTCGCCGGTCATCAACGACCCCGAGACCTACAAGTTCGAGGTGGGCAAGGGCATCGTCATGCGCGAGGGCGCCGACGTCACCATCATCGCTTGCGGCCTGATGGTCGGCGAGGCTCTCGAGGCCGCTGAGCAGCTTGCTGCCGAGGGCATCGATGCCGAGGTCATCAACATGCACACCATCAAGCCCATCGATGCCGACCTGATCGTCAAGAGCGCCACCAAGACCGGCCACGTCGTGACCGTCGAGGAGCACTCCGTGATCGGTGGCCTGGGCAGCGCCGTTGCCGATGTTCTGTGCGAGCAGTGCCCGACGCCGCTCAAGAAGATTGGCGTCAACGACACCTTCGGCGAGTCCGGCCCGGGTGCCGAGCTCCTGCACAAGTACGGCCTGGACGCCGCCAACATCGTGGCGACCACCAAGGAGTTCTTGGCATAAGGCAAGACGAGGTAAAGTATCGTCTCAACAACCACATCCAAGCCAGAACAGGGGCATCCCCAAAGAGGGCGCCCCTGTTTTTGTTGAATTTAAATTAGAGTCCTGCCAAGCAAAGTTCCCATGGGGAAACGGGCCCATCCCAACAAAGTGCAATTCAGACCCTTCCAACTTTGTATGCGCAGCATCTCAAGTTGGTGCGTCGGCCCCATAGTAGCCGCAGGCCGGGCGCAGGGTTACCTCCCAAATCTTTCCGCAGCGCAGGCCGGCGTTTGTCCGCAGCTCCGCAGGAGCAGGACAAATGCCGGCCATGCGCGAGGACGATTTGGGAGGTAACCCTGCGCCCGGCCGGTGGGATCCCAAAGCCCGCCATGCTTCTTATGTGCAGCAAAGCTAATGCTGCTAAAATGTAAAGCGCTCATGTAGTTTAAACGCACGACGATAAGGAGCACCAGTGGGTAACCACTTCCGTACCTCCGGTGCGGGCGATGAAGCCCCCAAGACGCAGCCGAGCGTCGCGGGCAGTCGTTTCGCCACTCCGGATTCAGAGGATCAGCTGTTTAGCCCGATCCCCGCACAGCCGGCAGATCAGGCACAGCCGGCGGCAGATCCCTTTGCCTACAATCCCAACAACGATGTTGCGCTTTCCGGCACGGCTGGCTTTGAGCCCGTTCAGACGGTGACCGCCCGCGTGGCTCAGCCTCAGATGAGCGCCGCCACGCCGCAGCCTACCATGGCCGGCATCCCCGACCCCTTGGCCCCTGCGGCTCCCGCGCCGCAGCCCGCGCAGTCCGGTCTTTTTGCCGGCATTCCCGACCCCACGCAGCCTGCGGCTCCCGTGGTCGAGCGCGATCAGGCCGCCGAGGTTGCAAGCCTCGACAGCGCGCTCAACAACCCCGACTTCACGTCGGTGTTTGCGCCCATCGACCCGCAGGCCAGCCGCAAAAAGATGGCCAAGCAGGCCGGTGTCGAGCCCGTCATCCTTATGGAGCACGTCACCAAGATCTATCCGGCGCAGCCCAACAAGCCCGCACTCGACGACATCAACATCGAGATCTATCCGGGCGAGTTCGTCTTTTTGGTCGGTCACTCCGGCTCGGGTAAGACCACGCTGCTGTCGACGCTCAACCGCGACGTCAAGCCCACAAGCGGTCGCATTTTGGTCGCCGGCCAGGATCTCATGAAGATCAAGAACCGCAAGGTTCCGTTCCTGCGTCGTCAGATTGGCGCCGTGTTCCAGGACTTTAAGCTCCTGCCGCAAAAGACCGCCTACGAAAACGTGGCGTTTGCCCTGCAGTGCATCGGCAAGCCCAAGGGCGTCATTCGCAGCCAGGTGCCGGAGGTGCTGCGTCTGGTCGGTCTGGCCGATCAGATGGACTCGCTGCCCGACCAGCTTTCCGGTGGCGAGCAGCAGCGCGTCGCCGTCGCCCGCGCTATGGTCAACCGTCCGCCGCTGCTGATCTGCGACGAGCCCACGGGTAACCTCGACCCGGCGATCTCGCTGGGCATCATGAAGCTGCTTGAGCGTATTAACCGCACCGGCACCACCGTGATCGTCGCCACGCACGACCGCGAGATGGTCGATAGCATGCACCGTCGCGTGATCGCCCTCGAGGGCGGCCACGTTATCCGCGACCAGGAGAGGGGAGGTTACGGCAACTATGGCACCAACTAACGTGGGCTACTCCTTCAAAGAGGCAATCAGTCACTTCTTCCGTAACTGGACTACCTCGCTCGGCGCCGTCATCACGATCTTCCTTTCGCTGTTTATCATCGGCCTGTTCATCATGGGCTCCGCGATGCTGAACTCCGTGATCGGCACCGTCGAGGATCAGGTCGTCATCAACGCCTTTATTAGCGATGACGCCGACCAGGCAGATGTTCAGGCCTTTGAGGCCGAGCTCAAGACGTGGAGCAACGTCAAGTCCGTGACGTACAAGGATAAGGACGACGCGCTGGCCGAGTACACGAGCAAGATGTCGGGTAACGCCGACGCTACCATGAGCGCGCTCGACGGTCAGAACCCGCTGCCGGCTTCGTATGCCATCGAGATGGACGATCCGTCCATGGTCGAGAGCACGGCCCAGAAGCTCAAGAAGAACGCCGATTTTCAGAAGATCGCGGACGACGGCGACGTTAACGCGAGCGTTCTGTACGGCCAGGAGGAAGTGAGCCGCCTGTTCCAGGTGACGAACTACATCCGTATCGCCGCTGTAGTGCTCGTCGGTCTGCTGACCTTTATCGCGTTCATTTTCATTAACAACACGATTCGCCTGTCCATTACGGCGCGTCGTCGTGAGATCGCGATCATGCGTCTGGTGGGCGCAAGCAACGGCTTCATTCGCGGGCCGTTCATTACCGAGGGCGTGCTGCAGGCCATTTTGGGCTCGTTGCTTTCCATCGGCGTGCTGGAGCTGCTGCGTAACTTGATGGTTCCGCGTTTGCAGGAGAGCATCGGCTGGATGTCGTTTGCGCTGCCGATGCAGTACTACCTGGTGACCTATGCCGCGCTGATTTTGGTCGGCGTCATTATCGGTCTCTTTGGTTCCGCCATCGCCATGCGCCGCTATCTGCGCGTGTAGGCGTGCTTGGAATTCGTTCCTTCAACGGGTCGTCTCTTTTGGGGGCGGCCCGTTTTTTGTCCCCTAGGGATCATTTGGGTAGACTCTTGGGGTGTAAGCGGCCATCGATAGTAAGGAGGCGCCATGGGGCGCAATAACAAGCATAAGCGTGGAGCTCGCAATAAGCGCGGGCCGGTGCGCAGCGAGCGTCGCCCGAGTCTGACCGGACGCGTGCAGCTCCATGAGCATAGCGCCTACGTTGTAACCGAAAACGGCGACTACAAGGTCATGGGCCGCGGCAAGCGCGAGATTATGGACGGCGATACCGTTGCCGTAAGTATTAAGAACAGCCCGCATGGCGAGCGACGCGCCGTAATCGAGGGCGTCGTCGAGCGTGCGGCCATTAGTGTGGTGGGCACGTACCAGACCGCCGGCCCGCTCGGGGTGATCGAGCCGCTTGATTCTCGCCTTAAGGCCGATTTCTTTATTCTGCCGGAGGACACCTCGGCGGAGCGCTTGGGTGTTCATCCGGGCGATGCGGTCGTCGCGCGCATTCTGACATATCCGACGCGTCTGGAATCGGGCACCGTGACGATCGAGCGCCGTATTGGCGGCGATGATGCGCCCGATTTGGGCGTTCAGTATGTGATGGCGCGCTATGGCTATACCGATACGTATCCCGAGGCCGCGCTAGCCGAGGCCGAGGCACTTTCGCTCGATGTGGCCTCGGCGCTCAAGGACCCGCTCCGCCGCGACCTGCGCGACCGCTTTGTCATTACGATTGACCCGGTCGACGCGCGCGACTTTGACGACGCCATTTCGCTGGAGCGCACGCCCGAGGGTGGCTACAAGCTGGGTGTCCATATTGCCGACGTTTCGCACTATGTCGCCTGGGACGGACATATCGATCTGGAAGCTCGCCATCGCACGACGTCGGTGTATCTTGCCGATCGCGTGCTGCCCATGTTGCCCGAGCGCCTGTCGAACGATTTGTGCTCGCTGCGTCCCGACGAGGACCGCTTGGCGTTTACCGTCGACATTGAGCTCGACGCGCAGGGTCGCGTGCGCCATTACGATCCCTATCCCAGCGTGATCCGCTCGCGCGTGCGCATGGACTACGACGGCGCCGAGGCGCTGCTGGTACGTGCCGGTGCGGTGGAGTATTCGGTGCTGGAGGGCGCCGCCGAGGATGTTGCCGCGGTTGAAGCCTCGCGCGAGGAAGCGCTCGAGCGCGGGCTTGCGTGCGAGAAAACCGCCCGCGGCTATAACGTCGACTTGGGGGATTTCCTCGTAGCTGCCAACGAGCTCGCCGAGCTTCGCCGTCGTATTCGTCGCGCGCGCGGTTCGGTCGACTTTGATACGGCCGAGATCCGTGCGCTGTTGGATGGGGACGGTGTGCCCGTGCAGATCGTGGCCCGTGAGCGCTCGTGTGCCACGTCGCTGATTGAGGAAGCCATGCTGCTGGCCAACGAGTGCGTGGCGGAGTGGCTAGCCGACCGCGATATCGAGGCCTGCTATCGCGTGCACGACGATCCCAGCCCCGACAGCCTGCACGGTGCCGCCGTGGCGCTGGCACAGCTGGGTATCATCGATGACCGTCGCGCGGCAGGCATTGCTCTGGGAAGCCCCGACGAGCTGCAGGCGGCGGTTGATGCCGCAGCCGGTACGGCCAACGCGCCGCTCGTCAACACGTTGCTACTGCGCAGTATGCAGCGCGCACTGTACAAGCCGCGCAACGAGGGTCACTTTGCACTTGCCGCGCCGTGCTATTGCCACTTTACGAGTCCCATTCGCCGCTATCCCGACCTGGTGGTGCATCGCGTACTCAAGCTGCAGCTGGCATATGAGCAGCTGGGCGGCAAGGACGCCTTGGTGCGTACGCCGCGGCTGATCGGTAAGGGTCGCGAGTCCCTGCCGCGCATCCTGCCGCAAATCTGCCGCGCGTGCAGCGATGCCGAGCGTGCGGCCGACGCCGCCAGCCATGCGACGCAAAAGATCAAGATCGCCCAGTATTACGAGGATCGCCTGGGTGAGCGCTACGCCGGAACGATTTCGTGGGTCAGCAGCATGGGCCTCTTTGTGCGCCTTGATCTGACACAGGTTGAGGGTTTGGTTTCGATCAAGAGTCTGGGCAACGAGTGGTTTGAGTTTGATGAGGACGCGCTCACGCTCACGGGTGCCGACACGGGGACTCGCTACGAGCTGGGGCAGCGCGTGATCATCGAGGTCTCGCGCGTCAACACCACGCGCGGGCACTTGGATTTCAGGCTTATTCATTAGCCGGAATCTGGTGATTCATAGAGAACGGGGCGGTCTTTTGGGGCCGCCTTTTTTGTGCCGGCTCAGTCGTCTTTCCGCTCGCGCGCTTGCGTCTTCCGCCTGCTATAGGGGAGATAAAACCTACCAAAATAAACCTGTCCCTTTTTGGGAGGTTTACGAGAGAGCGGGGATGAGATGACAACGGTGTACGGGTATGCGCGGGTGAGCTCGCGTGATCAAAATCTGAATCGGCAGCTGGATGCGCTGGGCGCCTATGGCGTGGAACCGGCGAATATATTTGCCGACCATGCGAGTGGCAAGGACTTCGATCGACCGCGGTATCGCGAGCTGCTGTGCGCGTTGGATTCCGGTGATGTGCTGGTGGTACTTTCCATTGATCGGCTGGGCCGTAACTACAGCGAGATCCTCGAGGAATGGCGGTGCATAACCAAAGAGCTCGGCGCCGCCATCGTGGTGCTGGACATGCCATTGCTCGACACGCGTGCCAGAGACTGTGGTGGGTCGGACGTGACGAGTGCGTTGATTGCCGATATTGTTTTGCAGCTGCTGAGCTATGTGGCGCAGGTGGAGCGCGAGAACATTCACCGGCGCCAAGCCGAGGGCATTGCGGCGGCGCGAGCGCGCGGCGTGCGCTTTGGCCGGCCCCGCAAGCCCTGTCCCCCGCAATTCGAGCTGGTGCGCGATACCTACGAGGCGGGTGATATCACGCGGAGTCAGGCGGCAAAACGGCTAGGCGTGTGCGTGGGGACGTTCGATCGCTGGATGCGCGAGATGGAGTAGGGGCGCCACGGTCCTTTGGCGCCCCGATTCGAACATTTTGGATTTCGCTGCGGCGACAACTGCATTTGGGGGTACACTCGCTGCTGCTCAAAAAATGACGGAGGTTAGCCCTTGGCGCGTGTGAAGCACATAGTCGGATGGATTTCGGTTGTCCTGCTGGTCGTGACGCTGGCAAGTATTTGGATGCTGACGGAGCAAAACGTGGAGCAGACGTCGTCGCTCAGCGAGTCCACTGCGCGCGCGGTGGAAGGACGGGCCGCGGACGTGCGACCCGACGCCGCTCAGGAGTCCCAGGCAGGGGATGCCGTCGAGGGCGCGGATTCAACGACTGCCACCGTTCATCCCGACCCGCTTGCGCCCGTTCGGCTGTGGATGGGCGCCAACATTCGTCGCGTCGCACATACCGTTGAGTTCTTCTTTGTAGGACTGTTTGCTTCGACGACAGTGGCATGCCTGGGCGAATGCCTGCCATGCGCGCGATTCCGGTACGCACTCGCTGCGCTCTTTTGCGCCGTCTGCTCTGTCGGCGACCAAGTGCACAAGATCTTTGTTCCTGGTCGTCATTTCGACATGATCGACCTGGGCTTCGATGCCGCGGGCTATGTCACCGCCATGCTGTTGGTATTGCTGGTCTCCGCATGGGTGCACCACGCGACGCGCCCCATCGGCGCCCATGCGAGGCACTAGCCGGTAACAAACCCGTTTCTGATAATGCGACCTTGTTGAATTGTTTTGTGTCGCGCGTATTTCCGAGCGGTCGGATTTGAGGGGCGAGCGGTAGAACGCTCGCCCTTTGTGCGCCACGATGCGGCACAATGTACCGTAAAAGCTATTTGTATCCGGTACGAATCGTTCGTTGGTCTTTAATTCTTCTCAACGGAGGTGTTTGAGATGGCAAACGGATTGCTTTTGCGGCTTCGCGAGCGTGAGCTCAGCGCGAGCCCGGCGGAACGCAATGTCATCGCATATGTAAGCGCTCATCCGCACGAGGTGGTCGGGCTGTCCGTCCGCGGTCTTGCCGATGCCACGTTCTCCTCGCCCTCGAGCATTTTGCGCTTTTGCAAGCGCTTGGGTTTTGCGGGCTACAAGGAGTTCCAGCGCGAACTGATTGCCGAGCTGGCGCTCTTGGGTGACAAGAAAGACGTTGCCCTCGAGGACATCTCCATGGATGACAGCGTCGAACGTATCGTGGGGAAGGTGATGAAAAGCAACGTGCGCACGATCGAAGCGACGGCGCGAACGCTCGATTACACCGTCTTGGAGCGATGTGCGGCCTATCTTAAGCGGGCACGTGCGGTCAATCTGTTCGGTATCGGTGCCTCTCGTTTGGTCGCGCACGATCTGGCGCAAAAGCTCATGCGTGTCGACAAGGAGTGCCATCTGTACGACGACTGGCATGATCAGCTCTTGTGTGCCAAGAACATGCATGAGGGCGATATGGCAATCGCCTTTAGCTACTCGGGCTTGACGCAAGAGGTGCTGGACTGCACCGCCGAGGCTCAACGTCACAACTGTCCCGTTGTGGCCGTTACCAAAGTAGATGGATCATCCAAGCTTGCCACCGTGGCCGATGCCGTGCTCGGCGTCGCTGCGAGTGAACCCTTGGTCCGCAGCGGTGCCATGGCTTCGCGTATGGCCCAGCTTATGGTTGTCGATGCCCTGTACGCTGCTTACGTTGCCAGCGACTACGAACGGGCGACGCATGTCATTAAGCAAAACTACATCGAGAAACAGGAAAGATGAGGTGAATGAAATGCTCGATTTAACAAAATTCACGACCGAACAGCGTAATCAAAGTTCAATGGACCTCGATACGATGACATCGCTGCAAATCGTCACGACGATGAATGATGAGGATCTTCGTGCCGTCCAGTCGGTCACGAAGGTGTTGCCTCAGGTTGCCACAGCAATCGACTGGGCTGCTGAGGCACTCGAGCGCGGCGGGCGCGTCTTTTACATGGGCGCAGGCACCAGCGGTCGTCTGGGCGTACTCGACGCTTCGGAGTGTCCGCCCACGTTTGGCGTGTCACCCGATCTGATTGTCGGGCTCATTGCCGGAGGCGAGACGGCGTTTATCAAGGCTGTCGAAGGTGCCGAAGACAGCGAGGAACTTGGCGCGAGCGACCTGCGGGAGCGTGGACTCTCGGACAAGGATCTTGTCGTTGGCCTGGCGGCAAGCGGCCGTACTCCCTATGTGGTGGGCGGCCTTGTGTACGCCAAGGCAACTGGGTGCAAGACCATTGCAATTGCCTGCAACCAAGGGTCGAAGATCGGGGAGAGCGCAGATCTTGCCATTGAACCCGTGTCCGGTCCCGAGGTGCTGACCGGCTCAACGAGGCTCAAGGCGGGAACGGTTCAAAAGCTCATTCTCAACATGATTTCGACCGGTGCCATGGTCAAGATCGGCAAGGTATACCAAAACCTGATGGTCGATGTGCAGCAGACGAACGAGAAGTTGGTGGTGCGCGGCCAGAACATCGTGATGGAGGCGACCGGCTGCACGCGCGAGCGCGCTATTCAGGCGCTTGCAGATGCCGGCGGCCACGTAAAAACCGCTATTGTCTCGGTACTGCTGGACTGCGATGTCGAGCAGGCTGCGGTAGCTCTTGAGCGAGCGCGAGGCCATGTCCGTGCTGCGGTGAGTGGCCATGAGAAGAGCAATGCCGATGCCCAATAGGTGCGCGGCGTGAGCTGATATGACATCCAAACGAGATACCCAATACAAGGAGGAGTTATGACGAACAAAGAGCTGGCTCAAAAGCTGCTGGACCTTTTGGGCGGTAAAGACAACGTGCTCGCAAACGCGGCGTGCATGACGCGCCTGCGCATGACCGTCAAAGACACGGGCAGCGTCGACACGGAGGGTATTAAGGCACTCGACGGCGTGATGGGCTTGGTCGAGGACGACACGATGCAGATCGTGCTGGGGCCGGGCAAGGTGAATAAGGTGCTCGAGGAGTTCTCCAAGCTCACCGGCCTTGCGAAAGGCGTTGCCGACGAGAGCGTGGTTGACGCTGCGGCCACAAACAAGGCCGCGCAGAAGGCAAAGTACGAGTCCAAGCCGGTTCAGGCCTTCCTCAAGAAGATTTCCAATGTCTTCGTCGCCCTGCTTCCCGGCATCATTGCGGCTGGCCTCATCAACGGTATCTGCAACGTCATTAACGTCTCGACGGCAGGCGCGCTTGCAGGCGAGTGGTGGTACCAGGGCATTCGTTCCATGGGCTGGGCCCTGTTTGCCTATCTGCCCATCTTGGTGGGCTATAACGCGGCACGTGAGTTTGGCGGCTCCGCTGCGCTGGGCGGCATCGCCGGCATGATGTGTATCGCCAACAGTGCCATGCCCCTGCTTGCGCCTGGCGCGGCTGATCCTGCCACTGCCATTCTGCTGCCGCTCACCAATGCGCAGTACAACCCCGCAGCGGGCGGCATGATCGCGGCTCTTATCGCTGGCGCATTTTTTGCCTGGATGGAGCGTCAGATTCGCAAGGTTATGCCCAACGCACTCGACACGTTCTTGTCCCCGCTGCTGGTGCTCATCATCGGCGCCTTTGCTCTGATGCTCGTCATCCAGCCGGTTGGCGCATGGCTGACGACGGCGATCTTTAGCGTCCTTACCTTTATCTTCGAGAAGCTGGGCGTCCTGGGCGGCTATATCCTGTCGGCAGGCTTCTTGCCGCTGGTTTCCGTCGGCCTGCATCAGGCGCTCACGCCGATCCACGCTATGCTCAACGATCCCGACGGTGCTACCAAGGGCATCAATTACCTGCTTCCCATCCTTATGATGGCTGGCGGCGGCCAGGTCGGTGCCGGTCTGGCGCTGTACTTTAAGACCAAGAACGCCAAGCTCAAGAAGTACGTCGCAGAGTCCATTCCCGTTGGAATCCTCGGTGTGGGCGAGCCTCTGATGTATGCCGTTACGCTGCCGCTCGTTCGTCCGTTTGTGACGGCCTGCCTGGGTGCCGGATTTGGCGGCGCGCTCGCGGCGCTGCTTCACATCGGCACGGTTTCTCAGGGCGTTTCCGGTCTGTTTGGCCTGCTGATCGTCGTTCCAGGCCAGCAGCTCGGCTACGTTGCCGCTATGCTGCTTGCCTATGCCGCCGGCTTTGTCCTGACGTGGTTCTTTGGCGTCGACGAGCAGAAGATCAACGAGTTCTTTGGCGAATAGTTTGATATCGCGAGCCGTGTTGCTCAGGGCTCGCAGCGCGCGGCAGATTTCTTGATGCTATGGTTGTGCCGGCGGGGCTAACTGCTCCGCCGGCCTTTTTTAAAGGAGCGTTGTAGCGTGAAAACGGGTATTTCGATTTATCTTTCCAGCCCTCTGCAGGATATTGAGCGGACGATTGAGCGTGGTGCCGCGGCGGGTGCGCGCTACGCGTTCACCTCACTGCATATTCCCGAGGATGGGGGAGCGGCGTATGCCGATAAGGTCCGTCATGTGCTGTCGCTGCTCTCCGCCCGCGGCATTGCGCTCACTGCCGATGTGGGGCCTCGCACGTGTGATTTGCTCGGGCTTGAGCGCATCGAGGACCTGCGCGATCTGGGGTTGGAATACCTTCGTTTGGACTATGGCTTTAGCGCCCAGCGGGTCGCGGAGCTGTCCGGTGTATTTCGCATTGTGGTCAATGCATCGACGGTGAGTTCTGTTGAAATCGCATCGTGGCGTGAGGCCGGTGCCGATGTGACTCGTTTTGCCGCCTGCCACAATTTTTACCCCAAGCCTTATACCGGTTTAGCTCTGGAGGACATTGCTCGGGTGAATCTTCGTCTTGCGGCGCTTGGATTCGAAATCATGGCTTTTGTGCCGGGTGATGCCAACGTTCGCGGGCCGGTATTCGAGGGACTGCCGACGGTCGAGGCGCAGCGCGGTCGCGCGTCAAAGGTTGCTCTCAATATGCTTGAGCTTGCACATGGCGCCGATTGCGACATTGTGTTGGTCGGCGACCCCGATCTTTCCGATGCGGGCTGGACGCAGTTTGCTCATGTTTCCGCCGGATACGTGGACCTGCAATGCGAGCTTGAGCCCGGTTATGCCTATGTACGTGGGCAGATTCATCACGACCGACCCGATTCGAGCACCCTCATCTTTAGGTCTCAGGAGTCGCGTACGACGCTTAAGCCGGATTCCGTGCCGATGGATGCCGGTGCCGGCCTGCCGCGAAAGGCGGGGTCGATCGCTGTGAGCAATAGCGGCTATGGGCGCTACGAAGGCGAGCTTGAGATTGCGCGGGTCGATCTTCCCGGTGACGAGCGCATGAACGTTGCGGGTCATATCACGCCCGAGGCAATGGAGCTGCTGCCGTTCATCAAACGCGGATTCGGGGTACGGTTCGTTTAGCGTGTGACCCGTGGGCTACAATTGGCCCATCATGCGAAGGCGCCTCGTGTGGCGTGTGCCTGCGTTGGCCGATCTATATTCGGAGGATTTCCATGACCGTACTGTTTGTTGAATATCCCAAGTGCTCGACCTGTAAGAAGGCCAAGGCATGGCTGGACGAACACGGGGTAGAGTATATCGACCGCGATATCGTTTTGGACAATCCCGCGGCTGATGAGCTTGCGACCTGGATTGCTCGTTCGGGACTGCCGGTGCGGCGCTTCTTTAATTCGTCGGGCATGAAATATCGAGAGCTGGGCCTGAAGGCACGTCTAGATGCGGGCATGACGGATCGGGAGTGCTACGAGCTGCTGGCGACCGACGGCATGCTGGTCAAGCGCCCACTGCTGGTGGGCGACGACTTTGCGATTCCCGGCTTTAGGGAATCGGCTTGGGTCGAGGCGTTGCTGTAGCGGCTGCGGAAAGTGCGACCCGTTTTGAGTGCTCAGGGTGGGACGTGTTTTCCATCGGCGGGCTCGCTCGGCTCAATCCTCGAGCTGTGCCCATTCGTGCGGATCGTAGACCTTTACGTGCTTGTTGGGCTTGCCGCTCCAGTACTCCTCGTCCATAAAGGGCAGATATGCCTGAACACCGGGGCAGATAAAGGGAATCCGCTGCTGTTGCAGTCGCTCGCGCTGTCGCTGCTCCAGGTGCGCCTCGGATATGACAGTCGGCATACCGGACAGCTCGACGAGGCTTGCCTGGATTCGCTTAAGGTCGGGGAGTCCCGCGTGCCATGACATCCGCATGATCAAAAAGGATGCACGGCGGTATTTTGCCTGCATCACCGTGATGGCGGGGCGCAGAGTGGGATGGATTTTGTCCCGTTCGGGCCAAAGGTCAGCAGTGATCTCGAGGCCCAGGGTCTCCCATAGGTAATCAAGCTCTTCGTCCATGGCGCCTCGATATCTACGTGATCATTGATACTTCGATTGTGTTGCCTGGTGCTATCGTTTTCGCGGTAGAATCTGCCAACGGTTGACGGCTACCGCTCGCGGCGTTTTGCCCTTCGTGTGCAGCGGTCGACTTCACAGGTCCTTCACGTGTTGGCCGTATTTGACTGAATTTCAAAAAAGTCAAAATTGGGGCTTGCGTCACGGCCGGACTTCCCGTATATTTCTTTCTTGCGCAAAGGCACAGCCGAGCGCAGCGATGCAGTCATTGGGATGTCGTCTAATGGCAGGACAGCGGATTCTGGTTCCGTCAATGGGGGTTCGACTCCCTCCATCCCAGCCATTGCATTTGCTACATATGGCCCGTTCGTCTAGCGGTTTAGGACGCCGCCCTCTCAAGGCGGAGATCACCAGTTCGAATCTGGTACGGGCTACCAAAATTGAACGCCCGGGCCTCGTAAGAGACCCGGGTTTTGTGTATTGACCGATATTTAAGGCGCGCGTTGAGTCTGCCGCCCGGACCGAGGAGTTGTCATGGACCTGCCTATCAGCTTGGAAGACATCACGTATGCCGAGAACTATCTGGCGCAGGGCGACCTGGCTACGGCGACGCCGCTGCTTGAGCGTCTGGTGGAGCTCGCCGAGGAGTATATCGACGCTGAGTGCAAGACGGAGGAGAAGCGCCAGTACTTTAGCTTCGACAGCAAGTTTGAGCGCCTGGCCTATCGCCGCGTGGAGAAGGATCCGCGCGAGCTGGTGCAGGTCGAGGTTCCCTTTGACCGCCTGTACTCCGACATGGCGTTTGCCTACATTCGCCAGCAGGATTATGTGAGTGCTCGGAATGCCCTGATGCAGGCCGTGCGTTGGGATCCCATGAACTGCAACTATCGCTTGGACTTGGCCGAGCTGTTCCGCGCGCTCGAGGACAAGCAGGAGTGGGCATCGCTCTCGTTCTCGGTGCTGGAGCGCGCGAGCGACGGTAAGTGCGCCGCACGTGCCTACACCAACTTGGGTCAGTACTTCTTGGAGCCCGAGACCGAGAACATTTCGGCAGCCGTGGGCTGCGCGCGTCTGGCGCTGCGCCTGGCGCCCAATGATGCGCATACGACGCGCCTGCTCAACAAGATCCATACCACCTATCCGGATGCCGCGGACGAGAGTGACGACCATGTGATGGGTGAGCTCGCCCTGCAGGGCGTGCCGACCTCGCCTTCGGCCGAGATCGCCATCTGCCTGATCATGTGCGCGACCGATGCTGCAAGCGACGGCGACAAGCAGGAGGCTACGCGTCTGACGGTCCGTGCCCGCGACCTGGTGGGCGAGGAGGCATGCGCGGCGATTATCAAGCTGGTGCGCGAGAGCGATGCCGAGCTTAATGCCGAGCGCAGGGCAAAGCGCGAGGCTGCGGGCTCAAACGCCGATGGCGCCAAGGAGGCCGGCGATGCCCAGTAAGCGCGAGCGCAAGCTCATTTCCAAGAATCGCTCGGCACATCACGAGTACTTTATCGATGAGACGTTTGAGTGCGGTATTGAGCTGAGCGGCACCGAGGTCAAGTCGATTCGCGAGCGCGCCTGCCAGATCACCGATACCTTTGCATTGATTCGTGGCGGTGAGTGCTGGCTCGTCGGCCTGCATATCCACCCTTATAGCCATGGTGGCGTGTGGAATCGCGATCCCGACCGTCGGCGCCGTCTGCTGCTGCACCGCAAGGAGATCGACTTTCTTGACGGCAAACTTCGCAACCGTGGTTATGCGCTGGTTCCGTTGGAGCTCTACTTTAATACCGACGGTCGCGTAAAACTGCTGCTGGGCCTAGGCCGCGGCAAGAAGCTTTACGACAAGCGCGAGGATATGGCCAAGCGCGATGTCCAGCGCGAGATCGACCGCGCCCTCAAGGAGCGCAATCGCTAGGCGTTCTGTATAAGTTGCGGTGGAATACGGACTGTTTTGCCTGTTTGAGGGGCTATTCAGTCCTTATTTCACCGCAACTGCGGGCGTCTCATCTTGCTTATACTGTTTTGACACATATGTCTCAAAGGTGGTGTCCGTTGTGGGCGCCGCCTTTTTTGTGGGTACATACATCCATGAGGTTCCAACCCGGGTTAGGGGAGTGATTGTTATGGACAAAACTGCGTTCTTTACCATGCCGAGCGGTCTGTACGTGGTGAGCGCCGCGGCAGACGGGCTGCGCGCCGGCTGCGTCATCAACACTGCGGTGCAGGTGACGTCCATGCCGCCGCGCATTTCGGTTGCCGTGAACAAGGACAACGTCACCTCGGGCGTCATCGCTTCGGCCAAAGCGTTCGCGCTGACCGTGATCGATCAGACCGCCGATATGCTCTACATCGGTAACTTTGGGTTCCGCACTAGCAGCGATTATGACAAGTTTGCCAAATACGAGACCCGCGAGACGGCTCTGGGCATGCCCTATGTGCCCGAGCACGCGGCGGCCCTGTTTAGCTGCCATTTGATCGACACTGTGGATGTTGGCACGCATCTACTGTTTATCGGCGAGGTCGAGGATGCCGAGCGCTTGAGTGACGAGACGCCGCTCACCTACGATTACTACCATAAGGTCCTGAAGGGCAAGACGCCTCCGAAGGCGTCCTCGTATCAAGGCTAGAAATGTTTTAAAAATACTTGCATTATATTATTGAGAATCTATACTGATAAATGAAGTACATCACCAGTCGCGTTTGAGAGGAGAACATCATGGCTGAGGAGAAGAAGACGTATAAGTTCGTGTGCGTCGTTTGCGGTTACGAGGTTGAGGTCGATACGCCCGAGCTGCCCGAGGATTATGTGTGCCCGGTGTGCGGCGTCGGTCCCGATCAGTTTGAGCTCGTCGAGGAGTAGCTCGCAGACACACGGCGAAAGCCGAACATAGCTCTGTCCAAGGGCCTCGGTCGAATTCTCGGCCGGGGTCCTTTTCCTCCGCCCCCAAGGGATCACGGTTGCTGTTGACCGATCCTGTCTGTTGTGAGTCCGACCGACCTTTTGTCTCAATCTGTAACATCTAACGGTGGAAATTGGGCCCACTTGTTACATATCGAGACAAACCAAAACCGTCCGGCAGAAGATCTCAATCTGTAACATCTAGACATCGAAAGCGGGTCTAGATGTTACAGATCGAGACGTTTGCCTGAGTAGGTGCCCCGCCCCATTACATCCCTGTCAACAACACGACATCGAGAATCGTCACGACGACACCGATCCCTGCGAGCAACGCGTTGAGCGGGCGCGAATTGGCGTATTTGCCCATGACGCGGGGTGAACTGGTGAGCCGTATGAGCACAAAGACCGTAATCGGCAGTTGAAGCGACAGCAGTGCCTGACTCCAGATGAGACCTTCAAAAGGATTTGAGACGACCAGGCATGCCGTCACTGCGCCGACGAAACAGGCCGCCACCCCGATCGAGGAATGTCGGTCGTGGATGTCGTATTCCTCGTCGAACATGCCCGCAGTGATGGTGCCTGCCGCCATGCCCGCCGTCACGCTACTCGAGAGACCCGCGAACAGCAGCGCTACCGCAAAGATGGTCGAGCTCGCCGGGCCCAAGATGGGGGAGAGCGTGGCCGCTGCGACGGCGAGGTCGTCTACGACAATGCCGTGCGCAAAGAAGGTCGTTGCGGCCAGGATGACCATGGCCGAGTTGATTGCCCAGCCCACGCCCATCGAAAAGAGCGTGTCGAAGAGCTCATAGCGCAGACGTTCTTCGATAACCTGCTCGCCTTGGCCTTCGAAGTGCATGGATTGGATGACCTCGGAGTGCAGAAAAAGGTTGTGTGGCATAACGACCGCACCCAGAACGCTCACGATAATCGCGGCAGAGCCAGTGGGCATACTAGGCGTGATCCAGCTTGCGGCGGCTTGCGGCCAGTCGACCTTGACTAGTGCAAGCTCGGCCAAAAACGAGAGTCCTACCACGCCTACGAAGGCGATGATCCAGCGTTCGGCATGCTTGTAGGAGTTCGTCATGAGCATCGCCATCGATACTGCCGCCACGATGACGCAGCCCGCGCGCACGGGCAGCCCAAAGAGCATTTGAAGGGCAATCGCGCCACCCAGGACTTCGGCCATGGCGGTGGCGACAGTCGCGAGATAGGCGCTGCCGAGCACCGCGCGTCCCACGATGCGGGGGAGAAAGCGGGTCGTGGCCTCGGCAAGGCAGGCACCCGTGGCGATACCCAGGTGCGCCGCGTTGTGCTGCAGCGCAATGAGCATAATCGTGGACAGCGTGACGATCCACAACAGCGCGTAGCCAAACTGCGAGCCCGCGGCCATGTTGGAGGCCCAGTTGCCCGGGTCGATAAAGCCGACGGTCACGAGCAGCCCGGGGCCGATATGCCGCGCAATGTCTAGGCCTCCGTGACCACCGGTGCGTCGGGAGCCAAAGTGTTGTTTGAGATGGTTGAGCATGGTCGATTCCTGTGTATGGGCGACGTGCCGTTTGCTTGACGCCGCAAAGGATACCCGTTTTAGACTTTAAAGTTAACCACGACTAAAAAAATAATTGCGTGCGTTACGCGATTGTTTCGAAACGGGCGGGAAACACAGCGGGCCGGCGATGCTCCTAGTATGCCTATTCAACTGACTGACTAATATCTAGGGGAGGATCGCGATGCAGGCAGATTCCGCTCAGCAGCAGGGCCTTTATCGCCCCGAATTCGACCACGATGCATGTGGCATCGGCGCGCTTGCCGATATCAACGGTGAGCGCCATCACCAGATTCTGGACGACGCGCTGTCCATTCTGGTCAACTTGGAGCACCGCGGCGGCACGGGACTCGAGAAGAACACCGGCGACGGCGCTGGCATCCTGTTCCAGGTTCCGCATCACTTTTTCCGTAAAGAGGCCCAAAAGTGCGGCCAGATTCTGCCGGCAGAGGGCGACTATGGCGTGGCCATGCTGTTCTTCCCGCAGGACGACAAGGGCGTAGAGGATGCCCGTCGCGTGTTTGAGGAGGGCTGCGCCGAGGCCGGCGTGCCGCTGCTCTTTTGGCGCGAGGTGCCCGTCGACCCGCACGACCTGGGTGAGACGGCCCGTGCCTGCATGCCTACTATCCTGCAGGCCTTCCTGGGCCGCCCCGACGACACGCCGGCAGGTGACGCCTTCGAGCGCCGTCTGTACGTGTGCCGCCGCACCATCGAGAAAAAGGCCGACACCGAGTTCGCCCTGCGCGACAAGATCTTCTACGTGTGCTCCATGAGCTCGCGCACTATCGTGTACAAGGGCATGCTGGTCGCCACACAGATGCGCCGCTTCTTCATCGATCTCAACGACGCCGCCGTCAAGACGGCCGTGGCGCTCGTCCACTCGCGTTACTCCACCAACACCACGCCTAGCTGGGAGCGTGCGCACCCCAACCGCTTTATTATCCATAACGGCGAGATCAACACCCTCAAGGGTAACGTCAACTGGATTCGCGCCCGCGAACCCAACCTGTACAGCCCCGTGTTACAGCACGATCTTGAGCGCGTGATGCCCATCATCAACCGCGAGGGTTCCGACTCCGCGATTCTGGACAATGTGCTCGAGTTCCTGGTCATGAACGGTCGCCCGCTCACGCGCGCCGCGTCCATGTTGCTGCCCGAGCCGTGGGACCATAACGACAGCCTGAGCGAGGAGCGCCGCGCCTACGACGCTTACCAGTCCATGCTCATGGAGCCATGGGATGGCCCGGCGGCCATCGCCTTTACCGACGGTCGCACCCTGGGCGCTGCCCTCGACCGTAA
Source organism: Collinsella aerofaciens (assembly GCF_028207065.1). GTDB lineage: Bacteria > Actinomycetota > Coriobacteriia > Coriobacteriales > Coriobacteriaceae > Collinsella > Collinsella aerofaciens_AR. The sequence continues at coordinate 36,284 of NZ_JAQLFP010000006.1, forward strand.
CGGCCTGCGTCCGGCTCGCTACTACGTGACGCGCGACGGTCGCTTTATGCTGGCAAGCGAGGTGGGCACCATCGAGGTGAGCCCCGAGAACATCCTGACGAGCGGCTGTCTGGGGCCGGGCCAGATGCTCGAGGTCGACTTTGCCCGCGGGCGCGTCATCTACAACGATGAGTTGCGCGCCCGCTATGCCAAGGAAACGCCCTACCGTGATTGGATTGCCGAGGAGACGCTGACCGTTGACGCGCTCGATGAGCCCGTTGCGGCAACGCCCGCCGAGGACGCCGAGGTGCCCGCTGCCGTGCGCATGGCCAAGCTCGGCTACCACTGGGATGACGTCGACGAGGTTGTGCGTCCCATGGCCCAGCAGGGTAAGGCGCCGCTCGCCTCGATGGGCATCGATGCGCCGCTGGCCTGCCTGTCCAAGAAGACGCGTTCGTTCTTTGACTACTTCTATCAGTTGTTCGCCCAGGTCACAAACCCGCCCATCGACGCCCTTCGCGAGCATATGGTCACCTCGACCACGCTCTACCTGGGCAACCACGGCAACCTGCTCGAGGACTCCCGTACGGCCTGCCAGCTGGTGCGCCTGGAGCGCCCACTGCTGAGCGAGGAGGAGTTTGACCGCATCTGCGCCATCGACCGCGTGGGCTTTAAGACCCGCCGTTTCCGTGCCGTCTACCGCCGCGATGCCGGCGAGGGCGCGCTGCAGGCTGCGCTCAAGCAGCTTGCAGAGGACGTTGAGGCTGCGGTCCGCGATGGCGTGAACATTGTGGTGTTGAGCGATCGTGCCGCTGCGGGTGAGGTGCCCGTGCCGTCGCTGCTCGCCGTGGGCTGCGTGCACAACCACCTGATCCGCGCCGGCGTGCGTACCTTTGCCGACATCGTGGTGGAGTGCGGCGACGCCGTGTCCCCGCACGACTTTGCGGCGCTGGTGGGCTACTCCGCGAGCGGTATCTATCCGTACAACGCACATGCGTGCATCCGCGATCTGGCGGCACGCGGCGACCTGGACGTGACGGCCGGGCAGGGCATCGACAACTACAACAAGGCTGCGACCGCCGGCATCGTTTCCATCATGTCCAAGATGGGCATCTCCACGGTGCAGAGCTACCATTCGGCGCAGATCTTCGAGGCCGTGGGCTTTACGCCGGAGTTCGTCAACGCGTACTTCGCCGGCACGGTGAGCCGTGTGGGCGGTATGGGTGTCGAGGACGTTGAGCGCGAGCAAAACGAGCGCTACGACGCCGCGCTCGCTATCCTTAAGAGCCCGGCTCCTGATCAGTTGCCCACGCTGGGTCTGACCAAGTGGCGCCCGCTCGGCGGCGAGGATCACCTCATCGATCCGCAGACTGTCTACCTGCTGCAGACCGCCTGCCGTGAGGACAGCTACGACACCTTTAAGGAGTACAGCGCCCGCCTGCACCGCACCGGCCGTGCCGTGCGCCTGCGCGACTTGCTCGACTTTAATGCCAGCGGCCGCACGCCGGTTTCGCTCGACGAGGTGGAGCCCGCGCTCAACATCGTCCGCCGCTTTAACACCGGCGCCATGTCGTATGGCTCCATCAGCAAAGAGGCGCATGAGTGCATGGCCATCGCCATGAACCGCCTGCATGGACGCTCCAACTCGGGCGAGGGCGGCGAGGACCCGCATCGCGAGACCCCGCTGGCCAACGGTGATCCCAAGAACTCCGCCATCAAGCAGGTGGCAAGTGCGCGCTTTGGCGTGACGAGCCGCTATCTTTGCAGCGCCTTCGAGATTCAGATCAAGATGGCCCAGGGCGCCAAGCCCGGCGAGGGCGGCCACCTGCCCGGCAAGAAGGTCTATCCCTGGATCGCCGAGGTCCGTCAGTCCACGCCCGGCATTGGCCTGATCTCGCCTCCGCCGCACCACGACATCTACTCCATCGAGGACCTGGCAGAGCTGATCTTTGACCTTAAGAACGCCAACCCCGGCGCGCGCGTGTCGGTCAAGCTGGTCAGCGAGGCCGGCGTCGGCACCATCGCCACCGGTGTGGCCAAGGGTGCTGCCGACAAGATCTTGATCAGCGGCCACAATGGCGGCTCGGGTGCCGCGGCGCGCGACTCCATCTGGCATGCGGGTCTGCCGCTGGAGCTTGGTCTTGCCGAGGCCCAGCAGACGCTGCTGCAAAACGGTCTGCGCTCACGCGTGGTGCTCGAGGCCGACGGCAAGCTCATGGACGGCACCGATGTTGCCGTCGCCTGCTTGCTGGGCGCCGAGGAGTTTGGCTTTGCGACCATGCCGCTCATCTCCATGGGCTGCCTCATGCAGCGCGACTGCCAGCAGGATACCTGCCCGGCCGGCATCGCCACGCAAAACTGCCGTCTGCGTCGCGGCTTCCGCGGTAAGCCCGAGCACGTTGAGCACTTTATGCTCTTTGTTGCCGAGCAGCTGCGCGAGGTCATGGCGAGCCTGGGCTTCCGCACCGTCGACGAGATGGTTGGCCATCCCGAGTGCCTGCGCCAGATCGAGATCCCGGGCAACCGCAAGGCCAACCTGCTCGATCTGTCGCCCGTGCTGGCGAGCGCGACCTGCGAGTTCGGTGCTCATATCCCGGGTGCCGACGGTCGCCACTTCCTGCCGCAGATGGCCGCGGACAGTGAGCTCGACAAGACGCTCGACTCCACGTTGTTTGTGCCCTATACGGCCGATGCCCGTGCGCACCTGCGTCCGATTCGCTTCCGCGCCGATATCGCCAACGTCAACCGCTGCGTGGGCACCATCCTGGGCAACGCGGTGACCAAGGCGCATCCCGAGGGCCTGCCCGCCGGCTCCATCACCATCGATTGCGATGGCTCGGCTGGTCAGAGCTTTGGCGCCTTCCTGCCGCGTGGCATTACGCTCAACGTGTGCGGCGACGCCAACGACTACTTTGGCAAGGGCCTTTCGGGCGGCGAGGTGTCGGTGCGCCCCAACCCGCATGCGACCTACAAGTTCGACGAGAACATCATCGTGGGCAACGTTGCGTTCTTTGGCGCCACGAGCGGCCGCGGCTTCATTAACGGTCTTGCCGGCCAGCGTTTTGCCGTGCGCAACTCCGGTGCCACCGTGGTGGTCGAGGGCTGCGGCAACCATGGCTGCGAGTACATGACGGGCGGTCTGGCGCTCATCCTGGGCGAGGTCGGGCAGAATTTTGCTGCCGGCATGACAGGCGGCGTGGCCTATGTCTTTGACCAGTACGGCACGCTCAGTGCCCGCGTGAACCACGAGAGCGTTGAGCTCAAGGCCCCGACGGCCGGCGAGCTGGCGCAGATTCGCGAGCTCATCCAGGAGCACGTGGACGCGACGCAGAGCCCGCGCGGCATTAAGCTGCTCTACAGCTTTGAGACGATGAGCAAGCACTTTGTGAAGGTCATTCCGACCGAGTACGAGCGCGTGCTGGCGATTGTCTCCGCGGGCGAGGCTGCCGGCAAGACGCATGCGCAGGCCGAGGAGCTGGCGTTTGACATCGTGACCGGTCGCGCGAGTGCCGCGGATGTCGCTCGCTTCGATGTTGCGGGCGGTGCTGCGGGTGCTGCGTCCGTGGCTGCCAGCTCTGTTGCTTCGACCAAGAAGGAGGCGTAAGTGCCATGGGTAAGCCCGGTGCTTTTCTTGATATCGATCGCGTGACCCACGAGCTTCGCCCCGTGGAGGAGCGCAGCCGCGATTTCGATCCGCTGTACGTGGAGATCGACGACGACGCGCGCCGTGCCCAGGCGAGCCGTTGCATGATGTGCGGCGTGGCGTTTTGTCAGATGGGCGCGAGCTTTGGCAAGGCACGTCCGAGCGGCTGTCCGCTGCACAACCTGATTCCCGAGTGGAACGAGCTGGTGTACCGCGGCCGTTGGGACGAGGCTGCCGAGCGCCTGTCACTTACCTCGCCCATGCCCGAGTTCACGAGTCGCGTGTGCCCGGCGCTGTGCGAGGCCGCGTGCAACCTGGGTTCGGTCGATGGCGAGCCCACGACGATCCATGACAACGAGCGTGCGATCAGCGACCATGAGTGGGCCAACGGCGGTCCGCGTCGCTTTGAGCCGGCAGGGGAGGGCGCACCCACGGTTGCCGTGGTGGGCTCCGGTCCTGCTGGTCTGGTGGCAGCATGGGAGCTTGCGCGTCGCGGTGCTCGCGTGACGGTGTTTGAGCGCGACGACCGCCCGGGCGGTCTGCTCATGTACGGCATTCCCAACATGAAGCTCGAGAAGTCCGTGGTCGAGCGTCGCGTGGCGCTCATGCGTGAGTTGGGCATTGTGTTTGAGCTGGGCGCCGACGTGACGGACCCTGCGGTGGCAGCCAAGCTCGATGGCTTTGACGCTGTCGTGGTGGCTGCTGGTGCCCGTGCCCCGCGCGGGCTTTCGGCTGCGAACGTGGATGCTCCGGGCGTGGTGTACGCGGTGGACTACCTGACGGCTTCGACCGTCTCGGTGCTCGATGGCGGCGAGCCCGCGGTGAACGGTCGCGGCCTGGACGTCGTGGTCATTGGCGGTGGCGATACGGGCAACGACTGCGTGGGTACCGCGGTGCGCCAGGGTGCGCGCAGCGTGCGCCAGTTTGAGTTCTTGCCGGCTGCGCCCGATAAGCGCGCGGCGAGCAACCCCTGGCCGCAGTGGCCCAATGTGAAGAAGACCGACTATGGCCAGCAGGAGGCCATTGCCGCCATGGGTGGCGAGATGCGTGCCTGGGGCGTGGACACCCTCGAGGTGCTGCTGGACAAGAAGGGCGCGGCTGCGGGTCTGCGCGTGGTCGATCTGGACTGGTCGGCGGGAAAGCCCGAGCGCATCGCGGGTTCCGAGCGCGAGGTGCCGGCGCAGCTGGTGCTCATCGCCTGTGGCTTTACGGGCCCGGAGCACAGCGTGTTCGACGCTGTCGGCGTGCCTGTTGCCACCGCTGGTCGTCCGCTGCCGGTGATGGCTGCCGAGGGCTCGCATCTTGCGGCGCGTGTCGACGGCGTCGCCGCGGATGCCGCACCGGTGTACGTGGCCGGTGACGCCCGCAACGGCAGCTCGCTCGTGGTGAGTGCTATGGCCGATGCCCTGGCCTGCGCAGCCGAGGTCGCCGAGGCGCTGGAGCTGTAAAGTAGTCATTTAAGAACGTCCTCAATGACTAGTCATTTTTTGTCTAGTCGTTGGGGACACTCTTTGCGAGCGATTTGCTCGTTTGTCGACGTACGGGTGTTCATTTGTCGACTTCTTGGGCTGTGGTCACCTGTTGTTTCTGTGGTGGCTGCGGGCATCTGGCTCAAAAGGGCGGGTTGGCTGTCTATGTCTACCTGCGGTTTTGTTGCGGTGGACTCATTCGGTCAAGTGTCCCGTCAAGTGTTTGGTTAGCATCTGGTTTGCAGTCGAAGGCCTATTTTGCCCGCGCTTGCCTCGGTTGCCCACCCTCCCCGTAAGCTCAAATTGAGGTCCATCAGTTTGAGGAGGATGCCATGACTGACCAAGTTTTTGACCGAGCAGAGCTGGCTGAAGCCGTCGGCAACGATATTGCCGACATGGCCCAATTTTGGATGCTGCGGAAGTTCCAGTTTTTGGAGCCGGCGCGCGAGCAGTTCGAAATTATTGTCGATCCGTGGCTCAGCTATTGCGAGGAACCTTCTCAAAACGAAATCATGGCCTACAACATGGCGTTTACCGATTGGTTGCTCTTTGAGCGCCCCTATTATCATGGCGCGACGCTGCTGGAGCTGTATGTTGACGAACCGCCGGCATCGCTTGCGCCCGCGGCGCTCAAGCGGCTTAAGCAAGTGCGCGGCACGCATTACTTTTCGCGTTTTGGCATTTTGGACAAGGATCCTGCAGCTGGTATGGTCGTGCTGCGTGACACGCGCACCGATCATCGCTTTGATGTCTACGACCCGCATATCGTGCAAAAGGAGCATTGGAGCGACGGTGCCATTGCGGTGCGCCTCGCCTGCGTCGACGATGTCTGGCTGACGGTGGGACAGCTCTATCTGTATGACATCGCGCGCCTGAGTGACACAGCGGTCGACGGGCCAGGTGCCGTGCATCCGGAGGACCTGGAGGACGGTTTCGACACCTCGTGCATCAGCTTCTTCTTACGGCTGGTCCGCGACATCATGGGCGCCCAGGGGCGCTACGTGAAGTCGCTCAATATTTACGAGCAGGAGTGGGAGTAGGGGATGTGACTGGTGTCGCCCTGCTGCCTTGACTTTGTCTCAATCTGTAACGTTTGGCGGCTGTTTGGGCCCGTAACTGTTACAGATTGAGATGTTCGGCAACGGGTTGGGAGAATGTCTCGATCTGTAACATCTACAGGCTAAAAGTCGACCTTGCTGTTACAGATCGAGACAAAGGTTGGCGGCTGCCGAAAGATCTTGTTCTGTAACAACTAGAGGCTCAAAGACTGTCTTCCTGTTACAGATCAAGACATTTATCAGCGGAGGCAACGGTGACGATGGTCCATTTGTCCGATGTGGTGGTGATGGAAGTGCCTAATACCGTTCTCAAACACAAGCATACGACTCGCAACACGTTGGCGCGGAATAGGATGCTTGCCAGGCTCACGGAGGCGGCTGAACAAGGCGTGCTGCTTGTGACACACGACAATGCCGAGCTCATGTGGCTGCGGCGTCATGTTGGAACCGACGATATCGCGGAACCCGAGCCGTATTTGTTCTGCTTTCAACATGATTGGGGTGTGCTGACGCCGGCGGAGCGAACGCTGCGTACCATCAAAGGGCTTGCAGAGTTTCATCCCGATTGGGCGTTTTGGGGCTATGACGCGGCGCTTTTGTGGGGTCTGGAGGTGCCGAATGATCTGCTTGGGTCGCGTTTTCTTGTTAAGACGGGTTGTTCGGTGACGTTGAGCGGCGGGTGCAGGTTGTTGCGTCCGCAGATGGCGGGCGCACTCGAGCATGTTGATGGCGTGCGGGTGACGTCGTTTTGGCGCACGGTGGAGGATTGCCTACTGCGTGCGCCGTTCTCCTACGGGTTGGCGATTGCCGATTCTGCACTGCGGGCGAAAGGCGTATCACGTGGGGATTTGTGCGAGCGCCTCCGCGCCGATTGCGAGGGCAGGCGAGGGTATCGCAGGGCACAGGTGATTGCGTCGTATGCGGACGGGCTGTCTGAAAACGGCGGCGAGTCTCGGTTCCGAGCATTCTTTATTGCGTACGGCTTTCCGGTTCCGGAGCTGCAGGTGGAGTTTCGCGACCCGCTCGATCCGAGCCAGGTGTTTCGCGTCGACTATTTTTGGCGGCTCGAGGACGGGACGTGTGTCATCGGCGAGCTCGACGGAAAGGGGAAGTACACCTTGCAGAGCGGCGAGGGTCGGGAGTCGGTTGACCCATTCGTGGCAGAGCGTCAGCGGGAATCTCATCTGACAATGCTCGGGCATAAGGTGCTTCGGTTTACGTTTAACGAACTCAAAGGCCCGGGGAAGCTAGTCGAGAAAATGAGGCTGGCGGGTATTCCTCGGCAGGTTGAATTGGCTGAGGAGTGGAGATGCCAGTGGTATGGGCGCTGAGAGGTTTTGTCTCGATCTGTAACGTTTAGAGGTTGTTTGAGCTCGTAATTGTTACAGATCGAGACAAGCCGGTGAAACGTCGACCGAATGTCTCGATCTGTAACATCAAGGGGCCCAATAACCCTGTACCTGTTACAGATTGAGACATTTCCCTGGTGTCGCTGGGGTGGGACTGCAACGTGTTCCGTCTCCCCACATCCCCTCTTCCTTCCGTTAACCGATGCGTCTGCAGCAATCCAGCGGGACTAGGTGATAATGGACAAATGTTCAAGTTAATCGTGAGGGAGGAGCTCGATATGGCATCTGCCGATCGTTCCACGTTGTTTATCAATGCGACCATTCTGGATGGTTCGGAGCATATGGAGCCGCAACCCGATATGGCCGTGACTGTTGAGCGCGGCGTCATCACCTGGATGGGGCCGAGTGCTGTGGCGCAGGCGCCTGCAGGTGCCGAGGTTATCGACCTGGGTGGTGCGTATCTCATGCCCGGTCTCATCAATATGCACGTGCACCTGTGCGGCTCGGGCAAGCCTGTCTCGGCCGGCGATGCGGGAGCGCTGATGAAGAAACTCGATAATCCCGTGGGGCGCGCCATCGTGCGCCGCATCCTCAAGGGCAGTGCCCAGCAGCAGCTGGCAAGCGGCGTGACCACGGTGCGCGGCGCGGGCGACCCGCTGTTTGCCGACATTGCCGTGCGCGACGCTATCGACGCCGGTAAGTATCAGGGTCCGCGCCTGGTAGCGCCGGGAACGGGCGTCACGGTGCCGGGCGGCCATGGTGCGGGCTTGTTCGCCCAGGTGGCCAACAGCCCCGTCGAGGCAGCCGAGCAGGTGCGAGACCTGTATGCGCGCGGTGCCGATGTCATCAAGTTGTTCGTGACGGGCGGCGTGTTCGACGCGACCGAGGTGGGCGAGCCGGGTGTGCTGCGCATGCCGCTCGATGTCGCCGCGGCGGCGTGCAAGGCGGCGCACGAGGTGGGCCTGCCGGTTATGGCCCATGTCGAGAGCACCGAGGGCGTACGCGCCGCGCTCCAGGCCGGCGTCGACACAATCGAGCACGGCGCTCCGATGACGCCTGAGATTCTGGAGCTGTACCGCGGCGCCGCGGGAACACAGCTCGAGGGACGTGCGCCGAGTGTGACCTGCACGATTAGTCCGGCGCTGCCGTTTGTGTTGCTCGATCCGGAAAAGACCCATTCGACCGACACCCAAAAGAAGAACGGCGACATCGTGTGCTCGGGCATCATCGAGAGCGCCCGTGCCGCACTGGAAGCTGGCATTAAGGTGGGCCTGGGCACGGACTCAAGCTGCCCGTTCGTGACGCAGTACGACATGTGGCGTGAGGTTGCCTATTTTGCCAAGTATGTCGGTGTGAGCAACGCCTTCGCGCTGCATACGGCTACGCAAGTCAACGCCGAGCTGCTGGGGCTGGGCGGCGAGACCGGTACGATCGAGTGCGGCAAGGCCGCCGATATCCTGGTGACGCGCAAGAATCCGCTCGATGACCTGTGCGCTCTGCGTGAGCCGACGCATGTGATGTGTCGCGGTGATCTGGTACGCAAGCTCAAGGTGAAGCGTATTCCCGAGGTGGACGCCGAGCTCGACGCGATTATGGCCATGCCTGCCGAGGCGCTGGCTGAGGAGCTGGCCCGCGACGGTGTGGCGTAGATGTGACAAAGGGGCAGCTCCGTTGCCGCATGCAAAAAGCCGAGGTCTCAACACGAGGCCTCGGCTTTTATTTTTCCTATGGTGTAGCTGCTAGGAGCGCGTTTCCATCTTGGCGTGGCACTTGGGGCAAGTGACGCGGATCTTGCCCTTGCCCTTGGGGACGGACAGCATCTGACCGCAGTTGGGACACTTGAGGTACGCCGTGGTCTTGCGGCCCTTCCACATCTTCTTGGCCGTTCGCTTGGCGCGCTCAAAGTCTTCCTTGCTGGTGCCGGCCGCGCGCGAGGCGTTGGCGGCCGCAGTCCCGCCGCCCAAGCTGGCGACGAACTTGCCTAGGCCGGGGACGTTTGCGGTCGCCGCGACAAAGGCATCGTTCTCCTTGCGGCGCGCGTCGATGTTTTTGGACAGGCCGCGCAGCACGCCCAACACGATCACGGCGATGGCGATCCAGCTGAGCCACTGGATACGGGCCATCGATCCGATCATCGCGATGACGATTCCGGCAAAGCCCATCACGATGGTGAGCTCATCGGCGCCGTTGCGACCCTTCATAAAGTCATTCATGCACATTGCCTTTCATTCGATATGCTGCACGCCTTTATACCCGATTTAGAGCAAGGGGGACAAGTTCATCTGCACCAATGTGGTGCAAACGTACCTGTCCCCATTGCACCAATTACTTGGCGAGTTTGTCGACGACGCGTTCGATCTCGGCGAGCTTGGCGGCTTTGAGCTCCTCGTCGCCCGATTCGATGGCCGAGGCGACGCAGCCCTCAATGTGGGCCTTGAGCACGTCGGCGTTAATGCGCGCGAGGAGCGCCTGCGTTGCCATGAGCTGCGTGGAAATATCGACGCAGTAGCGGTCCTCCTCGACCATCCGCAGGATGCCGTCGATTTGACCGCGTGCCGTCTTGAGCATGCGGGTCACCGATTTATGGTCTGCCATCATGGCGGGTCCTCGTTTCTGGTCGATGGGGTCGAATGTCTCTGGTAGCTGCTACGCGGCGGTTACGGACAGGGCGTGGAACTTCTCGCCGGCGCCCTCGACGGCGGCAGCAAGCTGCTCGGCGGTCACGGTGTCGGCGCACTCCACCTGTACGGTCTGAGTCTCGTGATCGGCATCGGCGTCGGTCACGCCGGCAACGTTGAGCAGTGCCGTCTCGACAGTAGCGTCGCAGTGGCCGCACATGAGGCCGGAAGTCTTGATTGTGTATCGCATCGGTATTCCTCTCTGTTGTGTCGGCTTTCCCAGGCACCCGACCTTGACCTTCAAGCCGTCGCTCGCGTACCAAAGTACGCGTCGCTCCTCTTTCAGGTCAATCTCTGGCACCTGGAAAACCCGTTCTAAATGGACGTAATAGTGAGCCTATTTTGCCACTTTAGGCTTAAAGGTTCGCAGGCGCAGCGCATTGCTTACGACGCACACGCTCGACAGGCTCATGGCCGCGGCGCCAAACATCGGCGAGAGTTGCCAGCCGGTGAGGGGGAAGAACACGCCTGCGGCGAGTGGGATGCCGATGCCGTTGTAGAACAGCGCCCAGAACAGGTCCTGCTTGATGTTGCGGATCGTGGCGCGCGAAAGCTCGATGGCACGCGCAACATCCATAAGGTCGCTGCGCATGAGCACCACGTCGGCGCCTTCCTTGGCGATGTCGGCGCCGGTGCCGATCGCAAGGCCCACGTCGGCGCGCGCCAGGGCGGGGGAGTCGTTGATGCCGTCGCCCACCATGGCGACCTTGCCGCCCGCATCCTGCAGTTCGCGCACGTGGCGTTCCTTGTCGGCGGGGAGGACGTCGGCGATGACCTGTTCGCTGGTGAGTCCCACGCGGCGGGCGATAGCCTTGGCCGTCACGCGGTTGTCGCCGGTGAGCATGCGCACGTCGACGCCGAGCTTGCGGAGCGCGGCGATGGCCCCGGCGCTCGTCTCTTTGACCTCGTCAGCCACGGCGATGGTGCCGACAAGCTCGCCGTTCTTGGCAAAGAACAGCGGTGTTTTGCCCTCGGCGGCAAATTGCTCGGTAAGACCCGCGGGCACGGTAACGCCCAACTCGTTCATCAGGCGTACGTTGCCGGCGGCGATGACATTCTGCCCCTCGCGCGCCGTTACGCCACGACCGGGCACGGCGGCAAAGTCCTCGACCATGCGCGCGACAATTCCGCGTGCCTCGCACTCGGCCATAATCGCCTCGGCCAGCGGGTGCTCGCTCGAGCGCTCCAACGCGGCGGCCAGCTTGAGCAGCGACTTTTCGCTCATGGCGGGCGAGCCGTCAGCACGCGTGGCTACTACGATATCGGTCACGGCAGGCTTGCCGCGGGTGACCGTGCCCGTCTTGTCGAGCACCACGGTGCCCACACTGCGCAGATTCTCCAGCGCCTCGGCACTCTTGAACAGAATGCCCATCTCGGCGCCCTTGCCGGTACCCACCATAATGGCGACGGGCGTGGCCAGACCCAGTGCGCAAGGGCAGCTGATCACCAGCACGGCCACGGCGGAGGTGAGCGCCTCGTTCATGCTGCCGGTCAGTGCCATCCACACTACAAAGGTCACGACCGAGATTACAAACACCACGGGCACGAACACGCCGGCGACCTTGTCGGCCATGCGGGCGATGGGCGCCTTGGTGGCGTTGGCGTCCTCGACGAGCTGGATAATCTTGGCGAGCGACGTGTCGGCGCCCACACGCGTGGCGCGGAAGGTAAACGAGCCCGTGCGGTTGACCGTGGCCGCGTTGACAGTGTCGCCGGCGGTCTTTTCCACGGGGATGGACTCGCCGGTGAGCGCGCTCTCGTCCACGGCCGAGCTGCCCTCGAGCACCACGCCATCGACGGGGATGGACTCTCCGGGGCGTACGCGCAGGACCTGGCCGGGAAGGATGCTGTCGACGTCGACGGTGGTCTCGGTGCCGTCCTCTGCCACGACGGTCGCGCTCTTGGGCGCCAGGTCGATGAGCGCCTCGATGGCGCCGCCGGTCTTGGATTTGCTGCGTGTCTCGAGGTATTTGCCCACGGTGACGAGCGACAGGATCGTGCCCGCACTCTCAAAATACAGGTTGCCCATGCTCGTCATCATGGCCTCGTGGATTTGCCCGGCGGCCAGCTGGTCGGCCATGATAAACATGGCATAGAACGACCAGGCGACGGAAGCGGTGGCGCCCACGGCAATAAGGGCGTCCATGGTGGGCGCGCCGTGCGCGAGCGATTTAAACCCGTTGATAAAGTACGCGTCGTTGACATAGACGATGGGGATAAGCAGGACGAGCTCGGTGAGGGCGAGCGTCATGCTGTGGGTATGGTCGGTGAAAATGCCGGGCAGCGGCCAGCCAAGCATGTGCCCCATGCCTATGTAGAACAGTGGGATGAGGAATACGATCGAGACGATGAGACGAGTGCGCATGGCAGAGGCGGCGGCCTCCAGTTTTTTGGTGGGCGACTCCATATGGGCGGCGCCGGACCTGGCTTGCGTACTGCCGCTTTGGGCGGCGTCGGTGCCCGTGCTGACGGGTGAGGCCGAGTAGCCAGCGCGATCGACGGCGGTGCAGATGTCGTCGGGGGTGACCTGCGCGGGGTCGTAGTCCACCAGCATAGAGCCGGCGAGCAGATTGACCGCGACGCTCTCGACGCCGTCGAGCTTGCTCACGGCACGATCCACGTGCGCCTGGCAGGCGGCGCATGTCATGCCACCCACGTCGAACTTATCTTGAGCCATGGCTTCTCCTTTCTGTGGTTCGCTGTTGGAATTGTTAACCTGCTGATACTATACACCCATACCCCCTGGGGGTGTCCAGTAATGGTTGGAATGTATGACTTTTCATTACAGATGAGGGCGGCTGCTCAATCGGTGGCCGTCCTAACCAATCATCTCAATCTGTAACATCTAGAGAGTTTTTTGACCCCTTACTGTTACAGATTGAGATGTTGTCTCGCGGGGTTGGGGTTTTGTCTCGTTCCGTAACATCTAGACCTGTATCTGCCGAGCTGGTGTTACAGATCTAGACAATTGCCGGGGAGGGGTCCCGTCACGGCAAGACGCCCGCTCCCTAGATGCAGAACCCGGGGATCACGCAGGTTCGCTTGCTTGGCTTTTCCGCAGGCGTTGCGTACGTAAAGACGTCGCCGTCGTAGCCCACACGGTTCATATAGAGCGTGCCTTCGCTCTCCGATGTGTCGGGGCTTGCCGTACGCTCCCACCAACAGACATCCTTGCCCTTCCACTGGCGAACCAACGTCTCGTTCGTGGTGTACGGACTTACCTTGAGCTCGCGGAAGAGTTGGTACTCCTTGCCCTCGCCGTTATAGATGTCGGCCAGGTAGTGAAAGCCCTCGGCAAATGACTCGGGCGGCTGCACTCCGCACAGCTCGACCATGGCGGGCAGCCAAAGGGTTGCGGGCAGCTCGCTCAGACACGATGCGCTTCTAGCGGCGCCAACGTTATTCGAGATCTTTTTGACAGATTTGATGAGTGCGCGCAACTCGTTGGGCAGCAGCTTAAGGCCGTCGTTATCGAGCCATTCCCGCAGCTCGCAATCTGCCCAGCCGGCGCTCAACGGTTGGGCCGCGGCATCGCGTTCGGCAATGCCGGCATCGAACATAAACGTCAGTCTGGCCTTGCCCGTACCGTCTAGAAGCTCGTCGTGGCGGATGCCCACAAGCTGCGCGCCGACCTGCAGCCCGTTGGTGAGCGTGACACGCTTGGTACACGGATAGGGGATATGCCCATCGGCATCAAGCAGGTGATAGCGCTTGGCAATCTCGCGTGCCTCGCTACGGGTCTCGGCGGCCTTAATCTTGAGCGAAATCTCCTGCAGCTGATCCCAAGTGTAGTCGTCAAGTGAACTGCGGATGCCATCCAGGTAGTCGGGGATGCCAAAGCCATGGGTTGCCGCCCCGATAACGCCGAGCCCCGCAACGGCTGCGACAACGCCACCGATAATAAAGCGGCGGTGGGTCATGGCATCGTGCCGGGCCTGCGCCAGGATCTCTCGCGCGCGCTCGCCGGCGACGTCGACCTTAAGGTGTGTACCGGAGTCGATGTCGATTGCGGCCTCATCTCCTGCGCCTTCGCGGCCTTCGGATTCGGAATCGGTGAGGTATGCCGAGAGCACCTCGAGCATCTGCTGCTCGGTGGGACGATCGCACCGCTCGACTGAGATGCCTTTCATGATGATCTGGACAAGCGCTTTGTCGCCCTCACATCGCGGCTCGAGCGGTGCCGGCTTGGTCTTGGTCTTTACGAGATAGAACGAGCCGGTTGCAGCGGCGTCCGTCGACTCAAAGTCAAACGGTTTGCGACCGCTGTAGAGCTGGTACAGAATGCTCGAAAGCGCATAGACGTCGATTGCCGGCGAACGGCGAAGGGCCGCGATGCCTTCGATATCCTGCGTGAGCATCTCGGGCGCGGCGTATGCGGGCGTGGCAAAGCGCCAGATGTCGGCGCGCCGGGTGATCGTATCGTCACCGAGGGCCATGGTCGCGGAGCCCATGTCGATGAGACAGGGGTCAAAGGAGCAATCGGCAATCTGCTGCTCGAGCGTTCGGCTGGTGGTGCGGAACATGATATTGGCAGGCGACAGGTCGCGATGGACGACCGGATTCACAAGGCCTTGGGTCATCAAGAGTGCGCGAAGCACGGCGCTTCCAACGGCGGCCACCATCTGGGTGGTTAGCCCGCCCGAGGCATCGTGCGGAAGCAAGGGCAGCGCCTGCTTGAGCGATGTTCCCTCGACCCACTCCATGAGGATGAGCGGGTCATCCTCGCACGATCCGTAGCCATAGACGCGCGGAAATCCGCGCAGGTGCGAGACGGTACACAGATGACGGTACTCCTCGAACAGCGCGGCGGTGTTAGCCAGGTGCGCAGCCGCTTGCTCGGCGGAGCGATCGGGCGTCTGGTCGGAAAGAATGGCGTTGTCCTTGAGTAGCTTGACGGCAAAGACCTCGCCGCTCGTGTTGGTCGCGCGCAGCACGTGCCCGATGTTGCCGTTGTCGCGGTGGGCCGTCTGGAGAATAAGCGTCATAAACCGACGCTTGGCATCATCCTCGGCGCTGGGGTCTACCGCCACGGCGGTGTCGAACGTGTCAAGACGGATGAGTTTGTCGCCATAGGCGCTATCGGTAGTATCCATGGCGTTCCTTTGTCTGGCATGGGTTGCCGCGCGTATACGTGGGCAGTGCGGATATCGGCAAAATACCATGATAGCCGCACTACCCACGTATACCGTTGAGTATTGTCGTTTACGATGCAGAAGGTAGAAGACGAAAGACGGACGGCGACCGTCTTTTGATCGCCGTCCGCGCTAGTCCACAATGACAAGGAATGTCGTGTAGAGACCCAGATGGAGCCTGTCGCTGTTTTCGATTTTCACCGGGGGATAGATCTTGCCAGGCTCGCGTTGGTCGCGCGGCGGCTCAATCACAATATCGCCGTCACCCGCGCCCGATTCGAGCACTGTGCCGTTGGTCGATCCAAGGCCCTGGGCGTACCAGTGCCCACCCTCGAGCCAAATACGAAGATGCTCGCGCGAGGCGTCGGCGCCTACATCGGTGATGCTGGGCGAGGTTTTGGGCAAAGAACCAATCACGGTGCCGCGCGGATCGCGTGTGAGGGGATGGATTTGCATGTCGACGCAGTCGTCGGCATGTGTCCTGAGCAGACCGAGGTTGGGGGCGACGGCGCGCGGCTGCTCCAGGCTGCCCATAAAGCCACGTCCGACGGTGGTCTCGGTGGTGCCAAAATGCCCGCCAGTTTTACTATCGCAAAAGCGCTCAACGGTCGCCACGCCCTGGGCGGGATCGGCGAGTGCGCCCGTTGCCACAAAGAGCATCAGGAAGAGCGTGCTCTTTTCGCGCACGGTATTGCCATCAAAGTTGTCGATGTGATTGAGGGCATTTGCATATAGGCGGCTGTCCAGCTTGTAGCTGGCGAGAGCTGACATCATTTCGTTGGCTGCCGGACCGCAATAGTGCTCGGCGATTGCCTGATAGGCGGACTCGCCGCCGCCGAGCTTGCTACAGATTGCCGCGGAAAGGTTGAGCGTGGTGACGGTAAAGTCGCTGTAGATGGCGGGTGCGCACTGGTCGGGCTCGCGATGGACGATGTAGCGGGTGAGATACGAGCGGTTGGAAGAACATTTCTCGAGCAGGGTGCTGCCGAGATAAGAGTTTCCATTGATGAGCATTCGGGCGATTTCGAGATGCTTGAGACCGCCGAACGAGCGAATATCGTTATAGAGGACCGAGCAAGGCGTCTCTGCTGCCACGGATACCTCCTTTGATTGCTTCCTAGCCAATATGACGATAGGAATTAATGCCCCCCGGTGGGCGACGTATTAAATGGCTGCGCAATATATAGCGTAACCAAAGCAACATTATAGGCCACATGTTCGAAATTGCAGGAAGCCTGAGAGATTTGGTTATGACTGGACGGTAATCCCTCTCTGTCTTATTCTGAAAAATTAGGGGCCGGTTTTGCTTCGCAGCCGTTACAGATTGAGACAATCAGCCGGGCCCGCCCCGTCCGCCTCGTCATCTGTGGTTTACGTGGGGGCATACGGAGTGCGGGTATACTAACCGGCGGCGAATCTGCTCCATCGCTTAGAGCTGCTGCGTCTGGACGGCGCGTGATAGGGCTGCCAAAGCGATCGCCAGCGTGCTGAGCAACGTCCTCTCTGTGCGCACCTGTTTTGTATGTATTAGCGCACTACCAAGCACGCCCGCGCGGCCGCATGCCGTGTCCATTGCGCGTGCAGATAAGGAACAACAACATATGCGTAATTCTGTATCCGACGTCACCGACGCCGAGATTCTGGACGAGACCCGCGAGGCCATGACTCAGGCTGCCTTCGACGCGGCCGACGAGGCCAATGCCGCCGAGGCCGTTGAGTCCGCTACCGAGAGCCTGCCCGCCTTTGACGAGCTGGGCCTTTCCGACGAGATGCTTCGTGCCATCGAGAACCTGGGTTACACGGCGCCCACGCCCGTGCAGGCCGGTTCGATTCCCGTGGTGCTCGAGGGTCGCGACCTGCTTGCCGCCGCTCAGACCGGCACCGGCAAGACGGCTGCCTTTTTGCTGCCGACCATGAACAACCTGGAGCACATCGCTCCTCCCAAACCCGTACGCGAGCGCGGCGGCCGCAACCGTCGTCGCGGTGCTAAAAAGCCCGAGGGCAACGGCCGCGGTCCCGTGATGCTCGTCATCACCCCCACGCGCGAGCTCGCACAGCAGATCGACGAGGTCGCCGGCAAGATTGCCGACGTCACCGGCCATGTCGCCGTGACCGTCGTGGGCGGCGTGAGCTACAAGCCCCAGACCGCGGCCCTCAAGTACGGCTGCGACATCCTTGTCGCCACGCCGGGCCGTCTGGTCGATCTGATTGAGCAGGGCGCTTGCCACCTGAACGAGGTCAAGGTGCTGGTGCTCGACGAGGCCGACCGCATGCTCGACATGGGCTTTTTGCCCGCCGTTCGCCGTATTGTGCGCGAGACGCCGGTCGAGCGCCAGACGCTGCTGTTCTCGGCGACGCTCGACGAGGAGGCCGTGGGCGAGATCACCGACCTGGTGAGCGATCCGGCCCGCGTGGAGATCGCACCGGCCACGTCGACCGCCGACACCGTCGACCAGTTTGTGTTCCCGGTGTCCATCGAGGCCAAGAACAACCTGCTGCCCGAGTTCCTCAAAAAGGAGGGCCCGGAGCGCACTATCGTCTTTATGCGCACCAAGCACCGCGCCGACAGCTGCTGCCGTCGTCTGGAGCGCAAAGGCATCAAGGCCGCTGCGATTCACGGTAACCGCAGCCAGGCCCAGCGCGAGCGTGCCCTTTCGGCCTTCCGCGACGGTACCGTCGACGTGTTGGTGGCAACCGACGTGCTCGCCCGCGGCATCGACATTAGCGATGTGCGCTACGTCGTGAACTTTGACGTGCCGGCCGAGCCGACCGACTACATCCACCGCATTGGCCGCACGGGCCGCGCCGGCGAGCTGGGCTGGGCCATCACGTTTGTGACCGAGCAGGACGTGGACGAGTTCTACGAGATTGAGAAGCTCATGGACAAGACCGCCGACATCTACGAGGCCGGCGACCTGCACGTGGGTCCCAATCCGCCTGCGGTTGATCCCGAGCGCGACCCTGCGGCCTTTAAGGTGAAGAAGAAGACCAAGCGCGGCAAGTCCAAGAGCAAGAAGAAGCTTGAGCAGGCACGTCGCGACGGCAAACGCAACGGCGACGATTACGGCGATGTGGCCGGTCGTTCTAACCGCGGCCGAGACGAGCGTCGCGGCGACGGCGAGCGTCCGAGCCGTCCCAAGCGCGGCGGCAAGACCCGCGTGCGCGAGGGCGTTCAGGCTCGCGTAGACGAGGCTGTGGAGAGCGTGGCCCGCGAGGTGGCTGCCGAGGAGCGCGGCGGTGCTGCTGTCGTCGAGCAGGCCCCGTGCGGCAACCGTGCCGAGCGCCGTGCCAAACAGTTCCAGGGCGAGGCTCATCGCCGTCGCCGCGAGGACGAGGACCGCGGCGGTCGTCGCCGTGTTGAGCGCGAGGGCGAGGGCCGTGGCTCGCGTGGCGGCAAGCGTGGCTCGGGCGACCGTCGTCGTTTCGGTCGCGATGATGAGCGCGGTGGCCGTGATGAGCGTCGCGGCGGCGAGGGTCGCGGTGAGCGAGGTGCCCGTGGCGGTGAGTCCCGTGGCGGCAAGCGCTTTGAAGAGCGCGGTAGCCGCGGCGGCGAGCGTCGCGAGGGTGCTCGCAGCAATGGCGGCCGCGGCGGCGCTGGTCGTTCTAACGAGTCGCGCGATCGTCGTGACCCGCGTGCCAGCCGCGATCGTCGCGATGACTGGCGCAACTACGACGACACCCGCGAGGAGCGCCGTGGCGGCTATCGTGGCGGGCGTGGCGGCAACCAGACCGGCTCCCGTGGCGGCCGTGCCGGCGGTCGCGATAACCGTGGCAGCTATGGCAACAGCCGTGGTGGCAAGCGCGGCGGTAGCTCCCGTCGCCCCGGTGACGGCGGCGGCAAGCGCAAGTAACACACCCGTCGCGCGGTGAGGCGAGATGAGTTTGGGCCCCGAGCAGATTATGCTCGGGGCCCTTTTTGTTTGCCGTATCCGATCGCTAGTTCAAATGTGATTTCCTCGGGAATGCATCTAGAAGATGCCGTGGGCCTGTTTCCTGCCATGCGGCAATGGGTCCCATGGGGTGTGCCGTGCATTTTTTGGAGTATTCAGCAGCTCTAGCTGGCTGCATACGATTCGGTATTGCCAACGGTGGCCTTCAGATACCCCCTATGAGCGTTTTGAGTTAGATTTCGCCGTTTTTCGAAGCAAAGGTACGTCATTCTCGCTATGTCGGAACCCTAAATGACGCAGCGCCCTACAGTTTTGCCCGCCCGCGGCGGTGCTGGCGCGGTCACGTTGCAGAATACTCCGTTTTTTGCACGGGCTAGGATAGGGTACCTCAGGAGAACACGGCGGTATCCCGTAAATATATACAATCTGTACCGTAATTTATACAAAACGAAGAGGCAGACAGCGTAGGGTGGGTGCATTGGGGTGCTTGGTGCATTAAAACGGGGACCCTACGTGCCGTATACTCTGGCTGGATGTGAAAACGGCTTGACGCGTTGCCAGGCGTAGGGGGAGGGTGTCTAGATGAGCGTATTCGAAATTGTGTTTAGTCCGACGGGTGGAACGCAGAAGGTGTCTGGCCTTGTGGCTGGAGCGCTGGACAAAAAGACCGTTACCGTCGATCTGACCGATAGCGGGTTGGATTTCCACGAGGTCTCGATGACGAAGGACGACGTGGCTGTTATCTCCGTGCCAGCGTATGCCGGCAGAGTCCCTGCCGTGGCGGTCGACCGACTGAACATGGTTCACGGCAACGGAGCGCGGGCCGTTCTGGTGTGCGTCTACGGAAACCGCGCGTTTGAGGACACGCTCGTAGAGCTGGAGGACGTTGCGAAGCATGCGGGATTCCGGGTAATCGCGGCAGTTGCAGCCATTGCAGAACATTCCATTGCGCGACAGTTTGCTGCCGGTCGTCCGGATGCGCAGGATGCGGCGCAGCTCGCAGAGTTTGCGCAGCAAATTCAGCAAAAGCTGTTGGCTGAGGATACATCCGAGCCCTCTATTCCCGGCAATCGTCCTTATAAACAAGCCAGAGGTCACCGCATGGCACCTGAGGCAACAGAGGATTGCGTCTCCTGCGGTGCATGCGCCGCGGCGTGCCCCGTTTGTGCTATCGACAAGGGTGACCCCAAACGAGCAGCTGGCGAGGCGTGCATCTCCTGCATGCGCTGCATTGCCGTATGCCCGCGAGGCGCTCGTAAGCTTGATCCCAACAAGCTATCCGCTGTTTCTCAGATGCTGAGCAAGGTTTGCGTCGTGCGGAAGGAATGCGAGCTCTTTGTCTAGCGCATACGAAATTGGTGCAATGGGGCCAGGTTAATCTGCACCAACCTGGTGCAAACAAACCTGTCCCCAATGCACCAGAGTGAGGAGCGCCCCTGGGTGCCGGCAGAAAAGGAACGTCCCTAAGTGCCGCTTAAATACCGTTTATCGAAGAAAAAATACCGCTCACCGGTCATAATGATTGTTCTGGCTTTGGGCTTGTCTACAATAGCTCCCGTAAAAAGAAATGCGGAAGGTTACCGAGTCCCTCGGACGTGGGCCTAACCAAAGTCTTTGAACGGGTGTGTCTCTATGGATGCATTCGCTTGATTTTGGTTGGGCTATATTTATGAAGGGACATGCCACCATGGGTTTCTTTTCTCGCCTGATGGGCGGTTCGGATGAGCAGAAGACTGCAACTTCCGAGTTCGAAATCCTCGCTCCTGTTTCCGGCGAGCTTGTTCATCTAGAAAATACCAATGACCCCGCTTTTAGCAGCCGTGCCGTGGGCGATGGCGTTGCCGTGGTTCCCCAAGAGGGAACGGTGTGCGCTCCTGTTTCCGGTACCGTCGCGGCGCTGTTCCCGACCGAGCATGCACTGGGCATCATGTCCGACGACAGCTCTGCTCAGGTGATGCTGCATATCGGAATCGACACTGTTAAACTTGAGGGCAAGGGCTTCCATGCGCTTGTTGCCCAGGGTGACCATGTCGACGCGGGCCAGCCCCTCGTTGAGGTCGATTTTGACGCGGTCCGCGCCGCCGGCTTCGATCCCACGGTCTTCGTTATTGTATGCGAGCGTTCGGAGAACTCGACTCTTCGTGAGCATGCTTCCGGCCCTGTTGCTGTTAAAGAGCCTGTCGTCTGGCTTTCCGAGTAAATTCTTGTGGTGGGTACCGTGGTTATCAAGCGAGTTTTCAACAATAACGTCGCAATGGTCACTTCGGACGATGGCTCCGAGCTCATTGTCATCGGTCGAGGCCTCTGCTTTGGCCGTCATGCCGGCGACGCTATCGATGAAGCATCGGTCGAAAAGACCTATGCGCTGCAGGAGGGCACTTCTCAGGATTCGCGTACGATTGACCGCTTGGCACATCTTTTGGAGTCCATTCCCACCGTCAACCTCGTGATTTCCGAGGACATTGTTCAGATGCTCCGTCGAGAGCTCAATGTTGATATCAACGACAAGATTCTCATTGCTCTCGCAGACCATATCAGTCTTGCTTTGGAGCGCGAGCGTAAGGGCGTCCCCTGCGAGAATCCGTTGCTGCTCGAGATCCAGCAGTTCTATCGCAAGGAGTATGCGCTTGCGGGCCGTGCGCTGCAGATTATCAAGGAGTATATGGGCATCCAGATGAGCGAAGAAGAGCAGGGTTTTATTACGCTGCATATCGTCAACGCCACCATGCCGCAGCGCTCTGACCGTCTGATTGTTTCGGTCCAGCTTGTTCGCGACGTGCTCGCGATTGTTTCCGAGCACTATGCCACGACCCTTGACGTCACCTCGTTGCCGTACGAGCGTTTCGTTCGCCATCTGCAGTTTTTTGCGCAGCGGGCGCTCGATCCCGCGGCGGGGCAGGTCAATGGCGACGCGCTGTTCCGTATCGATGAAACGGCGTATCCGAGGGCGTTCTCGTGTGCGGAGTCAATTGCCGACCACTTAGCGTCTACCTATAACGTTGTCGTTACCGATGCCGAGAAGAGTTATCTCGCATATCACATTGTTAACCTGCTTGGAGAACCTGGTCTCTAGGCATAACGTGCCCACACATCGATTGATATAAGGCAAGGCTCACGGTCTTGTCCAGGGCACATCTGTCTTAATTTGCGGAAAAGGAAGGGGAGTACCGCTATGACCGCAAAAAAGAAGTTCAATTTCAAAGCGCCGTTGGAGGTGTTCGCGAAGTCAATCGTTCAGCCGATGATGTATCTCTCGGTTGCCGGCATTCTGCTCATCGTGGGCATTATTCTGACCAACAAGACCATTTGCGCCTTGATCCCCGTACTGGGCTCCGGTCCGTTCCAGCTTGTGGGCGCCGTTGTCTATCAGTCGCTGATGTTTATCATCAACAACCTCTCGATTCTGTTCTGCGTGGGCATCGCCGGCGCCATGGCAAAGAAGAACAAGGGCCATGCTTCGCTGATCGCCCTGATGTCGTTCTTCCTGTTCCTGCAGGCTAACAACATCGTGCTCAACGCCACCGGCTCTCTTGCCGAAGCGAGCGGCATGCTCGGTCTTACCGGAACCGGCCAGAGCACCGTTATGGGCATTCAGGTGCTCGATACCGGCGTGTTTGGCGGCATCATTCTTGGTTGCATCACCGGTGCCGTGTTCAACAAGTACTCGAACAAGCAGTTCCCCATTGCCCTTTCGATGTTCTCGGGCGTTCGCTTCCCGTTCCTGATCATGATCATCATTTCCTGGATCATGGGTGCTGGCTTCTGCATCGTTTGGCCTCCGGTTCAGGGTGCCATCTCCTCCGTTGCCGGCATCATTAAGGAGTCGGGCAACATCGGTCTGTTTATCTACGGCATGCTCAACAAGCTGCTCTTTCCTACCGGTCTGCATCACCTCATCTACACCCCGTTCCAGTTCTCCGATGTGGGCGGCACCCTGACGCTGGGTGATCAGGTTATCGCCGGCGCCTATCCCATCCGTGTTGCCGAGATGGCAATGACGGGCCAGCCCTTCTCCGATAGCACCTACTTCAACAGCTACACCTTCAACAACCTGTGGCCCTACATCGGTATCGGTCTCGCCTTTATCTTCACCGCTTACAAGGGGAACAAGGATAAGACCAAGGCCGTTATCATCCCGCTGATCATCACCGCCGTGCTCTCCTGTGTCACCGAGCCCATGGACTTCCTCTTTGTCTTTGCCGCTCCCGTGCTCTTTGTTGTTCACTCGGTTCTTTCCGGTATCTTCCTGGTCCTGCTCAAGGTCCTCTCCGTGCCCGCTTCGACTGCAGGCGGCATCATCAACATCGTGGTTTCCAACCTGGTCCTTGGTGTCGATAAGACCAACTGGCCGATGATGCTCGTGCTCGGAGTCGTCAACGCCGCTCTGTACTTCTTCCTCTTCACCTTCCTGATTAAGAAGCTCAACCTCCACACGCCTGGCCGCGAGGAGGAGTCCGAGCTCGTCGAGTCCGTTGCCGAGGGCGAGGCCGCCGCGTCTGTCGCGGTGAAGCAGGGCGCTGTTGCCGCGGCCCCCGCAGAGGGCGTCGATGCAGGTATTGCCGACCTGGTCGCAGGTCTTGGTGGCAAGGACAACATCGAGGAGCTCGAGAACTGCTTTACGCGTCTCCGCGTGAACGTTAAGAACCCGGACCTCATCAATGAGGACCTCATCAACCACGTGCCCAACAGCGGCATCAACCGCAACGGCAATAATATCCAGATCATCTTTGGCATGAAGGTCGCCGAGATGCGCGACAAGGTCGAAAACGCAATTGAGAAGGAGCAGTAAACAATGATCATTACTCTGTGTGGTGGCGGATCCACCTTTACCCCCGGCATCGTCAAGTCCATCGCCCTGCGCAAGGACGAGCTCGACGTTGACGAGATTCGTCTGTACGACATCAACGAGGAGCGTCAGCGCAAGATCGGCGTGCTCGTGGACTGGATTTTGCACGAGGACCTTGGCCTGGACATCAAGCTTACGGTGACCACCGACAAAAAGACGGCTTTTACCGACGCGAGCTTCGTGTTTGCCCAGATGCGCGTGGGCGGCTACGCCATGCGCGAGCAGGACGAGAAGATTCCGCTGCGCCACGGTTGCGTGGGCCAGGAGACCTGCGGCTGCGGCGGCCTTGCCTACGGCATGCGCACCATCTTCCCCATGGTCGAGCTGATCGATGACGTTGAGAAGTACGCCAAGAAGGACTACTGGATTCTCAACTACTCCAACCCTGCTGCCATCGTGTCCGAGGGCTGCCGCGTGCTGCGTCCCAACGCTCGCATCATCAACATCTGCGACATGCCGATCGCGATCATCGACGTGGTTTGCGCCGCACTCGATATCGACAAGAAGGATGTCGAGTACGATTACTTTGGCCTCAACCACTTTGGTTGGTTCACCTCGATCCGCCACAAGGGCGAGGAGGTGCTCCCGCAGCTGCGCGAGTACATCAAGGAGCATGAGATTCTGCTGCCCGACTCCTACCTCAAGGGCATGGGCTCGCTCATGGCAAAGAAGCCCGAGGAGGCCACTGACGAGCACCCCGAGCAGAACCGCCACACCAAGGGCAGCTGGTACTACGTCTGGAAGGGCGAGTACGAGATCATAGAGTGCTTCCCGGAGTACCTGCCCAACACGTATCTGAACTACTACCTGCAGCAGAAGGAGTTCGTCGAGCATTCCAACCCCGAGCGCACCCGTGCTAACGAGGTTGAGGAGACGCGTGAGAAGAACCTCTTCGACGGCATCGACCACTACGAGAAGACGGGCGAGATCGACGAGAGCACGTTCTATGCGGGCAGCCACGGCGACTGGATTGCCGATCTGGCTATCGCTCTGAAGAACGACACCAAGCAGCGCTTCCTGGTCATTTGCGAGAACAAGGGCGCTATCCCCAACATGCCCTACGACGCTATGGTCGAGCTGCCTGCCTACATTGGCAAGAATGGCCCCGAGGTCATCAGCCGCGACAACATTCCTCTGTTCCAACAGGGCCTCATGATGCAGCAGCTGAACTCCGAGAAGCTCGTGGTCGAGGCTACGATCGAGGGTTCTTACGAGAAGGCGCTCAAGGCCTTTACGCTGAACAAGACCGTGCCTTCGATGAAGGTCGCCAAGGAGGTTCTCGACGACATGATCGAGGCCAACAAGGGTTACTGGCCCGAGCTTAAGTAAAAGCAACAGGGTCGCTGGCCGCATACCTGGAGCAATGCCCCGTCCACGTGATTGCGTGGGCGGGGCATTGTCATTTGGTAACGCGTTTTACCAAATATGGCATTTATCTGCGGTAATGTTCTATTTCACCGCCGAGGGTGACATTTCATACCGCCTGCCGAACTGCGTGGAGACCTAACAACTTTTTAGGTCAGTGTTGTGCGTGTAGCAACTTCGCCCGGTCTCGCCTCCGGGCTGCCATGTGAGAGGGGATCTTTATGGCACGACTGCACGTAATGGAACGCAGCCACGCTCAGGCCGTCATGGACGATCTGCACGATGCGCTCGGACGTCGTCTGGCGGTGAGTTCGCTCGCCCCGTGTCCCGTTGAGTTTACGGCAGCGCTCGTCAACCTGTGCTCCACCCAGAGCTGCGGCAAGTGCACACCTTGCCGTGTGGGCCTGAGCGCGCTGAGCGACCTGCTCGCCGATGTGCTCGAAGGGCGCGCCGATGAGTCCACGCTCAACCTGATTGAGCGCACGGCCCGCACCATCTACCTTTCGAGCGACTGCGCCATCGGCTACGAAGCCGGCGCCATGGCACTCACGGCCATTCGCGGCTTCCGTGACGATTTTGAGCATCACATCCGCGAGCACTCCTGCGGCTTTGACCGCGAGGCCCGCGTCCCGTGCGTCTCGGGCTGCCCGGCGCACGTCGACATTCCCGGGTACATCTCGCTGGTCGAGGCCGGCCGCTATGCCGACGCCGTCAAGGTCATCCGCAAGAACAATCCGCTGCCGCTCGTCTGCGGCTTGGTGTGCGAGCATCCCTGCGAGATGCACTGCCGCCGTGGTATGGTCGACGACCCCATGAACATCCTCGCCCTCAAGCGTTTTGCCGTCGAGCACAGTGACCTCAACGATCACAAGCCGCATGTGGTGGACAACACCGGTAAGCGCGTCGCCGTGATCGGCGGCGGCCCGGCCGGCCTTTCCTGCGCCTATTATTTGGCCGTGATGGGCCACAAGGTGACGATTTTTGAGCAGCGTCACCACCTGGGCGGCATGCTGCGCTACGGCATTCCCAGCTACCGTCTGCCGCGCGAGCGCCTACAGGCCGAGATCGACTGGATCCTGAGCTCCGGCATCGACGTGGAGCTCGACCACTCCGTCAACGGCGAGGAGCTTGCCCGTCTGCGCGACGAGTTCGACGCCGTCTACCTGGCCATCGGTGCCCACAGCGACAAAAAGCTCGGCCTTCCGGGCGAAGAGGCGCTCGGCGTGGAGTCGGCCGTCAAGATGCTGCGTGCCATCGGCGACGACGAGCTGCCCAACCTGGGCGGCCGGCGTGTGTGCGTCATCGGCGGCGGCAACGTTGCCATGGACGTGGCTCGCTCTGCCGTGCGCTGCGGTGCCGAAAAGGTAAGCATCGTCTACCGCCGTCGCATCTGCGACATGACGGCCCAGGACGCCGAGATCGCCGGCGCCCAGGCCGAGGGCTGCGAGGTGCTGGAGCTGACGGCCCCGCTCGCCATCGAGACCGGCGAGGACGGTCGCGTGTGCGGCCTGCGCGTGCAACCGCAGATTATCGGCGAGCCCCGCCGTGGTCGCCCGGCCCCGCGTGCCGCCGCTACGCCCGAGCGTGTCATCCCCTGCGAGCGCGTGTTTGTGGCCATTGGCCAGGACATCGATTCCAAGCCGTTTGAGGAGATGGGCATTGCCTGCAAGTGGGGCTGCGTCGTCACCGACTCGGACGGCGCCGTGCCCAACTTCGACGGCCTCTTTAGCGGCGGCGACTGCCAGACCGGCCCCGCCACCGTCATCCGCGCCATCAACGCTGGCCGTGTGGCCTCGGCAAACATTGACCGCTACCTGGGCTTTGATCACAAGATTAAACTCGAGGTCGAGCTGCCGACCGTCCAGTTTAAGGGCAAGCACGAGTGCGGTCGCTGCGAGCTGGGCGAGCGCGAGGCCGGCGAGCGTATTCACGATTGGAATCTGGTCGAGCAAGGTCTTACCGAGCAGGAGGCGCGCCAGGAGGCGAGCCGCTGCCTGCGCTGCGACCACTTTGGCTTTGGTGCGTTCCGCGGAGGGAGGAACCTGGAATGGTAGAGCTCAACAACCCCACCGTCAGCGACAACACCGAAAACGGAGCGCATAACATGGTCAAGCTCACGATCGATAATTGCGAGGTCGTGGTGTCCGAGCACACCACGATCCTGGATGCAGCCAAGTCCGTCGGCATCCAGATTCCCACCCTGTGCTATCTGCGCGATCTAAACGAGATCGGCGGCTGCCGCGTGTGCGTGGTCGAGGTCGAGGGCTGCGACCAGCTGGTTGCCGCCTGCAACAACTACGTGCTCGACGGCATGGTGGTCCACACCAACAGCCCCAAGGCTCGCGAGGCTCGTCGCACCAACGTGCAGCTGCTGCTGTCGCAGCACGATGCGCAGTGCGCGAGCTGCGTGCGCAGCGGTAACTGCAACCTGCAGACCATCGCCAACGACCTGGGCATTTTCTACCTGCCGTATCAAAAGCACTTGGCGCGCGAGGGCTGGGACTTCGATTTTCCCATCATTCGCGACAACGACAAGTGCATCAAGTGCATGCGTTGCATCAAGGTGTGCGAAAACGTGCAGGGGCTGGGGATTTGGGACCTGACCAATCGCGCCACGCACACCGCCGTGGGTACCCGCGGGCGCGCGCCGATTGGCAAGACCGATTGCGTCGCATGCGGCCAGTGCATCACGCATTGCCCGACGGGCGCGCTGCGCGAGCGTGACGACACCGAGACCGTGTTCGACGCTCTCGCCGATCCCGACAAGATCGTGCTGGTGCAGATCGCGCCGGCTGTGCGTAGCGCTTGGGGCGAGGAGCTCGGCATCCCGCGCGAGGAGGCCACCGTCGAGCGCCTGGCGTGCGCGCTGCGCCGCGTGGGCTTTGAGTACGTGTTCGATACCGATTTCTCGGCCGACCTCACCATTATGGAGGAGGGCTCCGAGTTGCTCGAGCGCCTGGGTAAGGCCGCCAAGGGCGAGGGCGACAGCCGCGGCTGGCCCATGTTCACGAGCTGCTGCCCGGGCTGGGTGCGCTTTGTGAAGGCGCGCTATCCGGAGTTTGTCGACAGCCTGTCCACGTCCAAGTCGCCGCAGCAGATGTTCGGCGCCATTGCCAAGACGTACTACGCCAAGGTGTTGGGCGTGGAGCCCGAGCGCCTGTTCGTGGTGTCCGTGATGCCGTGCACGGCCAAGAAGGCCGAGTGTGCGCTGCCGAGCATGGTGGGCGAGGGCGGCGTGCCCGATGTGGACGTTGCGCTGACGGTGCGCGAGATGGTACGCATGATTCGCGCGAGCCACGTGAGCGTCGACACGCTTACCGAGGAGCCGCTCGATACGCCGCTGGGCTTCGGCACGGGCGCGGGCGTGATCTTTGGCGCCACAGGAGGCGTGATGGAGGCTGCCGTGCGCTCGGCCTATTACCTGGTGACGGGCAAGAACCCCGATGCGGATTTCTTTACCGACGTGCGTGGCCTGAATGGCTGGAAGGAGGCCGTGGCCGATATCGATGGCACCAAGGTGCGCGTCGCCGTGGCGCACGGGCTGGGCAACGCTGCCCGCCTGCTCGATGCGATTCGCGACGGCCGTGCGAGCTATGACTTCGTCGAGGTCATGGCGTGCCCGGGCGGCTGCGTCGGTGGCGGCGGTCAGCCCATTCACGACGGCTGCGAGCTGGCAGCCGAGCGCGGTCAGGTGCTGTGGGGCCTGGATGCCGCTGCGGACATTCGCTTCTCGCACGAGAATCCCGATGTTCAGGCATGCTATCGCGAGTTCTTGGGTGCGCCGCTCTCGCCGCTGGCCGAGGAGTTGCTGCATACCGATCATCACGCGTGGACGATGCCCAACGAAGGGATGTGCTAACGATGCGCGCGTTTGAATTTGAGCTTTCGCGCCGAGGGTTTGCCTCGGCGCTTGCCGCGGGCGCGCTGTCGCTTGCGTTGGCTGGCTGCAGCGGCGGGGCTGCGGGGGCGGGCTCTGCCGGGTCTGCGCCGAGCGGCGCTGCCGCCGAGTCGGTCGAGGTGCACGTCGCCTCGCTCAAGGGGCCGACGTCAATCGGTCTGGTGCAGTTTATGGACCAGGCGGTGAGCGGCGAGACAGATAACGAGTTCGACTTTGCGATCAGCGCCGCTGCCGACGAGATCGTGCCCAAGGTCATTCAGGGCGATGTCGATATTGCCCTGGTGCCCGCCAACGTGGCGAGCGTGCTCTACAACAAGACCGAGGGCGCGGTGCAGGTCATCGACATCAATACGCTCGGCGTGCTGAGCGTGGTGACGGGCGACGCGGGCGTGATCTCGTTTGGCGACCTGGCGGGCCGCACCGTCTATATGACGGGCAAGGGCACCACGCCGGAGTACGTCATGAACTACCTGCTGGAGCGCGCAGGTCTGACTGGCCAGGTGACGCTCGAGTTTAAGAGCGAACCCACCGAGGTGCTGTCGGCCCTGCTTGCCGACCCGTCCGCCGTGGGCGTGCTGCCGGAGCCGTTCAAGACAGCTGCCATCGCAAAGAGCGAGGGCAAGCTGTCGGCTCCGGTAAGCCTGACCGATGTGTGGGACGAGCTGGTAGGAGACACGGGCTCGCGCTTGCTGACGGGTGTGACCGTGGTGCGCCGCGCGTTTGCCGAGGAACATCCCGAGGCCGTGGCGGAGTTCTTGAGCTGCCATGCGGCGAGCGTTAAGGCTGTCAATGCGGCGCCAGCAGACTGGGCGCAGGCCGTGGTCGATGCCGGCATCGTGGATAACGCCAAGATCGCCGAGAAGGCGATTCCCGGGTGCATGCTCGTGTGCCAGACGGGGAAAGATATGAAGGCGGCGCTCGGTGGGTACCTGCAGGTGCTGGCCGATGCGGACGCGAGTGCCGTGGGCGGTAAGCTCCCGGCTGACGATTTTTACTACATGGAGTAGCCCGTGCGTGCGTTTGCTCGACACATGACTGAGCGTGCGAAGGCGGTGGCGGCAGTGGGTGCCGTCGCCGCCTTTTGGCTTGCCGTGTGGATCTTTGCGGCGTCGCTGGTGGCGCAGCCGCTGATCTTGCCGGGGCCGGGTGCTGTTGCCTTGGCGCTTCTGCGCCTGGTGTGCGATGGCGGTACCTGGGCGATTTTGGCGGGCTCGGGCGCGCGGATACTGGGCGGGCTGGCGCTTGCCGCGGTGTGTGGTGGCGTGCTTGCCGGGATTTCGTCACGTTCGCGTGCGTTTGCGCGCCTGGTGGCTCCGGCGCTGTCGTTTGTGAAGGCGACACCGGTTGCCTGCGTGGTGGTCCTGTTGCTCATTTGGTTGGGGTCGGCGCGCGTGAGCATTGCAGCGGTCTTTTTGATGGCACTGCCGGGCGTGTATTTCTCGCTGGTCGAGGGTTTGACGCAAACGGATGAGCCACAGGAGCAGATGTTTCGCCTGCATGGCGTGCGGGGCTGGCGACTGTTTTGCGCCCATACCTGGCGCGAAGTCCTGCCGTTTGTGCTTTCGTGTGCGCGTGCCGTGATTGGCATGAGCTGGAAGGCCGGCGTGGCAGCCGAGCTCATCGGCATGGCGGTGGGCACCGTGGGTGAGCGCATCTATCAGGCGAAGCTTTTGATCGAGACGGCTGATCTGCTGGCGTGGACCGTGCTGGTCGTTGCCGCCTCGTGGGCGTGTGAGCGCGTGCTGGTGTGGCTGCTGCGGGTTTCGGGACCCGTGGCGTGGCGCGTGGCCGTGCGGGCGCATGGGCGCGGCGCTCGCGGGCGTGCGGGGGCTGCCGGGGGCGGCGCTGCGGCGGAGCTTGCGCTCGCCGTGGGCGAGCGGGCGCCCTGGGCTCCGGCGCTCGACGGACTGACACTCCGTGTGCCCGCCGGTGGGCGCGCCTGCGTGATGGGCGCCTCGGGTGTGGGCAAGTCGACGTTGCTTGCGCTGGCTGCGGGGGAGTGCGCGCCGTGCTCCATGGTGTTTCAGGACGTGCGCTTGGTTGAGGACGTTTCGGCTTTGGAAAACGTGCTGGTGTGCGCCGACGCGCGCGTGGACGCCTCGGGTGCCGCGGCCCTGCTGCGCCTGTTGGTGCCGGGGGTCGATTTGCATGCTCGCGTGGCCGAGCTCTCGGGTGGGCAGCGTCGTCGCGTCGAGATTGCCCGAGCACTGCTGTGCCCGGGCGGCGCGGTGATTCTGGACGAGCCCTTTACCGGCCTGGATGTCGTCGCGCGCGATGCGACGGCCGAGGTCGTGCTCGATCTGCTCGACGGTCGCATGCTCCTACTCGCCACACACGATGCCGCTGACGCTCGGGCCCTCAATATCTCGGACATCATCACGCTCTAAATACTAACTCAGCAACAAAATGATTCGTTTTCCTCCGCCCCCATGGGGTCGGGTGTGCTATTCTATCTGCGGGGTAATACTTAGGAATACCAAGTAATACCAGCGCAGCAGAAACAAACTCCGGATGCGGGCCAATCGGGTTGCCTTCACAGCCCGTCGCCCAGCCGCGTGGCCCGCATCTATCCGCACCACCGTCGTTTCAAAAAGGAAGCGCCATGGCAGAACACATGACCCCGGTTGTCGCGAAGGTCTTGCCCGAGGAAAAGGCGGCCTTCGCGGCGGCAACCCAGCTCGTGGGCACCACGCCGTCCAACGCCATCCGCATGTTTATCGCCGCGTTCAATCGCTGCGGCACCTTCCCGTTCGACATCTCGCCCAACGGGGCCTTTGGCATTTCGCCCGATTCTCATCAACAATGACTGTCCCAAACTGCCGGCACTTAGGGACGTTCCTTTTCTGCCGGCAGTTAAGGAACGTCCCTAAGTGCCGGGTTTTGAGGAGGTTGGCATGCTCAATGCGCTGGTTTGGGCGCTTGCCTGTTTTGGCGTCGTCGCTGCCGATATTGCCCTGAGCGTCGTTTTGTTCTCCGCCCTTGGCGTCGCATCGGTGTTCATGGGTTTTTCGATCGATGACCTCGACATTCAATTGCTTCAGGCCGTCGCGCAGACGGCATCGTTTTTAATGGCGCTGCTGTGGTGGCGTTATCTGTGGCCGCGTTCGTTTATGGCGCGCTGGCAGGGCGAGCGTCCGCTTGGCGGGGGAGCGCGTGGGGCGTGGAAACGCATCGCATGCGTTATCGTGATTGGCCTGGCCCTGCAGGTGGTCATTGGCTACGTGACCGACGCCGTGCTGTCGCTGTTGCCCGAGGCGGCGGCCGATTACAGTGAACTTGTCGAGGAAACGGGCATGGGCGACACGAGCTACTTGGCTGTCCTGACCACGGTGCTTGGCGCTCCGTTTTGCGAGGAACTGCTGGTGCGCGGCATCATTTTTGAGTTTTCGCTCCGAGCGTTTAACCCGCAGTGCCGTCCGCTTTGGAAACGCCGGCGTCGCGCGCGGGCGCAGGACGGCGCCATGGTACCTTGGGCGGCCCCAAACACGTGGGGTATCGCCGCGGCGATTGTGCTGCAGGCGGCTATCTTTGGCTTTATGCATATGAACTGGGTGCAGGGCTGCTACGCGGGTGCCGCCGGTCTGGTCTTTGGCTGGGTGCTCGTGACGACCGGAAAGCTCCGCTACACGATTCTGCTGCACTTTGCCTTTAACGCCGGGTCATACCTCATGGCCCTGCTGTGGTTTGTGAACACGCCGCTCGACGTGACAATTACGGTCGCTATCGCCGGCGTCATCCTCGTTGAGGCGATGCGCTCACTGCGCCAAGCGTGCCAACAGAGCGCTGCGACCACATCTACCGCATTCCCGCACTAATTGCGGCGTCCGCCTCCGTTGGCGCCCTGACGCCCCTGGGCCGCGCGATTGCGGCCTGCGGTGTTCTGTGCGCGCGACATGCCGCCATGGCCCTTGCTGCCCTTAGGCCCCTTGCCGGCGGCGCCACCGTGGGCCTTGCCACCCTTCTTGCCGGTGCCATGCCCGCCGCTGGCCGATGTCTCGCCCGGGCGCGGGGGCACGGGGCGAATCAGGCAATGCTTGGTGTAGCCAATCAGATCGCGGCGGCCGGCTTTTTCCAACGCCTCGCGCACGAGCTTGTAGTTCTCGGGTTTGCGATACTGGATGAGCGCACGCTGCATGGCCTTCTCGTGCGGGTCGCGCGCCACATAGATCGGCTGCATGGTACGCGGATCTACGCCGGTGTAGTACATGCACGTCGACATGGTGGACGGGGTGGGGTAGAAGTCCTGCACCTGCTCGGGCATATAGCCCATGTCGCGTACGGCCTCGGCAAGGTCCACGGCTTCCTTCATCGTCGAGCCAGGGTGGCTCGAGATCAGGTACGGCACCACGTACTGCTTGAGTCCGTATTCACGGTTCAAGCGTTCAAATTTATGGCAGAACGCGTCGTAGACGGCTCGGCTCGGCTTGCCCATCACGGAGAGCACCGCATCGCTCACGTGCTCGGGTGCCACGCGTAGCTGGCCCGAGACATGGTGCTCTAACAGCTCGCGCAAAAACTCGTCCGAGGCATCGGCCATGGTGTAGTCAAAGCGGATGCCACTGCGGACAAAGACCTTCTTGACGCCCGGCAGCTGGCGGAGGTCGCGCAGCAGCTGCGTGTAGCCGCTCTCGTCGACCACCATGTTCTTGCACACGCTTGGCCACAGGCAGCGCTTGTTCTTGCACACGCCGTGCTTGAGCTGCTTGTCGCAGGCGGGACGGCTAAAGTTGGCTGTCGGTCCTCCCACGTCGTTGATATAGCCCTTAAACTCGGGATCGTGCGTGAGCAGCTTGGCCTCGCGCATGATCGAGTCGTGGCTGCGCATCTGCAGCACGCGGCCCTGGTGGAAGGTGAGGGCGCAAAACGAGCACTCGCCAAAACAGCCGCGGTTGGAGCTAATGGAAAACTTGATCTCGGCAAAGGCCGGTACGCCGCCCGCCGCGTCGTAGTCGGGATGCCAATCGCGTGCGTAGGGGAGCTCGGCCACCTCGTCCATCTCATCGGTCGTTAACGTCGCCGACGGCGGGTTCTGCACCACATAGACGCTGTTGGGGTAGGGTTCTACCAGGCGATGTCCGGTGATGGGGTCCATATTCTGCTGCTGCACGTTAAAGCTGCGCGCGTAGTTGAGCTTGTCGGCGGCAAGGTCGTCCCAGCTGGGCAGCAGGTCGTAGTCGTAGACCTCGTCGAGCGAACCCGTGCGGTAGACGGTGCCGTTGATATAGGTGATCTGGTCGACGGGCAGTCCCGCGTCGAGCGCGTCGGCGATCTCGACAATCGCGTGCTCGCCCATGCCGTAGATGAGGATGTCGGCGCCCGAGTCGAGCAACACCGAACGCTTGAGCTTGTCCTGCCAGTAGTCGTAGTGGGCCAGACGGCGCAGGCTTGCCTCGATGCCGCCGATGATGATGGGAACGTCCTTGAACGTCTGGCGGATGAGGTTGCCGTAGACCGTGACGGCACGATTGGGGCGGTGCCCCTCCTCGCCACCGGGAGTATAGGCGTCGGTGTGGCGGCGGTGCTTGGTCACCGAATAGTGGTTGACCATGGAGTCCATGTTGCCGGCGCTGACCAAAAAGCCCAGGCGCGGCTCGCCGAGCACCGTGATGCTGGCGGGATCGGTCCAGTCGGGCTGGCAGATGATTCCTACCTTGTAGCCGTGCGCGTCGAGCACGCGGCTGATGATGGCCATGCCAAAGCTCGGATGGTCCACGTAGGCATCGCCGCAGATGTAGACAAAGTCGCACTGGTCCCAGCCGCGCGCATCCATGTCGGCGCGGCTGACGGGGAGGAACTTATCGCGGCCCGGGCGCCAGGGGCGGGCGGGCGCTGCTGGAGTATGAGTGGTGTGCCCACCCTGCGCCTTGCCGCCGCGCTTTTGCTGCTGGCCCTGTTTGCCCTGCTGACTGCGCTGGTTGTTCTGAGCGTGCTGAGGCTTTTTTGCCACGATCCCTCCCGGTGTTTGTATGCTGCACGTAATTGTAACCAGTCTTTTTGGGACGGGGCTAAAAAGACTGGTGGAGAACATGAGCTGGCGGATTGGCGCGTCGGTGCGGGTGTCGTTTGTTTCCAGGCTGTGTATCTGCGCGTTGGAGAACCCGTCTCGCGCGCACGCCATGTTGTCAATGGGTTACAGTATGAACGGCGGCTATGTTTCCGCCAACGCACGAGAGAGTCGTCAACAAGGAGGATGCACGACGATGCAGCGTGCCAAACAGATATCGGAATCTATTGAGCTGGGCATCATCTTGGCGCTCGCCGGTGGCTTTATGGACGTTTATTCGTACATTGGGCGCGACCACGTTTTCGCCAACGCGCAGACGGGCAACATCCTGCTGGTGGGCGTGAGCATCTCGGAGGGCAACTGGGCGCTGGCGGGACGCTATTTCTTTCCCGTGGTGTCGTTTGCCGTGGGCATTATGCTTGCTGACCTGGTTCACGAGCGGTTTGGCAGTGTGATTCACTGGCGCCAGGTGACGGTGTTCTTTGAAGCCGTCATCTTGCTGGGCGTGAGTTTTATTCCCGGTGGCGATTTCAACCTGCTCGCCAACTGCCTCACTTCGTTTGCCTGCGGCATGCAGGTCGAGAGCTTCCGCAAGATCCACGGTCACGGCATCGCCACGACCATGTGCATCGGCAACTTGCGCAACGCGCTGCAAAACGTGGATGATTACATCATCACCCACAAGCGCGGCTTTTTGGAAAACGGCCTGCTGTACTTTGGCGTGATCTTTACCTTTGTGTTTGGCGCTGTGCTGGGCAACTGGTGTATTGAGCGCATAGGCCTGCACGCCATCGTCGTGGCGAGCGTGCTGCTGTTTGTCGCGTTTGCCATCATGTTCATCGACCGCGAGCGCGACTTGCGTTTTCGCTGGAAGGTTGCGGCCGAGGCTTGGAAAGAGGGCTGCCGAAAGTAACCGAATGCGGCAAAGGGACAGCCCCTTTGCCGCATTATTTTTCATCTCTATGTAGTACAGCTTCAGGAGCCAGAAAAAACTATCTAGCTCCTGAATGTTGTTACGAACTGCTTTTTGCAATTTATTCGAGATGCTCTTCAATCCGAGCCCTCAGAAGGGCAATGGCTGTGGGTATTCCAATTGCGGCGGCTAATTCGGCTTTATCCAAAACCTGTATGTTAAAGCACGATTGTTTATCACATTGAAGGACGTTAACTGAAGATAGTTTCACTTCCCGTTGACTGAATATATCGTAATCTCCAAATAGGAAGTTACCTTTTATTGTGTAATTCGGTATGTTCGTTACGCACTTCATCTCAAGTCTGTTTAGGCCATAATCGAACACCGCAACTTCCTTGTGTTCGATGATGAGCGCAACCCTGGGCATGTTACTAAAACCACCGTCGACGACAGTAAAGAGCTTTTCATTTGCATCGTCATAAACGGTGTATTTAAGACTCAATAGCTGTCCTAGTGGACCCGTGAACCCATGTCTTTTGATGTTGAGGTTGTCTCCCGCTGGGTTGACGAGAGCCAGAGCATGCGGATAAGGGTTACCTTCAATTGAGATTCGATATTCGTTTGTAGCCGTCTTGCTCGATTTAGGACCAGTAGCCATCACGCGTCATCGCCTCGATCGAATTGGAACCGTCTTCTGCTTCGTGCGGAGAATTACGCTGTATGTTGCAGTACATGCAGCTGCAATAACCGCATGGGCAATTTCTAACAAAATGAATGACACTATTTGCTGCATGCATATTAATTACTATAAAGTATCCTTTTATAAACGTATTGTCAAACATATATTGCTAAAACAGAAACAATTTATAGACTGAGTTGGTCGTATTCTTTGGGCAATTGCTCCTATAATCTAGCCTTCGCTGCAGTCGGGAGGGAAGGACTGGGGCTCCGTTATTATGTTGAAACGCTTTAACACTTTTGACGTTCTCATGCATTTTTTGTTCCAAAAGCGTTAGGATGGGACACATAGCGTGGGGCGTAATGGGCGCCCCGCACACGATGGGAGGCTATCAATGGCTAATCGTTTCGTTCTCAACACCATTTCTTATCATGGTTCTGGCGC
Source organism: Collinsella aerofaciens (assembly GCF_028207065.1). Taxonomy (GTDB): domain Bacteria; phylum Actinomycetota; class Coriobacteriia; order Coriobacteriales; family Coriobacteriaceae; genus Collinsella; species Collinsella aerofaciens_AR. The sequence continues at coordinate 73,631 of NZ_JAQLFP010000006.1, forward strand.
CATCAAGGAGATCCCCGGCGAGCTCCAGCGTCGTGGCTACAAGAAGATCTTCGTCTGCTCCGACCCCGACCTGGTCAAGTTTGGCGTTACCGCCAAGGTAACCGACGAGCTCGACGCCGCCGGTATTGCTTGGAGCCTCTACTCCGAGATTAAGCCCAACCCCACCATCCAGAACGTCAAGGACGGCGTCGAGGCCTTTAAGGCCGCCGAGGCTGACGCTATCGTGACCATCGGTGGTGGCTCCTCCATGGACACCGCCAAGGCTATCGGCATCATCATCAACAACCCCGAGTTCGCCGATGTCCGCAGCCTCGAGGGCGTTGCTCCGACTAAGAACCACGCTGTGTTCACCATCGCCGTGCCGACGACCGCCGGTACCGCTGCCGAGGTAACCATCAACTACGTCATCACCGACCCCGAGAAGGTCCGCAAGTTCGTGTGCGTCGACACCAACGACGCCCCTGAGGTCGCCGTCGTCGACCCCGACATGATGGCTTCCATGCCCGCCGGCCTGACCGCTTCCACTGGCATGGACGCTCTGACCCACGCCATCGAGGGCTACACCACCAAGGGCGCTTGGGAGCTCTCCGACATGTTCCACTTTGAGGCTATTAAGCTGATCAGCGAGAACCTGCGCGACTCCGTTGCCGAGGCCAAGTCCGGCCAGCCCGGCTCCGGCCGCGAGGGCATGGCTCTTGGTCAGTATGTCGCCGGCATGGGCTTCTCCAACGTTGGCCTGGGCATCGACCACGCCATGGCTCACACCCTGTCCGCTCACTACGACACTCCGCACGGCGTCGCTTGCGCCATGCTGCTGCCGATCGCCATGGAGTTCAACAAGCCGGTTTGCGCCGAGCGCCTGGCCAAGGTCGCCGTCGCCATGGGCGTTGACACCACGGGCATGAGCACCGACGAGGCCGCCGACGCCGCCATCGCCGCCGTTAAGCAGCTCTCTGCCGACGTGAACATCCCGCACGTCTGCGAGGCCATGAAGGCCGACGAGATCGAGGTCCTGGCCAAGGACGCCATGGCTGACGCCTGCTTCCCGGGCAACCCGCGCGAGGCGACGCTCGACGACGTCATCGAGCTCTTCAAGAAGATCTGCCCGGCTGCCTAACCTGGTTCGGCGGGCCCCGCCCGTTAGCCCCAGAATCGTCCTCGGACATGTCGGAGGCCCCGCTGCGCACTACGTGCGGCGGGGCCTCCTTCTGTCCTGCGGAAAGATTCTGGGGCTAACGGGCGGGGCCCGCCGGCTCGTTGTCGTGGCGGGCGCTGTTCGGAAGAGCTCGATGGGTCATCTCGCTGGGTAAATATTTGTGCGTGATGGTATCGTTGTTGGGGCTTTTACTGATTACGGGATGTTGACTTTGGAGTTGTGGATGGTGTCCCAAATGGATTCTACGCTTGGTTTTATTACTGACCAGCTTAAGGCGCTGACTTCTATTGCCTCGCCTACGGGCTTTACTCGTGCGGCGACTGATTATCTGATGGAAACCCTGCGCGATATGGGCTTTGAGCCCGAGCGCTCCAATAAGGGCAATGTGCTGGTTGAGCTCGGCGGCGAGGGGGAGCCGCTCGTGTTGGCGAGCCATGTCGACACGCTTGGCGCCATGGTGCGATCCATTAAGGACAATGGTCGCCTGCGTCCCACGACGCTCGGCGGGCATCAGTGGTCTACGGCCGATGGCGAGAACTGTACCGTTTACACGCGCGATGGCAATGTCTACACGGGTGTGGTTCTCAACACCGAGCCTTCGGCGCATGTGGCCGATGAGCCGGTCAAGACCATCGAGAAGAACATGGAGATCTTGCTCGACGAGAACGTCGATAGCAAGGACGATGTGCTCGAGCTGGGTATTCAGACGGGCGATATCATCGCTATGGATCCGCGTACCACGGTGACGGAGAGCGGCTACATCAAGAGTCGCTTCCTGGATGACAAGCTGTCGGCGTCGATTCTGCTGGGTTTGGCTCGCGCCGTTGCCGACGGCGAGGTGACCCTTTCGCGCAAGGTATCGCTGCTCTTTACCGTGTACGAAGAGGTCGGCCACGGCGGTGCCTTCGTGCCGGCCGACACGCGCGAGATGATCAGCGTTGACATGGGCTGCGTGGGCGACGACCTGGGCTGCACCGAGCGCATGGTGTCGATTTGCGCCAAGGATTCGGGCGGTCCGTACAACTACGACCTGGTAACCACGCTGTCCAACATCGCGCGCGAGCTGGAGCTCGATTACGCCATCGACGTGTACCCGCATTACGGCTCCGACGTCGAGGCCACGCTTTCGGCCGGCTACGACATTCGCCATGGTCTGATCGGCCCCGGCGTGTACGCGAGCCACAACTACGAGCGCAGCCACATCGACGGTGTGCGCAATACCTACGAGCTCGTCCGCGCCTACGTGCAGCGCTAGGGGAGCAGTTTGCGACTCGGCTGACCAATCGCTAAGGCCCGATTTTTCGGGCCTTTTTTCAATTCAGTCCGTTTAGTATTATCTTGTATAAGATAAGTTATCTTAACGCGTGAAATACTTAACGAGGTGATGCGGCGCATGGATACATCGGAATACTTATCTATGGGTGATGCCGCCCGTCTACTAGGCGTCACAAAGGCTCGCATATCGCAACTGGCGGCATCCGGAACGCTTGTGTGCGATATTGTGGGCGGCCGTAAGATGGTCGAGTACAATTCTGCGATCGCCTACCAAAAGGTCCGCAAGCGAGGACGCCGTCCTGCGGCCGATGTTGGACGCAAGTTTACGCTGATGTCGGCCGACCATGAGGTCGCGTATGTCTCATTTGATCCGACGCGCGAGTTCCCCTTCGAAATCGCCGAGGTCCTCGATGCGCAACGAATGCCGTTTGGCACATGCTCGAGCTCTTCTCCAACGGTGAATAAGCGGGAGCTCAATGTGTGGTGGAGCCATCGGTCGGTGCCCGATGTTCGTCCTGGGCTTATCTCGCGCTACCGCGAGCTGGGAATTGCCAGTGGCATTGAGGTGCCGGTTCAGTGCCTGGGTCTCTCGCTTTCGGATTGTTATTGGCTGCGGCCGGCCGATTGCGCCGAACTAAAATGGCAAAACATCAATTATTTTGAGAACGAATTTGAGCGATCGGCGCCCGAAGAGCGTTCGGGTTGGCTGGAAGGCATCGGTCTTAAAAATCCGGATAACACGTCCGAGGGCGAGCTTCCTAAATCGTGGATGATCCGAAACGGCATTCGCATTTTGGCTAAAGGATGCGGCATGGACGATCAGCGTCCCTTTAACGAGGCGGTTGCAACGGCTCTGCATCGTCGCTTGCTGTCGGAGGGCGAGTTTGTTCCTTATACAGTTGAGCGGATGTTCGATGGCCCTGTGTGTCTGTGCGACGACTTTCTTGACGGCCGCGAGGAATACGTTCCGGCTGTTTACGTTAAGGGCGCACTTGGTAGCCAGCGGGGAGACTCGACATACGATCGATACTGTCGCTACCTTGGCAAGCATGGTGCCGATGAGGCCGCTGTGAGAAGGTCTATGTCGCAGATGATTGTCTGCGATGCCCTTTTGGCCAACAGCGACCGCCATTGGCGAAACTTCGGCATCATCCGTAATGTCGACACCCTGGAGATAAAACCTGCACCGCTGTTCGATAGCGGCAACTGTCTGTGGTATAACGTGCCAACCGTCTTGCTCGCGGCTGGGGAGTTTGGGTTTTCCGCTAAGCCGTTTGGGCCCGACCCTTCCGCTCAGCTGGCGCTTGCGGACTCGCTCGATTGGTTCGATTCATCTCGGCTCAACGGATTTGTTGATGAGGCGATCGAGATTCTTTCGCAGAGCGAATGGGCGACGGCGGAGGGTCGACTCGAGGCCATTTGCCGCGGCCTCGAGCGTCGCGTAATCGAGGTTGGTGCCGCTGTTGAGGTACTTCGACACGTGCAGCGATAAACCCACGGCTACTTAAGTGCGCCGGTCACGGTACCGCCGCCCAGGACGATGTCGCCGTGGTAGACGACGACGGCCTGGCCGGGGGCGAGGGCTCGTTGCGGCTCGTCAAAAGTTAGCAGCATTTGTCCGCCGGCGCCACGTGTAAGGGTCGCTGCCTGGTCTTTCTGACGGTAGCGGTATTTGGCGCCCACGCGAATGCCGCCGGCATCCAGCTCGGCCTCCATGCGGTCGGCAGGGGCGCTCCAGATCCACTCATCGGCCGTGAGGGCAGCGGCGGTCAGATCTTCGGCCTCGCCCAGATGCACGGTGTTGTTGGCGGCGTCGACGCCCGTCACATACACGGGATGCGCCATCGCGACGCCCAGACCCTTGCGCTGGCCGATGGTGTAGCGCAGCGCGCCGTTGTGGCGCCCGACCACGTTGCCGTCGCGCCACACAATGTCGCCCGGTGCAGCGGCATGTCCGCAGCGGCGCTCGATATAGCCCGCGTAGTCACCGTCTGGAATAAAGCAGATGTCCTCGCTTTCGGCCTTCTGAGCGTTGGTAAAGCCCTGCTCGGCGGCTATGCGGCGCACGTCGCGCTCTTTGTCTAGGCCTGCCAGCGGAAAGATCGTGTGTGCCAGGCGTTCCTGCGTAAGCGAATACAAAAAGTAGCTCTGGTCCTTTTTGGGATCTTCGCCGCGATGTAGCTGCCAGGTGCCGTCTGCCGCCTGGCTTGTTTTGGCGTAATGTCCCGTTGCGATGTAGTCGCAGCCCATATCTAGCGCCGCATCGAGCAGCGCGCCAAACTTAATGTGGCGGTTGCAGATGATGCACGGGTTGGGCGTCAGTCCTTCCTGGTAGGCGTTCACAAAGCGCTCGATCACGTTGCGGTCGAAGGTCTGCTGCAAGTCGAGCACATGGTGCGGAATGCCTAGGCGCTCGGCGACGGCCTTCGCGTCGGCGATGTCGCGATCGACTTTGCTCATACCTGTTGCGGGGTCGGGCGCGGGGCAGGTGAGACGCATGGTGGCGCCGACGCATTCGTAGCCCTGGCTTTTGAGCAGATATGCGGTCACGCTGGAATCGACGCCGCCGCTCATGGCGACGAGCACGCGCTTGTTGTGCATGAGGAGGTTCTCCTTGGTGGCATGTGGCCAAAAAAGAAAAGCGGCGCGGGAGGCTGGTTCCGCGCCGCAGACATTGTAGCAAGTTCGGACGTCTCGTGGGACATCCTAACGAGATGGGCTCAGGCTGCCAGAAGAGAGGGAAGACCGGCGTGCCTTGGGCCTATCGACAAGTGACGGGCCCTTAGTCCTGGAAGAGCGCCGTGGACAGGTAGCGCTCGCCGGTGTCGGCAAGCAGGGCTACGATGGTCTTGCCTTCGTTCTCGGGGCGCTTGGCCAGCTGCAGCGCGGCCCACACGGCAGCACCGGACGAAATGCCCACGAGCACGCCCTCCTTGTGGCCCACGGCGCGGCCGGTGGCAAAGGCGTCCTCGTTCTCGACGGGGATGATCTCGTCGTAGACCTGGGTGTCGAGGACGTCGGGCACAAAGCCGGCGCCGATACCCTGGATCTTGTGCGGGCCTGCCTGGCCCTTGGAGAGCACCGGGGAGGTGGCGGGCTCGACGGCGACGACCTTAATCTCGGGGTTCTGCTCCTTGAGGAACTCGCCCACGCCGGTCACGGTGCCGCCGGTGCCGACGCCGGCGACGAAGATGTCGACCTGGCCGTCGGTGTCATCCCAGATCTCGGGGCCGGTCGTGGCCTTGTGGATGGCCGGGTTCGCGGGGTTCACAAACTGGCCGGCGAGTATGCTGTTGGGGGTCTCCTTCTGCAGCTCCTCGGCCTTGGCGATAGCGCCCTTCATGCCCTTGGAGCCGTCGGTGAGCACGAGCTGCGCACCGTATGCCTGCATCAGCTTGCGGCGCTCGACGGACATGGTCTCGGGCATGGTGATGATCACCTTGTAGCCGCGAGCCGCCGCCACCGAGGCGATGCCGACGCCGGTGTTGCCGCTCGTGGGCTCGATGATGGTGTAGTCACCGCCGCGCACGAGCTTGCCTGCCTTCTCGGCCTCGTCAATCATGTTCTTGGCGACGCGGTCTTTAACGGACCCGGCGGGGTTGAAGTATTCCAGCTTGACGAGCACGCGGGCCTTGAGGTCCTCATCGGCCTCGAAGTGGGTGAGCTCCAGGAGCGGGGTGTGGCCGATAAGCTGATCGATGGACGTGTAAACCTTGCTCATGATGAACCTCCAAAGTGTTCAAATGACTGGATCCCGTGTGGTTTTACGGTGCGTCTAGCAGCTAAACCCATAAACCTTATAGGTTGTTCGTTTAGCTGTTGGGAAGCATAGTAGACACCAAAGCCTAGTAATGCAATAGGAAATAGGAGATTATTGCAAGTTGATTAACCATCTTGACCGGAACGGGTATTTTCAAAGCCAATTTTTCGGCTAGAATTTCAACGGACTAAAAGACCGAAAGGCAGCACTATATATGTTGGTTTCTACTAAGGGCAGGTACGCCCTGCGCGTTATGGTCGACTTGGCCGAGCACCAGGCGGCAGGCCGCATTCCCCTCAAAGAGATCGCGGCGCGTCAGGGGATTTCTGAGAAATATCTGGAGAACATTTTGGCTACGCTCGTCCGCGCCAATATGCTCTCGGGCATGCGCGGCAAGGGTGGCGGCTACGTGCTCACGCGCCCGCCCGAGCAGTACACGGTGGGCGAGATCTTGCGCCTGACCGAGGGCAGCCTGGCACCGGTCGCATGCCTGGACGGCGACTGCAAGGGCTGCTCGCGTTCGGACGAGTGCCCCACGCTCGACGTGTGGAAGAACCTGGACAAGCTCATCAACGACTACCTCGACGGTGTGACGCTCGATGCGCTCGTTGCCCCCAACGAGGGCTACGACTACGTCATCTAGCCCCACCTGTCATTTGGGGACGGGGCAGAAATGCTGGATTTTCTTGCCCTCTGAGGCTCGACAAATGATAAGGCCGCCCATCGTTGCGATGGACGGCCTTCTTTAGGTGTGTTGTGGCGGTCCGAATCCGGTCGCTTTAGTTCCTGGCGACGCTGTCGAGAATGCTGCGCATGATGGATACCAGGATGCTGCCCATAAAGGCCGATCCAAAGCTGGCAATGGAGATACCCGCGCCCAGCAGATTGACCGACAGGTAGCTGGCCAGCTCGAGCATAAAGCTGTTGACCACAAGCTGAAAAATACCAAGCGTGATAATAGTGAGCGGCAGCGAGATGACCGTCAGGAACGGCTTTACGAGCGAGTCGACTATGTTGAGGAACAGTCCCACGAAGGCAAAACACACCCAGGCGTCGGCCATGCCGAAGGGCTGAATGCCGGGGACGAGAAACGTTGCGATCGCGATGGCGATTGAGGTAAAGAGCCAGTTAAGCATAAAGCGCATGGTGTGAATCCTTTCTTGCGCAAGACGTGGCAAAGAGGCGTGAGAGGCACATGCCTTTGCAACTCGGGTAGATGCGCGGGCACGGCCCTGTTTGGGCACCCATTGTTCCAGATATTCGTGGAGCTTGCGTGCGCATTCGGTTTCAAAACGGCGTTCGTCCTAAAAAACGTGCCGCTGGCAGAGAGTCTTGTCGCTTTAGTTTGGTGGTGTGCTAAACTGCTACGGGCAAAAGCCACAGGCGTTGCCCTATTGCATATTACGGGTGAACGATGCCCGATGTCAGTATCAACTTCGATGCCTTTTGGCGGGTTTGGCGGTGATCGATGAATATCGAGAACATGTTTGACAAGCCTGATGTCAAGCAGCTGGTCCACGCATTTAGCCTTTTGGACGACGAGAAAGATATCCAAGCGTTTTTGACCGATATCTGCACGCCGCGTGAGATTTGCGATCTATCGCAGCGTCTGCAAGTCGCGCGTTACCTGGACGAGGGCGAGCCCTATGTCGAGGTTCAGGCGCGTACCGGCGCTTCGTCCACCACGGTGAGCCGTGTATCCAAGGCGCTCAACGGCGAGTACGGTGGCTACCGCAAGATCCTCATTAAACTGGAGGATGGCGAGTAGGCCAGCGACAACATTGAATTACGAAGAGCCGTCCCTCCGGGGGCGGTTTTTTGATCCCCTGGGGACGGAGGAAAACGGATCACCGGGTTAGACTGACCCCCTCGATGATCCGTTTTCCTCC
>NZ_JAQLFP010000007.1:0-5236 GCF_028207065.1 Collinsella aerofaciens
GGGGTGTTTGCTCCAAATGAGTTCCGCATGCAAAGAAGGCCACTAAATGTGGCCTTCGTCTTGCATAGGACTGTTTGAAATTTGGAGGAAATACCCCGGCGACTCGGGGCTTCCCCGGCCTCGCAGCTACGAGAGCGACGTTCTCAGCAACTCGTTGAAGAGTTTCGGGTTGCCCTTGCCGCAGCTCGCCTTCATGCACTGGCCCACCAAAAAGCCGATGACCTTCTGGTTGCCGTCACGATACTGCTGCGCCTGCTCGGCACAGTTTGCCAGCACCTCGTCCACGATCGGCTGCAACGCACCGGCATCGCTCACCTGACGCATGCCGCGCTCGTCGACGATCTTGTTGGGGTCGTCGCCGGTCTGGGCCATGGCCTCAAAGACCTCGTGCGCCTGGTTGGAGCTGATGGCATCGGTCGCCAGCAGCTTGGCGAGTGCCGCCACTTGAGCCGGCACGATGCCGGACTCGGCGAGCGACACGCCCGCGCCCTTAAGGTAGGCGATCATCTCGTTCACCAGCAGGTTTGCGACCGTCTGGGCCTCCTTGCCAGCCATGCCGGCAGCAGCGGCCTCAAAGAACTCGGCAAACTCCGGGTCGCCGGCGATCTGCTCGGCATCGGCCGCCTTAATGCCAAAGTCGGTCTCAAAACGGGCGCGCTTGGCATCGGGCAGCTCGGGGATCTCGCCACGGCAGCGGTCGATAAACTCGTCGTCCAAATCGAACGGCGCCAGGTCGGGATCGGGGAACAGACGATAGTCGTCTGCCGTTTCCTTCACACGCATGACCACGGTGCGCTTGCGGCTGGGCTCCCAGTGGCGGGTCTCCTGATAGATGATGCCGCCCTCCTCGAGCACCTCGGCCTGGCGGCAGATCTCGTAGGCAAGGCCGTCGTGCAGGCTCTTAAACGAGTTGAGGTTCTTGAGCTCGGTCTTGGTGCCCAGCTTGGTCTCGCCGCGGCGGCGCAGCGACACGTTGCCGTCGCAGCGCATGGAACCCTTCTCCATGGAGCAGTCCGAGATGCCCAGCGTCACAAAGATGCGACGGAGCTTCTCCATAAACAGGCGCGCTTCCTCGGGCGTGCGCAAGTCGGGCTCGGTGACAAGCTCGATGAGCGGCGTGCCGCAGCGGTTGTAGTCGACGAGCGACTCGGCCGCGGCGGTAATGCGGCCCTCGGCGCCACCCACGTGGACCATCTTGGCGGCGTCCTCCTCCATGTGGATGCGCAGGATGCGGATGGGCACCGTGTAGGAACCGTCCTCGCGACGCTCGGGCATCTGCAGGTTGGACGCATCGTAGCTGGCCAGATGGCCGGCGCGCTGGTTGCCCTCGCGCATGGTCGATGTCATGGACGTGGACAGGCCCTCGGCGTTGGCCGAGGCGCTTGCCAGACTCTGGGCCTCGGCCTCGCCAAACGCGCAGTCGGGGCGCTCGGCGGCACCGCGACCGGTCACGTCCAGGTCCAGGTGACCGTACATGGCAAAGGCGACCGGACCCTGCGTGGTCTGGAAGTTCTTGGCCATATCGGGATAGAAGTAGTGCTTGCGGTAGAACATCGAGTGGCGCTGGATCTCGCAGTTGGTGGCCAGACCCGCCTTGACGATGCTCTCGATGGCGCGCTTGTTGGGCACCGGCAGGGCGCCGGGCAGGCCCAGGCACACCGGGCACACGTTGGCGTTGGGCTCGTCATCGTGGCTGAGCTTGCAATTGCAGAACATCTTGGTATCGAGTGCGGTGAGCTCGGTATGGATCTCCAGGCCGATCACGGCCTCCCAATCCTGCAGGACCTCGGAAAGCTCCTTCATTACAGCTCGCCTCCCTTCCCGGCAAAAGCGGGCGCGACGGAAAGCGCGGGCGCACCCGTGGCGGCATCGGCAAAGCCGCGCTCCAGGGCGCGGGCAAACGTGAGCAGCTGACGGTCCTTAAAGGCCGGACCCACCAGCTGGGCAGAAACGGGCAGCTGAGTATCCTCGCCCAGGCCCAGCGGCACCGAGATACCGCCGTTGCCGCAGATGTTGAGCGAAATGGTGTACAGGTCGGAGAGGTACATCTGCGTGGGGTCGCTGATCTCGCCAAACTTAAAGGCCGTGCGCGGCGAGGCGGGCATGAGGATGGTGTCCACCTTGGCATACGCGGCGTCGTAGTCCTGCGTGATGAGCGTGCGGGCCTTTTGCGCAGCGTAGTAGTACTTGTCGTACACGCCCGAGCTCAGCAGGTAGGCGCCGAGCATCTGACGGCGCTTGGCCTCGGCACCAAAGCCGTGGGCGCGCGAAAGCGAGCTCTGGTCGGACAGGTTGGCGCAGCCCTCCTCCTGGTAGCCGTAGCGAATGCCGTCGAAGCGGGCCAGGTTGGAGAACGCCTCGGCCGGGCCGATGACGTAGTAGGCGGCGATGGCGGCGTCCAGGTGCGGCAGGTCGACCTCGACCAGCTCGGCGCCCTGGTTCTGCAGCTCCTGGGCGGCGCGCTGAACAGCGGCCTTGACCTCGGGCGTCAGGCCCTCGGCCTCCATAAACGCGGGGATGATGCCCACGCGCTTGCCCTCGATGCTGTCGTTGAGATGCTCGGTAAAGTCGACGGCGCAATCCTGGCTGGTGCAGTCGTACGGATCGTGGCCCGCACCGGTAAGCGCGTTCATGGCCAGCGCGACATCCTCGACCGTGCGGCCAAAGGGGCCCACCTGGTCGAGCGACGAGCCAAAGGCAACCACGCCGTAACGGCTCACGGCGCCATACGTGGGCTTAAAGCCCACCACGCCGCACAGCGACGCCGGCTGGCGGATGGAGCCACCGGTGTCCGAGCCCAGCGAGAGCGCAACCTCGCCCGCGGCGACGGCGGCAGCGGAGCCGCCCGAGGAGCCGCCGGGCACGCGCTCGGTATCCCAGGGGTTGTTGGTGCGGTGGAAGGCCGAGCTCTCGGTGGAGCTGCCAAAGGCGAACTCGTCCATGTTGGCCTTGCCCATGGGCAGGCAGCCGGCGTCGAGCATGCGCTGGACGCAGGTGGCGGTGTAGACGCTCTGGTAGTCCTCGAGCATGCGGGAAGCGCAGGTGGTGCGCGTGCCCACGAGGTTCATGTTGTCCTTAATGGCCAGCGGCACGCCCGCAAGCGGGGGCAGCGGCTTGCCTGCGGCACGGTCGGCATCCACGCGCGCGGCGGCCTCGAGCGCAAGCTCGGGCGCCACCTGCAGGAATGCCTGGACCCCACCCTCGCGCGCCTCGATGGCCTCGAGCGAGGCCTGAGCGACCTCGGTGGCCGAAAAATCGCCGGCGGCAACGTGCGCGGCCAGCTGCGCGGCCGTGAATCGATCGAGATTGAGCTTCATTACTCGCTCTCCCCCTCTCCCAAAATGGACGGCACGCGGAAGTAGCGGTCGCGCGCGCTGCCGGCGTTTTCGAGCGCGACGTCGAGCGGCAGGTCGCGCTCGGGCTCGCGCAGGTCATCGCCCATCACGTTGGACAGGCTTCCGATAGGATGGAACGTGGGCTCCACGTCGGGCAAGTCATATTGCAAGACGGGCTCGAGCATCTGGACGGCGTCGTTCAGGTAGGACGTCATCTGGGTGAGCTCGTCATCGGTCAGTGCGATCTTTGCGTACTCGGCGATGCCGCGCACGTCTTTCTCGCTGAGTGCCATAGGCGCTCCCTTCCGCATAACAGATAAACCGCTCTAGTATACAAGGCAACGCCGCTTGGAGCAGGTGCTTTACCCAAATGCAGCGAAAACGTAACGAGGGCGGCGGATGCGTCCCGGCGGTTATGCAGCAAAATCTGCATCGTCACAATGCAAAACCGTCCCGCCCACAACGAAAACCGTCCCGCCCGCAACGAAAAGCATCGCAACATTCGACGCTTTTCGCCAAAATCGCGATTTTCATCGAATGTTGTGATGGTTTGGAAGCCCCCGACCACCACAAAAATGCCTGTCCCCATTGCGGTGGTTCTGGAGAATGTCTTATGCCGAGGCCTTGACCTTGCGGCGCTTGCGGACCGCGTGGATCACGATATCCAGCAGCAACAGCACAATGGCTACGACCACGATGAGCACGGCAAACTCGCGCTTGCCCCAGTGGCGGCCAGCCAGCGACTTTTGCTTGTCGACGTCCTTCTTGTTGTACTTGGTGCGCACGCAATGCACCAGCAGGCGATGGTCGTTCACGCCGTAGGGCGTGCAGGTGACGAGCGTCACCTTGTCGGCGCCGGGCTCGATGGTCAGCGACTCCATCTCCTCGGGCAGCACCACCTCGGAGTCCACCATCTTGTAGGCGAGCGTCTTGTTCATGGTGTGCAGCAGCACCAGGTCGCCGGGCTCCAGCGAGTGGATGTCGTCGAACATGCTCAGGTTGCGCATGCCCGAGTGCGCGGTGAGCACGCAATGCGTCGAGGTGCCGCCCACCGGCAGGCTCGTGCCTTCCAAGTGCCCGACGCCCGCCATAAGGACTTCTTCGCTCGTGCCGTGGTAGATGGGCATGCTCACGTCGATGGAGGGGATCTCGACCCAGCTCATCATGGGGTCGCGGTCAAAGATGAGCTGCTGGGCGTAGGGCTCGATCTGGTCGGCGGGAAGCTCGGTGGCCTCGCCCGCCAGCTGCTCGTTAAAGGAGCGCGCCTGGAGCAGGATGCGCTCGCGCTCCTCGGCAGATAGCGCGTCCACGGTGCTGGACACGGTGCTGATCTGGTTGAACACGCCCGAGGCCTCGAGCCGGTCCAAAATCCACGGCCAGGTCATAAGGCCCACGCCAATAAGGATGATGACGATAGTGATGAGCCGATCGGCCCAGCGCGGCAGCCGCTTGCGGCGGCGCTTGGGCTTTGGTTGAGGTTTGGGCTGAGGGCTTGAGCCGCCGTTGTCCGCGGCGTTATTGCTCTTCATATGTTTGGCGCCCTGCACCATCGCCAGTCACTCCTCTACAACTCAAGTTGTCTAAACAAATAATAGCCGATTAGCAGGCTCCCCCGCCCGACAACACAGCTAGACCGCACCGTCCAGTCGAGGATAAGCCAGCATTTGAGTTTTCAAAATGTCCCGAATCGGCGGGGCGATTCGGGATACAATGTCAATAGAAAACGACGCACCCCGCGTAAGTGTACGAGAGCGCGGGCGGCCTAGTTTTCAGTTTTTGTTAAATGCCCGGGATCCGACCCCCGGGCATTCTTATTTGCGCTTTCGGCGCAAATGCCTTCTACCGTCCGCACCGCGCGTGCGCCTACGGACCTTAAACCGAACCTCATACGAGTCAAGAAA
>NZ_JAQLFP010000007.1:5330-73242 GCF_028207065.1 Collinsella aerofaciens
TTGCGCTTTCGGCGCAAATGCCTTCTACCGTCCGCACCGCGCGTGCGCCTACGGACCTTAAACCGAACCTCATACGAGTCAAGAAACGCGATGATGAACGAGCCCACCGCCGCGAGGGCGGCGAGCGCGTTAAGGAATTTCAGCATTTGGGGACCTCCGATCGAGTCGTCGGCCGCCCGCGCACGGGATGCGTCGCAAGGCCATTTTACTGCGAGCGCATGCACCCACGGCTGGTAAACGCGATTTTGACAAACATTTGTTCGATAGTTACACACACGGCTCCTCGCCCAGCGGAGCCTGGCCGCATTGTCCGGGTTTGCCCGACGTGTTTGCGTTTTCAAATGTCCCGAATCGGCGGGGCGATTCGGGATACAATCGTTACAGGAAACGACACGCCCCGCGTAAGTGTTCGAAAGCGCGAGCGAGCAGTTTCCGGTGTTGTTAAATGCCCGGGCCTCTAACCCCGGGCATTCTTATTTGCGCTTGTTGCGGCGCAAATGCCTTCTACCGTCCGCACCGCGCGTGCGCCTACGGACCTTAAACCGAACCTCATACGAGTCAAGAAACGCGATGACGAACGTGCCCGCATCGGACGATGGAGGCTGACTGCGTTATCCCAAAAAATCGGGGCAGACTCCAGTGCGGAGTCTGCCCCGAAAAGAGAATGGCAAAGCAAGAACGTCGATGGACGAGAAAAGTGTCCGCAAGTCTCATGGCCATCACATCCCACCTGCCAAAGGGATGGGTGAGCGAGCGTTACTCCTGCTCGGACTCCTCAGCCTGCTTACGGCTGCGGATGAGGTGCGCCACGCCGATGCACAGCACCGCGCCACCAGCGATCCAGGTGAAGGTCACACCGTTGAGGCCGGTGAGGGGAAGGCCGGAGCCCTGCTGGTCGGTGACAGTGAGGTGTACCTTGCCGTCAGCAGCCTCGGTATTAGTTTGAGCCACCTTGACGAGATTCTCATCAGTACCATTAGCAAGAGTGCAGCCCGGGTTAACAACAGTCGTATCGTCTGCCGGAAGCGCCCCGCGAGTAATGGTGAACGTGATGCCAGCGCTGTGGGAGTTGTTATATCCAGGCGCCGGCTTGACCTCCGTAAGGACGTAAGTACCCTCATCAAGACCAACAACGTTGATCTTGCCGCTTGCGTCGGTCGTCAGCTTGGCCTGCTCGCTATCAGGCGTCTTGGTACCATCCGCCTTGATATAGTTACCATCATCGCCCTGCTCCTGCAGCGTGAACTCAACGCCCGCGAGCCCCTTATTTTCATCATCGGAGCCCACCTTGGTGACATCGATGCCATAGGTGTAGTCATAAGCAGAGTGCTCAACCGTGGTGCCGATTCCATTGCCGTGCGGGTTGTTAGAATAGGTCAGCGTAACCGTATTTTTCTGGGGTTTGCCAACCAAACCCTGGAAAGCATCTTTAATCTTACCCTTATCATCAAAGATCTTGGTAGAGTCGAGTTTTGCCTCGTATTCAACCGTCACATTAGACGAACCGTTAACGCTAATTGCATTATTTTTTTCATCAACGCAGGACTTGAGGTCTACAAAGCTAACGGTGAGTACGCCGCCCGAATAGCTTTTTGTGTAGCCGGATGCAGGATCAGCCTTGACGGTCTTGCCATCAATCTTGACATCGACGATCGGCGAGCCGTCCTCGTCGCACTTAACCGTCATGGAGCCAGGCAGATTATCCGTAAATAAATACGCATAGGTGCTGTAGGTGTTGATGTTGCTCGCAACTGTACCGGCAAGCTGGTACTTGATAGGCTGATCCATGCGGGAGTCGGCGGACTTATTAAACGTGGCATCCGTCGCGTCGTCCTTGACGGCCTTGGTCACGTTGGGGACGCTCTTCTTGGGGGCTACATTAACGTCAGAGCCACCGACAATGGTGAAAATCGGCGAAGTGTACACGTCAGTATTGCCGGTCTTACTGGGCACATCGGTCACGAAAAGCCAGTAGCCTTGGTCCAGACTCTCAAAGTTACCCTTGTTGGAACCGCTCGGTTTTGCCCAGGTTAGATTCGAGTCCTCAAGTGCGGCAGCGATCTTGTCGAGCACGCTTCCGGCATTGACGTTATTACCATCTTTATCGTTCCCGTGTTTTTTGATGAACTGGGCCCACGCCTGAGGAGATTTAGCGTCTGCGTCGGTTGGGAAACCAGCAGGCTTGGGCTCATCAGTATCGAACGCCGTAGTCACTGCCCTCATTACGGAATCGTTTGCCCAAGCAATGTCGGAAAGTGTCTTGTCGCCAGTCCAAACGCCCTCATCCTTATTCTGTGTGACCGTCGCCTTGAAAATCTGGATGCCCTTGAAAGATGTGTCGGCATATTCAGCAGTGCCAGGGTCAGTGATAAACACCTTGCCCTTCTCCGTAGCCACCGTTGGCACACCCTCAGCAAACGCCATGGTCACCGGGGCCATGACGCCGCCGAAGCTCAACGCCGCCGTGAGGCCTGCTGTCACTGCCAGGCGTGCAATGTTCTTGTTCATGCTCATCTTCTTTTCCTCCGTTTTCCGTTTGATTCTCATTCGATCGGTCATCATCTGTCTGTGTCTTAGCATCTGCTTCGCTACGTCTCGCCCCGCTCTCTGTGGGGCTGCCAGCTACTCTTTATGGCTGCCACCTCCCCGCTTGACCAGGAGCGCGACCACGATGAGCGCGGCTCCGGCGACCGCTGCGGCGGCCGCGGCGTACATTGCCATATCGCCAGTCGAGGGCATAAAGCCTCCGGTGGTAATGCTAGGGGGTGTGCCGGTGGGCGTGTTAATGAGCGACGCCTCCAGGCTACCCGTCGACCCGTCCGCGCTGTCGGCGCGCAGGGGCGACTCGGCCGTGATGGTGAGCTTGGGCTTGGCGGCGGCCACCTGGTCGACGTCCAGCCCCTCGGCCTTGACCGTCACGGAGCGCGTGCCCTCAAAGGCGGTGTAGCCCTTGGGCGCCTTGAGCTCGCGGACCTCCAGCTTGCCCGAGTCCACGCCCGAGACGGTCACGCGGCCGTCCTCGCCCGTGGTGACGGTGGCCTTGCCCTCTGCATCCCACGTGCCGTCGGCCGCTAGCGTGCGGTCGCGATCGTCAGCGATGCTCAGGACCGCCCCGGCAAGCGGCTTGTCGCCGTCACTGCCGCGCTTGGTGAGCGCGAGATCCCAGGTGTAGGCGCACGCATCGTCGCTCGGCGTGTGGGTGAAGCCGGCGTCGCCGGACTGGTCGGCAAAGGGAGAGCGCGGGTAGCGCAGGTAGACCTCGTTGGGGTTGCCCTTCGCGATGCCGTGGTTGCAGCCGGCGGCGAGCGGTGCGTCGTACACGGCAACCACGCGGGCGCCCGCAGTGAAGGCGTCGGCCCCGCCGAGCGAGGCGATCAGGTCGCCGGTGCGCACGGTGAAAGTCTTACCGTCCGCCGCTACCTTGGTGGCGCACTGGGCCGTGATATCGGTCCAGCCCTTCGCGGGCTCGGTGCCGACACGGTCGTCCTTACCGACCGAGACGGCGTCGAAGCCGCCGTCCGTGCCCGCCGCCGCGTACACGCGCATGCTCGCGGCCACCTTGGAGGGGTCGAGCCCCGCGCCCATGGTGTCGACGAACTGCACCGTGTAGGTGTCGTAGGCGGTGAGCCCCGCCGGGACCGTGGCCGAGAGGCGCCAGTACAGGTCGTCGCCGACCGTGGCGTCGGCGGCCTTGCCCCAGGCGGCGGTGCTGTCCTCCAGCACGTGCTTTTGGACCTTGGGCGTCGCCGCCTTGGGCTTGACGGTGACGGCGGCGCCGCCGACCAGGGCCATGATCGGCGCGGTGCCGGCCTCGCCCTGGGCGATGGCGTCGTCGTCGGCGACGATGAGCCAGTAGCCACAGGGCAGCTCGGCCGCCGTGCCCGCGTTAAGGGCCACGAACACGGCGCCAGAGCTCTGGAGGGAACGAGCGAGCTGTGCGCTCAGCGCGCTCGTAAGGTGGGAATCGGTGTTGAGCCACTCGGCAGCTTCCTGCGCGGTGGTCTGGGAATTGGGCATGCCGGCGCTGTGCAGCACGGGCAGCGCGGCGTCGCGCGCGGCGTCGCTTGCCCAGGTGAGGTCGGTGGCGATCTTGGCGTCGCTGTCGCCGTCGACGACGTTGGCGCTAAAGATCTGGTAGGCGCCGTAGCTGCTCGCCACGGTGCCGCTCACCGTGATGGAACCGGTCGAGGTCGGCGCGGCCTGCGCGGAAGCGGGGAACACAACCGCGCAGGTGCCGATCAGGAGGGCAAGCAGCGCAAACAAGATCGGGAAGGAGCAAACTTTCTTATTCACGACGCTTACCTCCCTTCGCATTCGCCTTGCGACGAATGTGCATCCAGGCCGCAGCAGCGCAAAGCACCGCCGCGCCGGCAAGGTACGTCAGAGTGACGCCCGACATACCAGAAAGGGGCAGAGTGGTGGAGTAGGTGTTGGTGAAGGTGGAGGCGGGAATGGCGTTGGGCGCGGCGTCCTTGCCGATGGTGTTACTCACGGTGTTGCCCATGTCGTCCTTCACCTGCGTGACCGTGGTGGAGGTGGTGAGGCCGGAGTACTTGCCAGTGGTCTCATCCATGACGGCCTTCACCGTGACGGCCACCTGGTACTCGGCCTTGGAGTAGCGAAGCTTGTCGATGGCACCGGTGGTAGGCGCGACCTCCTTCACCGTGTAGGTGTAGGTCTTGGCGCCAGTCGGGTTCGAATCGTCGATCTTGGCGAGGTACTTTTTGGAGAACGAGATACCGCCAAAGGATGCCACGATGTCGTTGACCTTGGTGGAGCCCGCTGCGGGAGCGACGGAAATAGTCGTCGGATCAAGCTTAGGTGCGCTATCCTTATTTGCCCCCGTAGCCTCGATGCTGAACTCGAACGGCACATATTTGTCTTTATCGCCCTTCGGCCAGTCCGTATTGCGAACAGATTTGGTCACCGGGATCTTCACGGACGTAGTGGTAAGGGCGTCGGAAATGTAGACGTTGTTCCCGTCAATCGTCGGGCTCTTTCCCTCGGTCCACGTGACGGAACCGTCCTCGTTGGACACCGTGAACTCATAAACCGTGGTGTTCAAGTTGTAGCCAAACGGAGCCTGGGTCTCAACAAGCGTGTACGTACCCGGCAGCAGACCCTCGAGCGTGAACTTGCCAGGCGCGGTGTCGGTGTCTGCCCACGTGGTATCGCTCGAAGTCGACTGGTCGCTCTCCCGGTCGATCACGGTCCAGGACTGGTCGGCCGTACCATCGGCGTCCTTTTTCTTGGTGAGCTTCCACTCAGAACCAGGCAAAGGAGTGTGTTTTGTGTCGTCCTCCGCCACCTTGGTCCAAGACACCGTACCGGTGATCCTGGCGTTGGGAATGGCACCCGTGGGGTTATTCTCGAACGGAACATTTTTGCCGTTCTCATCCACGTAACCCTGAACGTAGTTCGGCTTCTCGCCAGTATTGTTCATAGTGGCATAGTAGATGGTGTCTGACTTCTGGTAGCCAGCCGGCGCCGTCTCCTCTTTGATGTAATACGTGAAGTAGTTGGTATCGTTGGAATTGCCGATGTTTGCCTTCTGGTTCAGATAGTTGAACTGAAGCTTGCCATCACCCGAAGCGTAATCATTTGCGCCACCGTCAGTCACCGTCACGATAGCGTCCTTGCCCGCGACAGCATTCTCGACAGAACCATAGATAGCCCACGAGGAACCAGGAAGCGACGTGTTGCCGTTCGCCGCATCGACCTTGCTCCACGCAACGGCGGAGCCGTCGGGCGTATACGACCCAGACCACGGGAAGTTGTGACGCTCCTGATCCATATCGATGACGGAAGCCGAGTTACCCTCACCAAATGCTGCGGCAACCTTCGGGCTGTTCATTGAGAAATCGACGCCCACATAAACGCGGCCGTTGGTAGTCACATGGTCGTCGAAACTTCCGTTGGGAACGAGAATCGATCCGATCATAGCCGCCGCAGGATCGTCGTCAGTCCACTTGGCACCGGTGGCTGTGCCGCCGTATCCCCAGTCCGCGCGGTTTTCTCCCGCGATGCCGCCTCGAATGGTAAGGCTTTGCGTATCGACAAAGTTCCACATGATGGACTGGGAAGCCGTCGCGTATGCCTCGCCCAGCTCCTTGCCGGAATATTGAGTTTCGTAACCACGCGAAATCTCGGTACCGTTCCACCAAAAGCGCCAGCCATTGTGAAACTCAATATTCGAAGATCCGGTAACGTTCACAACAACCGAGGCGCCCTTGGGAATGCCCTCGAATGCGAAATCAACGCCACGATAATACTCGTTGTTGTATGTATTGCTCAGCTGAGAAGCATCGATGGTGAACACCTGCTGCATAGAGGTGTTGTCGCCCTTAAACGTGATAAGACGCTCGCTATTCTTGAATTTCTTACCATTGAGCGACGTATCGGCGCAGTCCGAATATATGGTCTTATACGACTCATCAAACACCAGGCCATAATTACAATCCGTCTTGTCGTACTTGTTGATTACGTAGTTGTTGTGATTGCTCGCGAAACCAACCTCGAGCGTGCCGGTATTTGCAAACGAGTTGAGCTGTTTCGATAGCTTCGAGAGGTACCCATCTTCACCGTTGTAGCTCGAATAATCGTTATTGTTGACATTAGTCAAATCAACAGTTTGATTGAACAGGTTGCTTTCCTGAGAGTTCATGCCCTCGTACCAATTACCCTGCGTTGTCACCACGGATTGGCGTTCATTGTTATCGCGCCAGTATGTGATGGGGCCTGCGATCTGCGCAGTGTAGGCAAAGCCGGAAGGAGTCGCGCCCTCAGAAGATTTCTGCCGTCCGACCCAAGCGCCTTTCTTCCAAGCGCCAACGGTAGTCGTCTCCGGCGAGTCGCCGCTATAACCAACGCTCATCTTGGTGATCGCACTTTTAATTCCGGCCACCGCAAGCACGGTGCTGCCGGCGACAGGACGGAACTGGGAACCAAAACCAACGGTGCCAAAGCGGAAACCAGCACCAATTGATTGATAGGGCCAGCTCTCTTTGACTGGATTCATGGCAAGCTTGCCACGGACCAAGGTAAGGCCCTCCGCCTCAGCGGCATATGAGCCGGTGGGGGCGTTCTTCGCATCAAGATTACTAGTGTCGCTCGGCTTACCACCGATGTACATGTCGCGGCCGACGTAGGTGGCCACGCCGGGATCGGGGGTGGAGACATCGATATTCGTACCGATACCGATAGACGTGGGAACATAAATTCCCTTCTCCACGGTGGCCGTCGCTCTCGCTGAAGCCGCATTCGCACTCTGAGCCTGCTCAGCACTATTTGAAGAGCCAGCCTCGCCGCCATTGGTCTCGTCGCTATTCTGGTTTTCGGCATCCTCGCTGGTGTTATCTACAGCAGCGGACTCACTTGAGGAACCCCCCCCCATTACAGTTTCCTCGGTAGAAACCGTCTGGGTGTCGCTGGCGATGGCCTGCGAGATCGGGGGCATAACGAGCGACAGTACCAGGCTCAAAACGGAGGCTCCGCACAAAACGCCTGCCAGTACACGGCGCGTCGCTTTATTACTCTGCTTAGATTTGTCCGAATTCGCTTTCATCGATGTCTCCTCCCCAAGAGACCGCGATCTTGCTCTTTCACCATCAAACGTATCTGCGCAATCTGTAATTGCGCTCGTTTAGTAATGCAATTATAACGATTGTTTAAACATCTGAGCAAATAAAACCGATAGTTTTGTAGTGAGTTCTCAATTCTCTTGACAATTGCTCGGATTTGCCTTCGTTTATTCGCTATCTATTTTTTGTTTCTGCTGGTAATTTAGTTGCGTATTATTTTTTAATGGCATTAGATTTATTTGCACAACATTTTGCTCAAGAGCAAACATCCTGTGAACGGTCGAAAATCGACCGTGAGCGGTAGGTCATTAACCGTGATGAATATCCTGCCAAATTGATGAGAATATCTTAAACCCATCGGTGGTTAGAAGTATGATGTTCAGACAACAATATTTGAATTTTCCCACAGATTTTAGGTATCAATTCGCCCAAATCGCCTGAGGCCACCGCAAAAGAGCCTGCCCCCTTCTGCGGTGGTTCTCCCCCAGCGCTACAGCAGATGTTCCTCGATAAAGATCGCGATGCCGTCTTTGTCGTTGCTGGCGGTTACAAAATCGGCGGCGGCGCGGGTGGCGGCGCTGCCGTTTGCCATGGCCACGCCCACGCCGGCGTCAGCCACCATGCAGGTGTCGTTATCGGCATCGCCAAACACGCAGATGTCCTGGAGCTCCATGCCGTTGAGCTCCGCCACGCGCACAAGGCCGCGCGTCTTGGACACGCGCGGATCCATGAACTCGTAGAGCCGCTGCGTGGTTTGCAGAGCCGCCGCCTTAACAGTGTTATCGGCAAACGTCGACGCCCGCTCAATCACCCGCGGCATTACCTCGGGCGCCATGGTAAACATCACCTTGGGCTGCGGCTCGCGCAAAAACTCGGCAAAATCGACCACCTGGTAGGGCACGCCATCGACGCGCGACAGGTGCTCGACGCACGCGTTGCTCTCGGGCACGTAGAACACGCCGTCTCGGGGGCAGACGGGCGTTGCCGGAAGGTCCGCCATGTGCTTGCAGATGCGCGCGATGGTCTCGCCCGGCAGCGGATAGCTCAGCTCGTTGATGTCGTGTGCGCGGTCGATGACCTCGGCGCCACCGCAGCCCACGAGCACATCCACCAGGCCTTCGATGCCCCAGAGCTCGTACATGGCCTCGGTCGCGTGGGCGTCGCGCCCGGTGCACAGGCCAAAGAGCACGCCGCGCTCGCGCAGGGCGCGGATCGCCGCCACGGTGCGCGGGGACACCGTGTGCCGGCTCGTGAGCAGCGTGCCGTCGATATCGCAGAACACGGCTTTGATGTGGCTGAAGGTGGTGTCCATGGGGGCCTTTCTGGGATGTGCGGCGGTGTGGGGTGTATTCGTGAACGGCGTACATGGTATACCAAGGCACAGGCGCGGCCCGTCAAAGCAAAAACCACCACAAAGGTGCCTGGCCCCTTTGCGGTGGAAGTGACGTTTGCGGGCCAAACCATCACAACATTCGATGTTTTTCGGCAAAATCGCGATTTTCATCGAATGTTGTGATGGTTTCTTACCGCTTTGCGGCACGATCCAGATGCCGGCGTCCAAACAGCAGCAACGCCGCGGGAACCGCCGTCACGACCATGCCCGCCCCTACGAGCGTCTGCTGCACGCCAAATGTCGCCGCCAGCCACGGGGCAATCGCCAGCGGCGCCACGCCGGCAAACATATTGCCAAAGCCCATGACCGAGTTCACGCGACCGAGCTGCTCGAGCGGAGCCGTCGTTTGCACAATGGTGTTGTGGAGCGGGTTGACGACACCCCAAGCTATGCCCAGGGCGATCTGGCCGACGAGGGCCACGCCCACGTACGGTGTCCCCACATAGAGCAGGCTTCCCAGGCCCACGGACATGAGCGCCACGAGCAGCGTTTTTAGGTTTACCAAGTGCGGCGGCATCCGGAGCGCGACCATGGCGCCCAGCACCGCGCCGACACCGCAGGCCGACGAGAGCCAGCCCATCCACTCAACGCCAACATGCAGAACATCGCGATAGAAAAACGACTCGAGCGGATCGAAGGCTCCGTAGCCAAAGTTCGAAAGAAAAATGATGCAAAACAGCAGGGTGAGGACGCTGTTGGTAAAGACCGTCTTGATGCTGGCTGCGAAGGTGGCGCGGGCGGACGTGCTGGGGTTGGAGCTTTGTCCCGCACGTTCCCCTTCCTCTGCCGAATCGGCATCCGCATCCCCGGCGACATGGCTGGTCTGCGGCCTAAAGCCCCAACCGACGACGAACGCCAGCACAGTAAAGAGCATCATGAGCACGAACACCGCGCGCGACGACGCAGCCGCCGCGACAAAGCCGCCCAGCGTGGGGCCAACGATGATACTCACATTTGAGAACATGGCGATGGCGGAGTTGATGTCTTTGAGCTCGACGGGATCATCGGTGAGGTAGGCCGGATAGGATGTAGCAATGGGCTGGGCGAATCCCATCGTAAAGCCTAGAAACACCGCGCCGAGCAGGACGACGCCGGTCGCGCTACCAAAGGCGATGATTGCCGTGCCAGTTGCGAGCGCGCCGATGATGCTCAGCAAGAAATGGCGGCGCGGACCCCATGCGTCAAGCGCAGCGCCACCCGCAAAGGATCCCAGGATCACAAAGACGTTCATAAACAGGACCGCCAGCGATGTCGCGACGACCGAGGCATCGTCCGCATAGGTAAGCGTTCCGATGACGCCGATAAAATAACTGGTCTGAAACCCGGTGTAAATGAGAAAGCGCATAGCCACCAGGCGTTTAGCCTGCGCGGACAGCGAAGGTTGAGGTTTTGAGAGAAGAGATGCGAGCATGGAGACTCCTTGTTTCATACGAATACGGGCGGTGGGCATTCGCCACCGTCTATCGAATCAATCTATCCGCATGAAACATTAAGGACACATCAGGACCCTTCTCTCCGTTTTTCGCCCGTCATGAACTACTTGGTAGATTGTAAGGCATGTCACACACATCTACCAAAGCAAAAACCACCACAAAGGTGCTTGGCCCCTTTGTGGTGGTTGCGACGTTTACGCTGGTTGAGACTTGGCTAGGCCAGGTCAGCGCCGTTGGACTCGATGACCTTCTTGTACCAGAAGAAGCTGTCCTTGCGGCTGCGGGCGAGCGTGCCGTTGCCGTCGTTGTCCTTGTCGACGTAGATAAAGCCGTAGCGCTTCTTCATCTCGCCGGTCGAGGCGCTCACCAAATCGATGCAGCCCCACATGGTGTAGCCCATCAGGTCCACGCCGTCCTCGATGGCAATCTCCATCTGCTTGATATGCTCGCGCAGGTAATCGATGCGGTAGCTGTCGTGAATCGAACCGTCCGCCTCGACCTCGTCCACCGCGCCCAGGCCGTTCTCGACAATCATCAGCGGCACCTGGTAGCGGTCGTAGACCTCCTCCAGGTAGTAGCGCAGGCCCTCGGGGTCGATCGCCCAACCCCAATCGCTCTTCTTGAGGTACTCGTTGCCGGCGCCACCAAAGATGTTGCCCTGCTCCAGCAGCACCGGGTCGGCCGTGGCCGTGGCGCTCATGTAGTAGCTAAAGCTATAGAAGTCGACCTTGCCGGCGGCCAGCGTGGCGGCATCCTCGGGCGAGACCTCCACGCGCGCGCCTTCGCGGCGCCACACGCTGGGCGCCCACGAGGGATACGCACCGCGCACCTGCACGTCGCCGCAGTAGAAGTTCATCTCGCGCTGCTGCTTTTGCGCCGCCAGGACGTCAGCCGGATTGCACGTATGCGGGTAGCAGGCGTTGCCGGCGATCATGCAGCCGATCTTGTTCTGGGGATCGACCTGATGACCCATGGTGACGCACTTGGCGCTTGCCAGGAACTGATGGTGCAGAGCGTCGAAGCGCGCCTGCGGATCGTCCCAGTCGCAGTTGCCAAAGGCCATGGGCGTGTCAGTTGCCTCGGGCACCATGCCGCCGCCCATCACCCCGCCAAAGCCGCCCATGAGCAGGCAATTGATCTCGTTAAAGGTGAGCCAGTAGCGCACCAGCCCCTTGTACTCGGTCATGACGGTGCGAGCGTAGTTGAGGTAGAAATCGATGAGCTTGGGGTTCTTCCAGCCGCCGTAGTTTTTGGACAGGCCATAGGGCAGCTCGTAGTGGCTGAGGGTGACCATGGGCTCGATGCCCTGCTCCTGACAGGCCTGGAACACGCGGCGGTAGAACTCGATGCCGGCCTGGTTGGGCTCGGCCTCGTCGCCGTTGGGGAAGATACGGCTCCAGTTGATGGACATACGGTAGCACTTAAAGCCCATCTCGCCAAAAAGCTTGATGTCGTCGAGATAATGATGGTACATGTCCACGGCCTCGTGGCTGGGATAGTGGTACTGGGGCAGAATGCCATCGGTAATGTGGCGTGGCTCGGAGACCGTGCCGCCGGTCATGATGTCGGGAACACCGAGGCCCTTGCCGTCCTCGTTGTATCCGCCTTCGCACTGATTGGCGGCAGTGGCGCCGCCCCACAGAAATCCATCGGGAAAAGCCATGTTGGCTCCTTTCGTACGTGTTGGGAGGGTTCCACGGACGCTGGGACGGCGTCCGCAAGGTAATTTGCGTCCCGATCGGGGTTCGCGTTGAGTCGGCCGCCACGAAACCGGCCCATCTACTACGTTTAGTCGTGAACCCCCGACCACGCCGCAATTGTCAAAAATAAAACCGCAGGTAGACGGCTTGGCGATTTTTGGTAAACCGCCGTATGGTTGGCCCCTACCGTTAAAAGGTAGTAGATAGGCCAGTTTCGTGGCGAGGCCTCTATCGACGCCTGTGCGGGACCCCTCGTCCATTTGAAAAAAGCCGGCGGGGCGCTCCCCCGCCGGCCTGGTACCGAGTCTTTGTCGTTTGGGCTACTTGGCAGCCTCGGGCTTGTAGGTGACGAACTCGATCGCAAAGCCCACGGCGGCACCCACGAGCGAGGCAACGATAGCCCAGATCATGTGGTTGATGCCGTTAACACCGGAGGGATCGATGAAGGACAGCCAGTTGAAGACGCCCAGACCACCGGACATGTACACCACGGCGCCGGAGATACCGATGATGAGGCCGCCCACGGCAGAACCGATGCTGGCGTTGATGAAGGCCTTCTTATCGGGCAGGGCGACACCGTAGATAGCGGGCTCGGTGACACCAAAGAAGAAGGCGGAGATCATGGCAGGCAGGGCGATGCCGCGGAACTTCTCGTCCTTGTTCTTGAGGTACATGGCAAAGAGCACGGCGCCCAGCGAGAAGGAGTGGGCGATAACGGAGCCCAGGATGTAGTCGTGGCCCAGAGTGGACAGGTTGACCAGCGCGATGGGCACGAGCGACCAGTGGAAGCCAAAGATGACCAGGCACATCCAGAAGGCACCGACGAGGGTGCAGCCCAAGAGGGAGCCGATCATGGGCAGGCCAAACAGCAGTGCGAAGAACTCACCGAGCAGGTTGGTGATGAGCGTGGCGATAGGGCCAATGACCAGGTAGCCAAGGGTAACGGTGACGCTGACGACGATCAGCGGGGTGAAGAACATCTTCATAGAAGCGGGCATCCACTTCTTAACCCAGTGCTCGAGGGTGGAGCCAAACCAAACCATGAGCAGGATGGGGATAACGGAGCTGGTGTAACCCGAGGCAGGCATGATGAGCGGCAGGCCCAGGAACGTGGTGTACCAAGAGAAGGTACCGGCAAAGCCGAGCTCGACGGAGCCGACGACCTCACCCGAGGTCAGGGCAACCATGGTGGGGTACACAAGCGCAAAGGCAATGGCCATGCCGTTGAACTCGCTCATCTTGAACTTCTTGGCCGCGGTAAAGCCAAGCACCACGGGCAGGAAGTAGAACATGCCGTCAGCGACGGTGTAGAGCAGCGTGTAGGCGCCGTCGTTGGCAAAGCTCGGGACCAGGAAGGTAGCGAGCGCCAGCAGGCCCTTCATGATACCGGCAGCGGCGAAGGTGCCGAGCATGGGGGCGAAGATGCCCGAGATGAGGTCGATGATCACATCGGTAGCGCTCTTGGGAGCGGCCTCGTCGTCATCGGCGTCGACGGCGCCGCCGTCGCTAAAACCGCCGGCCTTGAGGACGGCATCGTAGACGTCCTCGACGATGTTGCCCACAACAACCTGGTACTGGCCGTTGGCGCGCATGACCTTGATGACGTTGGGCAGCTGAGAGATTGCCTCGTCATTGGCCTTCGACTCGTCCTTGAGCTTAAAACGAACACGGGTAATGCAGTGTGCGACGCATTTGACGTTGGACTTGCCGCCAACCAGCTCTACGATCTGGGCAGCAAGATCGTCGTATTTACCTGCCATGATCTGTCCTCTCTTTTCCAAATTTCGACAAAAATATCCCCTACCGCGAGCCGGTACCTTGCCCGCAGTTAGAAACCAAAAAGAATTGTTGCGATTGCCGCCAGGCTGGCGGCTTTACTCATTCGGTCTGCGAAGCCGATCGCAGACGGTTGATATGCATCATCAGATACAAGAGTTCCTCGTCCGAACAGCTCTGCTTGAACTCTTTCTCGAACACGCGGTTGATGGCGTACGCGCACTGGTAAGCCTCGGGAAAATCGCGGGCGGCCTGCATAAACAGCGAGGAGTTCTCGGTCTGCGTGCACTTGCCCTTAACGAGGCGGCGAACCAAAAAGCGCAGGTGCGCAAGAAAGCGGATGTAACTATACGATGCCGTGTCGAGCGAGCAGCCGAGCTGCTTTTCCACGGAATGAGTCACCTCGTCGAGCACGCGGGTGCTCTTCATGATGAAGTCCATATCCTTGGCGCGGCCCATGCCGTCGACCTCGGCGTTAACGATGTGGAGCGCGATGCTCGTGGCCTCGTTCTGACCCAGCTTGGCGCCGGTGCGCTTTTGCACGATGGCGAGCGCGGCCTGGCCGATCTCGAGCTCGCGCGGGTAGATGAAGGCTACCTCGTGCTCGAGCGGGTTGGGAGCGCTGAGCTGGTCGTCGTCGCGCTGGACGGCAAACTGCAGGTGATCAGCCAGGATAAAGGGCAGGCCACCGGATAGCTTGCAGCCAAGCTGCTGCGACGCGAAGCAGGCAATGTCGCTTGCCGCGAGCAGCACATCGTCGGGAAGGGTGCCGACCATATCCTGCAGGCTCTCGGGAACGTTATAGAATTTGCGCTGGATGAGGGACTCATCGGCAAGCTCGTAGGGCATCTCGTGGAAACCGATGCCCTTGCCAAAGACAACAACCTCTCGGCCGTCATCGCTGGCGGCAAGAGCAACGTTATTGTTGATCTTCTTTAAAATGAGCATGAAAAAACTCCTCGGACATCGGCGCTAGACGACGGGGCGATATTCCTCGTCTTCTATTATGCGCAAGTGATGCCTCCCAAGGAGTAACAAACTTGTGAGCATGTGGGCAATTGTAGGATGAAACTTGCATGCGGCGTAAGCCCCATTGGCGCGAAAGTCCGCCGAACGGTAGGAAATCGCCCGTAAACGGCAAAACCACCGCAAAGGAGTCTGGCCCCTTTGCGGTGGTTTTGGCTGATGCCCCGATGCTACTCGCGCGGGGTGCCGTAGGGGTTGTACAGATCTGCGAGAGCGAATGTGCTGGTGGCAGGATTAAAGTCGAGTTCGAGCACGCAGCAGTTGCCGATGCGGTTCTTCATCTTGAGCGGCTCCACGCCCACGCCGCGCATAACCTGAGCCGCTGCGGCGCCATGGCTCACGCATAACACGCTCTCATGCCCAGGGCGCTGCATGAGCTCGGTGATGGTCGCCATGATGCGCTCGCGAAACTCGTCTTCGCCCTCGCCGTCATACTGCTTGTAAAAATCGCCGTACGGCAGGCGCGGATTCAAATCCTCGCTCGCGCCCTCAAACTTGCCAAAGTTCCACTCCTTAAGGCCCTTGACGCGCTCGTAAGGCTGATCAGGAAACGCAAGCTCAAGCGTGTCGCACGCACGCTCGGAGGTGGAACTGTACGCATAGTCGAACGCAAGGCCACGCTCTCGCAGGGTCGCGCCGACAGTTTTAGCCTGCTCGATTCCCAGCTCGGTAAGCGGCGAGTCACACCAGCCCTGCTTGCGACGAAGCAAGTTAAAGAGCGTTTGACCGTGACGCATAAAGTACAGTTTTGGCATGAGACCTCCGTAATCGCAATCGTTTGTCAGCGATTATTGCACCTTGAGGTAGGTTTAAGTCAAAGCCTCTTTGGCAAAAACCACCACAAAGGTGCCTGGCCCCTTTGTGGTGGTTTTGGCTGATGTCCCTAAAGTCTACCGAGATGATCTTGGATGAGATCGCAGATGGCTCGGGCGTCGTTGATGTTGATGGCTCGGGTCGCAAAGCCGGCGTCGAAGGCCTGACGTGCCAGTGCCTCGTTGCAGGCAAGGGCCAGCGTGTGGCCATCGACCAGGTCGAGTGAGCTCTTGCCGCGCAGACGGTCGACACCCGAGCGCGCGACCACGATGTTGTCGAAGCCCTCGGTCTTGTAGCCCTCGATGATCACCACGTCGACATCGTTGTAGCGCGACAGCAGCTCGCGCGCGGGCATCTCGTCCTCCTCGCGCGTGTCGGCGTACTCCGCCCAGCGCGTGGCGCAGATGAGGCCCACGTGCTTGGATCCGGCTTGGTGATGGCGCCACGTATCCTTAGCGGGCACATCGATATCAAAGCCATGATGCCCATGATGCTTGAGCGAACCCACGCGAAGGCCGCGGCGAGTGAGCTCGGCAATGACCTTCTCGACGAGCGTGGTCTTGCCCGAGTTTTGGTAGCCGATAAACGCGATCGCGGGGACGGCCGGTGTCGGAGCTGCGGGTGCGACGGCGACGGGTGCGCTCGCGGGCGCGGCACCGTCAGCGGCCACGGCCTCAGCAGCAGCGGCCTGACGCTCGGCACGATCCCACACGCCCGAGCGGCCGCCCTCCTTGTGCAGCAGGCGCACGTCGACGATCTCCATGCCACGATCGACCGCCTTGCACATGTCATAGATCGTTAGGCACGCAGCGCTCGCGCCGGTCAGGGCCTCCATCTCGATACCCGTCTTGCCCGTCACGCCGGCCGTAACCAGTACGTGAAAGCCAACCTGCCCGTCTGCGCGCGCCGGTGCCCAGCCCTCGGGCACGTCATCGGCCGGCGTCCCCGCCGCAGCGATGGGCGCAATGTCGCACTTGCTCTTAGTAATGAGCAGCGGATGGCACATGGGAATGATGTCGCTCGTGCGTTTGATGGCCATAATGCCCGCCACGCGCGCGCAGGCAAGCACGTCGCCCTTTTTGGCGCGGTCCTGCAGCACCATGGCCTGCGTCTCGGGATGCATGAGGATGGTGCCCTCGGCGATGGCAATGCGATGGGTCTCGGCCTTGTCGGACACGTCGACCATGCGCACCTCGCCCTTGGCGTCCACGTGCGTAAGCTCGTCGCGACGGGCGTCGCGGGCGGGCTCGGTGGCAGCACCGGCAGTCGGCTGCGCGGACGCGTCGGCGTTGCCAGCATTCGCCGCAGCCGTGACTTTGTGGGCAGACATCGCGGCCCTGCGAGCGGCCTTGGTGGCATCGGCGTACCTGCTCTTGGCCATATGATCATCCTCCGATTTGGGACATAAATCGTTGCGTGCCCTCAATTATCGCGTGTTCCTGCGGTTTGTGGGCCACAGCATCGCGCCAAATCGAAAGTACCTGCATATCATCACCACGGCGCAGCGCCTCACGCACCGAATACTCGGCATCGCTGAACAGGCACGGACGCACGTTGCCATCGGCCGTCAGGCGCAGACGGTTGCAATTCGCACAAAAATGGTTGGACATGGCGCTAATAAAGCCAACCGTTCCCGCCGCGCCCGGAAAGTGCCAGTACCGCGCAGGACCCGCGCCGGCAGGAGCGTCGTTGATGTCGAGCGGCTCGAGCTCGCCCAGTCCCGCCGCGGCGGCCCCGGCATTGATGCGCGTCCGCAGCTCGTCGCTCGGCACGGTGTCGCTCGCATCCCACAACTCGGGATTGAGCGCGGGCGCATGCGGGTCCACAGCGCAATGCGAGCTCGTGTGTTCGTCGCCAATGGGCATGTATTCGATAAAGCGCAGGTGGATGGGGCGGTCGACGGTCAGCCGCGCGAGGGCCGCCACATCTTGGTTGAGTCGGCGCACGACAACGCAGTTGACCTTAACGGGCTCAAAGCCCCAAGCCAGCGCCGCGTCGATGCCAGCCATGGTCTGCTCGAGTCGACCCAGGCGCGTGATCTTTCCAAAGAGCGTAGGGTCGAGCGTGTCGAGCGAGATGTTGACGCGGTTAAGCCCCGCGTCTTTGAGCTGCGGCGCCAGCTTGGGCAGCAGGGCGCCATTGGTGGTAAGCGAGATGTCCTCGATCTGCGGAATCGCGCGGATGTCGCGAATAAGCGGAATGATACGACGGCTGACCAGCGGCTCGCCGCCCGTCAGGCGCACGCGGCGAATGCCCTCCCCCGCCACCAAGCGCACAAAGCGGGCGATTTCCTCGGCGCTGAGCAGCTCGTCGTGTGCGCGGGGTGCCACGCCATCGGCCGGCATGCAGTAAATGCAGCGAAAATTGCACTTGTCGGTAACGGCAATGCGCAGGTAGTTGATATCGCGGCCAAAACCGTCATGTTGCACGTGCCCGTCCACGCAGCCCTCCCCTCACGCGGCGTTTTATTCTTCGGAAAACATAATACCCCACGAGAGAATCATGCCGACACCCGTACGACAGGACAGGTCGCTTTGAGCAAAACGGACTTTCCAAGCCCATCCTCAGCATACAAACCATCACAACATTCGATGCTTTTTTCGATTTTGAGGAAAAGCGTCGAATGTTGTGATGGTCTGCCTGCCCGCAGCGCCCCGTAGAAGGACCAAAACGCCCCTAAAGGCCGCCGTCCCAGTGTCGAATCACGAATTCTCGCAGGTCGTTTTGACGTTTCTGGAACGCTTCGCTTCGGTCGCACTTAAGCCCCATAGCGAGTGCGATGGCGTTCATCGCCCTGTGCAATTGCAGCTGGTGGGCAAACTGAGTCCCGGTGAGGACGATCATCCTAAAGCCCAGCGCGCTCAGCACGGTCATACGCTCCGCGTCCGACGCGCTGCGCTGTTTATCAAGATGGTCCGAGCCGTTGTATTCAATCCCCGTACCGCTCGCGGGCGCATATACGTCGATCTCGAAATACCCGGCCTTAGCGAGATACTTGAACTCGTTGGGGACATCGACCCGATGGTTGAGCTCGATCTTGACGTATCCTAGCCCGCCCTGGGAACGTTTTGCTACGACCATGATTGCGGTGGCCGTCTCCATGGGCGACCGCGCGCCATCGTGCACGCGCTTGAGCACAGCGACCGCGCGTATAGCCCCCTGACGAGATCGGTTCTCATTGCAATAGGCAATCAAATCGGCAACGGCATACCTCTGCCCCATCTCGATATAATCGCCTGTCGACAGATGATTCAAATGGTATCGGGCGCAGATTTCATACCCATATTCCAACTGCTCGGGCTCGCTCATCCACGAACCCGCTTGGACAAAGCACATGGCCTCATCAACCACCAGAAGGCCCTCCGCCACCTCGATAAGATGGCCTGGAGGCACCGGCGCCCCAAACACGTGGCACCTAAATCCAGCCGGCGTCGAGCGCTCAAAATCGAAGTTGACGAGCGTGTCGATATGATCGAGCTCTTCTCGTGGAATACCAAGCGAAACCAGATAGTCGGTAACGATCCCAACTGCCGTTGAAGCCCTCAGCCCCTTGGCATCGAGTCCCAATTTGGGCAGGCTCGCGGTCGGCTCCGCCTCGTTAGCAAGCGAGTCCTCATCGTATAGGCTGCTTGCTCGCGAGAGCGGCTCGGACGGGCGCGCCACGTTGTGGTACAGCCAGGCAGTCTTATGGGACAGGACGATCGGCAGGTCCATGAGCCCTCCAATGGAGTCGGATAACCAACCTTATTCCCCTGCCCACGGGTCCGCACACCTTCGTGCGCAAGAAAGCGATTCCGCCCGATCGAGTGGTAGAAAAACCATCGCAACATTCGATGCTTTTCCCGTTTTTGGCAAAAAACGTCGAATGTTGTGATGGTTTGAGGCGAGGTGAGGGGCACGGAGGGGTCAAAGCATCGTGCTCGAACGGGTTAATCCAGCTCTTTTAAGCCATGTGCCAGCTGCCAGTACTCGCCGTGCTGGGCGAGCAGCTCTTCGTGCGTGCCGCGCTCGATGATGCGGCCGTGTTCGAGGACCATGATGGCGTCGGCGTCGCGGACGGTGGACAGGCGGTGCGCGATCATAAACGTGGTGCGGCCGCGCATGATGCGGTCCATACCGCGCTCGATGAGCTTTTCGGTACGCGTATCGATGGAGCTCGTGGCCTCGTCCAGGATGAGCACCGGCGGGTCGGCGACGGCAACGCGCGCGATGGCGAGCAGCTGGCGCTGGCCCTGCGACAGGTTGGCGCCATCGGCCGTGACCGGCGTATCGTAGCCTCTAGGCAGGCGGCGGATAAACGAATCCGCGCAGGCGGCCTCGGCGGCGGCGCGCACCTCCTCGTCGGTCGCGTCGAGCTTGCCAAAGCGGATGTTCTGCGCGATGGTGCCGCTAAACAGGTGCGTGTCCTGCAGCACAATGCCGAGCGATCCGCGCAGGCTGGCCTTGGCAATGTGCTTGACGTCGATGCCGTCGTACGTGATCTCGCCGTCATCGACCTCGTAAAAGCGATTGATGAGGTTGGTGATGGTCGTCTTTCCGGCGCCCGTCGAGCCCACAAACGCGATCTTTTGCCCCGGCTTGGCAAACAGGTTGAGGTCCGTGAGCACACGGGTGCCCGGCACGTAGGAAAAGTCCACGGCATGGAAGCGCACGTCGCCGGCAAGCGGGACCAAGCCGCAAACAAGCTCGGTACCGTCGGCAGCCACCGCACGGCCCGACTCATCAACGGCTGCCACGTCATGCAGGTGCCCGTACGCGCCCACGCCCTGGCCCTCGGGAATCTTCCACGCCCACGCGGCGTCGCCCGTCTGCACCAGCTCCACGCAGCCCTCGTCAACCTCGGGCTTAAGGTCCATGGCGGCAAACAGGCGCTCGGCGCCGGCCAACGCGTTGAGCAAAAAGTTGCCCAGCTGCGTAAACTGGTTGATGGGCATGGCGGCCTGGCGTACAAAGACCAGGTAGCTTGCAAGCGCGCCTACGTCGGCGAGCCCCTTGATGCAGAGTATGCCGCCCGCCACGGCAACGATGGCGTAGTTGGCATAGCCGATCACCACGGTCATGGGAACCATCGAGTTGGCGTAGGCCTGCGCGGCACCACCGGTGCGGCGCAGCTCTTGGTTGCGCACGTCAAAACCGGCCACGTTGGCCTGCTCGTGATTAAAGACCTTGATGACCTTTTGGCCCGAGACCATCTCCTCGACGTATCCGTCCAAATCGCCCAGCGACGCCTGCTGAGCGGCAAAAAAGCGCTTGGAACGCATGCCCGAGTAGCGCGCGTACAGCACAATGGCCGCGTCGCACACGAGCGTGATAATCGTGAGCTGCCAGTTGAGAATGATGAGCATAGCCGTGGTACCGACCATCTGGATGCTCGCCTGAATCACGTTGGCAAAACTGTTGTTGAGCGCCTCGGAGACGGTGTCGACGTCGTTGGTAAAGAAGCTCATGATGTCGCCCGAGCGTGTGCCGTCGAAATAACTGAGCGGCAGCGTCTGAATGTGGGCAAACAGGTCGCGGCGGATATCGGACACCACGCGCTGGGCCGCGCGCACCATGATCTGCGAGTAGCCCAGAGCCGAAAGCACGCCCGCGGCGTAGATGGCGGCAGTAAAGATGACCTGCCTGGCAAGCAGTTCCTCACCGCCCGTTGCCAAACCGTTGACGATGGGACGTACCATGTAGGTGCCGGCAAGGCTTGCGATGGCGGCCACAGAGGCAAGCACACCAACTGCGAGCAGCGAGAACTTGGCGTGACCCATGTAGGAGAGCAAGCGGCGAAGCGTCTGCGTCAGATTGGTGGGACGGGCCTGAGCGGATGTCTTAGGCATGGCGCTCACCCCCTTCCAAGGTCAATCCGCTGGGGACGGAGGAAAACGGATCATTCGCGCAGCCATCGTCGCGGCCGTCACCGGCGTCCGCATCCCCCGCAAACTCCATCTGCGAGGCATAAATCTCCTGATAAATGGCGTCGCCCGCCAGCAGATCCTCATGCGTGCCCACGCCGTGGACACGTCCGTCGTCCAGCACAATAATGCGATCGGCATCCATGACGCTCGCGATGCGCTGCGCAATGACAATCACGGTTGTATCGGGAATCTGCGCGATATGCTCGCGGATCTTGGCGTCGGTCGCCATATCGACCGCGCTGGTCGAATCGTCAAAGATGAGCACACGCGGATGCTTGAGCAACGTACGCGCGATGCACAGACGCTGTTTTTGTCCGCCCGAGACGCCGGCACCGCCCTGGCCCAGATAGCCGTCGAGTCCGCCGATGCGATCTAGGAACTCGTCCACGCATGCCGCCCGGCAGGCACGCAGCAGCTCCTCGTCGGTGGCATCGGGCGCGCCCCACTGCAGGTTCTCGCGCACGGTACCCGTAAACAGCACGTTCTTTTGTAGCACGATGCCCACGGCGTCGCGCAAGGCGGCCAGGTCGTAATCGCGCACATCGCGCCCGCCCACGAGCACGGCGCCTTCGGTGGCGTCGTACAGGCGCGCGATCAGCTGCACAAGCGAGCTCTTGCCCGAGCCCGTGCCGCCGAGGATGCCCACCGTCGAGCCGCTCTCGATGCGAAGGTCGATATGTTCGAGCACATCCTCGGCTGCATCCTCGCGGTACTTAAACGACACGTCGCGAAACTCGATGCTTCCGTCGGCCACCCCGTGCACGGCAGTGGCAGCGTCGGGCGCCTGGATAAGCGAACGCTCGTCGAGCACCCGCGAGATGCGCTCCACGCTGGCAAGTGCGCGCGTGAGCAGCAAAAACACGTTGGAAATCATCATGAGCGAGTTCATGATCAGCAGCACATAGCTCATGAAGCCCGTGAGCGAGCCCACGCCGAGCTCGCCGGCAAGAATCATGCGACCGCCGATCCACAGAATGGAAAGCGCCGCCACGTACATCGACAGCTGAAACACCGGCAAGTTGAGCACAGCGTTGCCAAAGGTCTTCGTCGCGGTGCGCGCAAGCTCGGTATTGACGGCATCGAACTTGGCCTCCTCGTGCTCGGCGCGCACGTACGCCTTGACGGCGCGCACGGCGGTGAGGTCCTCCTGCACCACGCCGTTGAGATGGTCCATCGAGGTCTGCAACTGGCGGTAGAGCGGACTGACGCGATAGGTGATAACGCCCAGTACGATCGCCAACACCGGCAGGATGATCGCGAAAACGGTGGCGAGCGGACGCGACAGCACCAACGCATAGACCAAGCCGACGATGAGCGTCACGGGACCGCGCACCATGGGGCGGAAGCCGTTACCTACGGCGTTTTGAATCACGGTGATGTCGGTGGTCATGCGTGTGACAAGCGAGCTGGCGTCGTAGTTGTCCAGATTGCCAAAGGCGAGCGTCTGGATCTTGCGATACTCGGCCTCGCGCAGGTTAGCGCCGAGGCCTGAGGCGACGCGAGCAGACGTGCGTGCATAGCCCAAGCCAAGTACCAGCGAACATGCGGCGCATGCCAACATATACGCGCCCTGCAACAGCATGTAGTTGATGTCGCCCGCGGGCACGCCTACATCGATGATATTTGCCATGATGACCGGGATAAACAGCTCGAGCGCCGTCTCGGCCGTCACAAAGAGCACGCCGAGCATGGCATCGCGGCGGTATGCCCCCAGATAGGAAAACAAAATCTTGAGATTGCGCACGCAGATTCATCCCCCATCAAACGTTGTTCGCAAACCCACGTATTATGGCGCGCCGTGCGGCGGTGTCAAGTGATGCGAAATCGATTTCTGCAAGGCTAGTGCAGACGCCATGCTCACAGGGCACGCGCCCGTATTCAATTAGAAATGAACGCGAGCGTGACTTTTTCGCCCTGCCGCCAATACAAACCTTGACTCTACAATCGTTATAGGGTTTTCACTACACTGGTACGTAAACAAACCCAGCCAGAAAGCCCCGCCCATGGAACACGACCTCACACGCGGCAATGTCCTCAAGACCATCGCGGTCTTTGCCCTGCCCTATATGCTCTCGTACTTTTTGCAAATGCTCTACGGCATGGCCGACCTGTACATGATGGGACAGTTTAGCGGCGCCGCCGGCATCACCGCCGTGGGCAATGGCGCGCAGACGCTCTATATCATTACCGTGACGCTCGTGGGCCTGGCCATGGGAACGACGGTCATCGTCGGCCACGCCGTGGGCTCGCGCCGCTTCGACCGCGCCGAGGTTGCCATCGGCAACACCATCACGCTCTTTATGGGTGTCTCGGTGGTGCTGGCCGCTGTCTTGCTCGCACTGTGCCCGCAGATCGTGGCACTCATTGGCACGCCGGCCGAGGCGGTCGAAGGCACTGCCGCCTACCTGCGCATTTGCTTTGTAGGCATTCCCTTTATCGCCGCATACAACATCCTCTCGGCCATCTTTCGCGGCCTGGGCGATTCGCGCTCGCCCATGTACGTGATCGGCGTGGCGTGCATCATTAATATCGCGCTTGATTTTCTGTTTATCGGCCACATGGGGCTCGGCCCCGTGGGCGCGGCACTCGGCACGGTGACCGCGCAGACAGCCAGCGTTGCCCTCGCGCTCGTGTGGCTCAAGAGCCGTCGCACAAACATCCACGTTAAGCGCAGCGACCTGCGCCCCCAGCCCGAGGTGCTCGGCAGCATTCTTAAGATCGGCGTGCCCGTGGCCGTGCAGGACGGCTGCATCCAGGTGGCGTTTATGTTTATCACCGTCATCGCCAACCACCGCGGCCTGGTCGACGCCGCCGCCGTGGGCCTGGTCGAGAAGATGATCAGCTTCTTGTTCATCGTGCCGAGTTCCATGGGTGCCACCGTCAGCGCACTCACGGCGCAAAATGCCGGCGCGGGCAAGGGCGACCGCGCGCGTCAGGTACTCAAGGATGCCATGACCATCTCGGTCGTGTACGGCTGCCTGATCACGGTGCTGATGTGGCTGGTGGCGCCGGCGTTTATTGGCTTTTTTGCCAAGGACGCCGCGGTGGTCGCGGCCGGTACCGGCTATATGCGCAGCTATATTTTCGACGCGATTTTTGCCGGCATCCACATTTGCTTTAGCGGCTTTTTCGCTGCATACGGCAAGAGCTACATCGGCTTTGCACACAACGTGCTGGCCGTGGCGCTCATTCGCGTACCGGGCGCGTGGCTGCTGTCGAACGCCTATTCCGACACGCTGTTTCCCATGGGCATCGCTTCGCCATGCGGATCGATTCTGTCGGCGGTCATTTGCGTTGTCGCGTTTACCGTGCTCAACCGGCGCGGGGCTTTTGACAAACTGGTAGCGTAGCGGGGCGACGCGAGATCACCCTGATCGATGACATCATCAGCGACGACCCCACAACCTACGTGACGCAGATCACGGTGCCGGTTGCCCCGTCCAGATAAGAACTGCCTAGAAAACGTTCAGCTGTAGGCAGAATCTTGACGTTATAGGCCATATTTTGCCTCAAAGGCATCACGTGCCGTGCCAGCAGCACGCTCCCGTTCGGCCACAGCTATGCGAGCCATCAGACGAGCCTTAGCCTGTTCCTGAACCATGAGGTCATAGTCCTCAGATCGGAGTACGACAAATTTGCTATAGCCGTTTTTTGTAACAGTCACTGGGCCGAGAGCCTCCCAACAAGCTCGCTAAACGCCGGGGACACTCCCCGGCGTGGTGGTTTTACTCCTCCGGTATCGGAAATGCACGGATGAACTCTGCGGGCGAGAAGGTCTTGATAGTCGAGCGTACAAAAGCGGCGCGATCGCGCGTGATGATAAAGTCCACACCGGCACGCTCGGCCATCGCACGAATACAGCCATCCTCAAAATCCGGCTCATCGGAATAGGCGGAGGTAAAACAAGCTTCTTGGTCGAGAGGCTCTAACGAGTAGCTCTTAAGGCAGTCGCGCACCACCTCGCGGGCGCGCGCCTCGCCGGCCTGTTTGGTGAGAATGTAATATGCGTCCTTGAGAGAGCAGGCCGAAACAACGCCCTCGATAAGCCCCACGTCAACAAGCCCCTTGATGGTTTGCGCCGCCCCATGCTCCGGCCGACCAGGAAGCACGCAATCGAGCAGAAAATTGGTATCGAGAAAAGCCCTCATAGGTAGCGCTCCCTCGCGACGCGCTTTTCATCTTCAACCGTCATCGTATCGAGCGGCGTTCCCTTTGGCATTTTAGCCACGATATCGAGATACTCCTGGTAGTCCTCATCCTCCGCGAGCATCTCGCGAATCTCCTTCCAGGTGATCTTGGGATGCCACATCGTACCCACGTCGCGCTTGGGCTTGTCCGTGCCGCACGTCGGCTTTGCGCCCCCACGTTCCTGGGCAGCGTCATATTCCACTGCAACCGGGCCTTGATAGTCGAGCGGTACGATCTTGAACAACGGCTTGCTCCGCTTGAAGACCACAACCTCCTCGCCCTCATTGGCAACCTTTTCGGCCACCTGCGTAAGGTTTTGGCGCAGCTCCGAAAATGCGACGGTAACCATAACGGCTCCTCTCAACATATATCTTCACTGCTCAGTATACACGTTAATGTTAATGTTAACGTATATGAGAATCACCACAATGAGGGACAATTCATCATTGCAGACCCCTCCGCTTTGTATGAATCTCCTATCGCTCCGGAACGACACCGCTCCGCAGGATCACCCTCAGCAAGCTACGTGGCGAAGATCATGCCACCTGCCACCACGCCCAAATAATAACCTCCCGGAAAGCGTTTCCGGGAGGTTTTCTAATTTGATTATCGATGTCTTAAGCCTGGGGCACCTGACCAGTAGCCAAGATCTGCTCGAGTGCGTCCTCGTCCAGCACGGGTACGCCCAGCTGCTCGGCCTTGGTAAGCTTGGAGCCCGCCTTGGGGCCGGCGACTAGATAGCTCGTCTTCTTGGATACGCTGCCCGAGACCTTGGCGCCGAGCACCTTGAGCGCCGCGCCCGCCTCGTCACGCGTGCGGTTGACGAGCGTGCCGGTGAGCACGAAGGTCAGACCCGCAAGCGGCTGTGCGTCGGCAAGCTCGCCTGCCACGCCAGCGTCGGCCGCGGCTTGCGCGTGCGCGGCGCCCAAGTCGACCTCGAGCGACAGGCCCGCCTGGCGCAGGCGCTCCAGCACGGCAAGGTTCTCGGGCACGGCCAGGAACTGCTTGACGCTCGCCGCAATCTTGGGACCGATGCCCTCGCACTCGGCGATATCCTCTTCGCTCGCCAAGATGAGCTTGTCAATCGACAGGAATCGCTCGGAAATGACCTCGCCCACGCTCTTGCCCACGTGGCGGATGCCCAGGGCAAACAGCACGCGACCGAGCGGCTGGCTCTTGGACTTGTTGAGCTCGGCGATGATTTTCTCGGCCGTCTTGAGGCCTACCGGAATGGGGTCGCCCTTCTTGACGCCCTTTTTGCTGTTGGAGCTGGCATAAGTGCGCCCCGTGTCCAGGCCGGCGATGTCGTCGACTGTGAGCTGGTAGAAGTCCGCGACATCGTGGATCAGCCCGGCGGCGATCATCTTGTCGACGATCTCGTCGCCTAGGCCGTCGACGTCCATGCAGCCGCGGCTCACCCAGTGGAGCAGACGCTCCTTGAGCTGCGCGGAGCAGTCGATGGAGACGCAGCGGTAAGCGACCTCGCCATCCTCGTGGACCACAGGGCTGCCGCACACGGGGCAGACCTCGGGCATCTGCCAGTCAACGCTGTCGGCCGGGCGCTTGTCGAGCACCGGGCCCACGACCTCGGGAATCACGTCGCCCGCCTTGTGCACGATGATGGTATCGCCCTCGCGCACGTTTTTGCGGCGGATCTCGTCGATGTTGTGCAGCGTGGCGCGCGCGATGGTGGAGCCGGCGACCGTCACCGGGTCGAACTCGGCGACCGGCGTGAGCACACCAGTGCGGCCCACCTGGATGCGAATTTCGCGCAGAACGGTCTGCTTTTCCTCGGGTGGGAACTTAAAGGCAATGGCCCAGCGCGGCGCGCGGGCGGTAAAGCCCAGGTCGAGCTGCTGCTGGAAGCTGTCCACCTTTACGACCACGCCGTCGATGTCGTAGTCCAGGTCACCGCGGTGCTCGAGCGCCTGGGCACAGAACTCGTGGACCTCGGCCGGCGTGGCGCAGCGTGCCACGTTGGGGTTGACGCTAAATCCGGCGCTACGCAGCCAGTCCAGAAACTCGCGCTGGCTGTGGACGTGCAGCGGATCAGTATCGGCGATGGCGTAGATAAAGGTGGCCAGATCGCGACGCGCCGTGACCTTGGGATCCTTTTGGCGCAGGCTGCCGGCGGCGGCGTTGCGCGGGTTGGCGAAGGGGTCTCGACCCTCGGCATCGGCCTCGTCGTTCAGGCGCACAAAGCTGCCCTTGGGCATATAGACCTCGCCGCGTACTTCGATGGTGCGCTCGCGGTCGGCGCCCATGTGGGCGAGCGCCGGCTCGGACAGATGCATGGGCACATCCTTGATAGTGCGCACGTTAAGCGACACGTCCTCGCCCGTGGCGCCATCGCCACGTGTGGCCGCACGCACGAAGGTGCCGTTTTGGTAGGTAAGCGCCACGCCCAGGCCGTCGATCTTAAGCTCGCAGGTATAGGTGACGCTGCCGGCACCGAGCGCATCCTCAGTGCGTTGGAGCCACGCGTCGAGCTCGTCCAGGTCCATGGCATCGTCCATGGAATACATGCGCGCCATGTGCGTGACCGGCGTAAACTGCTCGCTCACGTAGCCGCCCACGCGCTGGGTATAGCTGTCGGGCGTCACCAGATCGGGGTAGGCCGCCTCGATTTCCTGCAGCTCAACGAGCATTTTGTCAAAGGCAGCGTCCGTGATCTCGGGCGCGTCGAGCATGTAGTAGCGATAGGCGTGGTAATCGAGCTCGTGGCGCAACTCAGCCGCGCGCGCGGCGGCCTGGGCACGGGCATCGGCCGGTGCGGCGGCATCCGCGCTCGCGGGCGTTTTGGTATCGATGTCCACGCCGTCACCAAACAGGCTCGATTGCTCCATAGCGGCACTCCTTCGCTCGATTTCAAACGGATACTAGAGTACCACCGGTCGCAATGGGGCCGAATAACCCTTTCGAACCGCACCGAATCGGCAGCCGTCAGACCGGGGTGGATCGCGCGATCAAACCATGCCCTTGCCATTTCTAAATGATCCGTTTTCCTCCGCCTCCAACGGATCAATAAGAAAAAAAGGGGCTGTCCCACGTTGATGGGACAGCCCCCTCTGGCCTCGATATGTGCGATACGACTCGTTAGAAACCCTGACCGTAGCCCTGACCCTGGCCCTGCTGGCCCAGCAGCTCCTCCAGATACTGGCGCAGCTGCTCGTCGGTAATACCGCCGTTGCCAGTGTCGGTCGAGCTGTCGTCCTGCTGCTGACTCTGCAACTCTTCATCGGAGCCCAGCTCGACGGTGACTTTCTTCTCTTCCTTGCCGCGCACGAGCGTGATCTCGACCTTCTCGCCCACCTCGTGGCTGCGCAGCGCGATGATCAGGCCGTCAGCGCTTGTAATCTCGTCGTCGCCCAGCTTGGTAATGACATCGCCCTCCTGGATACCGGCCTTAGCGGCAGGACCGTCCTCGACAACGCTCGCCACGTACGCGCCGCTATCGGTGCTCAGCTTGTTGGTGCGAGCGTTGAGCGCATTGACGCTCGAAAGCGTGGCGCCCAGGTACGGATGCACCGGCGTCTTGCCGTCGATGATCTGGTCGGCAATGTTCTTGGCATAGTTAACGGGAATGGCAAAACCAACGCCCGAGCTGGAGCCCGAGTAGCTCTCGATGAGCGAGTTGATACCCACGAGCTCGCCATTGTCGTTAACGAGCGCGCCGCCGGAGTTGCCCGGATTGATGGCAGCATCGGTCTGAATCATGTTGGCATAGATGGTGTTACCGCTGGTAGAGCTCATGGCCGTGGAGCGATACAGCGCCGACACAATGCCCGTGGAGACAGACTGCTCGTTGCCGAACGGCGAGCCGATCGCCATGACCCACTCGCCCACGTTGAGCTTGGAGGAGTCGCCGATCTCGATCGGCGTGAGCTTGGAAGCATCGGCGTCCTTGAGCTTGATGACGGCCAGGTCGCTCGAGGCATCGTTGCCCACGAACTCGGCCTCGTACGTAGTGCCGTCATCCATGGTCACCACGTACTGGTCGTAACCATCGACCACGTGGTTGTTGGTAAGGATGTGCCCCTCGGTATCGAGCACCACGCCCGAACCGACGCTGCCCGAGTTGTCCGACTCGTCGGCAGACTGCGAAAGCGAGCCATTCTGGCCGCCGCTCGAAGTGGCGGTGATGGAAACCACGGAGGGCAGGGCCTTGGCAGAAACGGCCTCGGCCAGCGTGGTGTCCTCGGAATCAATCGTAATCTTTTGCGTCGATGAACCCGAAGCACCCGCCGTCACGGCATTCTTGCCGCCGCCAATGTTGAGCGTGCCGCTCATAATGAGCGCAATGACCAGCAGGGCGCCGCAGGCACAACCGGCAAGCGCCGTAATAAAGATCGGCAGCTTTTTGGTCTTAGTCTTGACCACTGTGTGCTTGTTTACAACCTGCTGGCTGCCCAGCGGCTTTCCGGTCTGCGTGTCGTAGGCCTGCACGTAGGGAATGTTGCTGTCGGCAGGCGTCGACTCTACCTGCACACGCGGCTGCTGTTGGGTCTCGCCGGCGTTGCCCGCATCCTGGGGACGCTGGGAATCGTTCTCGCTCATAGCTGCGATCCT
This sequence comes from Collinsella aerofaciens, assembly GCF_028207065.1. Lineage (GTDB taxonomy): Bacteria > Actinomycetota > Coriobacteriia > Coriobacteriales > Coriobacteriaceae > Collinsella > Collinsella aerofaciens_AR. The sequence continues at coordinate 35,715 of NZ_JAQLFP010000007.1, forward strand.
TTCGTCAAATAACCAAAGGCCCGCCAAACATGTGGCGGGCCATCATTGTTCACGTTGAGTTGTACCCCAATATGCGGGTGCAAGTGTATGAGAACGCAATCTTTTAGGAAGGCTTAAGTTCTGTTGCAGACCCGAAAGAGCCCCTCACCTGTGGCAAAACCGCCACAAAGGCGCCTGTTCCCTTTGTGGCGGAAATCTAGTCCTTAAACAGATAGCCCACGCCGCGGACGGTGGTGATGTGTGCCGCGATCTGCGGGCCCACCTTGGAGCGGATGCGTCGGATATGCACGTCGACGGTGCGCGTACCGCCGCAGTACTCAAAGCCCCACACGCGGTGCAGCAGTACCTCGCGGCTGTAGGCGCGGTTGGGATGCGTCGCCAAAAAACTCAGCAGCGAGTACTCCATCAGCGTCAGGTCAATGGGCTCGCTATCGAGTGTCACCTGGTAGGTGGCCAGGTTGATCTCAAGGTTATCGATGTTGAGCACATCATCGGAGGCGACGGGCTCCTCCTCGCCCATCAGACGCTGCGCACGAGCCTTGAGCTCGTTGGGCGTCGCCGTGGGACATACAAAGTCGGCATGCGCATGATTCGGCAGGCGCAGGGTGCCGAGCGCCTCGTCGTCGACGATCACCAGCATGGGAACGCCGCCGCGATCGTCGAGCCACTTGGCAATCTGATCGATGCGGTCGCTGCGGATGCCATCGGAATCGAGGATCAGCAGGTCAAAGTCGTGCGCCGCAGTTGGCGAATCGGGGGTGGCCAGACTCACCTCGACACCCATGGTGGTCGTCAAGCTGCGGGCAAACTCGTGGAAGCGCGTCGTGCGCGCCATGAACAGGGCACTCTTTTCGGACATATCGGCCTCCAAAGAAATGAGCTCAATCGTACTGGGACAAGCCAGCGCGATTAGGAGTTCGCCAGGTAGTGCTTGATCTCCCATTCGGTGATCGTGGACTCAAACTTATGCCACTCGTCGCGCTTCTTTTTGAGGAAGAAGCTATGGATGTGCTCGCCGAGGGCATCCTTCATAAACTGCGAGTCCTCAAAGACGTCGAGTGCCTCTTTAAGCGAGCGCGGCAGCGGCGTATAACCGGCCTCGAGCATCTGGCGGTCGTTGAGCTTGAGCGTCTCGGCCGTGGCCTCGAGCGGGAGCTCCAGCTTGCGCTCGATGCCGTCGAGACCAGCCGCCAGCGTGACGGCGTTGACCAGATACGGATTGGCCATGGGATCGGGGCTACGAAGCTCGATGCGCGTGGACAGCTGCTTGCCGGGCTTGTAGACCGGGATGCGAACCATGCTTGCGCGGTTGCGCAGGCCCCACGTGGCGTACTGCGGCACGGAGTCGCCGCCCGTGGTGATGCGCTTGTACGAGTTGACGGTGGGGTTGGTGATGGCGCTGATCTCGCGCGCGTGCGCCAAGATACCGGCCATGTAGTGCTTGGCGACGTCGGAGAGATGGTACCTCTCGTCGGCCTCGCCCCAAAAGACGTTGTTGCCGTCGTGGTCGAACAGCGACTGATGCAAAAACATGGCGCTGCCGTCCTCGCCCGCCAACGGCTTGGGCATAAAGGAGGCGTGGCAACCGCTCTCGTAAGCTTGCTGTTTAATGATGAGCTTGGCCGTGGTAATGGCGTCGGACATGCTCAGGGCCTCGGCGTGGCGCAGGCTCATGCCGTGCTGCGAGCGACCGGCGGCGTGGAAGGTGTACTCCACGGGCACGGACATCTTCTCGAGCGTAAGGACCGTGTTGCGGCGCAGGTCGCGCGCGGCGTCGCTCACCGAAAGATCGAAGTAGCCCACATTGTCGAGCGGCTCGGGCGTGCGCTCGTCGGGGAAATAGTAGTACTCCAGCTCGGCACCAACGTTGAGCAGGTAGCCGGCCTTCTCGGCCTTATGGAACATGCGGCGCAGCGCAGCGCGCGGGTCGCCGGCGAAGGGCTCGCGATCGGGAGTGCACACGTCGCAGAACACACGGGCGACGCCGTTGTGGCTCGGACGCCACGGCAAAATCTGGAAGGTCGAGGCATCAGGGAACGCCAGCATGTCGGCTTCCTCGGGCGTAGCAAAGCCCTCGATGGCCGAGCCGTCAAAGCCAATGCCCTCCTCAAATGCGACCTCGAGGTCCTCGGGGCTAATGGCAAAGTTTTTGAGGCGGCCGAGAATGTCGACAAACCACAGACGCACAAAGCGGATGTCACGCTGTTCTACGGAGCGGAGTACGTAATCGATGTTCTGCTGGTTCATGTCGCTCCCCTTTCTTTCGGGCGGGTTTCGACTGGTCTATACCGCAGATACTATCGCAGAAAAATGTTTCCGCAGGGTTAAAGCGTATCAAGCGCTCAAAAAACGTGCGCGAGCAGGCCGTTGCGAACGAGCGGCTAGCGCGAGGTCGAAGCGCGGTGTTCGATGCGGCCGGGGACCTCGATGCGCTTGGGGGCGAGCTTTGCGGCGTCGCCCACCGTAGTGGTAACGACGTCGATGCGCTCGGACAGGCGCTCGACTACGCGCTCGGCAATGGTAAGGGTGTCTTGCGCGGCCGTGGTCACACCGCCAAAGAGCACGTGGTTCCAGGGATAGTCGTCAAACGTCGCAATCTTGAGGCCAGCCGGCAACGAGGGTCCCAACTGTGCCAGTGCCTCGGTCAGACGCAGAAAGACCAGACCGTTGACGGCAATGAGGCCGAGCTTTTTTCCCGCATAGTCACGGATGGTCTCGTCCAGGCGACTGACACCCTCGACGCCACCATCGGCCAGGGTGACGACCTCACCCGCAAGGCCGCGGCGCGAAAGCTCGTCGACAAAGGCCTCGGCACGCTCGCGACGCACAGGGCTGTCGTCGCTTGCCTCGGTGAGCAGGCACAGGCGCTCGCTGCCCGCGACAGCCAAGGCGTCTACCAGGCCGGCGACCAGCTCACGGTTGTTGGAGGTCACCAGATCGACACCGCCGGCGGCAATATCGCGGTCGAGCAGCACGACGGGCAAGCGTCCCGCTGCCGCGGCGATTGCCTCGTCATTGCCGCCACAGGTGTTGACGACCAGGCCGTCCACGCCGGCATCGATAAGTCTGGTGAGCGACTCTGCTTCCTTGGCGGAATCATTGCCGCTAATGGCAGTCATAAGCGAGCAGCCGCGCGCGGCGGCACTGGCGGAAAGCCCTTCGAGCATGGCGCTGGAGAACGGGTTAGCGATGTCGGCCAGGATCACGCCGATGAGGTTGGTACGCGAGCTGCGCAGATTGCGCGCGGCGGCACGTGGGCGATAGCCGGTGCGATCGATAACCGCCGCGATGCGCGCGCGAGTTTCCTCGGTCATCTGCCCGGGGCGGTTGTTGAGATAGCGCGAAACCGTGGCCGGGCTCACGCCCGCCTCGGCGGCAATGTCCTTGATTCTCATCTGCGCCATAGCGCACCCCGTTTCCCAATTGTCGGCAGTCTGAGCCATTTTAGGCATTTTTTTAAAAATCTCGCTTGCAAAACGTTGTAGGTGAGCGGCATCGTTTTTGCGCCTCGAGCAGATGCGATGATGGGCTAGATAGACGAATCTTTGGACAGCTCGAAATAGTCAGGATGCAAGGCGATAACCGGGCCCTGCTCCTCGGGCATCAGATGCAAGTGCGTCTCTGCCAGGTAGCTCGCCGTGTCGGTATCGCCCCTCTTAATGGCCTCGAGAATCCGACGATGTTGTCGACGAATCGGCTCCCAATCCAGGTCCTGCGACACCATACGCAACCAGTTGTATCGCTCAAAATGCGTGTTGACGCTCTTCATCCAATCCCACAGCATGTGACGACCGGCAATCACGAAACACGTCTCATGGAACAGGTTGTCCAGGTCAAAGAAACGACGCGTTTCGCTATGGTCGAGCGACTCGGACTCGGCAAGAATCTGCTCGAGCCGATACTTTTGCTCGGGCGAAGCGGCCGAACAGCATTTAATAAGCACGCTTCTCTCGAGTTTCTCGCGCAAGAAACAGGCATTCTCGGCGTGTTCCATGCTGATCTTAGAGACGTAGGTGCCGCTCTTGGGACGCGTTTCCACCAGCTCCTGCTCGCGCAGGCGCACAAAGGACTCGCGAATGGGCGTACGCCCGATTCCCGTCTCCTTTTCCAGACCAATCGCCGAAAGGCGCGTGCCGGGCTTGAGCTCGGCATAGATGATCTTGGAGCGCAGTGCGTTGTATGCCTGATCTTGCAGGCTCTGATAATGCTGGTGTTGTTCCATAAAGCCCTCGGATGAAGCCCACGGTTTGTCGAATTTCACCACGTAATACTATCGCATCGACACGCCCCAGCTCCCAATCAGTCTTTTTGGGACGGGGCTCTTTTAGCTACCCTGGCCCGCAGATCGGCCCCCTTGCCACAAAAGTGGCCCATCTACTACGTTAACACGGATAGCCTCGGCCATACCGAAAACCGTGAAAACAAAACCGCAGGTAGACAGCTTGTCGATTTTCGAAAAAGCCGGCTATGGTTGACCCCTGCGGCTTAAACGTAGTAGATAGGCCCTTTTCGTGGCGCAGCACTACTGCACCCCAAATTGGCACCCCGAGCCTGTTATAAGTTGCTGTGAAATACGGACGGTTGATAATCAAGGGTTGAAAATCAAGGCGCACTATACGGCTTGCTATATCTCACTATACTTTGCTGTACGTCGCTATACTTTGCTATAACTTGACAATAATCGGCCCGTTACCATCCGGGATATAACGGACCCCAAGCCAACGCTGGCTTGGGGTCCGTCTTGTACCATAGCTCTTTTGGACTATGAGCGCTCGTATTTCGTGGCCCGCCCGGTTCCCTGCCTTACGATTGCATTCCGTTCAAGCAGAGATTCGAGTGCCGCCAACGTCCGCATGCGGCTCAGCCCCGTCTGTTTTTCAATCTCGCTTCGCGACATAATTCGCCCGCCCGACAAGGCCTTGAGAACCTGGGCCTCTTCCTCGGACCCTTCAAAGGCATCGGTAACGGGCAATGTGACGGCCACCATGCCGCCGCGAACATCAAAAATTGGTTGATTGATCGAATCGCGATAGGCACGTCTAATGCGCGCAATTCCCGTACCAAATTTCTCGATATAATCCAGCTTTAAGAAGGCCTCTGCAACGATGGGGTTTCTGAGCACGGATATCTGCCCATACAGGTATTGTTCTGTCGTCAAACCGGCGGGCAGCGATCCGGGGGAGGTCACAACGACACGATCATCGTACAGGGCAATTTGAACGTTCGCTCGAACGTCCCACGTCCGATGCACCAAAGCGTTTGCAACAGCTTCGCGGAATGCCTCAAGAGGAATTCGATCGGTTTGGACGCGCTCCATCCCTTCGATACGCTCATAACGGTAGTAGCGTGCAAACATAGCCACCGCGCTGTCCGCCTGCTCAATTGCGGATACATTTGTCGCCGCCTCGCGATCCAAGATCACATCCTCGGTATCGCCAAAACGGACGCAGTCAATGCCTGGAAAATCATTCTTATCCGCTAAAATCGCCGCGGCATTGGTATAGCCATCCTTGCCGAGCAAGCGAAGCGTGCGCATAATATCCGGCGTTAGCTCGGAAATGCCGAGATGTTCAACACACTTATGCTCGAGCGTGTGAAAACTCAAGTCCTGGCGAGCCGACGTGAGCGCGTCGAACGTTACGTTGCTGCCTTCGAGCGTCAGCCTGCCATACTCAAACCGGTCGACCTCCACCGTTGCCGAATCGTTTCGCCTGTAGGCCTTTCCCTTGCTTCGATAGGGTTTGTCCTGGCCCTCATAAACCGTAAGGATTACGGTCCCGTGTTTCTCATCGGGCTCGAGCGTGTAACGGGGAGCGGGATCCAAGCTGTCATTAATCATGTTCTCGATGCGGAGACACTCTGCGACCGGATCTGCAAGGCCGACAGCCACGCCCTCGTCATCAACGCCAAACTCAATCTTGCCCGTCCCGTAGTTTGCATAGGCGCTCACCGTTTTAAGAAACGTCGGCGTAACGCTTTCCTCGTATTCGACTGTAGGGCTCTCTCTAACAACCATATGCACAACCCTCTCGTTTCGTACCATTCATAACCGTATTATAAGACGAAAACCGTTTGCGTACTGATTTATCAAAGACGCAAACGGTTTTCGTCTTTATTTGCGTACGGAATTAAGACGCATAATTTCGCTTTCGTATGGCTCAATACCGGACACAGACTGTTTTCGTCTGTCAATACGTCTGCAATCCAAACGAAAAGAGCCCCGAGCTCGTATGAACTCGGGGCTCTTTGTGCCGCACATCTATGAGAGGAGAAATTCGATGCGTACGGGCGCTACTCCATGAAGCCGCAATGGTGCGATGGGGCCAGATTTACATGCACCAAGTTGGTGCAAAGTAACCTGCCCCCACGCAACAAGGGGTTGACTAGAGCTCGCAGGCAACCTTGTAGCCATCGCCGATGGCATCGCGGATGTTGCCGCACTTCTGGGCATCGCCCAGCACGTGGGTGACAACGCCGGCAGCGGCAAGGTCATCGGCCAGCTTGGTGTTGGGACGGTAACCCATGGCAAGCACCAGCGTATCGGCGTCGGCGATGGTATGGACTTCGCCATCCTTCTCGTAGCTGATGGCATCCTCGGTGATCTCGGTCACCTTGGCCTCGGTCAGCACGTGAACGCCCTTGGAAAGCATACGCGTGATGAGCACCGCGCGACCGGCACCGCCCTCGTTGGCGGCAAGCGTCTTGGTCATCTCGATGACGGTGACATCGCGGTTGGCCGGCGACAGGTCGTTGACCAGCGGGGCCAGGTAGTCGGCCGTCTCGCAACCGACGGTTCCGCCGCCGACGATGACAATCTTCTTGCCCGGGAAAGCCTTGCCGCCCAGCAGGTCATCGGCCGTCATAACTTGCTTAAAGCCCTGCATAAAGGCTGGAGCAATGGGCTCGGCGCCATAAGCCAGGACAACCTCGTAGCCCGCGTAGTCGCGCTGAATGTTCTCGGCCGAGAGCTCGGTGCCAAAGACGCACGTGACGCCGGCCTCGGCCAGGCGACGGTACTGATACTTGATCACGCGGGTGAGCTCCTGCTTTGCCGGCGGCACGGCTGCGATGCGCATCTCGCCACCCGGTTCGTCCTGTTTATCCACGAGCACCACGTTATGACCGCGCTTGGCGGCAATGTAGGCTGCCTCCATACCCGCAGGACCAGCACCCACAACGAGCACGTTCTTTGCCTCGGCGGCAGGCTCGTAGCCAGCCTCGTCGCGCTCCACGTCCGGGTTGACGGTGCAGGAGATGCGCTTGCCAAACATGATGCCGTTCAGGCAGCGCAGGCAACCGATGCAGGGGCGGATGTCGTCGGCGTTACCGGCAGCAGCCTTGTTGCAGAACTCGGCATCGCACAGATTGGCACGGCCCATCATGCAGATGTCGGCAGCGCCGTCCTCAATTAGCTCCTCGGCAATCCAGGCCTCGTTGATGCGTCCGACGGTGGCGACGGGAATGTTGACGTGCTTTTTGATCTCGCGCGAGCAGGCGGCGTGCGAGGCCTGCTGCGTGCCGGCGGCGGGAATCGCAGAGCCGCGCTTGATGGTGGTGCCGCCCGACACGTGAATCATGTCGACGCCGGCCTTCTCCAGGCGACGCGAGACGTAGATCATGTCGTTGAGGGTCAGGCCGCCGTCGGTGTACTCGTCGCCCGAAATACGGACGTCGATGATGAAGTCCTTGCCGCAGCGCTCGCGAATCTCGGCGATGACCTCGAGCAGGAAGCGCATGCGGGCGTCGAGCGAGCCACCGTACTCGTCGGTGCGCTTGTTGTAGAGCGGGGTCAAAAAGCCGCCAAGCATGCCGTGAGCGTGCGCCGCATGGACCTCGACGCCATCGACGCCAGCCTTCTGCATGCGCACAGCGGCATCGCCAAACTGATGTGTGAGCTCGTGGATCTCGTCGACCGTAATGGGGCGCGGCGCCTCGCGGGCATAGGACGGGCCCACAAAGGACGGAGCGATCAAGCGCGGCGTGCCCGGAATGTTAAAGGCCATGTAGGCGGGGTGGAAGAGCTGCGGCATGATCTTGCAGCCATACTCGTGGACGGCCGCGGCGAGCTTTTCCCAGCCGGGGATAAATGTGTCGTCGTAGCAGCACATGTCACCCGGCAGATAGGTATAGGTGGGCTCGACCGTCACGACCTCGGTGATGATCAGGCCCACGCCGCCCTTGGCGCGGGCACGGTAATGATCGACCAAGTCGTCGGTCACATAGCCATGATCGGCCAGGTTGGTGGACACCGGCGGCATAAAGACGCGGTTCTTGACCTCGGTCGTACCGACCTTGATCGGGCTAAAGAGCATTGGATAGGCGGAGGACTCCATACAGGGTTCCTTTCGTTTGAGCCGCTCGGCGGCAGTTGCTAACGTACCTATCGTATCAGTAACCGCCGCATTCGCACTCGCTCGCACTCCCCACCTTCAATCCCGACCCTCATAAAAAAGTTGCGGTGGAATACGGAGTAGATGAAGCTTTTGACAGGCAAAACAGTCCGTATTTCACCGCAACTGATGGGCGGGGTGGAATTGAGGGCTCAGATAGTCAGTCATGCCCTCATCCGCCACTTCCTCACCTACAGCGCGCCGTCCAGCATAAGGTTCACCTTGAGCACGTTGACCGTGGGCTCGCCGAACACGCCGAGGAAACGGCCCTTGGTGCACGCGGCGATGATGTCGCGCACCTCGTCCTCACTTTTGCCCGTGGCCTTGGCAAGGCGCGGAACCTGGTACTCGGCGGCATCCGGAGAGATCTCCGGGTCGAGACCGGACCCCGAACACGTCACCAGATCGACGGGCACGGCGTCCATATCGGCATCGGGGTTGGCGGCGCGGATCTTCTTCACGCGCGCATCTATCAGCTGCCGATACTCCTCACTCGCCGGGGACAGGTTGGACGGGACACCATACGCCATGAGCTCGCCGTCTTCGCCTTCGACAATTGACACGTTCTGGATACGACCCCACATGTGGGCTTCGTCATCAAAGTTCTGGCCGATGAGTTCGGAACCCACAACCTTGCCGTCGACCGTAATGAGCGAACCGTTCGCCTGATACGGGAACGCAACCTGGGCGATGCCGGTCACGACGAGCGTATAGCCCAGGCCGCAGACAACGGTAAACAGCGCGAACACGCCCAGTGCGCGCGATGTAACACCTTTGAACATACAAACCTCCACTTACATAATGCCGCATAACGCGAGCAGCATGTCGATGAGCTTGATGAATACGAACGGGGCAACGATGCCGCCCAGACCCCACACGAGCAGGTTGTGGGTCAGCAGCTGTCCGGACGGGACCTCGCGATACTTAACGCCCTTCAGCGCGGCCGGGATCAGCGCGACGATAACGAGCGCGTTATAGATGATGGCCGAAAGAACCGCGGACAGCGGGCTTGCCAGACCGAGGATGTTGAGCGCGCCAAGGCCCGGGTAGATCGGCGAGAACAGGGCCGGGATGATAGCGAAGTACTTCGCCACGTCGTTGGCCACCGAGAAGGTCGTGAGCGAACCGCGGGTCATGAGCAGCTGCTTGCCAATACGCACGACCTCGATGAGCTTGGTGGGGCTGGAGTCGAGGTCGACCATGTTGCCGGCCTCCTTGGCAGCCTGGGTGCCCGTGTTCATGGCCACGGCGACGTCGGCCTGGGCCAGAGCGGGCGCGTCGTTGGTGCCGTCGCCGGTCATGGCGACCAGGTGGCCCTCACGCTGGAACTCGCGGATCTTCTCGAGCTTGCCTTCAGGGGTGGCCTCGGCCAGAAAGTCGTCAACGCCGGCCTCGGCGGCGATTGCCGCGGCGGTGAGCGGGTTGTCGCCCGTCACCATGATGGTCTTGATGCCCATCTTGCGCAGGTCGGCGAACTTCTCCTTAACGCCGGACTTGATGATGTCCTTGAGGTACACAACGCCCAGCACGCGGCAGTTCTTGGTCACGACCAGCGGGGTGCCGCCGGCCTTGGCGATGCGCTCGACGACGTCGTCGCACTCCTGGGAGAACACGCCGCCGGCTGCCTCCACATAGGTGCGCACGGAATCGGCAGCGCCCTTGCGGATCTCATTGCCCTCGTAGTTCACGCCGGACATACGCGTTGCCGCGGTGAACGGGATGAACTCCATGCCCTTATCCTCGAGTGTGCGGCCGCGCAGCCCAAACTGCTCCTTGGCGAGCACGACGATGGAACGGCCCTCGGGGGTCTCGTCGGCCAGCGAGGAAAGCTGGGCGGCATCGGCCAGCTCCGCGGGATCGACGCCGTCGACCGGGATGAACTCGGCGGCTTGGCGGTTACCCAGGGTGATGGTGCCGGTCTTGTCGAGCATGAGGATGTCGACGTCGCCGGCGGCCTCGATGGCGCGGCCGGACATGGCCAGCACGTTGGCCTCGTTCAGACGGCTCATGCCGGCGATGCCGATGGCGGGCAGAAGGGCGCCGATGGTAGTGGGAGCCAGGCACACGAGCAGCGCCACGAGCGTGGTCACGGCCGTGGGGTTGACCATGTCGTTAAGACCGGACGAGAAGCAGGAGTAACAATACAGGGCCAACGTGACCAGGATAAAGACGATGGAGAGGGCCACCAGGAAGATCTCCAGAGCAATCTCGTTAGGGGTCTTCTTACGCGCGGCACCCTCGACCATCGCGATCATCTTGTCCAGGAAGCTCTGGCCGGGCTCGCTGGAGATCTTGACGATGATCCAGTCGGACAGCACCGTGGTACCACCGGTAACGGCAGAGCGGTCGCCGCCAGCCTCGCGAACCACGGGTGCAGACTCGCCGGTGATGGCCGACTCATCAACCGAGGCGGCACCCTCGATGACATCGCCGTCTCCCGGAATCTGCTCGCCGGCGCGTACGATCACCAGGTCGCCGCGCGTGAGCTCGGTGCCGGGAACGACGGTGAAGTGCTCCTTGTCCTCAACGGACTCGATGCGATGGGCCTCGACATCCTTCTTGGCCGCACGCAGGGAATCGGCCTGGGCCTTACCGCGGCCCTCGGCAAGCGCCTCAGCGAAGTTCGAGAACAGGTCGGTGAGCCACAGGATGACCGCGATGGCGACCACATAGTAAGTGGGCACACCCGCGTCCTGCACACCGAAGATGGAAGCGACGGCCAGGACGGAGGTCATGACGGCGGAAAGCCACACCAGGAACATGACCGGGTTTTGAATCTGGACGCGAGGATCCAACTTGGCAAACGAGTCGCGGACCGCGCGGCCCATCATGTCTTTTTGCATAGCCATAAATCTGCGCCCTCCTTTACGCAATCATCTGGAAGAACTCGGCAACGGGGCCAAGCGCCAGGGCCGGGAAGAAGCTCAGAGCACCGATCAGCAGAACGATGAACACGAGCAGGAATACGAACATGCCGTTGGTGGTAGACAGGGTACCGGCGCTCTCGGCGACCTTACCTTTCTTGGCCAGCGAGCCGGCGATAGCCAGCGTACCGATGATGGGCATGAAGCGGGCGAACAGCATCTCGAGGCCGAGCATGACGTTGATCCAGGGAATGTTGCAGTTCATGCCTGCAAACGCCGAGCCGTTGTTGCCGCCGCATGAGGTGAAGGCATACAGCACCTCGGAGAAGCCGTGCGCGCCACCATTGTTGAGCTGGTCGGCAAGACCGGGCACCATGCAGGCGATGGCCGAGCACACCAGAATGGCAAACGGAGTTGCCAGGCACAGGACAACTGCCCAGCGCATCTCGCCCGGCTCGATCTTCTTGCCCAGGAACTCAGGCGTGCGTCCGACCATGAGGCCGGCGATGAACACCGTGAGGATGGCGAAGCCGATCATGCCGTACAGGCCGCAGCCCACGCCGCCGAAGACGACCTCGCCCAGAGCCATCTGGAGCATCTGGACAAAACCGCCCAGCGGGGTGTAGGAGTCGTGCATGGAGTTAACCGAGCCGTTGGAAGCAGCCGTCGTGAAAGCGGACCAGGTGGAAGAGGAGGCGATACCGAAGCGGCTCTCCTTGCCCTCCATGTTGCCGCCGGCCTGACCGTCGGTCATCTCGATGTTGGCCGCTCCGCCATCGGCCAGCTGCGGTGTGCCCGCATGCTCGTTGAGGGCGATGATGCCGGTGAAGATCACCAGCAGGATGAACATGGCGGCAAAGATGGCCTTGCCCTGCTTGGTGTTTTTGACGCCGATACCGAAGGTGAAGCAACAGGCGGCCGGGATCAGCAGCAGGCTGGTCATCTCGATGATGTTGGTGAAGGCACTGGGGTTCTCATACGGATGAGCGGAGTTCACGCCGAAGAAGCCGCCGCCGTTGGTGCCGGACTGCTTGATGGCGACCTGAGGAGCCGCGGGACCCTGGGGCAGGAACTGCTCGGTGACCACGCGTGCGCCCTCGACAACCTTGCCGTCGACCTTGACCGTGTCGCCCTCAATCTCGGCGCCGTCGATGACGCTCCAGCCGCCGTCTGCATTAGGCTGGACAGCGACGGGCTCTACGAGCTCAGCCTTCTGAGCCGGCTGGAAGTTGGAGATGACGCCACCGGCAGCCAGGCAGATGCCGAACACGAGGTTCAGCGGGATGAGCACGTACAGGACGGTGCGGGTGAGGTCGACCCAAAAGGAACCCAGACCCTGCTCCTTGACCTGACGGAAGCCGCGGATCAGCGCGAACATGACCGCGATACCGGTGCCGGCGGAAACGAAGTTCTGCACGGTGAGACCCATGAACTGCACAAGGTAGGACAGGGTGGTCTCACCGGAGTAGGACTGCCAGTTAGTGTTGGTTATGAAGGAAGCAGCCGTATTGAACGACAGGTTCCATGACACACCCGGCAGGTGCTGGGGATTGCCTGGCAAGAAGGACTGAAGCACCTGGAGTGCCACAAGAGCCACGAGGCCGATCCCCGAAAAGACCAGCACGCTCGCCAGATAGCGCCTACACCCCATCTGCTCTGCCGCGTCGATGCGAAGCAGACGATAGACGCCACGCTCCACAGGAGCAATCACAGGCGACAGGAACGTATGCTCACCATCCATGATATGGGCCATGAACCGACCGAGCGGAACGGCCAGGACGACGAGCACGGCAAAGTACAAGATGTACTGAATCGCAGCGTCCATAGTTTACGAATCACTCCTCATCAGAATGTAGATGTAATAGATAAGGAGTCCAATGCAGACGACTCCGATGATGGGAATGAGGATGTCCATTCACCGCCCCTTTCACGCGCGGTCCGATGCCTCGGACGCCTGCTCTCGCAAGCGCCTGGGGACAGTAAACGCTTCTAGGGATTAAAGAGGCGTGAGGGCTGGGGCTCACGACCTTAAGATGCCGTAAAGATGCAGGTAGAAAGCACTATTGCTGCTGCAGTGCGCCTATACTCGACCTCGCGAGCATACAGCGGCGCCCTCACCGCGTATGCACGCATGGACAACGCTTCAGAAAGGCTACGCTATGCAGCGCGACGCATCGGACACTCGCGTCAATCCAGACCTCATCCTCAAGGCAATTGAGAAAGACGAGGTCGCCGACGACGCTCGAACCAGCCGGGGACACCTCAAGATTTTCTTTGGCTACGCTGCTGGCACAGGTAAAACCTATGCGATGCTTCAAGCCGCCCACGCCGCCAAGCGGCGAGGTGTCGATGTCGTCGCGGGATACATCGAGCCGCACGAACGTCCGGCAACTGCCCATCTTGCACAAGGGCTTGAGAACGTGCCCTGTAAACTCATCGAGCACAACGGCATTGCGCTCAGCGAGTTCGATCTAGATACGGCTATCGAACGCGCCCCTCAGCTCATCCTTGTCGACGAGCTTGCCCATACGAATGCGCCGGGGTCTCGCCACGACAAACGCTATCAAGACGTCGAGGAACTTCTACATGCGGGCATCGACGTCTATACGACCGTGAACGTTCAGCACATCGAGAGCCTAAACGACATGGTTGCATCCATCACCGGCGTTGTCGTGAGCGAACGAATCCCCGACCGTATCTTCGATGATGCCGACCAGGTCGAGCTCGTCGACATAGAGCCCGAAGACCTACTTGAGCGCCTTCGCGCCGGCCTCGTCTACCGTCCCGCACAAGCCGACCGAGCGCAACAGCATTTTTTTACCGTCGAGAACCTCACCGCACTCCGAGAAATCGCGCTGCGCCGCTGCGCCGATCGCACCGGCCACCTCACAGATGCCGCACGCGTGCTGGGAAACCGTGACTACTACACCAGGGAGCGTATCTTAGTCTGTGTCTCCCCGGCGCCGACCAATCCCCGCATCGTCCGTGCCGCCGCACGCATGGCGAAAGCGTTTCGCAGCGAGCTCGTCGCCCTGTTCGTAGAGAGCCCGCGCACGCAAGCCATGAGCGATGATGAGCGCGCCAAGCTTGCAGCCAATATCGCCCTAGCCGAGCAGCTCGGAGCACATATGGAAACCGTCTATGGCGACGACATCGCGTTTCAGATCTCCGAGTTCGCGCGCCTGTCGGGTATTTCGAAGATCGTCATGGGGCGCACGGGCGAGCGCAGCAGCGTCCGTCAGGCCCTCTTCGGCCGCAAATCTCTCGTAGAACAGCTCATAACATTCGCCCCGAACCTCGACATTTACATCATTCCAGACCAGTCGACTCCGCCCTCCCGGCCCAAAGGACGCCGCCGCGCGGTCGCCCTGCAGCCGCCCAGCAGCCGAGACGTGCTTCGCACGCTGGCCCTCTCTCTTGTCGCCACGGCGATCGGCACGGCTTTCCGCCATCTGGGATTTGCCGATTCCAGCATCATATCCCTCTATATCCTCACGGCCCTGCTGACCGCCGTCACCACGACGGGGCGTATCTGCACGATCGTATCGAGCGTACTCTCTGTAGTGCTTTACAACTTCTGCTTCGTCACGCCTCTGTTTTCGCTCGCCAGCTACGACCGAAGCTATCTGGTCACGTTCGGCATCATGTTCGCTACCGCTATGGTCGCCGGCGAGTTAACTGCGCGCATCGCCGACAACGCCCGTACCTCCGCCGAGAACGCATTCAAAACGCGCGTACTCCTCGAAACGAACCAGCTCTTGCAGCAAGCCCATAGCGCGGAGGAGTGTGCCCGCGTCGCCATGAACCAACTCGTCAAACTGCTAAAACTCGACGTGGTCTTCTACACCGCCGAACACGGCACGCTCGGCAAGGCGCTCTATGAGTCCGCTGGCACCGAAAACCGATCCGCGTCGCTGCTCACCGACTACGAGCGCGCCGTTGCAACCTGGACCTACACCAACAACAAGCGCGCGGGCGCAAGCACGCGGACCCTGCCTGAGGCGCGCTGTCTCTACCTCGCGGTTCGCACCGGCGACAAGGTATTCGGTGTCATCGGCATCGACCTGGAGGGGCGCGAGATCGAAGCCTTCGAGCATTCGATCGTCCTATCTATCGTAGGTGAATGCGCCTTGGCGCTCGAAAGTGACCGGGCGGCGCAAGAGCGCGAAGAGGCTGCGGTCTTGGCGAAAAACGAGCAGCTGCGCGCCAACCTTTTGCGCTCCATCGGCCACGATTTGAGGACACCCCTCACGGCTATATCCGGATCTGCGGCAATCCTTCGGAAGAGCGACGAGAGGCTTAGCCTCGAACAACGCTGCGATCTTGCCGATGCCATCTACGATGACTCCCTCTGGCTTATCGATACCGTGGAGAACCTCCTCGCCATCACACGCGTCGAGGACGGCACCATTCGCCTCAACTTAACATCCGAGCTCATCGACGAGGTCATCGAGGCCGCCCTCAGCCATGTCGCCCAAGCATCGCATGGACGTGCCGTCACCATCGAGCACACTGACGACATCCTGCTGGTACGCATCGACGTCCATCTCATCATGCAGGTGCTTACGAATCTCATCATGAACGCCTTCAAATACACGCCCGAGGACTCGACTGTCACCATCAGCGCACGTCGCGAGGGTGCGTTCGTCGTGGTGGACGTCGCAGACGATGGGCCGGGTGTGGCAGACTGCGACAAGCCTCATATCTTTGAGCGCTTCTTCACCTCAAGCAATACGCAGCCCGTGGATTCGCGTCGAAGCATCGGCCTTGGGCTGTCGCTCTGCCGCTCCATCGTGGAGGCACATGGCGGCGTCATCGAAGTTCGCGACAACCACCCCCATGGGGCCGTCTTCCGTTTTACCCTGCCCGCCGAGGAGATCGAGATTCATGAATAATGCCGCTAAGCCACGCATCCTCCTGGTCGAAGATGACCTGACCGTTCAAAACCTCGTTTCGACCGCGCTTGACCTCCACGGCTACGTCGTGAGCAAGGTTTGCAACGGCCAGGCTGCCATCATGGATGCGGTGTCGCACGGTCCCAGCCTCATCATGCTCGACCTCGGCCTTCCCGACATTGACGGTATCGAGGTCATCACGAAGATCAGAAGCTGGTCGGCAGTCCCCATTATCGTCATTTCGGCGCGCTCCGAAGATTCCGACAAGATTGCAGCACTTGACGCAGGGGCAGACGACTACCTCACCAAGCCCTTTTCTGTGGATGAGTTGCTCGCGCGCGTCCGTGCGAATTTGAGGCGCTCCTCGATGGCGTCGAGCGAGTCGACAGAAGCGAGCACGTTCGACAACGGTCCGCTGCATATCGACTACGCCGCGGGATACGCGACGAAAGACGGACGCGAGCTCTCGCTCACCCCAACCGAGTACAAATTGCTCGTCCTTCTGGCGAAAAACGTCGACAAGGTGCTCACCCACACCTTCATCACCCGCGAGATATGGGGCACGAGCTGGGACAGCGATCTGGCGAGCCTGCGCGTGTTCATGCGCACCCTGCGCAAGAAGATCGAGGCAGACCCCTCTCACCCCAAGATGATTCAGACGCACATGGGTGTCGGGTACCGCATGCAGCGTCTCTAGCCCACCCCACAAAAAAGTTGCGGTGGAATACGGAGTAGATGAGGCCTTTGACAGCCAAAACAGTCCGTATTTCACCGCAACTGATGGGTGGGATGGAGTTAGAGGCCCAGGTAGTTGGTCATGCCTTCGACGGCGAGCTTAGCGCCTGCCACGGCATGAACCACGGTGAGCGGGCCGTTGACCACATAGTTAGCGATACCCCAAAAATACTCTTCAACTTGCCGCGCTCGCGTCCAAATGCACAAAGCGCCCCGCGAACGGATACTCGCGAGGCGCCTGGATGCCTGGACCTTATTTGATACCGCGACCCAAGTCTTCGGCGATCTTGTCTACGCCCTTAAGCGCGGCGCAGGTTTTTTTGTTAGAACAATGCCCCGTGCAAACGCCACCCTGAGCGCAGTCGGCGCAGGTGCCCTTGCGGTAGATGCGCACGCACACGGCGGCAAACGCAATGCCGATAACAGCCAGTACAACAATATCGATAGGTGCCATAGCAAGCCTCCTCTAGTTAACCTCCACTTACTTTACCCCATTCTCCACCTACCAAATAGGGACAGGTTTATTTTGGTCGGTTTTATCTGCGGAAATGCCACATCTCCCTCACCAAAAAGCCCGAGTGTCGCTGGGACACCCGGGCTCGTGGAAAGGGGCTAATCCTTATTCGGACTTAAGCGGAAACTGCGGCGGAAGCGGTATTGCTCTCATCCTCGTCGGTCCAAGCGTGCTTAGGCATGGGACGGAAGATCTGGAAGAGCATCGCAACCAGCAGAACGATGGCCACAACCGTCCAGATACCAAACTGGCCAAGGACAAGCAGGTTGTAGAACTGGTTGATGAACAGGCCGATGACCCAAGCGAAGGCGCACTCGTAGCCGATGGCAATCGCGGTCCACTTGCCGGAGTCCATCTGGTTGCGGATAGTGCCCATGGCGGCAAAGCACGGGGCGCACAGCAGGTTGAATGCGCCAAAGGCAACGCAAGCGCCCATAGTCGGGAACATGCCGGCAAACGCGGTCCACAGGCTCGGGTCGGTCTCGGCGGCGTCGGCAACGGACAGCAGCGAGCCGGCGGTGGCGACGACGTTCTCCTTGGCGACAAGACCAGAGACGGTCAGCGCGGTGGCCTGCCAGGTGCTAAAGCCGAGCGGGGCGAAGATCCAAGCGACCAGGTTACCGAGCATGGCGAGCACGGAGTAGTCCATGAACTCCTCGGGGATGCCGTCCATCGCGGGCAGGAAGCCAAAGGAACCGTTGTAGCTACCAAAATTGGAGAGGAACCAAACGACGACGGTGGACGCGAAGATGACCGTGCCGGCCTTCTTGATAAAGGCCCAGCAGCGCTCCCACACATGCAGCGCCCAAGAGCGGATCGCCGGGAAGTGATAAGCGGGCAGCTCCATGACAAACGGAGTCGGGCGGCCGGCAAAGAGCTTGGTCTTCTTGAGCATGAGGCCCGAGGCGATGACGGCAAAGACGCCCAGGAAGTAGAAGAGCGGACTGATCCACGCGGCGGTGGTGGAAGAATCGCCGATGATGGAACCCATGAGCAGGGCGATGATCGGCAGCTTGGCGCCACAGGGAATGAATGTGGTGGTCATGACCGTCATGCGACGGTCCTTCTCGTTCTCGATGGTCTTGGTGGCCATGACGCCGGGGACGCCGCAGCCCGAGGACACGAGCATGGGGATAAAGGACTTACCGGACAGGCCAAAGCGGCGGAACACGCGGTCCATGATAAAGGCGACGCGGGCCATGTAGCCGCAGTCCTCCAGGAAGGACAGCATCACGAACAGCAGGAACATCTGCGGCACAAAGCCGAAGATGGCGCCCAGACCGCCGACGATACCGTCGCAGACCAGCGAATCGACCAGGCCACCGTCCTCGGTGCCGCCCGCCACAAGGGCGTCGTGCACCATGGTGGTAATACCGGGGACATAGGGGCCGTACTGTGCCGGGTCGACCGAGTCGGCATTGTCGCCCGCAGCCTCGACGGCCGCGTCGTAGGCATCGCGGCCCTGACCGAGCACGTACCAACCGTCGGTACCGAAGAGCTGGTCGTTGGTGAAGTCGGTCACCGTGCCGCCCAGGGTGGAAACGGCGATGTAGTAGACGCAGAACATGATAACCACAAAAATCGGCAGGCCCAGGATACGGTTGGTAACCACACGGTCGATCTTCTCGGAAGTGCTCATCTTGGCCGGAGCCTTGGTGAGGCACTCGTCGATAATATGGGCAATCACGCCGTAGCGCTCACCGGTGATGATGGACTCGGCATCGTCGTCGCAGTCCTGCTCGCACTGGGCGACCAGCTGCCCCACGCGAGCAGCCTTCTCCTTGGTGAGGTTAATAAGCTTGCAGGCGTCCGCATCGCGCTCGAACAGCTTGACGGCGTAGTAGCGGCGCTTGTTGGCGGGAACGCTCGCCGGCAGGTTGTTCTCGATGTGGTCCAGAACGTCCTCGATGGAGGAATCGAACTTATGCTCCGGCACCTGGCCCTTGGAAGCGGCAGACTTCTTGACCTGCTCGAACAGCTCCGTGATACCCTTGTTCTTAAGGGCCGAAATCATCATGACCGGGCAACCGAGCTTTTTGGAGAGCTTGTCCGTGTCGATCTTATCGCCGTTCTTCTCGACCAAGTCGGCCATGTTGAGGGCGACGACTACGGGCAGGCCGGTCTCGATAACCTGAAGCGCCAGGTACAGGTTGCGCTCGAGGTTAGTGGCGTCAACCACCTGGACAACGACATCGGGCTCGCCGCTCATGAGGTAGTCGCGCGAGCATTGCTCCTCGGGGCTATAGGGCGAAAGCGAGTAGATGCCAGGGAGGTCCGTGATGGTGACGCTCTTGTCGCTCAGGAGCTTGGCTTCCTTTTTCTCAACCGTGACGCCCGGCCAGTTGCCAACGTAGCCGTTGGCGCCGGTGATCAGGTTGAAAAGCGTGGTCTTGCCGCAGTTGGGGTTACCCGCCAGCGCGACATGGATCTGAGAATCCGCCATTCAATCCTTCTTCCTTGTGTGCCCGCGCTGCTTTCTCCGCGCGAGCTGGATAATGTGCTTCAAAGTTGCTGCATTAAGTTAGAAAAACCTAACTTTATCTGCAGAAATATGCGCAGCGGGTCCTTACTGGACCTCGACGACGGCCGCCTCCTCCTTGCGGATAGAAAGCTCGTAGCCGCGCACGTTGATCTCGACCGGATCGCCGAGCGGTGCGACCTTTACGACCTTAAACGACGTGCCCTTAATGAGCCCCAGGTCCATAAGGTGGCGGCGCAGCGCACCCTCACCGTGAAGCTTGACGATGGTAGAGCTCTCGCCCACCTTAACGTCACCCAACGTCTTCATGTACTTGTCCCCCTTTCAGTTTTTGCGGAATGTTGCGAACTAACCGACGGTCATGATGTGCATGGCGACCTTGGAATCGATGCCAAAGCGTGCGCCCAGCACGGTGACGATGATATTGGCGCCACTCGAGCTCACCACGTGGACCTCGCTGCCCTCGACAAAGCCGAGGTCTTTGAGGTGGTGCTTCATGTCCTCATTGCCTTTTACACGAGACACGCGCACGGTTTCGCCCGCTTTTACCATCGAAAGCGGCATAGCCGGCATCTGCGGTCCGCAAGACATGAATGAGCTCCTAACGTCGGTTCGTCCTCAACATCGACGCAGCAAAAGTTAACCACGTCTATGTTCGCTATAGTAAACTAGCACGTGGTTAACTTTTTGGAAAGGGTCCTATTCAGTTTTCGAAAAAGTTTCCTATATGAAACAAAAGGGCGCGGCAAAGGACCATCCTTTACCACGCCCTGTCATGCTTAGAGCGAGAGGTTTCTAATCGATGTGACGCAGGAAGCCTCGTCTACGCCCGAAACGCGGAACACGATATCCTCGCCGCACTCACCGTAGAGAGCCATGAGCCCCATAACGTCGCGACCATCCGTGTGGCGATCGCCGATACTGACTGACACATCGCTACGATGCTTGGCAATGATGTCATATAGCAGCGCAACCGGGCGGGCATGAAGTCCCAACGGATCTTTAATCGTCTTTGTAAACTCGACCATGTCCCCTCCCGCGGCATCGCACATTCGGCCGGCAAAACCCAGCCACGTGGTAGTTATTGTACCGTTAGATGCTTGTCGAGAGCTCCTCTGAACACCTCGTGGGCAAAAAGTGGCAAATATGAGTACTGTCACCGATTTAGTAGCAGCAAAATCGAGAGCAAATTGCCTACTTTGAGCGATTCGAAGAGGTTGAAAGCCGTCAAACGCCCTTTAAAGGGGGTTATAAATTGATTTTGAGGTGGCGCGCGCAGACGTGGTGTAAGAGCGTCCCGAGGTCCGTCGCTGCAAGTCCCGATGTTACTCCTTCTTGAGACCGCGCCTCTCGACTATCTCGTCCACTATCTCCCTGGCGCGCCGCCCGAGCGCGCGGCGCCTCCCCTCTGTCGGGGCCGG
Source organism: Collinsella aerofaciens (assembly GCF_028207065.1). Lineage (GTDB taxonomy): Bacteria > Actinomycetota > Coriobacteriia > Coriobacteriales > Coriobacteriaceae > Collinsella > Collinsella aerofaciens_AR. The sequence continues at coordinate 57,013 of NZ_JAQLFP010000007.1, forward strand.
CCTGTCCGCGGGCTCGGCGAAGCCCTCGGCGGCCGAGGCCTCGGAGAACACGCGCTGCTGGGACCACTGTCCCTCGGTCTCCATGAGGCTCGCGCACGTCAGGCGCAGCATCGACTCCCTCGAGGGGAAGGACTGCACGACCCTGTAGCGGCGCTTGATCTCGCGGTTGGCGCGCTCCTGGACGTTGTTGGTGCGGAGCTTGGCCCAGTGCGCCCTGGGGAAGGCCGTGAACGCCAGCGCGGAGTCCTCGGCCTGCTCGAAGACCTCGCCGGCCCTGGCGGACACCGACGCCACCCAGGGCGCCGCCTCGGCCCACACGCAGCGCGCGAGGTCGGGGTCGTCCTGGTAGACCGCGGCGCGCACGAGGTCCCTGACGGCCGCCTTGGAGTCCTCGGGCCTGCCCGAGCAGGCGCTCTGGAGGTTGCGCCGCAGGTGCGTCACGCAGCGCTGCCAGGCGCAGCCCTGGAACAGGCGCGAGACGGCGGCCACGAGCCCGGCGTGGCTGTCGGAGACCACGAGGCGAACGCCGGCCAGCCCGCGCTCGCGCAGCCCGCCGGGGAATGCCGCCCAGGAGTCCTCGCTCTCGGTGTCGACCACGTCGCAGCCCAGGAAGTGCTTGCGCCCGTCGGCGCCCAGCCCGATCGCGGTCACGACGCCCTGCGAGACGACCGACGAGCCGACCCTGCAGCTCATGTAGGTAGCGTCGAGCCACAGGTAGCAGCACGGCGTGCCCGACAGGTCGCGGCGGCGGAACTCCGCCACCTCGGCGTCGAGGTCGGAGCAGAGGCTCGAGACCTCCGAGCTCGACAGCGAGGATATGCCCAGCTTGGACGCCACGCGCTCGACCTTGCGGGTGGACACGCCGCATACGTACATCTCCTGCACGATGGCGGCCACCGAGGTGTCGACGCGCGACCATCGCGCGGGCATGCCCTCGGGGCAGTAGGTGCCGTGCCTGAGCTTGGGTATCTCGAGCTCCACGTCGCCCACGGCGGTCTTGAGCGACCTGGGGCGGTAGCCGTTGCGGCTGTTCTCCCTGCCGTCGCTGCGCTCGTTGCGGCTCGCGCCGCACATCTGCTGGGCCTCGGAGTCCATCAGCGCGTTCATCACGCTGCCCAGCACCCTGCACGCGAACTCGCGCGCGTCGCCGCACTCCTGCCAAAGCCTCGCCGCCTCGAGGGCCTCGTCGCGGCCGAGGCGCAGTACACTCTCTTCTTGGGGCATCGCCTTTCCTTCCATTCGTCACCTTCATTACTCCAACGACGAATTCTAGGCGGTGTCCCCTCCCTTTCAAGAAAGGGCGGAGGCGGGGCATGCCCCGCCTCTTACACCACATCTCTGCGCGCTACCGATTTTGAGCCCGTTTTTGCTCAGAACAGGCCGAAAAATATGACACCTCTTTTGCAACAGTACTCATATTTGGCATTTTTTGACCACGGGGTCCAAAACCATGCCCCAAAACACAAAAGGAGGGGCCTCGTAAGGCCCCTCCTTAGGAAAGGGAATCGATTTATTCCACAGCCGTAGATTAATCCTAGCCGCTACTCCATCATGTCAAGGACGGAGGGGCGCAGCTCGCTCTCGGCGGCCTCGGGATCGGTCTCGCGCAGGCGGTTGATATAGCGGTTGTACCACATCACGGCAAGGCCCAGGAAGACAACCACACCGCCAACGTTGTAGACCAGCGTCAGCCACAGAGGCTGATCGAGCGGAATGGTGCCGCAGATAAGCACGAAGCAGAAGACCACAAGCAGGAATGCAGCAATGGCCAGGCCAAAGGTACGCGAACCCATGCGGAAGCCACGGGGAGCAGCGTCGAAGTTCTTGCGCAGCATAAAGTAGGCAAGCAGGATCAGCAGCGGCGGGAGCAGAGCGGTGGCAGCCGTCATGTTGGTGACGATCATGAGCAGGTCATCGAGGTTACCAGAGCCCAGGGCCGGGATAATCAGGATGGGGACGACGATAGCGAACTGCAGCCAGGCAGCGCGGGCGGGAATACCATGCTCGTTGAGCTCGACGATCTTGCTACCAAAGACACCCTTGGGGATCTCGGTGAAGAAAACCTTGATGGGAGCGGAGGTCCACATCATGAGGGAGCCCAACGTGGCGGCAAGAAGGATCAGGCCAATGACGCGCGTGGACACTTCCATGGGAATGCCAAAGTGGGCAAAGACAGCGCCGAATACGTCGAAGATACCGGTGGAGATGGCAACGCCGCCCTCGGGAATGAACAGGTTGACCAGCAGCGAAGCGCCTGCGTACAGAAGGCCGATGGTCAGGCCGGCGATAACGACGGTGCGCACGAAGGCCTTGACGCCGCCCTTAAGGTCGTTAAGGAACACGCCGACAGACTCAGCGCCGCCAACGCCTTGGATGATCCAGGCAAGCGTACCGAAGAAGCCCCACATAGTTGCGAAGTTGCTCGTGTCGGGAGCCATGTTAGCGGGGGTAGGAGCCGTAGCGAACTCGACGCCGCCAAAGGCAGCAGCCAGGGACAGCAAGATGAACACGGCAGTCAGGCCGAGAGCCGCGGTCGAGCCGAAGGAGGAAATGGAGCCGATCCACTTAGCGCCCTTGGTCGAAACCCACGTGGCGATAGCAAAGACGACGATCTCGATAATGGTGATCCACAGCTGCGAGAGCTCGGCATTGGCACCAAAGAACACGTAGCTCGCGTAGATGATGACGTTGGGCAGGACGGACGCAAAGTAGAACAGGCTAACGAACCAGTAGCTAAATGCCGTCAGGAATGCCCAGCGACCGCCCATCGAGGTCTTGACCCAGGCGTACACGCCCGACTCGGAGTCCTTGTTAAGGCCGACGAATTCGGCGGTAACCAGGGTATAGGGGACAAAGTACAAAAGCGTAGCGAAAAAGAACGACGGCGCAGCTGCCAAGCCGATGGCCGCGTTGTTGTTGATGATGTTCTTGATACCGAACACGGCGGCGACCGTCATGCCCAGCAGAGCGAACGAACCAATCGTTCCTCGTTTTTCAGAGCTCATAAGCCCTCCCAATCATCCGTTATATCTCATCTAAAACCGTCCGGACTGCAAGCGCAATCGTGGACGGCGCACCTGCTAAGGGGAATGGGGAAAAGGGAGTCAACAAAGCCATCCCCCTTAACGGCGCGAAGCAAACGCCCAAACGGACGAATACTACTTGTTGGGGAAGGAATAACCTTCAACCGTCACGTGCAGTACCACGACGCGGGAATCCGCGGCATCGGCCACGACACGGTAGGCCTCGTCAATTTCGACGACGGCAACGCCGCCGGCGGGAATCGTCACGGTCTCCCCCGCACCCTCAAAGCGCTCGCGATCATCGATATCGCTGTAAGCGCGGATGCAGGTGAGGTCTGCCTTGGGGGCAACCTCGACGGTCAGGTCGCCGTCGAGCGGAGCGAGCACGGCATGGTAGCGACGGTGACCGACCAGATCGGCAGTAGCCGCCTCGTGAGCGTTCACCCACCAATACACCAGCGAGTCGCCGATGGAGTACGCCACGTCGTGCTGCAGGTCGGCAACGCCATCGAGCGCCTGGCCGGTGCGCACCCACTTCTTGACGGACTTCATCTGAGCGTCGAAATCGGCGCGCGAGTTAAAGACATGCATGACTTATGCCTCCTTAATGGGTGCCAGCGCCTGAGCCAGATCGGCAGACGTCAGCGGTCGCAGGGACACCTCAAAGCTGAAGCTCTCAAAACGGGTGCGGTAGGAATCGAGTACCTCGGAACCCCAAGAGTTCGAGCCAAGGCCGAGCAGCTGGTCGTTGATGTTGACCGTGACCGTGTCGCCCTTGACAAGGTCGTAGACGTGCTTGGCGTTATCGATGGCCTCGCAGCTATAGGGCCATGCCGAGAACGAGAACGGGTTGGAGGCGGCGTCAGTCGGACGAGTCACCAACACGCCGTCACCGTGACTGGAGCGCAGGGCAACCCAGCGGGTACCCTCACGGTTGGCGCAGTCCTGAGGCATAACGTAGGGCGTGAACATGTCGTCGACCGTAGTGCGGTAATGACCAACTGGGTTGGCGCGCAGCGAGTCCGGATAGTTCTCGCCCGGGCCGTGGCCATACCACTCGACGGCACGATCACAACCGGGGACCTCGAAGGAGATGCCGATGCGCGGGATGATATCCGAGTAATCGCCGTAGGGCTCGCCGGAAACCTTGAGGTCGACGCGACCGCTCGGAAGCACGGTGTAGACGAGCTCGACGCGCATGCCGAACGCGCGGACGGGAGGAGCGATACGCTGGCTCACGGTAACGACGACCGCATTGCCGTCCTGCTTCCAAGAAACCTTGCGGGTAGACGTCTGCATCACATCGATGAAGTTGTCCTTCCACAGGGAGTCATACTCCTGAGCGTGGTTGTCGACGAGCGGATGCCAAAAACCAACCTGGGGACCAGAGGACATTACGTCGCGGCCGGATGCCTTCCACTCGCTCACGGTACCGTTGACTTTGCTGAAGGCCAGCTCGCCGTTGAGGGAGTGAATGCGGATCTCCTGCTCGGTCTCCTCGACCGTAAGCTCAGGACGAGCGGGGGCGGCGATGGCCGGCGCCGGATGGTTTGCGATGGCAAACTGGCTTGCGCCCAGCTGGAACATCGGCTCGCACCAGGCGTGAGCCGCCATGGTGTAGGCGCGCACGGTCAGCAGGGTCTCGCCTACCGCGGCCTCGCGAATCACCAGTGGCAACTGGACGGATTCGCCGGGAGCCACCGCGCCGGGCATAAGCGTCTTGCGGCACACTACATCGCCGTCTACCAGGGTCTCCGCCGACAGGCAGACATCCTCGAGGGTAGTAAACCAGCGCTTGTTCGTGACGGTCAGCTCGCCCGCCTCGGTGTCATAAGCCATGCGAACCGGGCAGATGACCTGGCCATACTCAGTGAGGCCCGGGCTCGGCTGCTGCCAAGGGAACACCATGCCATCGATGCAGAAGTTGCTGTTGTTGGGGTAATCGCCGTTGTCGCCACCATACATATCGTAAGCAACGCCGTCCTCGGTCACAGCAGCCAAACCGTGGTCGCACCATTCCCAGATAAACTGGCCTTGGATGCAATCCCAGCGATCGAAGACCTCCTGGTACTCGGACAGGCCTCCGGGGCCATTGCCCATGGAGTGGCCGTACTCGCAGTTGATGCGCGGCTTGGGGAACGGATGCTCACCAAAGTCGTTCATCTGCGACACACGGGAGTACATCGTGGAAATGACGTCGACGGTATCGGCGTTGCGGTCCTCCTCGTAATGGACCGGACGATCATCGAGCTCGTGAGCCTTGGCGTACATCGCGCGGATGTTGCAGCCATAGCCGCTCTCGTTGCCCATCGACCACATAATGATGCAGGCGTGGTTGCGCTCCTGCATCACCAGGCGCTCAATGCGGTCGACGTAGGCCGGCTCCCATGCCGGGTCGTCGGTGACCAGGGCGATATTGCCGATATTCTCGAAGCCGTGACTCTCCATATCGGTCTCGGCGACCAGCATGATGCCATACTCATCGCACAGCTCGTAGAAGCGCGGGTCATTGGCATAGTGAGAGGTGCGCACCGCGTTGATGTTGTGTCGCTTCATGAGCTCCAGGTCACGGCACATGCGATCGAGGCCCACGGCGCGGCCCTTGTGATCGTCGTGATCGTGGCGGTTGACGCCATGCATCTTAAAGTAGGTGCCGTTGAGGTAGATATGATTGCCCTCGACCGTCACCTCGGCAAGGCCCTGGCGATGCGGAACGTACTCGCTGACCTCGTCACCGTCGTAGACCTCAAACGTAAGGTCATAGAGGAAGGGGTCCTCGGGGTTCCAGAAGTGGGCATCGGCAACGCTGCACTCGGCATGGCCGTCGACGCACTCGCCCGTAGCGACCACGTTCTCGCCATCGCTGAGCGTAAACACGACGCGGGTAGCGCCCTCGGCCACCGTATCGAGCGTGATCAGAGCGGCATCGCCCTCGCGGTGCGTGCGGAACCTAAAGTCGACCAGGTGCGCGGCGGGACGCTGCATAAGGTACACATCGCGGAAGATGCCCGAAGCCCACCACATGTCCTGATCCTCGATATAGCTGCCATCGCTGTACTGCAGGACCTTGACCGCAAACAGGTTGTCGCCCTCGACGAGCGCGTCGGTCACGTCGAACTCGGCGGACAGACGCGAGCCCTTGGTCATGCCGATAAACTGGCCGTTGACGTACAGCTCGCCATAGCTCTCGATGCCGTCGAAGCGAATGATCTCGCGGGCGCCGGCAGGAACGGCGGGAAGGTTGACGATGCGCTGGTAGACGCCCGTGGGGTCGTCGGAGGGAACGAACGGCTGGTCCACCGGAAACGGGAAACCCTCGTCGGTATAGGCAAGGTTGCCATAGCCGTCTACCTGCCACAGGTGCGGAACCTCCACGTGATCCCACTCGGACTTGTACGTGGAGAGCTCCTCGTTGGAGACGGCAGCAGGCCCCTCAAAGAGGCGGAACTGCCACGAGCCAGACAGCTGAACAAACCCGCGCGACAGCTCGCGGCTGTACGTAGCAGCGAGATCGGCGGTCTCATAACCCATAAAGTACGCATGGGGTGCCAGGCGGTTCCTGTGGGTGAGCGCTTGGTTTTCCCAATCGTTAATGGCGTCCATGGTGATGCTCCTTCGTCATCGTAGTGATTCTTGTGCAACCGGTTGTCCTTATCTTACGGGCGATGCAAAAAACTGTGCAACCGGTTGTCCGCTGAACGGTCGATTTGGCCGGATTAACGGTGCAACCGGTTGTACAACCGCAACACTTATGTCACCCTGAATATCGAAACTCAACGCAAAACATCGTTCTTAAGCTCGTAGGCAACCGCCACGCCCGCTGATATCTCACCCACACGAGACGTATTCGATTGCGGCTTGGTTGCAAAACGACACCTGTCACCGGATATCATGAACGCTGTTCAGGTGCACTATAGTAAGCTGTATCCGCACCAGCCCGTATCAGTGACAACATCGACCGCATTTTCCAGGAGACGCCATGACCCAGCCAGTTCGCACCGCACCTACGCTTGCCGAGGTTGCCGCAGCTGCCGGCGTGTCGCGCTCCACGGCATCGCGCGCCCTCAACGATTCGCCCCGCATTAGCGAGGAAACCAAAAAGCGCGTCCGTGCGGCGGCCAAGAAAGTCAATTTTGTCCCCAACGCTCGCGGCCGAGCGCTCGCTGTCGGGCGCACGGAAATCATCGCCGTGCTCGTGACCGAGCCCCTGAGTGAGCTCTTCAGCGACCCCACCTATAGCGAATTTTTGAGCGGCATTACCGAGGAACTGTCGGAGTCGTCCTATCTGCCCGTTATCTTGCAGGCGTCTTCTACGCATGAGCGCAACCGCGCACGCGAGCACTTTGAGCGCCGCTCGTTCGACGCCGTGATCGACGTCTCCCCCTACAAGGGCAGCGAGCTGCTCGAGGTGCTGCGCGAGCTGGGCGTACCCACCGTGTTGTGCGGCCAGCTCGAGGGCCACCCCTATCGCGATGTGTTCTCGACAGTCTACTCTGACGACGAAGAGGGTGGACGCTTTGCGGCACTCGCTATGAAAGAGCGCGGGCGCAAAGATATCGTCGCCGTGTTGGGACCGCAAGACAACCCCGCTGTTGTCGACCGCCTGCGCGGCTACCGCACCGTCCTGGGCGAAGAGCTCCCAGGCGCAAACGTTATCTATACCGGCTGGAACAGCGGAGACGGTTATCAGGCCATGCACCAGATCCTCGCGCGCGAGATTGCTTTCGATGGCGTGCTCTGCGGATCGGACCGTATCGCGGCTGGCGTCATCACCGCACTCAACGAGGCAGGCCTATCTGTTCCGGCGGACGTTTCCGTCGTCGGCTTCGACGATCACGAGATTGCGGCGCGCTGCGTCCCCGCACTCACGACCGTCCGCCAGCCCCTGCGCGAAGAAGGCCACATGGCCGCCAACATTGCGCTCGACATGATCAAGGGCGCCGAGCCCACCACCTCCGTGATGCACATGCAGCTCGTTCAGAGAGACTCGCTGTAGGAAACTGGGCCGGGCTTTTCGCCAGACAGTTGTTGCGGAAAGCCTGCCCCGTTTTGAGCGCTCATTCTGGGGCACAGTTTCCGTTAGACCGCTCAAGCGGAAACTGTGTCCCATTATTTTGCCGAATTCTGGGTCGCGCTTTCCCAGAGGACCCCCTTTGGGAAAGCGCGACCCGTTCTGGACGCAGATTCCGGGACGTACTTTCCGCAACGCCCGGTCATCCCATGCCCCCACAATCTCGGCGTATAAAAAACGAGGGAAGGCACGTGTCCTTCCCTCGTTACGGGCAATATGTAGCCGCTTGCCTACATCAGGCGCAGGCTGACGTCCTTGAGCTGGGCGCCAGAAACGGCACTCGGGGCGCCTGACATAAGGTCGGAGCCGCTGGCCGTCTTGGGGAACGCCATGACGTCGCGGATGGAGTCGGAACCGGTGAGCAGCATGCACACGCGGTCCAGGCCAAGAGCGAAACCGCCCATCGGGGGCGCACCAAACTTGAGCGCCTCCATGAGGAAGCCGAACTGCGACTCGGCGCGCTCTTCGGTAAAGCCCAGGAGCTTGAGCATGGACATCTGCATCTCGGCGTTGTGGATACGCATACCGCCGCCGCCGGCCTCAAAGCCGTCCATGACAAAGTCGTAGGTGCACGAACCGGCTGCCAACGGATCGGCCTCGATCTTGGCGATGTCGGTCTCGGTCGGCAGGGTGAAGGGCTGGTGCTCGGCTGCATAGGCCTTGCGATCCTCGTCCCAGTGGAACAGCGGGAAGTTGACGACCCACAGGAAGTCGTGGCCCTCGCGCTTGATCTCGAGCGCGTTGGCCATGTGGGAACGCATGCCGCCCAGGATCTCGTCGGAGAGCAGGCGCGGGCCGGCGGCAAACATCACAAGGTCGCCGGGCTCGACGTCCATGCGCTCGCGCAGAGCGGCCATCTCCTCGTCCGAGAAGAACTTGACGATGGGGCTGTTGATGGAGCCGTCCTCGCGGAAAGCGATCCAGGCAAGGCCCTTGGCGCCAAACGTGGAGGCCACGCCGGCAAGCTTATCGATCTTGGCGCGAGCCCAGGCACCGGCACCCTTGGCGTTGATGGCCTTGACGACAGAGCCCCCCTCGTTTGCGGCAGTCGCAAAGACCTTGAACTTGGAGTTGGCAAAGATGTCGGTCAGGTCGACCAGGTGCATGCCATAGCGGGTATCGGGCTTGTCGGAGCCATAGGTGTCCATGGCCTCCCAGTAGTTCATGCGACGCAGCGGCGTGGGCATCTCGACGCCCATGCGGCCGAAGGCATCGGCCAGGACCTCCTCGAGCGCGCTCATGACGTCGTTCTGGTCCACGAAGGACATCTCGATATCGACCTGGGTGAACTCGGGCTGACGGTCGGCACGCAGGTCCTCGTCGCGGAAGCACTTGGCAACCTGGTAGTAGCGCTCGACGCCACCGACCATAAGCAGCTGCTTCAGGAGCTGCGGAGACTGCGGCAGGGCGTAGAAGTTGCCCGGCTGGATACGGCTGGGGACGATGAAGTCGCGGGCGCCCTCGGGCGTGGACTTGAACAGGGAGGGCGTCTCGACCTCCATGAACTCACGGTTGTGCAGCGCCTCGCGAATGGCAAAGGTAAAGTCGGAGCGCAGCTTGAGGTTGGCCATCATCTCGGGACGACGGAGGTCCAGATAGCGATAACGCAGACGGGTGTCCTCGCTGGTCTCGATACCGTCCTCAATCTGGAACGGCGGGGTGACCGACGTGTTGAGCACCTCGGCATGATCGGTCAGGACCTCGATCTCGCCGGTCGCGAGCTTGGTGTTGGTGGTCTCCTCGCCACGGGCGCGCACGACGCCGTGAATCTTGATGGGCCACTCGGGACGCATGGTCTCGGCGATCTTAAAGGCATCGCCGTCGGAGTGCTCGGGGTCGAAGGTGAGCTGCGTGATGCCCTCACGGTCGCGAAGGTCGCAGAAGATAAGGCCGCCGTGGTCGCGGCGACGGCTCACCCAACCGGTGAGGGTGACCTCTTCGCCCACGTTCTCGAAGCGAAGCTCGCCGCAGGTACGGGTGTGCATGGAATGCTCATCGATGGGACGGGTCTGGCTCATACCAGTGATCCTCCTTTATGGATCTGTGCCGCCCCGTGTCGTTCCGGGCGGCGTCGTACAGATTTGCCCAGCCTGCGTAAACCGCGCAGCCAGACATGGCGTTCTATCTTATCGCACTCGCGTCGATGTGCCGCGAAAAAGTGGCTCCTGCCCAAAGACTTGACGGAGACGAAACAATTGACGCGCCGCGACACCCGCCCGCGCTCGTCACGTGCGACAATATGCCCCAATAAAACAGCACTCGGAAAGGCCCACCATGACTGCACGCCTCATCGTTATGGATATCGACTCCACGCTCATCAACCAGGAAGTCATCGACCTGTTGGGCGAGGAGGCCGGCGTGGGTGAGCAAGTTGCACAGATCACCGAACGCGCCATGCGCGGCGAGCTTGACTTTAAGCAGGCGCTCGAGGAGCGCGTGGGGCTGCTTGCCGGCCTGGACAAGAGCGTGTTCGAGCGCACCTTTGAGCGCGTGACGTTTACCCCCGGCGCGCTGGAGCTTGTGCGCTCGGCACACAGCAAGGGCTGGAAGGTCGGCGTGGTGAGCGGCGGTTTCCACGAGGTCGCTGACAAAATCGTGGCTGCCGCGGGTATCGACTTCTGCCTGGCCAATCGTCTGGAGGTCGTGGACGGCAAGCTCACCGGTAAGTTGGCTGCCGACATTGTGACCAAGGAGTCCAAGCTCATCCAGCTGCTGGACTGGGCAGTTGAGTGCGGCGTCGATATGGCCCACACCGTCGCGATCGGCGACGGTGCCAACGACATCCCCATGATTCAGGCCGCGGGCACGGGCATCGCGTTTTGTGCCAAGCCCAAGACGCGCGAGGCCGCCCCGTTTGCCATCGACGAGCGCAACCTGATGCTCGCCATGGACATCATCCTGCGCGACTAGCCAATCCGTCTAGCAATTGAATCAGTCTGTCCTATAGTTTCCGAACAATTCTGTCTAAGTGTTCGGAAACATACCCTTTGAGTGCTAGACTTTGCGCCGTCGAAGGGAGCATATATGGATAAGCGAGATCTTGAGCAATTGCTGAGCGATGTTGCCGGCGGGGCAGTCACCCCTGCCGACGCCCTCACGCGCATCCAGACGGCTCCGACCGCCGATTTGGGCTTTGCGCAGCTCGATCTTTCGCGCGGGGTGCGCCAGGGAGCCGGCGAGGTTGTCTACGGGGCCGGTAAAACCGCCGATCAGATTGCCGCCATTATCGAAGCACTGCGCGATGCCGGCCAGGAGCGCATCCTGGTCACGCGCCTGGATGCCGAAAAAGCCGCGCGCACCGCTGAGCTTCTTGGCAACGGCATCGACCTGGGATATGTCCCGGACGCACAGCTCGCCCTCGTGGGCGGCAAGCCCTCCCCTACCGGCAACGGACGCATCGTCGTCGCCTGCGCCGGTACGAGCGACCTGCCCGTCGCCGAAGAAGCCGCGTTGACGGCCGAGTTCTACGGCAACGAGGTCGATCGCCTCTACGACGTGGGTGTCGCCGGCCTGCACCGCCTGCTCGCGCATGCCGAGGAACTTGCTCAGGCGCAGGTGATCATCGCCATTGCCGGCATGGAGGGCGCACTGGCGAGCGTTGTCGGCGGCCTGGTGAGCTGTCCGGTCATCGCCGTTCCCACCAGCGTGGGCTACGGCGCAAGTTTTGGTGGCGTAGCCGCGCTGCTCGCCATGCTCAACTCCTGCGCCAGCGGCGTTTCGGTCGTCAATATCGACAACGGCTTTGGTGCCGCCTACCAGGCAAGTCTTATCAATCATCTGAGCGCCGGCACGCCCTGCGCCCGTTAAGGAGCATTCCATGTCCAATCATCAGCACACGCTTATCATCGACGGCACCTCGGGCATCAGCGGCGATATGACCGTCGCGGCCCTGCTCGACCTGGGCGCCAGCGAGGAGCACCTGCGCGAACAGCTCGCCACGCTGCCGGTCGACGGCTTTACGATCGCCGTCACACGCGTAAGCAAGCATGGCATCGACGCCTGCGATTTCGACGTCCAGCTTGCAGAGGAGCTCGAGAACCACGATCACGATATGGCCTGGCTCTACGGCAACGAAGCAGCTGCCGAGCACACGCACGAGCATGAGCACCACCATCATGATCATGGCGAGCACGAACACGAGCACTGCCACGAGCATGACCACGACCACGAGCATGACCACGACCACGAGCATGACCACGACCACGAGGGTCACCATCACGCCCACCACCATCACCACCGTTCTTTGGCTGACGTCACCGCCATCATCGATGGCTCGCAGTTAAGCGATGGCGCCAAGCGTCGCGCCCTCGCCATTTTTTCCGTACTCGCCGCTGCCGAGGCCAAGGCTCACGGCAAAACGCCCGAGACCGTCATGTTCCACGAGGTGGGCGCCGTCGATTCCATCGTCGACGTCTGCTCTGTCGCCATCTGCCTCGATGACCTGGGTATTGAGGACATCGTGGTCGAGTCGCTCTCCGAGGGTCACGGTACCATCCGTTGTGCCCACGGTCTCATGCCCATTCCCGTCCCCGCTGTCGTCAACCTGTGCCAGGCGGGCAATATCGCCCTCACGCCCGCACCAGTCGCCGGCGAGCTTGTGACGCCCACGGGCGCCGCCATCGTCGCCGCACTGCGCACGTCCGAGCACCTGCCGGCCCGCTACCGCATCGAGGCCGTCGGCTACGGCGCCGGCAAGCGCCCCTACGAGGGTTGCTCCGGCACGCTCCGCTGCCTGCTCGTTGACGCGGACGCATAGCCATGGATGCCCGCAAGGCAAAAAGCCGCGCTGCCATCGTTGCGGCGTTCTCCGAGCTGCTGCGCGAAGAGGACTACGGCAAGATCACCGTCGGCGACATTATCGCTCGCGCCCATGTGGGTCGGGCCACGTTCTATGGCCTCTTCAAGAGCAAAGATGACCTACTGTCCGAACTCGTGAGCGACATCTGCACCCACGCCCTCGACGACGATGGCACACCGCTCGATGATCCGCTCGTACAAGTCGAGCATATCCTCAACAACCTCTGGGAACGCCGCCAGGGCGTACGAGCCCTCGTAGCCGGCGCCGGCTCACGCGTCTTCGCCGACTGCCTACGCAAGACCATCATGTCACGAGCAGCCGAAACCGTCCCCACCGACCCAAACGGCCCCGCCGCCACCATGGACCGAAGCTTCCTACTACACCACATAGCCTCAAGCTTCGTAGGAATGGTCCAATGGTGGGCCTGGCACAACTTCCAAGCCGACAAAGCCGACGTAGCCAAAGACTACCTATCAGCCATAAAGCCTCTCTTCACCTAAGTAAGAAGCTCATCCCAAAGCATCACCCCAACCCAGGGCGCCACGCATCCCAAAGTGTCAACAACAGCTCAACGCCCCTATCAGCAACAAGCCCCTCCCATCCAAATTCAGATATATGTTGGGTTGCTTGCTCGAGCGCAGCAAAGATCCCACAGCTGGCCGCATGGGGTAACTTCCCAGCGCATTCCGCAGGACGCAAAAAGGCTCGCCGCACGAAGTGCGCAGCGAGCCTTTTTGCATGTCCGAGGACGCGCTGGGAAGTTACCCCATGCGGCCAGCGGACAACTATGTAGCCTCAGACTAGAACATGCCCAAGAAGCCATGCACAAACAGCGCGGCCACAATAGCACCGACAAACGGCGCGATGCCAGGAACAAGCAGGCCGTACTTCCAGTTGTTGTCAGCCTTGTTCTTAATCGGCAGCACCTGATAGGCCATGCGAGGACCAAGGTCACGCGCCTGGTTCATGGCGAAGCCGGTGATGCCGCCCATGCCCATGCCGACAGCCCAAACGATCAGGCCGACGCAGATTGCGAGCATCAGAACGTTCTCGCCGGCGCGGCTAGCGGCAGCAAGGATGGCGCTGATGAACACGAAGGTGCAGATAGCCTCGCAGAAGAAGTTACGAGCATAGTTCGTGCCCTCGGTGGTGGGGTTGGTCGAGAAGATGTTGCGCTGGGCAATGGGGTCGACGACGTCCTCGGAAGCCTTGAACTCATCGGCATACATAAACCAAGCGATCACGGCGCCCACAAAGCCGCCGAGCATATCGGCAAGCATGAAGGGGATGCAGTTGCCCCACGGCACCAGGCCGACGATGCACTGGGCAAGCACCATGGCGGGGTTCATGCACACAGCGCCACCAAAGACAAACAGGCAGACCGAGATGCCAAAGGACCAGGTGGTGATGGCAAACATATGGCCGGAGCCCTGATACTTGGTGCCCTTAAGCACGGTATCGCAGTGAACACCCACGCCAAAGACGATCATGAGGGCCGTTGCGCCGAATTCGCAGAGGAGTTTGGTAAGCATAAAACCTTATCTTTCTTGTCGGTTATAAACGATTCGTTTAAGCCGCGCGCTAGTGCTGTGCGACAACAACACCCAGGCCATCGGGGATGACGGCGACCTTGGCATCGGCACCCTTCATCTCAAAGGCGAGCTTGAGCGCTTCCTCGATAGTGTTGACCGGCGTCATGTGCATATCCTTGAGCATCTGGTGATCGCACAGGTCGGTGACCATGATCACAGGGTGATGTGCCAGGATGCGGGCAAAGATCTGGCTCGTCCACTGATCGGGCAGGGTCTCGTCCTTAGGACGATCGATGCAGGCGCGCTCAAACTCTGCCGGATCGTTGTCGGCGATGTTGTGATAGAAGCCCTCGCCGCCGTGACCGTCGGCACAACCGGCGACGTCGATGATCACACCGCCCTCGGGAAGCGTGGCCTCGGCAGCGCACATGCCCTTCACAGCCTGATAGATGTTCTGGTCGAGCGGGTAGCCGCCGTTGGTGGTGATGGCAATCTCGCACTCGACGGGCTCAACGCCGGCAAGGCTCTTCACGAACTCGCAGCCGGCCTCGTGCGCCTTGTGGATGTCGCCGGCAAAGGAGCCGATGACCTCGTGCTTGCCATTGAGCACCACGTTGAGCACAAAGGCAAGGTGAGCCATCTCGGCGGCGGCGAACATGTCCTCACTCACGTGGTTGTGGCACAGGTTGCCGGCACGCGAGTGGGAATCGTTTACAAACTGACCATTGTGGTTGTACATGATGGTCTTGTAGCTGGCAATGCCGGGCAGGACGGACTTGCGGCTACCAGAGAAACCGGCAAAGAAGTGCGGCTCAATAAAGCCCTAGGCAAGCAGCAGATCGCAATCGGCGGCAATCTTGTTGATGATGCACTCGCCACCAGAAGGCAGGGTGCCGATCTTTTTCATCATGCTGTCGTCAGTCGCAACGTGCATAACGATTTCCTCGTTAGCGACGATCTCCTCGCCGTACTTGTTAACGAGTTCCTCGTGCGTCGAGGGGCGATGCATGCCGGTCGCGACCAGGATGCGCACACGCGCCTCGGGAGCGGCAGCGTGGATGTGATGCAGCAGAATAGGCATCGTCACACGCGAGGGAACGGGACGCGTATGGTCGGAGCTAATGATGACGATATCCTTCTTGCCAGCACAAAGCTCCTCGAGCGAAGGCGAGCCGTAAGGGTTGGAAAGCGACTCCTCCACCAGCTCTTCCTGCGATTTCGTGGTCTTAAACTCGTTTTGATGACCTTCCATCACACCCGCGAAGTTCTTATCCTCGAGCTCCAGATGCAACGTCTTGTGGTCAAACGGCAGTTCACATTCAAACAATGACGAGCGCCCTCTTCCTTTCAACTGACACACTAGATAAACCGTTGGAAGGATACGCCGCTCACCGAAAAACACCACCGTCCACCGACTCATTAACACAACGTTCATATTTGACCCACAACAAAACAACCGCGATCCCAAACGGGACCGCGGCCGCTACAGTCATAAGTCGAGAAGCGCCACATGCATCTCAAACCCGATCGATAAGACGCGAGGCGCAAAGCGCACTTTAATCTCTTCAGCCCCAATCCCAGAAGACCGAGGACAAAGAGGCCCGACGGGTTTCCCTCTGAATGCATTCCGCAGCACGAAGCCCCTTCCAAACGCGCGAAGCGCACTATATTCCCTCAGCCAGTATTCCGCCGAAGACAGGACATCGCAGGGGCTGCCGTATGTTTACTTTCCGGCGCACTCCGCAGGACGCAAGAAGCCCTCGCCGCACGAAGTGCGCAGCGAGGGCTTCTTGCATGTCCGAGGAC
>NZ_JAQLFP010000008.1 GCF_028207065.1 Collinsella aerofaciens
ATTTGGAGCAAACACCCCGGCGACTCGGGGCTTCCCCGGCCAGACGACTCGGCCGTTCGGGTCAGGCGGGGCTGAATGGAATAGAGTGAATGGGCGCGCCGTTGGCGCGCCCATTGTTTTGGAGGGAACTCATTTTGAGCAAGCACCCGCCCTGCCGGGGCTCCCGGGTTCTGCAACGACTCGGCCGTTCGGGTCAGGTGGGCTGGATTGAATTTGGTGAATGAGGGCGCCGATGGCGCCCTCATTCTTTATATATGTTGGGAACGCCAAGCGGTGGGGGTGGTGCCGGTGTGTTGCTTGAAGGCTTGGGCGAAGGCGGCCTGCTGAGGGTAGCCTAGACGCTCTGCCACCTGCGCTATCGTGAGCGCGCTATCGGCCAAAAGGTCCTGTGCTCGCTCCATACGGCGTCTGCGAATGTAGACGCCCAGGGACTCGCCGGTTTGGGCTTTAAAGGTGGCGCATAGCTTGGAGCGGCTTGTGTAGAGCCTCTCGGCCACCTCGTTGATACCCACACGCCTGCCTTTGTCGAGCGCGCGCTCAATCATTGCCGCCGCTTCCTCGGCAATGGTTACGCTGGCGCGTGTGTCTGCCGCCTGCCGCGCCTGCTTGTGGGCCGCGCGCGAACAGGCGAGCTCCGCGACCATGGTCTCCACGATGCCTTGCATATAGACGTGTCCGCCTACGGTGCGGGCGCGTTCCTCGTTAATCCTGCGCAACGTGTGGCAGATGGCAGACGCTGCCTCCTCGTGCCATGACTCGGCAAACGCCTCAAAGACCCCCGCGAACTCGGCGGGATAGCGATGCTCCAGCTCGTCAAAATAACCGGGCAAAAAGAGGACCGAGCGCGAGTGGTAGAGCTGCCCTGCAAACAGCGGGCTTAGCTCCTCACCGCAGCTATCTTGGACAAAGCTGCAGATCGCGCTGTTCGGCCACGGTCCATGCAGCGGCTTGAGGTTCGCAGGCGTTATGCCGGCTTCGGGCATGCACATGAGCGTGGGCGCGCTGACCTCGCTCACGCACGCGTACGGTTCGGGTGTGTATTCGGCCAGGTACATATCGTGCATCGGGGTAATGTAATGCTCCATAACGATGCAGGCAGGGGAGAGGGGCATGATCCATGCGCGTCCGTGCGCCCGATCGTTTGCCACCTCACCGGTAAAGACGGCGCCCTTGCCGGAAAGCTGCAGACCAAACTGCTCAAACTGCGGTGCGTAGAGCTCGGTTATATCGGTTGCTGCCCGCCGCATTTTCAAAAGCGTCCCCTTCATTTGCGAAAACGTCCACGCCTGGCCCAATTGTGTGCCCTGGCTAACACGCCCATGATAAGTTTCTTACGGTTAACTCTCAAGCCGTTAGAAGGGAATCTCATGGCAAAGGGATCAAAAAAGGAAGGCGGCGGCATCGGCGAGCTACTTGCATATGCCGGTGACCGTAAATTCCTAACGTATTTGGGCATGGCCCTCTCGGCGTTCTCGCAGCTGTTGAGCTTTGGCCCGTACGTGTGCATCTGGCTTGTTGCGCGAGACCTGATTGCCGTGGCGCCCAACTGGAGCGAGGCCGCCGACATCGCGATGTATGGTTGGTGGGCTGTTGGTTTTGCCCTGGCAAGCATCGTGGTCTATTTCGTGGGACTCATGTGCACGCACCTGTCCGCGTTTCGCTGCGCATCCAATATCCGCAAGGCTACGAGCGAGCATCTGCTTAAGCTGCCGCTCGGCTACTTTGACACGCACGCCACCGGTGAGCTGCGCCGTATCGTAGACGGCTGTGCCGCCTCCACCGAGACGCTGCTCGCGCACATGCTGCCCGATATCGCCGGTGCCACCGCCATGGTCGTGGGCCTGCTTGTGCTGCTATTTGCCCTCGATTGGCGTTTGGGCGCGGCATGCTTAATCTCGGTCGTCGTTTCGTTTTGCGCCATGGCCACCATGATGAGCGGCAAGGGCGCCGAGTTTATGAAGGCTTACATGGGCGCGCTGGTCAAGATGAACAAGACCGGCACCGAATACGTACGCGGCATCCCCGTGGTCAAGGTATTCCAGCAGACGGTCTACTCCTTTAAGGCGTTCCACGATGCGATCGCCGAATACGCCGATATGGCGCAAAACTATGCGGGTACGTTTTGCCGGGGTCCACAGGTGCTCAACCTTACTGCGCTCAACGGCCTTGTGGCATTTCTTTTGCCTGTGGCGCTGCTGCTGGCGCCGGGCGAGACGGACTTCGCGCACTTTATGGTCAATTTTACGTTTTACGCGATCTTTTCGGCCGTGGTGCCGACGGCCATGACCAAGCTTATGTTTGTGGGCGAGGCGTCTCAGATGAGTGCTGATTCGCTGGCTCGCATCCGAAGCGTTATGGATTCCAAGCAGCTCTCCGTGCCCGCTCAACCCAAGCACCCCGCTGGCAGCGATGTGCGCTTTGAGGATGTAAGCTTTACCTACGAGGGTGCCGAGGCACCTGCCGTCAACCATGTGAGCTTTAGCGTTCCCGCTGGTAGTGCCCTTGCGCTTGTGGGTCCTTCGGGCGGCGGCAAGTCAACCTGCGCAAGCCTGATTCCTCGTTTTTGGGATGTTTCCTCGGGTCGAGTGCTCGTAGGTGGTGTGGACGTTCGCGATATGGATCCGCACGAGCTTATGGACCAGGTCGCCTTCGTGTTCCAGACCAACCAGCTGTTCCGGCAAACACTTGCCGATAACGTGCGCGCTTCCAAGCCTACGGCCACTGACGACGAAGTGCGTGCGGCCCTCTCCGCAGCTCAGTGCGACGACATTGTGGCCAAGCTTCCACAGGGCATCAATACCATGCTCGGTGCCGGCGGAGCATATCTTTCGGGCGGCGAGGTGCAGCGCGTGGCACTCGCCCGCGCGATCCTTAAAGACGCACCTATCGTGGTGCTCGATGAGGCCACAGCGTTTGCCGACCCCGAGAACGAGGCGCTCATCCAGCGTGCCTTTAGCAAGCTGGCGGCGGGTCGCACAGTCATTATGATCGCGCACCGACTCTCGACTGTAGTGGGCGCAGACCAAATCGTGGTGCTCAACCAGGGCAGCGTGCAGGAGTCGGGTACCCATGCCGAGTTACTGTCCCAAAAGGGTCTGTATGCCAAGATGTGGGCCGAATACGAACAGGCCGCGAGCTGGAAAATCACTGCAGCGACCGCGGATGCCGCCGTCACGAAGGGAGGCGAGGCCTAAATGTTCGCCTCATTCCAAAAGAAGTACTTCCTATCCGATAAAGGCGTCGCCGGCGTAAAACGCGGCATTTTCTGGACCGCGCTCACCAATCTCATTACCATGGCCGGCATGGGCTTATTGTTCCTGGTCATGGCCGGTTTTGTCGAACATCTCGCCACCGGTGCCGACCTGCCGGATGCCCTGCCGATTGTGGGCGGCCTCCTGGTCTTTTTCGTGTTGCTCTTTGCCTCTAACTGGCAGCAGTATTACTACACCTACTGCATCTTTTACGAGGAGTGCGGCAAGCAGCGTATGGAGATTGCCGAGCGCTTGCGCAAGCTGCCGCTGTCGTTTTTTGGCCGTCGTGATCTGGCCGATTTAACCGAGACCATCATGGGCGACGTCCAGGCCATGGAGCACGCCTACAGCCACGTGCTGGGAGAGCTTTGGGGTGCCATCATCGCAAGCGCCATTGTGTTCGTGGCGTCGCTGTTCTTTTGCTGGCAGCTGGCGATCGCGGCGTTTTGGAGCGTGCCCGTGGCCTTTGCCGTGCTGTATCTGACACGCGGCCCCATGACCCCGGTGTTCGACCATGTGCGCGCCGAGAAGGTCAAGGTTACCGAGGCGATCCAGGAGACGCTCGACTGCGTGCGCGAGATCCGCGCCACCAACCAGGAGGCTCATTATCTTGAGGGGCTCAACGCCGTGATCGATGCCGAGGAGCGCGAGACCACCAAAGGCGAGCTCGCCAATGGGCTTTTGGTCAACTCCGCCTTTGCCATCCTGCGCCTGGGGATTGCCACCACGTTGGTCACGGGCGCTGCGATGGTCGCCTCCGGCCAGGTCGACTTTTTGGTGATGTTTGCCTTCCTGCTTATGGTGAGCCGCATCTATGCGCCCTTTGATCAGGCGCTGATGCTGATGTCCGAGCTGTTTGCCGCCGAGTCGTCGGCCAAGCGCATGCGTTCCATCATGGAAGAGCCCGTGGCGCGGGGCAGCGAGCAGTTTGAGCCCGTAGGCCACGATGTGGTGTTCGATCACGTGGCATTTGGCTATGGTGCGGGCGAGGACGGCCGCGCCGGCGAGAAAGTTCTTACCGATGTGAGCTTTACCGCCAAGGAAGGCGAGGTCACGGCACTGGTCGGTCCTTCGGGCTCCGGTAAGTCCACGGTGAGCCGCCTGGCCGCGCGCTTTTGGGATGCCACCGCGGGCACGGTCACCGTGGGCGGCGTGGATGTTGCGAGCGTGGATCCCGAGGTGCTGCTGCGCGACTACGCCATTGTGTTCCAAGACGTGCTGCTCTTTGACGACACGGTGATGGGAAACATCCGCCTCGGGCGTCGTGGCGCCACCGATGAGCAAGTGCTTGCGGCTGCGCGTGCCGCCAACTGCGGCGAGTTTGTGAGCCGCATGCCGCAGGGCTACAACACCATGATCGGCGAGAACGGCTCCAAGCTGTCCGGCGGTGAGCGCCAGCGCATCTCTATCGCCCGTGCGCTGCTCAAAGACGCGCCGATCGTGTTGCTGGACGAGGCGACGGCGAGTTTGGATGTGGAGAACGAGACCGTGGTGCAGCAGGCGCTTTCCCGCCTGCTCGCAGGCAAGACGGTTATCGTGATCGCCCACCGTATGCGCACGGTAGAAAATGCCGATAAGATCGTTGTGCTCAAGGATGGTGTGGTAGCCGAGCAGGGTGCTCCGGCGCAACTCAAAGCGGCAGGCGGAGAATTCGCCCGCATGGTTGCGCTGCAAAAGGAAGCAGCTACCTGGCAGTTGTAAGAAGGGACAAAGGGACAGTCCCTTTGTCACATTGACAATCGGTTACTCCGCATCGTTAATTTTCAAAAGGTTAGCCATGGCTGACCTAGATAGTTAGATAAAATTGAGATATTTCAAAAGCGTGCTCGAGCAAATTTATTTACTCGGGTGCTGAGGCACCGTGCCGCAATTGTTGCGGCAAAAGGGAGAGACATCATGAAGAAGTCCACGTTCAACACCCTGCTTGTCGGCGGCGGTTTTCTGCTCGGCACGGCCGGCATCAAGCTGCTCACCAGCGCTCCGGTAAAGAACGCTTGCGTGCAGGGTATCGCGTGTGGCATGCGCATCAAGAACGGCTACCAGGACATGGTCGAGCAGGCCAAGGCCGAGGTCGACGACATGGTTGCCGAGGCTGCCTATCTCACCCAGAGCGAGGCCGCTGCGGACAAGGCAGCCGAATAGCACTCCCAGGCATAAACAATGAGATTCTCGATTGTTAGCGAGATCCCCGGCAGGACCCGTCTTCAGTTGGCGGGTCCTGTGCCAGAGAGCGATCTCGATGCGCTTCTTAAACTCAACGGTGACATCGACGGCGTGCGCAAGGTGCGCGTCTATGGCCGTATTGGCCAGTTAGCGCTCGAATATGACGAGCCGTGTCGCGATGCCGTGCTGGCCGCCGTCGGTGCGCTCGACGCTCAGGCCATTGCCGACGCAAAGACGGGTTACGTGATGCAGCTTGAGCCGCGCAAGCACAAGCTCGTTATGGATCTTGCCACACTTATCGGTGCCCATTACGCACGTCGCTGGTTCTTGCCGACGCCCCTGCGTGCGGTGTTTGTCGTGGCCGGTTACATGACCTTTTTGCGCGCCGCCCTCCGTGAGCTCGCGCAGCCGCGCCTGACCGTTCCTGTGCTCGACGCTTCGGCCATCGGTATCTCGTTTGTCAAACGTGATGTCGACACCGCGGGCCAGACGATGTTCCTGCTCAACGTGGGCGAGCTGCTCGAGGACTACACCCGCGCCATGAGCGAAAACGAGCTCATCAACTCGCTGCTCGATGTGCCCGACAAGGCGCAAAAGGTTGTCGGCGACACCGAGGTAGGCGTTGCCGCGACCGAGCTTGAGCCCGGCGATCTGGTCGCCGTGCGCACCGGCATGTCCATCTGCATCGACGGTGTTGTCGAGCAGGGGAGCGCCATGGTCAACCAGGCGACCCTGACCGGCGAGCCGCTTGCCGTCGAGCGCAGCGTGGGCGACGACGTGTTCGCCGGCACCGTCGTGGAGGACGGCAGCATCTTGGTGCGTGTGCGCGCCAATACGGCGCAAACCAAACTGCGCTCAATTGTCTCGCTCGTGCAGACGGCCGACTCGCTCAAGTCCGAGGGCCAGTCGCACATGGAGGACCTTGCCAACAAGATCGTCCCGTGGAACTTCCTGCTCGCGGGCCTGGTTGCGCTTACCACCCGCAGCCTCATCAAGACCTCGGCGGCGCTGATGGTCGACTACTCGTGTGCACTCAAGCTCACGGGTTCCGTTGCCGTCATGACCGCTATGAGCGATGCTGCCAAGATGGGCGTCATGGTCAAGGGCGCGAAGTACTTTGAGTCGTTTGCCAAGGCCGACACCATTGTGTTTGATAAGACTGGCACGCTTACCGAGGCACAGCCGCGTCTTGCCTGCGTGCTCACCACCGATGGCTGGAGCGAGGACGAGGTCCTGCGCCTTTCCGCTTGCTTGGAGGAGCATTTTCCGCATCCGGTGGCGCGTGCCGTGGTCAACGCCGCCCGCGAGCGCGGGCTCGAGCACCGCGAGCGCCATGCCGCCGTCGAATACATCGTGGCGCACGGCATCGCTTCGTCCATTGAAGGGCGTCGCGCCATCATCGGTTCCGCGCACTTTGTATTTGAGGATGAGGGCGCGCAGCTCGAGTCCGACATTAAGGAGCAAATCGAGTCCCAGATGCAGGGCCTGTCGCCGCTGTATCTGGCGGTCGATGGAAAGGTCGTCGGCGTGCTCGGTATCGAGGACCCGCTCAAGCCCGGGGTCCGCGAGGCAATCGCCGACCTGCATGCGCTGGGCGTCAAGCATGTCGTTATGCTCACGGGCGACTCCGAGCGCACGGCCGAGCGCATTGCGCGAGAGGCGGGCGTCGACGAGTTTAAGGCCGAGCTGCTGCCCGAGGACAAGTACGCGTATGTGGAGCGCATTAAGGGCGAGGGGCGCCACGTTGCCATGGTGGGCGACGGCGTCAACGATTCGCCGGCGCTCGGTTTGGCCGATGTGGGGTTGGCCATGGGCGGCGGAAGCGACATTGCCAAGGAGGTCGCCGATATCATCCTGACCGATACGGATCTTGCCGCGATCGTGCGCCTGCGCCGCATGAGTCAGGGTCTCATCGACCGTCTGACGAGCTCCTATTCTAAGGTGATGCTCACCAACTCAGCGCTCTTGGCACTGGGCATTACCGGCGCGATTACCCCGCAGGCGTCGTCACTGCTGCACAACGGCTCGACGATTGCCTACAGCCTGGGCAACGCAAAGGCGTACCTGCGTTAACAGACGTGTTCACCCACGTTATCTGGCCTGCGCCCAGACGGCATCGGTGTCGTCCGGGCGCAGGCCTTTTGCATTTGACCATGTGCTAGCTTCTTTATATAGTGGTGCTAGCAGGGCTAGCAATTGAAGGGAGCGGGTCAACGTGGGTGCTGTTAGTGGCATGGCGCAGGTGAACGTTCGCGTAGATCGCTCGGTTAAAGAGCGCGCCGAGGAAGCGCTGCAGCTTTCGGGCAGGTCACTGCCCGAGCTCATCAAAAATGTCGTGGCCAAGGTCGCGCAGGGTGGTGGACAGTGTGAGGAAGTGCTTGCGGCCGTCGACGACCGGCGGCAGACCGTCGCGCCCGATACTCCGTTCGCCGCATCATGGGCGGCGGCAGATCAGCTTTACGCGGACCTGGGCATCGCTACGTCGCCCGTATCCGACGATCGCGGTTGGGAAACAATCTATTCCGAAGCCATGGACGAGCACTATCGCCAAAAGGGGATGATCCTGTGAGCGGGGCTCCCCTCAAAATAATGGTGGATGCCAACGTATGGGTTGATTCGTTTTGCGCCGACCATGCCGAGTCGCTTGCCGCACGCGCGTTTATTGGGCAGGCGACGGAGGCGGGGGCATTGCTGTTCTTTCCGGTGCATATCGCCAAGGACGTACTGTATGTTGTACAGCACGAACTGAAGCGCAGCGTTCTTGCCAGCGGGGGAGCGCTCGGCGAGGCTTCTGCCCGCGCGATTGGCGATGCGGCGCTGGCGTTTGTTCGGAACATGACCGAAAACGCCACGGCCGTGGGTGCAGATGCGTCGGACCTTTGGCTGGCCGACAAATACTTAGCGCTCCATCGCGATTACGAAGACAACTTGGTGCTCGCCGCGTGCAAGCGCGCGCAGGTCGATTACTTGGTGACTAACGATCGCAAGCTGCTCGAACATGCCGATCTTGCAGCAAAGACCCCGCGCCAAATGATGCCGATTCTGGCTTTGGCCGAACGCGGCCGCGCGGCTATCGGTTGACGCAAACTGTTTGCGGGCCTCTTGGACGACGATGCGCCAAGGGGCCCGCGTCTGCTATTTACAAAAGCTCGGCCTTAATGGCGGGACTTTCTGCGAGCTGCTCGGCTGCCTTTTCGTCGGAGCTATCGAGTGCTGCCCTTCGGTAGACCCACTCGTTGACCTGGGTGTTCTTGACGCCTGCGGTCTGCATAAGGGCGCCTACCTCGCGGATTGCTGCGAACAGATCGGCCTTGGGACCCGCGAGCTCGACCTCGATACCGTGGTAGGCGGCCACGCCGCGGTTCTCACTCACGTGGTCGATAAAGCCCTCGACGGTCTCAAGCTGCTGAGTGAGAGCTGCATCATCGTCAACGTCCAGCGCGACGAGTGCGTTCGATACCGTGAGGGCGGGATGTCCGCAGGGGACAAAGCCCTCGATGACATCCATAGCTTCGGTAATGGTTGAGCCCAGGCCTGCGAGGGCATTGACGAGTTGCTGCTTGGTATCCATAACGGTCCTTTCGACGGGTCAATTTTGCTTGGCGAAAATATACGTGACGCGATCGGTAACAAAAGTGCGAAGTGCGGCGCACATTGGGGTCTTCACAGCTCGTGCATAGAACAGCTGTCCGCTTTCAGAACGTGGTAAGATAACACTCCACAAGCGGGGCTCGCCCCGTATGTTCCTTGAAAAGTCGACGGTTATCGGGTGTTTGCAGGCCCGATGCCATCCAGACTTTCCCAGCATTCGGGGGCGACTGGTTTCGACACGATAGCTCTGAGAGAGGAAGCAAGCCGAGGTCTCCTCGCCTCGTTAAACAGGGGTACCGTCAAATTGAATTGACAACAACTCTTCTTTTGAGCCTATGGCTCTCGCTGCCTAATTTATAGCGGCGCGTCAACCCGGTGATTTCCCCGACACCGGCGCGACGTCATGTTAGGGGAATGCTCCTGCGCACGTAATCGGTATGGCGCAGGCTAAGACCGAACCGGTTAGGACGCCGCGAACGTGTCGCTGCGCGCAAAGCGTCCGAGACTAAACCAGCGACTGAGCTTGGAGATGCCAATCAGGGGGCTTTCGTGGACCGGAGTTCGATTCTCCGCGCCTCCACCAACTGTTCAGTAGGCGAACACATACGCGTGCTCGTCGTTAGGCGGGCGTTCGTATTGCTCGTCAGATAGAAAGAAGCCGCTCCATACGGGGCGGCTTCTTTGCGTTCTAGGCCTGCGGCATGATCTCCTGCTCGCCGTCCTCGTCCATGTACGGCATGAGGAACACGCCGCCCTGCTCGGTGGTAAGCAGCAGGTACTCGCGGTTGTGCTCGTCGCACACGATTTCCTGGCCGATGCCCTCGGGCAGGTCGTATATGGGGCCGTCCGTGCGGGCTTGCCTCACGGTCACGTCTTGCGCTCCCATGGCCTGCGACGCGCAGCTGGCGGCGGCCAGGACGATGAACAGCAGGACGACCGCCGCGAGGATGGGGCCGCACCCGCCGTTGCGCTCCTCGTCTGCGGGGCTCGGGTACGGCATGGCCTATCCCACCTTCACCAGATAGTCGTCGGCCTCTGGCTTGCCCGTGGCCTTGCCCACGGCGATGTAGCGCGTTGCGCCGCTGTAGCCCGTGTATCGGCCCCACACGTAGCCGTCGGCGATCTTGTACCAGTTATCCAGCGTCACGGTCTCGCCGCTGGAATAGTGCGCCACCTCGGTGCCGCCCAGGCCGGGGGCGTCGCGCACGCGCAGGTAGTCCACAGTGCAGCGGTAGGTGCCGCCGAAGTTCTCGGTCGTTTCCTGCTGCGCAGGCTGCGGCTGCGGGACGGCTGCGGGGGCACTTCCAGCAGTGATGCCGAAGCATTCCAGGTAGATGCGCGCCAGCTCGTCCAGGTTGCCGTTGAACTTCTCGCGGTCGCCGTCGTTGTCGATGAAGCCGTTCTCGCACAGGCGGTAGTTGATGCCGCGCGCGGCGGCTCGGTTCGTGTTCGCGAGGTCGGAACGGCGCACCAGCTTCTCGGAGCGCCCGGGCATGAACGCCGCCAGCTTGTCGGCCAGCGCATTGTCGTACTCGTCAGGCTCAAAGCCCTCCTTGATGATGACGTGCGCGCCGTGGCCCGTGGCGATGCCGCTGGCGTCCATGTGCAGCTCCACCACTGGCGCGTCGGTGCTCAGGCGGTTAAGCCCGCCGTCGGCGTACCAGTTGCGGGACGTATCGCCCAGCTCGACCTCGGAACCGCCCAGTTCCTTGATTCGCTGGCCCAGGGCGCGAACGCGCTCGGCCTCGGTGCAGCCGCCTGCGCAGCAGCCGGGGTCGCCAGCGCCGTGGCCGCAGATGATGAACAGTTTAGCCATTGCCTACTCCTTCCCGCCTACGGTCACGCCCAACAGGGCGTCGAGCCATTTGGATGTGATGCCTACCGACTTGAACAGCGTGTAGGCCGCCTGCACGCCGCCTACCACGGCGAAGGCGCACGTGACCCATGCGCCCGGGTCTGCGGGCACGCCGCCCACGAAGCCGGTCACGACGCCCGCCAGGAGCGAGCAGCCCAGCGCCAGGATGCGCGCGGCCTTGCCGGTCATGGCCTCGGTCTTGATCAGCTGCACCGCGAACGGCACGGCGAAAGACAGCACGATGGCTGCGATTGCTTGCATTTCTGTCATTTCGGATTCCTTTCTATCGAGCCGATTCCTTGTAGAGCAGGTCAACGCGGTCAGCGATGTGGTCGACCTTCGCCGCCATGCCCTGGCTGCGCGCCTGGCTGTTCGCCAGGTCGGCGTGCAGCACCTCGTTGGAGGTCACGACGGACTCCATGAGCGCCTTCATGGCCTCCATCAGCGCGTTGCTGCGCTCCATCTGCGCAGCGATGCGGCCCTCCATCTGGCTGCGCTCGCGGTCGCGCTGCGCCCGCTCGTTCACCTCGTCCTGCTTTCGCTCTTCGCGCTTGAGGTCGATGTTCGCCTTGCGCTCGTTCTGGGCCTTGAACTCTTCGAGGAACTGCTTGCCGAAGTACAGGACCACTAGGACGAGCAGCGCGCCGAAAAGCGACCCGGGGCCGTACGGCGCGAAGATTTCCAGCACGTCGGTCATTCGTTTTCTCACCTCCTCGAATCGCTGCCGCGATTGTCCGCGAGGTGTCGCCGGGCAAAAGAAAAGCGCCCCCGAAGGGGCGCTCGCTACTCCTGCGGCGCTTCCGGCTGGTCGGGCTCCATGGCTTCCAGCTCGTTGATGCGGTCGCGCCACGTCTGGCGCTGCGAGATGATCTCGGCCACCTCCTTGGCAGCTGCGGCGATGGCCGAGAGCAGGTCGGTGATGGACGATGCGGAGAAGATGCGCTCCACCGCCTTCATGACCTTGTAGTCGCTCTGCTCAAGCTGCTGTTTGTAGCCGTTGATCTCCCCGGCGATTTCCTGTTCTGTCATGGGTCGCTCCTTCCGTTGCTAGGGTAGGGGCATGTTCCCATCCGTGTCGCCTCCAGGTTTGGATTGCATTGAGCAACCCCCCCGCGGGATTTCCGAACAGGCTGCGGTACAGCGCGTCCATGGCCCGCACGCTGCGGTGCGCGTCCAGCCGCTTCATGCCCCCGCGCCAGCTCTGGTAGCTCTGCTCCACCTGCTCGGGGGTCATGATGCCATCGGCGACCATGCGGGCCATCTTCTTGAGCTTGCGGCGCTCCCGCGTTATGGAGTCTCGGCACGGCTTCACGACTATGCGGCCCGTCTCCGTGTAGAAGATGCGCTTCTTCAGCCACGTGAACCCGCGCGTGAGCTTCACCACGCGCGTCTTGCGCGGGTTCAGCTCGATGCCCAGCTCGGCGCATTTGCCCTCTATCAGCAGCAGGCACACCTGCAGGTAGTCCTTGGACTCGTGTATCAGGTAGAAGTCGTCCATATATCGACCGTAGGCCTCGGGGCGCAGCATCTCGATTACGTAGTGGTCAATGCGGTTGGGGTGCGCGACGGCGCATATCTGGTTCGGCTCGCTGCCCAGCCCCAGGCCCACATCGCCCTGCGCGTCTATCAGGCGGTGCTCCAAGGCGACCACGCGCGGATCTAGCAGCGCGGAGGCCACCTGGTCTTTGACGGGTTGGTGCGCTATGCGCGCGAAGTAGTCGGAGAAGTCGCCGAGCAGTATGTACCCCTCGCGGCCGTGCCGCCTCCAGTGGCCGGCCAGGTGGCGCTTGAGCAGCTTCAGGGCGTAGTCGGTGCCGCGCCCCTTTATGTTCGCGGAGTTGGCGGCTATGAGGGTGGGCACGATCGCGGGCACGAGCGCGTTTTGTGCCAGGGACTTCTGTACCACGCGCTCGGGGAAGTGTACGGCGCTGATATGGCGCAGCTTTCCGCGCTCCCACAGGTCGAACCGTATGAAGCCCCGGCATATGTCGCGCCCCTCCAAAAGGTCGCGGCGGGACAGGACGGCGTTGCGCAGGTAGCTTTTCATGTATCGCTGCGTGGATGCCTTCCACATCACGCCGCGCGCGGCCTGCTTCGATGCCTTGCACAGGCTGTTGAGGTCGGCCACGGTATCAAGCGTGCACGCCTTGACGCGCTCGGCCTTGGCCTGCGCGCGCTTCTCCTCGCGGCGCTTGCGGCGCGCCGCCCGCCTTTGCTCGGAGTTCACAGGAGGCACCCCGCGCGGCTTGCAATGTGGCTCTGGCAGCCGCTTGAGGTATGGCCATGAAACGCGGCGAAGCCACGGAGCGCCGCGCCATGCAAGCAGCGTCCGGCCACCCTCGCGGGGTGCGTATTTACGGGCGCATGCCCGACGGTCGCGCCTTCCTTCCTCTTCGCGCTCTGCTTTCGGCTCTGGGGCCTACTCGGTCTGGCAATAAGGGAATCCGGGGCGGGGGCGAACCCAGACGTTCGTCGCCGAGTTGTAGTTGGCATTGCCGTTGTTGTTGACATAGCACACGTTGGACGCGGAGCCCGACGCAACGGAACGCAGCCACCAATTGTACCGATAAACAAGGCGCGACCGCCGTCCATTATAGCGAACGCAGGCGCTCTAGCTCGGCCTCGGCCTCGGCTATGCGCTCCTCGGTGGACTTCTTGCCCGTCACGCGCACGTTCTTGCGCGCGCCCTTCAGCAGCTTGATCTCTTCCTCGACCATGGCCGCCAGCTCCTCGAAGCGGTTGGCGTTCACGGGCAGGCCGATATCCATGAGGCACTGCATGTCCAGCATCAGCTGCTCGCAGTCAGCTATGGCCAGCGTTAGGTAGCGTTTCCTCTCCAGCGCGTTGAACGAGGTGTTGGGGTAGAAGCAGTCGGCGCGGTTGACGTTGTACACGATGCTGCGCGCCGTCTCCACCGTAGGCACCGCGTTCAGCAGACGATAGGTCTTCGGAACCACGGAGGACGACGCCATCAGCTTGTTGACCTCCACGCGGATGGCGATTGCTTGAGTGAAAAACTTGTACTCGGAAACCTCGCGGTTGCGCTGGTAGACGCCGCTCACGTGCACCTCCTGGGGAAACTGGCGGAAAAAACGGCCCGCTTCGCGGGCGAGAGGCGACCGCGCAAGGCGGTCGCCTAAAAGCAGAGTATAGAGCACTCGGCTGGCTAGCCGACGAGGAAGCCGGGGCGGGGGCGAACCCAGACGTTCGTCGCCGAGTTGTAGTTGGCATTGCCGCTGCTGTTGACATAGCACACGCTGGACGCGGAGCCCGACGCAACGGAACGCAGCCACCAAGAGCACCGAGTTCCGTTGAGGCGGTGCGCCGTGTCGCGGAACAGGTCGAACTGGCAGTCGAAGCCGACGCTGTAGCCCTTGGTGCCCCACACTGGGCAGCCGTACACCTCCATCTCGGAGGGCGACCACACCTTGCCGATATCCTGCCAGCTCCACGAGTTGGAGTCGTTGAGCGCGCCACTGGCGCTGTAACGCTCCTCAAGCAGGACGCGCTGGGTCAGCAGGTACTTGGTCAGGCTCTCGGGCAGGCACGCCTCGAAAGCCGTCTCCCACGCCTTGAGGTTGCTGTTGGGGTAGGGGCATTTCTGGTCGGCGGTGCCCTGGTTCGTGTTGGTCGTGTTCCACATCAGGAAGCTGTCGTTGGCAACGCCGGTCACGGTCTTGGCCACGGCGATGGGCGCGGAGGCCACGAACGCGATATGGTGTCCCTTGCTGTTGTCGCCGCAGTAAAGGTACGGGTCGATGTGGGCAAGCAGGAACCGCACAGATTGCTGTGTGGTGACGGCGGATGCGCTCACAAGCGGCACGTCCAGGTAGTCGCCCACGCGCAGGCCTGCGAAGTTCGCGGCGGCGATGCGCTTATGCAGCGCGTCGTACACGCTGCCGCTGCCGATCTCTCCCGCCAGGATGGCGGCGATGTTCTGCCCGCCGTACTTGCCGATTTGGCCCTGGCGGTTGTACTCGGCGTTGTTGAGCGCCGTCTGCGCGTTGCTGCGCGCGGTATCGTCGATGACCTCGTAGCCGATGCCGCCCACCGACAGGGTTTTCGCTTGTGCCATTTCGTTGCCTTTCTACTTGAGGTTGAGGGTTGTGCCGGACGCCGTGCAGGTGCTCCCGAACGTGATGGTGCTGCCAGATGCACTGGCCTTGGAGGCGGGGCAGTACACGTTGCCGTCGTCGTAGATGAACGTGTCCGTGGCGTCGGCCAGCTTGCCGTACAGGTCGGCTATCTGCTGCTTCTGCTTGGCCATGTCCGAGCTGCCCGCACTGCCCTGCGCCACGCTGTTGGCTATCTGCAGGGCGATGTTTGCCGCCGCGTCGGCGTTCGAGGCCGCGCCGGTTGCCGCAGCCGTGGCGGCTTGCGAGGCCGTCTTCAGCTGCGACGCCTCGGTCACGCGGTCGCTTTCCGCCGTGGCTCGCTTCTTCTCGGCCTCTGCGCGCTTGGTTTCGGCGGTCTGGCGTGCCTTCTCGTTCGTGGCGCGCTGGTTTTCCGCGCTCGCGCGGGAGGCCTCGGCCTTCTGCATCTGCGCGTTCAGCGCGCTCACGTCGGCTAGCTGCCCTTCGAGGTTCGCGATGATCGCCTCCACCGCATCGACGTACGGGCCGGATATCTCGCCCGACGCGCTCGCCGAGGGCAGCACGTTCACCAGGACGTTCTCGGTGGTGGCGTCTAGCCCTGCCGCGCTCCGCACGCGCACGTAGCACACCTTGAGCAGCCCGGCCACGCCGAAGACGGCGGGGTCGACCGTCACGGTGGCCACGTTGTCGCTGATGCCAGTGAACTGCTGCTCCACGTAGGTGTGGTCGGGCTTCGCAGCCATGAGGTGCACTTTGCAGCCCGTCAGGGCCGCCTTCTTGTCGCCGTCGTAGATGGCGGCCTTCAGGACCTCGGCGCTGTCGCCCTGGTGCACGGTGATGACGGGCGGCGCTATGTTGGTCTTCTTGAGGTTGAGCGTAAGCTCGTGCGTTGCCATGCCTTATTCCTTTCCTTCGGCCGCAAGTGTCCGCGATATGTCGCCGGGCTGCGCTCTGTGGACCCCGCATATCTCCTCGTCGGTGAGCGCCGAGAAGTCCACGGCGTTGGCCTCGCCGCCTTCCGCGTCCATGACGGCCACGGGGCTGGACACGAGCGTGAAGCCGCCCTTGCCGTCGAACTCGAACACGTCTTCCGATTCCACGATGGCCCGCGCCGTGGCCGGGTCGCTGATGCACTCGAACACCGGAAGCGCCTCGGGCGGCTTCGGCGCGCCGTCGAGCGCCTGCGGCGCTTCGGGCTGCTGCACAAGGTGGTAGAACATTCCGTTTCCTCTCTCGCTGGTCTAGTTTCCCGTGATGCTGCTCATGCCGGTGATGATTCCGTTCACCACGTTGATGGTGCCCCACGTCCAGTTGTTGCCGTTGTTGGTGATGCACCCGATGAACTGCGTGGAGCCCGTGTACCCGTAGGTGCCGCCGCTGCTCGGACTGGTTCCTATGGCGAACTTCGGGGCGAGTATCCTGGCGGTGTCCGACGACCCAATGTCTGCGCGGCTGCTATCCAGGTACACGTAGTTGTTGGAGTTCTCCTGCAGCTTCACGTACGCCGAGCCGCCCGCGTTGCTGTTGCCGCTCCTCATGTACAGCTGCTCGTCGGGATGGCTCATGTAGCCCGCGCAGTAGGGGGTCGTCAGCCACGTCTGGCGGTAGTAGCGGTTGACTGCCAGGAAGCCGTAGCCGCAGGTGGATATGCCCACGCCGTCGGTCGAGCTCGCCGTGGGGCTGTCCTTCGCGTGGACGGCCTCGATGGTGCAGTACTCGGTCGAGCCGTTCACGAACGACGCTCCCGGGTGGTTGTTCGTCGTCGTGCCGGTGGTGATGTAGTTGGTTGACGACGTGCCGACCATGTTGCAGCGGAACATGGAGGTGCTGCCCACCAGCACGGTGCCCGCGATGATGGAGCCGTTCTTGTCGTATATCTGGAAGCCGTTGGTGGCGTTGATATAGACCCTGTTGCCGTTGCTGTCGGTCATGAAGATAGAGCCGTCGCGCAGGTAGAAGGCCCCGCTGTCGAGGTCCCAGTACGAGTTCCCGCCTTTGATGCGGCCCGTGGTCAGCTCGTCGGCGGTCACGCCGTCGCCGGTTATGGCCGTGCGCCACTTCCACGCGCCGCTGGAGTACTTGGAGTTGGCCACGCCGATGATTCCGCCGCCTATCTTGACGCACTTGGTGGCGCTCTCGGGCTTTTTGTCGTACACGAGGATGCCTTGGCCGGGCTCCTCGTACACCCAGCCGCCCGTGGTGTTCACCTCGCTGTTGAGCATGTCAACGATCTTCTTGCGGATATCCGTCGGCAGCTGGTCGAGCTGTTTCTGCAGCCCATCCACCTCGCCCTCGGCGCTCGTCAGCCGTTCGTCCAGCTTGTCCGTGACGCCTTCCAGGTACTCCTTGTTGGCCTCGTCTATCTTCTTGAGCACGCTCTCGCTTTGCTCTATCGACGTGTCGGTGTACAGGCGCAGCACCTCGTCCAGGGTCAGGTTGCCGTCGTCGGAATACTTCTTCAGCGCCTCCTCCAGCGTGGCGTCCCCGTTGTCGGCGTACTCCTTGAGGGCCTTGTCCAGCTCGTCCCTTATCTGGTCGGTGTAGTCCTGGGCGGCGCCGCCGACCTCCTTGGCATACGCCTTCTGGCGCTCCTCGGCGGCCGCCAGGCTCTCGCCCCATTTGCCGGTCGATGCCTTGTTCGAGGCGTTCACGGCCTCGGTCACGGTCGCCCGGATGGTCGAGGCGGTGGACTTGGCGGCCGACTTCTGCACGGCCATCAGCTCGGCGACCGTCTGGTAGTTGCCGAACGTGTAGGTGACCTCGCCGGGGCGCAGCTGGTCCTCCACCACCTTGGTGATGCGCGTGCGCACGCGCAGCGGCGGGTCGTACACCTTGTCCACCACGGTCACCAGGTCGCCCTCGTCCGCGCCCTCGAAGCCCTCGCCGGCGCGCGCAAGCGCCACGGCGTCCGCAGTGTAGGACACGGTGGGCACGCACGACTTCGCCAGCTGCGCCTCGGTGAGCTTCTTCAGCTCGTCGGCGTCCTCGCAGTCGGAGAACTCCACGTCGCCGAACACGTGCGCCTTGCCGCCCTTGCCGTCGGGCCGTCCCCAGCGCGCCAGCGCGTCGGCCGACCCCACCCAGTTCTGCCCGCCGTTCACGTCGCCGAAGGTCAGCTTGCGATCGTAGCCGCCCGTCAGGTTGCCGTCCTCGTCGGCGGTCTGCAGGGACTTGCCGTAGCCGTACAGGGCGGTACACACGTTGCCCTCGTCCACGCTGCGCTTGACGCTCACGAGGTCCTTGGCGTAGGTGAAACGCTTGCCGTTGTCCTCGCCGACCTGCTTGGCCATGCACACGCGGCGTGCGGTCACCTTGGTGCCGCTCACCTGGATTTCGAACGACAGCTCGCCGCCCCAAGTGTCTGCCACGTCGTGGATGGCCGCCCATGCGTTGGTGTGGTAGAAGTTCGTGCCGGCCTGCCCGAGGTCGGCCACGGTTCCGACCTGCCAGCGCGAGGAGGACAGTGCCGAGGCCAGCGCGGCGTAGGCGCTCACGTCGTAGGGGCGCTTGTCCTCCAGGTAGTCGCCCAGGAGCTCGATTTGCGCCGAGGTCGGGCAGTAGTACGTGTAGAGGATGCCCGCGCTTGCGCGCTCCTCTTCCACGCCGTCCACGATGTTCTCGTGCCAGCGGCCCTTGAGGTCGCGCCACACCAGGCGGTCGCCCTTGTCCAGGCGCGCCAGCGTTGTGATGCTCAGGGCGTTCTCGCCGTTGACCTCGCGCGTGTCCTCGCACTCGAACAGCGTCTTGATGGGTCCCTTGTACGCCTCCCAGCGGTCGCATGCCCACAGAATCATCAGCCCACGTACCTTTCCGTCCACTGTACCGTCGCGGTGCCGCTGGACAGCTTGAGGCTGTTGGACCCCGGCTCCAGCGGGAAGAAGTCACTCTCGAAGGTCACGGGCGCGGGGCTGCCGTCCACCGTGGCCTGCGGGGCGGCCATGTCGATGACCACCGCGCTCGATGCCGTCACCGCCTTGTCGATCTGCACGAACTCGCCCGTGCCCATGTTCGTCAGCCGCAGCGCCGACGTGCTGCCGCCGGGCCTGACGGTCACGGTGGGGTAGGTGCGGAAAGTCCCGCCCACCTGCACGCCCGAGGTGCCCGACACGGTTGCGCGCCCCTCGGCCCCGTAGGCCACGGGGTCGTATGCCGTGAACGTCAGCGTGGCCTCGCCGGTGTGCCACAACGTGTCGAGCGCGCCCGGCGAGGTCAGCACGGCCATGTAGCGCAGGCCCAGGTGCCTCTCGTCGTCCAGCCACAGCTCGGCCTCCTTGAGGCACAGCAGGCGCGAGGCCATGAGGCGGCGAAGGGCCGCCATATCGTCGGCGGGGCGTGCCCTCCAGGCCGCCGCCACGTCTATCGTCAGGGGTTTCAGCTCTGCGCGCATGAAGCGCGAGCCGGGCTGCCCGGGCACGTCGCGCGTGGCGATTTCGTACTCGGGCAGCAGCGAGCGGGTCACGAGCCGGGTGTCGAACCACGGCGCGAAGTCGAAGCCGTTGTATATCATGCGAAGCACTCCTGCCGTTTGATTTCCTTGGCTATCTGGCGGGAGATTTTCTCGATGTCGGCCTCCTCCCGCACGGTCGCGTACAGGTTGATTGTCACGTTCGTGTCGCCATGGGCCGCGCCGCCCTTGCCGTCGAGCAGCTTGGCGATGCCCTCGGCCAGCGGGCGCGCGCCGCGCTCGTTGAACGGCACCACGCCCTCGGGGCCCGCCTCGCCGACGCCGATGACGCTGGGGCCGTTGAACACGCCGCCCTTGGCGTACCAGTCGATGCCGAAGTGCGGCACGCTCGGCGGGGCGATGCTGAAGCTGCCGGAGATGGACAGGTGCGGCAGCTTCAGGTGGGGCAGCGACCACGAGAAGTTGAAGAACCCCTTGATGGAGTCGATGACGTTGCGCACGGTGTCGCGGGCGTTCTGTATCGGCGTCTCGATGGCGCTCTTGATGGAGTTCCACACGCTGCTCACGGTGTCCTTGGCGGCGTTGAACACACTGGAGATCGTGTCGCGGATGCCGTTCACGATGCTGGATATGGTGGAGCTGATGCCGCCCCACACGCTCGACGCCGTGCTGCTCACGGCCCCCCATATGGAGTCCCACACCGCCTGAATTGCCGACAGCACCGCCGATATGGTGGAGCTGATGGCATTGATGGCCGCGCCTATCGCCGAGCTGATGGCATCCCATATGCTGGAGGCGGTGGAGCTCACCGCGCCCCACACCGTGTCCCACGCGCCCTGGATGACCCCAAGGGCCGCGCCTATCACGTCGCTGACGTACTGGATGTACGCGCTCACCGCGCCGTAGATGGCCTCCCATATGGCGCTGGCGGTGCCGCTGATGCCTTCCCACGTCGCGCCCCACCATTCGGAGAGCGCCGTCACCGCGTCGGTGATGACCTGGCTCACCGCGTCGATGTAGCCTCCCACCGCGCCGCAGATTGCGTCCCATGCCGCCGTCAGCTGCTCGCCGAAGTTCTCCCAGATGAAGTTCCAGGGTATGAGCAGCGTCTCGATGGCCAGGTTCAGAATCTCGCCCAGCAGCATCACGGCGACCTGCACCACGTTGCAGATGCCGTCCCAGATGGACGAGGCGGTGCCGGCCAGGCCTTGGAAGAACCCGGCTATGGCGTCGATGGCCCCCTGCACCGTGGAGCAGATGCCGTCCCACACGCCGCCCAGCTTCTCGCCGAGCTGCGAGAAGAACTCGCCGACGCTTCGGGCCACGTCGCCCGCCACCTGGATGGCCACCTCGAACGCGGCGCACACGGCATCCCACACGGCGGTCACCGCGTCGCGGAACTCCTCGCAGTTGTTCCACAGCAGCACCACGGCGGCGATGATGGCCGCTATGGCCGCTACCACGGGGTGCGCGGCTATGAGCCCCAGCGCGCCGGTGCCCAGCTTGCCGACCACCTGGAAGGCCGCTCCGATTTTCGGCACGGTGTCCACGACGGTGCCGACCGTCGACAGCACGGGGCCTATGGCGGCCGCTATCGTGGCGATCGCCAGCACGGCGGTCTGGCCGCCCTCGCCGATGCCGGCGAACCACTCGGAGAACGACTTGACGACACCCGCCACGTTGGTGGCGATGTTGAGCAGCGGCTCGCCAAGCGGCTCGATGGAGCCCTGCAGCTCGCGCATGGCCTCCTGCGATTTCACGGCGAAGCTGTCGGAGGCGGCCTCCTGGGCCTGCTGCGCAGCGCCCGCCACGTCGCCGAAACTGTCCTGCACGCCCGCCAGGGACTCGATCATACCCAGGGCATTGTCCTCACCCAGCGAGGACCACAGGGTGGAGGCCAGCGCGGCCTTGTCGTACTCGTTTGGCATCTGCGTGAGGTCGCCCAGCACCGCCTGCAGCATGTCCTCGGCGGTGGCGCTGCCGTTCTTGAAGTTCTCGAAGACCTCCTGCGTGCCCTCGCTGAACGAGCCGATGGATTCCTCCATGCGGCCGTCGGACAGCGCCGTCAGGAACTCGTTGAGGTAGTCGCCCACCTTGTCCAGGTTGTACGCGCCGTTGGACGTGCCCGCTTCGAGCAGCGAGAAGTACTCGCTGGCGCTCATTCCCGCCTCGCCCCATCGCACGGAGTATTCGCTCAGGTTGTCGCCCAGCTCGTCGGTGTAGTTCAGGCCGCGCTGCATGCCCGCCGTCAGCAGGTCGCTGGCCTCGGTGGCGGACAGCCCGAAGCCCTCCATGAGGGCGTTGGTGCCGCGTATGGACTCGTTCACGTCTGCGCCGAAGGTGTCCGACAGCATGAGTGCGTTGGTGGTGACGGTCTGCAGGTCCTCGTCGGACACGTCGCGAAGGGTGGACTTGCACTGGATCAGCGCATCGTTGACCTCGTCCAGGGACTGGCCCCAGCCACCCTCGTATATGCGCTTGCCTATGCCGCTGAAACGCTCGGCCTCCTCGCCGGACACGCCGAACGCGGCGGCTATGCGGGCGTTGGCCTGCTCGTAGTCGCTGGCCACGCCGAATACGGCCTTGCCGGCGGCCACCACGGGCGCGGTCAGCGTCACCGTGGCGGCCGTGCCGGCCTTCTTGAACGAGGACGACAGCTTCGCGGCCTTCTCGTCGCCCTCGGTTATGTTCTTCCAGGAGATGCCCTGGAGGTCGCGCTCCAGGGCCTTGATGTTCTTGGATACGTCAACGGTGTCGAGCACCGCTTTGATGATGACGTTGCCGTCCATGCTCACCTCGTCGCTCTCTTGAGCGCGGCGAACACATCGCGCATCGCCGCGTCGCTTCCTTCCTCAGAGCCGTGTGAGCTGCGGCCTTTGCCGAGTTCGAACGCCTTGTGGGCGGCGTTCCAGGCCTCGACCTCCTGCCTGTTGTATTTGGTTGGCTTCGGCTTGGTCGCCGGGTTGCGGTAGTGGATGGCCGCGCCGAGCGGCGTGTCCTGCGGGCAGCCGCCCACGAGTGCCACGAACTCGGCAAAGCTGATGCGACCGCGCACCTCGTCCCACTCGATGCCGTAGGCCTGGCGGAAGCTGGTGCGTATGCGCGCCGCGTCCTCCTCCAAGTCCCACAGCGGGGTCTCGTGCGGGCGGTCGCCGGTCAGGTCGAGTCCGCACATGTCCCATACCGCCGCGTCGCGCATCCGCACGAACTCGGCGGCGTCGTAGTCGCATGCGCACCACGCGTCCGCCCAGTCCACGAAGAACAGCGCCAGGAACTCGTCCCGGCGCTGGTCGTCGGACTTGCCCTCGTCGGTCAGCACCTCGATGACGCGGATGATCGTGAGCGCGTCGTCGCGCACCAGCACCTCCTCGCCGTTCCACGGGTAGCGCGTGGCGCTCGTGCCGTCGGGCAGCCGCACCCGCTCGGCCGTGAGCGCGGCTGGCAGCATTACTTGCCGCCCTTCTTCTTGCGCTTGGCCTTGGCGCGGCGCTGGGCGCGGTTGAGCGCCTGGACCTGATCGGCGCGCTCGCTGTATGAAAGGCCGCACGCCATCAGCTGCTCGCTGGTCGCGTGGCGCGCCAACATGTTGAGGAACGTGGCGAAGACCTCGCCCAGGATGCGGATGTTCTCCTCGGGCGCGATGGGGCCCTCGTCGCCGCCCATCCACGCGAGCAGCTGCTCCCAGCCCTCGGTGCCGATGAACGCCGAGATGGTGCGCTTCATGAGGCGGGCCTGCGCGGCGTTGGCCTCGGCCGCCTTCTCGGGGGTGTCGGCCTCGCGGGCCATCTGCTCGTTGGCCTGCGCGCGGTCGATGGCGTTGCCGACCTTGGCCAGGTACTCCTCGATGTGCTTGTCGTCGAACCACACGCGGAAGCGCGGCGTGTCGGGGTTCTCCTCGGGGTCCTCGAAGAACACGTCCTCGTACGCGCGGATGTTTTTCAGAAGTTCCATTTGTTGCCCCTTTCGTGAGCGGTGAGCGTCGGGCATAGAAAAGGGGCGCGGGCCGCTCACTAGCCCGCGCCCCCATGTCCAGGAGGTTATGTCTGGTGTCGCCTGCGGCTACTTCGCCGCCACGGTGACCTTCACCTGCGTGCAGATGCTCGGCTTGGACGCGCAGCGCACGGTGATGACCGCCTCGCCTGCGGCCACGCCCGTCACGTTGCCGTCGCTGTCGACGGTGGCCACGTCGGTGTTGCCCGATGCGAAGAAGCACTTGGCGTTCGCCTCGGCGGGCGTGACGGTCGGCGCGAGCTTCATGGACTTGCCCACGGCCGGGCCGGTCGGCGCGGTGCAGGTGACGCCCGTGGGCTGCTTGAGCTTGTTGGCGGGGATGTAGCGCATAGCGCCAGCGCCCGAGATTGTGCAGGAGAACGCGCCGGGGTCGGACGCCGCGCCCTGCTGCGAGCCGACGGTCAGGCCCAGGTAGGTGCAGTCGCCCTCCACCACGTCGCCGTTGGGGTCGGTGTGGCGGAAGTGGCCCGTGCGGCCCTCGCCGGTCTCAAGCGCCAGGCTGGCAACGAAGTCCTGCGCGGGGTCGCCGTAGCAGCGGTCGCCTGTGACCTCGTACTGCGGCTGCACGCTCTTCACCTTGTCGGTGGGAGTGCCGTAGCCGTCGTAGTAGTCCTTGGTCTCGGTGGTCTCGTTGGTGGTCGGCTTCACCTCGGTGATGCCGCGCGAGAAGATGGCCCACGTGGGGCTGGCCGCGTCTGGCGTAGTGTCGATCTCCAGCGCGCTCATGTAGTTGGGCGCGAAGCCCAGGTCTTGGTTCTTTGCCATCGTTATCCCTTCTCTATGGTTATGGTCGCTTTGATTCGGAACTCCCACAGGTACGGCCCGCCCTCCGGCGGCGTTATCTCCTGCGGCTCTGTGTACAGCGCCGCGCTGGTGAAGCCGTAGGAGCCGGTGGGCGAGGACAGGTCGGCCCCGTCCAACGCGCCGGCCAGGTCGTAGGCGTCGCCCATGGCCTTGGCCTCGGAGGTGTCCTTCACGATGACCTGCAGCACGTATCCGACACGGCGGGTGCCGTCCATGTGGCGCACCGCGTCGGCCGTGGGCATGGGCCTCAGCACCACCGCGTCGTCGTGGCCGCGCGATGCTGCCAGGCGGGTGAGGAGCACCGGGCCGTAGCCCAGGGCCTCTATGGCGGCCTTCGCCGCCTCCATCACGTCCGGGGCCATGTCACGCCCCCTCGGTCAGGAGGTCGACGGCCAGGCGCTCCCAGTCCTCGCCGTGCGCTTCCTTCGCGGCCTTCGGCCAGTCGGCCTTGGCCCTCGGGTTCTTGCCGTGCTTGATGGAGCTGTCGGGCAGGTCGCGCACGTATGCGGCGTAGTCGGCGTCCCATATGACGAGGCCCTGCCTGAAGTCGGAGGCGGCCTGCATGGAGTTGTGCATGCGCTTGGTGTCCTCTGGCGTGAACGCGTTCATGTCCTCGGCCACGCTCATGGCGAACTTCACCTGCTTGGCCTCCAGCTCCTTCGCGCTGAAACGCTTCATGAGCTTGGTCAGGTCGACCGTAACTGCTGCGGGCATGGCTACCTCACCTCCAGTTCCCAGTGGTGGGGACGGGTGCCGAACGCGCGGCGGGGCGTGCACCTCGCCACGTTCATCCACTCGCCCCCGTCGATGCTCACGCGGCTGCCCACGGGCACGTCGAACATGCCGGGGCTGTCCGCGCCGTCTGCTATCACGAGGCCCTGCGCGCCGTCGCCCAGGGCGTACTCGCGCACGAGCCACGCCGAGACGGGCTCGAAGCGCACGCGGCGCACCTCGACGGGCTGCTCGAACTCGCCGCCGTAGCCGCCCTCCCTGGGCACCTTGACGGACATGGTGGAGGGCCGCGCCGAGCGCGGCACCCGCATCATCTGGTACCCCCGATGCCCGCGTAGAGCAGCGGCGTTCCAAGCAGCTCGCGGCGGACGGCGGCCTCCATGTCGCTGCGGTAGGTGCTGGCCCCTTCGGTACCGGGGTTCCACGAGAACGAGCCGACGGTAAAGCCGCCGCCCTCCATGATGCCGCCCGAGCATCCGTATGCGGCGTCGACCTCGCAGGCCGCCATGACCGCGCGCGCCCACTCCTCGGAGCCGTCCGGCTCGTTGGGGAAGATCAGGTCGCGCACGGCTGCCGTGGCGTGGGGGAGCGCCGCCTTGAACTCCTCGGCGGACAGCTCCCCGCGCCCGGCTGCCAGGTAGTCCTCGTGGGTCGGGGCTCTAGTTTCCATCGTCCTCGGCCGCCTCGGGCTTTTCCGCCTTGCCCTTGGCGGGCTGCTCGTCTGCGGCCTTCGCCTCGGGCTTTTCCGCCTTGCCCTTGGCGGGCTTGGCCTTCTTCGGGGCCTCCTTCTCGAAGGCCAGTCCAACAGTGCGCATGTCGCGCCTCCTTCCTACGCGGCCTTCATGCCTGCGGTGATGTAGTGCGCCAGGTTCTCGCGGACGCCGCACACGCCGTACTTGCGGTACTTGAACAGGTGGCCGAAGCCCTGCTGGTTGTCTTCGGCGTCGATGACCTTGCCGTGCGCGAAGTTCCAGCGCAGCACCACGGCGTCCTTGTGGACGATGAGGAAGTTCATGTCCACCGCGCCGGCGCCCTTCTTGTAGTGGCCGATCTCCTCGTCCTTGGTGGTGCCGTCCAAAAGGTCGATGGCGCTGTAGAAGCGGGACTGCGGCACCTTCACGATGGAGGAGAAGCCGTCCAGCGCCTCTCGGGACTTGGTGGTGTCCA
The DNA here is from genome assembly GCF_028207065.1 of Collinsella aerofaciens. Taxonomy (GTDB): domain Bacteria; phylum Actinomycetota; class Coriobacteriia; order Coriobacteriales; family Coriobacteriaceae; genus Collinsella; species Collinsella aerofaciens_AR. The sequence goes on from NZ_JAQLFP010000008.1 coordinate 26,074, forward strand.
GGTCCTTCACCATACCCAGCAGGGTGGGGGTGATGAACAGCACGCGGCCCTCTTCCGGCACCTCCTTCTCGTCCATGTCGCACATGGCGGCGTTCAGGCCCTTGAGCATGTCCGCGCCGTCGGCGTAGGTCTTCTGCTCCTTGGTGATGCCGGTGCCTGCGCACAGCGTGGAGAACACGAACGCGTCTCCCTCGGGCACCACCTTGGTGCGGTTGAAGTGCGCGGCGGCGTTGCCGAACGCCAGATTGAAGGACTGGGCGTCCACTTTCTGGTCGATTTCCAGGATGGTGCCGCGGTCGTAGTTGGCGCTGATGGGCTTCCAGGTCAGGGACGCGCCGCTGTTCTGCGGCAGTCGCCCGTTGGCCTGCACGTCGCCCAGGCCACCCATGGAGTAGACGGGATAGTAGAACTCGCCCAGCTGCTCCATCTGCGCGATGTTGCCCTGCGGCGCGGCGCTCTCAAGCACTGCGGTCAGGGATTCCTTGCGGTACGCCTCCATGAGCACGTTCTCGTAGCCCTTGGGCAGTTCGATGCTGTTTGGCATGATTTACTCCTTTGAAGATTCGTCGGTGAGTCCGAAAGCTGCGCGGAAGTCGGCCAGGCCGTCGGAGCCTGCGCCGCCCTTCTGCTCGCCGCCCGCGCTCGAACGCGGCTGGTCGGCGAACATGTAGGCGTTGTCCTTCTTCAAGGCGTCGAAGTCGATGCCGGTCAGGTTGCCCTGCTCGTCCAGCTTCGCCTCGGCGATGTTGGGGATAATCGCGCGCGCCGCCTTGGCGTTGCGCACGCCCATCTGCGCCAGCTTGGTGTCGATGGCGAAGTCGCGGCGCATGTCGGCCTCGCGCTTCTCGGCGTCGGCCTTGTACGCCTCGTTGTCGGCCTTGGCCTTGTCGAGCGCGGCCTGCAGCTCGTCGGCGTTGCCCGCCTTGGCGGTGAACTCCTCGATCTGCTTGTCGCGCTGCTCCAGCTCGGCCTTGAGGGCCTTCACCTGCTCCTGGTACTCGTCGGTCTCGCGCTTGTACTTCGCGTAGGACACGACCTCCTTCTGGGGCTCGGTCTGCTGGCCTTCGCCGCCCTCGTTTCCCTGGGGCTTGTTGTCTTCAGCCATCGCTTGCTCCTTCCGTGTTTGGTTGTCGCGCTTCCCTGCGCGCTTGGATGGCCCGCCGTTGTCGCCGCGGTCGCGTGCGGGGCATGTTGTCGCCGCCCCATCGCGTGACCGCATCTTCCCCGAGGTGTCGCCAGGCAAAAGAAAAGGCCGCCCGTTCGTGGGCGGCCTTGATGCCGTGTGTCTACTCGGTTGTCGCTTGGTCTACTTCATCAGCCCCGCGTCGCGCAGAACCTTGCGGGACTTGGCAAAAAGCTCCTCGCGCTCTTCTTTGGTCAGCTTTTCGGCGGCTTTCGACTCGGAGGCGCTGTCATCTATGACGAGCACCCAGTCCTCTGGCGTCACTTCTTTTTTGTCAGCCTGAACCATTTCGCTTCCTCGTTTCGCTCGTAGAGCATTTCGGTGGCGAGCTGGTCGATAACATCGCCGCCCGCGTTCGGGCACTCTCTTTTCGCCAGCTCTCGCAGCTCCTCGTACGCTTGTACGACGCTGCGGTCGTTCACCTTGATTTCATAGATTGTACCATCGTGGCACGCCACCACCGAGCTGCGCACCCAGTCGTTTTCCGCCACCGTTCGAATGTCGGTCCACGACGGCGGCGAGCTCATGGGGTGGTTGTGGATCAGCACCACGCCGCCCTTGGTGCGCCTGCACGCCTCCACCTGCTTGGCGGTCAGGCCGCACGCCTGGCTCTTCAGGCCGTGCCCGAAGGTGTCGGTGACGCGCTCGCCCTTCTTCCACGACACGACGGACATGCGTTCGTAGCCCGTGCCGTCGCGGTCGCGCAGGATGCGGCGGCTTTCGGCGTACACGGCCTCGCTTGCGCGCTTCGGGATGGGAAGGGACACCACCTTGTCGTGGTAGGCCCTGCCGTTCACGGCGCGGCGGCTCACGTCTGCGGCGGTGCCCGCGCCCTTGCCCGGCATGAACTTCTCGCGCACCCAGGTCTTGTCCGTGGCAAGCGGGTAGATGCGCTCCTTCGATTCCACGGCGGCCTCGCGCGTGCGCTCGCGGGACAGGTAGGGATGGGCGGCTATGTGCTCGCGCTGGCGCTTCTGCAGCTTGCCCAGGCGCAGGCGCTCCTTGGTGTTGTCGAGCCCGGCGGCCTCCAGGGCCGTTGCCTCGCGCTTGGCGGCGCGTATGCCGCGCTCAAGCTCGCGCTGCTTCTGCTCTGCCTGGTATCGCTCCTCGCGCTTCTCGTCGCCGCCATCGGGATCGCGCTCGTACCGCAGCTGCTGGCCCTCCACGTAGATGCCGAAGTCGTGCTTGCAGTTCGCGCCGCACAGGCCATCGACAGAGCCGTAGCCCGTCTCGCGGTAGAACGGCGGGTACTTCTTGGACTTGCCCGACAGACTGAACACGCGGCCCTGCCACTTGGCGTGGCTCTCGCGCGCCCCGCCGTGCGAGGAGGTCTGCACGAGGTCGTGCCCGGTCTCTTCAAGCAGCTCCAGCGTGTTGCTGCTGCCGGCCTGCACCGCCTGCGTGCGAATGTGGCGGCGCATGGCCACGTCGGGCTGCGCCCACGCCCCGCTCTTGTAGTCCACGACGGACACGCCGCGTCGCGCCAGCTTCAGCACAGCCTCGCGGGTGGCCTGCTCGTAGCCCGCCATGCCCGAGTTCACCCGAGCCACGGCCTGCGCCACGACTTCGAGGTAGGCGCGCTGCACGTTGGCGGGCATCTTCAGGTTGTCGCGGCTCACGACGTCCTGCACTCCCGCCGCCGTGGCCCGCGCTGAGTTGTGCAGCCTCCACTGCATCGTCTTGGACAGCGCGCCCATGGCCGTGCCCAGCGTGGCCAGGTCGGCCTCGGCGCTCTTGGCCACGGCCTCGGCTGCAGCCTTGGCAGCCTCGCGCGCGGCTCTGCGGCCCTCCTCGTTCATGGCCTTCTGCACGTCCTTGGCGGCAAGCGCCGCCTTGCGGGCGGCCTGCGAGTAGGCGCTGTCGCCCTCGAAGTCGATGGAGCCTATGAGCGCGGCGTAGATGCACACCAGGCGCAGGGTGTATTCGTCCATGGCCCCCTGCGCTGCGTCAGTGAAGTGCTCTATGTAGTCCGGCCCCAGCATCAGGCGAGCCCGTCGCCCAGCATGTCGAACGCGCCGCCCTGCTGCTCGGGCACGTTGGCCTTGGCCTCGTTGCTGGTCTCGCCGTAGAAGCGGCGGCGGTACTCCCACGGGGCCATGATGCCCGCGCCGACCTCGCTCATGGCCATCTCGCGCGCGCTCTGCGTGTCGCTGATGATGGAGTCGTCGAAGTCCACGGTGACGTCGCCGTAGGGCACGGCCTCGCCCTTGATGCTGCGGCACGCGTCGGCCATGCCGTTCACGAGGCGCACGATGGACTTGCGCAGGGCGTTCTCGTGCCGGTGGATGGATCGCATCAGCTGCGAGTTGTCGGCCGCCACCTCCTTGGCGGTCTTCAGGCCCGTGTGCGACTCCCAGGAGAAGTAGCCGTTGCCGAAGCCGCACGCCACCGACAGCAGGCGCAGGCCCGTGTTGATGGCGCTGGCGTTCTCGTCGGCCTTGAGGTCGCTCTGAACGGTCTGAATCTTGGCCGACCCCTCGTCGCCGGGGTTCATGCTGAAGATGGTGTCGTCGGCCTCGCCGAAGGCGTAGTAGGTCTTCGTGAGGCTGCCGTCCGTCCCCTTGTCGGTCTTGGACTCTATGAGGGTCTTGTCCACGAACGTGCGCGGGCGGCCCACGCGAATGTGGTCGAGCAGGGAGGTGGCGGCCTCGTCGACCACCTTCATGGCCCCCACGGCGTTGCAGTACACGCTCGCGCCCATCGCGCAGTAGTCGTAGAAGCGGTTCGACACGGCGGGGCGCACCAGCGCGAAAAGCGGGCGGGTGCAGCGCGTGTCCATGTCGGCGCTGATGCCCTCGACCGCCACCTGCTTGTGCGTCTTGGTGTCGAACAGCTGCGTGAGGATGTGGTAGGTGCCGCCCTTGAGCACGTGGGCCTGGCACTGGTCGTAGTCGCGCCCGGCGACCTCCACGCGGCCCACGAACGCGCACTGCGTGCAGTCGTCGGCGCTCCACGTGAGCGGGACTATCTGCGTGGCGTCGTAGCGCACGATGCGCAGCTCGGCGTCGGGCGTGTAGGCGCTGTCGGTCACGCCTCGCGGCTCGATGACCCACGCGCCCGTGCCCATGGCGAACGCGCAGGCTATGAAGTCGGCGTTGTCCATGGCGAACGATGTGGGCGCGTCGCCGTCCTCTGTCGGCTGCGGCGCGGCCTGGCCGTCCTCGTGCCCCTCGTCGCCGACGCCGCCCGTCGCCTTGGGGTTGGCGAAGTAGCGCGCCATCCAGGCGCGGCGCTCGTCGCTCGTGCTGGAGATGATCGTGCTCTCGTTCATGAGCAGGCTGGCCCACTCGTCGGCCACGAGCGCCGCCGGGTGCAGGCTGGCGCGCTCGCGCTTGTACACGCGGAAGCCGCGCCGCTCGCTGTAGTGGTACCAGCCGTTGTTCGCCGCGAACCAGCCGAACCAGACGCCCACCATGCCCTGCATGCGGGTGTCCGGCTGGTATCCCATGCGGCGCAGCCACGCCTCGGCGTAGCCCGTGTTGCCTCGCTTCTCCATCAGAGGTTGCTCCTTATCCACAGTCCTGCGGCGTAGCCCGCCGCGTCTATCGCGTCGTCGTTCACCTTCGGCAGTGTCTCGGTTATGTCGCCCTGCCCGTTCGACACGTACTCGTACTCGGGGAACTCCTTGGCGGCGAGCGGGCAGCGGTCGGGGTCGATGACTATGCGCGTGAGGTTCTGCATCCACCTGATTCGGCTCTTGGGCGCGTTCAGGCCCTGCTTGAGCGATTTCTGCGCGCCGATGCCCTGCTCCTGGTAGTAGAGGATCATGCCGCGCGCCGCGCTGTCGCACCACACGTCGGCGGCGGGGTCCTCGGCCTCCTGCAGCTTGGCGGCCACCAACTCGGCGGTCTTGACGTCGATGGCCTCGGTTCCCTGGCGGCTCTCCTCGTCCAGCAGGTAAAGCACGCGCTCGTTCTCGTCGTATCCCGCCTCCATGAACACCCACGGGTGCACGCTGCCCGCGTCCACGCCGAACGAGCGCAGGGCGATGGCCTCGCGTTCCTCTGCGGTGATGGGACGTATGTCCAGCAGCTCGTCGGGGAACACCTCGGAGCCCGTGCCGATGACCTCGCCGAGCCATTGCCAGCGGTAGGAGTCGGGCGTCTTGCGGCGGCTGCGCTCGGCCTCCGCCAGCGCCGCGGCGCTTATCCACTCGGGGTGCTCGTCTATGACGTCCAGGTACGTGGTGTGGCATATGAAGCGCCCGTCCTCGCCCGGGTGGGCCTCCAGGTCGCGCGCCTCCTTGTTCACCCAGTTGCGAGCCGAGCGGGGAGGGTTGTAGCTGTAGAACACCCAGAACATGTCGCCGCCGCGCAGGAACGTGGCCAGCACGCTGCGCACCTCGTCCATGCCGTCGAACTCGTCTACCTCCTCGAACCACACCACGGCGCAGTAGCCGGTGCGGAACTTCGCGGACTTCAGCTTCTTCGGCTTGTCGCATCCCACAAAGCGTATGACCTGCCCGGTGGGGCGGTACGTCACCTCCATGGGGGACAGGCCGAAGTCGAACAGGTGCGCCACGCCCAGCACGTCGCACGCCCAGCCTATCTGCTCGTACACGGACGTGCGCAGCGTGTTGCCGACCTTGCGCAGCACGACGGCGTTGGCCTCCGGGTTGAGCATGATCAGCAGCACGATGGCGATGGATATGAACGACGACTTGGTGGAGTTGCGCCCGCCCTTGAACCAGTAGTGCGTGAACTCGTGCGCCTTGATGGAGCGCCACACGCCGGCGAACACGGAGGCCACGACGTCCGAGAGCCTAACCGAGGTCGTCAACGATGGTCACCCCCGCCTCCGCCATGGCGGCCTTCGCGCCGTCCACGCCGAACATGTCGTTGAGCAGCTTCACGCTCTCGGTTATGGCCAGGCGCGCGTCGCCGTTGATGCTGCCCTCGGCCGCCTGGCGGCGGAAGATGGGCAGCGCGCCGTCCAGCACCTCGAACAGCGGGGCGGCCGCGTCCTGCAGCTCCCAGCGGCAGTCCTTGGCGGCCGCGTCGCGGATTTCCTGGATTCTGTGCGCGATTCGTGGGTCGCGCATCAGCTTGGAGGCGGCGCAGCTTATCGAGTTGTAGTTCATCCGCTTGCAGTCGTAGGCCGCGCGGTACGCGTCCTGCTGCTTGGCGCGGGGCTTTGCCATCTCGCGGGCGAACGCCTCCTGCTTCGCCGTGAGCGGCTTGTCCTTCTTGGGCACCTGCGGCCTCCTTCCTGATTAGTTTCGCGCTAGCCAAGCGACGCGATCACATCGCGCTCGCGCGGCGAAAGCGCGAAACGCTCTGCGGCTGCACGCTCTGCGGCTGCACGCTCTGCGGCTGCACGCTCTGCGGCTGCACGCTCTGCGGCTGCACGCTCTGATATGAGGTAGCCGCTGCCGTATATCGCCTTGTTCTGCACGCGCTGCGCGTCGAGCGCCCTCGTGAGGCTGCACTCCTGCGGCCCCACGCGGAAGTCGATGCCGTACTTGGAGTAGCGCGCCAGCATGGGCGCGGTCAGCACCTCGTCCGGGTACTCGTACTTCGGCAGCGCCTTGGCCTTCTCGCGGCGCAGGCGCTCTATCGCGGCATCCAGCTCGGAGCGCAGGTCGGGCGCGCTGCGAGCCTGGGCGGGGTCGAGGTTGGTCACGAACGACGTGTTGACGCTTGCGCCGTTGGCGTACGTCACGCCGACGCCCGTCACGACCTTGCAGCAGTTGCGGATGCCCATGCACGTCAGGGTGGGGGCGAACAGGAAGAAGCCCACGCCGCGCTCCTGGTAATGCTTGACGATCTTGCTTAGGATGGAGAACGGCGGGTTGTCCACCACCGTGCAGCCCTGCGGGTACTCCTCGCGCTCGTAGTCGCCGCCCGGATAGAACGGGCGCGCCACCTTCGCCAGGTCGAACCCGTACTCCCGGTGCGCCCACCGCAGCACGCAGTCGTACACCTCGGGCGGGGTGTAGCAGTCGTCCGTCGTCCTTTTCGGCTCGAACTTTGCCGTGAACTCCTCGTATGTCTCGCCTCTCGCCATGCGTCTCCTATCTCTCGGCCCATATGGTCGCAAGCGTGTCGCCGGGCACGGAAAAGGCCGCCCCGAAGGACGGCCCTCTGCCTGTTTCCGTATTCGGTTGCCCCTATCCGCACGCCGCCACGGCCATGGCCATGAGCCCGAGCGCCAGCGCCCTTATGGCGTAGATGGCCGCCGCGTCTATGGCGATTGCCGCCGCTATGAACAGCAGGCACCCCCAGTTGCATCCCGGGCGGTTCATCGCTCCTCCCACTCGACGGTGCCGTCGTCGTACTCGGCCTTGAGCCATTCCAGGTAGTCGGCCTCCTCGCAGAAGCTGGCCAGCAGCCGCTTGCTGGTAGTGCAGCCGCTCATGCGGTTCGTCTCATACACGGCGATGAAGAAGGGCCACGAGTGGAACTCCGTCTCCGTGTGGATGGCCCGCTCGGGCGTGCCGAAAAGGTGCTCCCAGTTCGTCATCGCGCCCCCTCCTTCGCGCTCGGCCCGACCTTGCGGTAGGTGAAGTCCTCGAACAGGTGGCCGCACCAGCGGCAGCGGTCGCCGCCCTTGGGCAGGTGGTGCCAGATCTCGCGCATGCCGCACTTCGGGCAGCGCACCTCGATACTGGGTCGGCGCTTCGGCTTCTCGGTCTGCTGCTCCATGGCTACTCCACCGCCATCCGCATGGCCGGCTTCATGGCCTCGCGCAGGATCTTGGCCAGCTCCTCGGCCGTTACCTCGGCCTTCACCTCCACGTTCACGTCGGGCATCGCGAAACCGTGCGCCTCTTCGGCCTTGAGGCAGGGCATGGCGGCGTCCTGGGCCGCGCCCTTGAGCGTCGGTGACGCTGTCACCCTCGGCTCGCAGCGCCCCAGCCACATCTCGCACTCGTCCAGCTTCGTGAGCGCCAGGGCGCGCTCGCGGCTCGCCTCGTAGGCCGTCTCGATGCCCTTGCGCAGGTTCTGCACGGCCGTCTCTTCGGTTCCGGCGTCCAGCTTTTCGCGCAGTCGGGCGTTCTCGAACCTCAGGTTGCGAGCCTCGCGACGCGGCACTGCTGCCGTATGGCTTTGCTGCTCGCCCCAGCAGTCCTCGCACAGCGGCGCGTCTACGCCCATGTTGTCCTGCCCCAGGGCGTCGATATCGCGCCCGCAGGTATCGCAGATGATTCCCATGGCTACTCCCTTCCTTCCGGCTTCACCGCTCCTGCGAGGAACCACGCCCGAAGGCTCTCGGCGCACTCCGGGCACAAGGCCCTTGCCTTGCCGTCGATTCGCGCGCTGTTCCTCAGCACCATCTTGGCGTAACCCGCCAGGGTCGCCGGCACCTCCTTGCCGCAGCGTTCGCATGCGCACATGTACAGCCTCATGCCTGCTCGCCTCCCTTCGGCAGAGCGTCGGCGATTCGGTCCCAGTCGGTGGCCGGCCTCTCGCTGGGGTACTCGTAGGCCCCCACGCACGGCACCGGCAGCACCGCCATGCCGTCGTGCTCGCCTGCGTACTCGTCTGCGTCCGATCTGCTCTCGAACGCCAGCACCACGTCGCTCTCCGTGGCCACCGCGTAGATCTTCTTCATCGTTTCGTCTCCTATTCGAACTCGAAGCACTCGCATGCCTCGCTTGTCTCGTCTACCGCCTCCACGTCGGGGCCGCCGCCAGTCATGGCGTCGCAGGCGCACACGGCCTCGCCGCCAGCGCCCTGCACGCGGCCGCAGAAGCGGCACTCCCGGCACGTGCGGCCCTCCCACGGGTCGGGCCGGTTCCACGGTGCCCTGGGGTCGGACTCGAAGCACCCGGGCGGGAGGTTCCACCCGCTTGAAGGCTCGTACCCGCTCACATGCACCGCCTGCCCCTCGGCAGCCGCCCCCAGCCGTCCATGGCCAGGGCATCCGCGTACTTGGTCGGTTCCGGCAGCAGCAGGTACTCCCAGTGCCCCGAGCCCGGCGGGGCGGGGCGGTTGAACCTCTGCTCGGCCCTGACCCAGCGGAAGTGCAGCCGGTTGGCGTGCGCCAGCCCGTGGCAGCCGCTGCCGTTGCCGCTGCCGCACAGCATCACCGTGGGCTTGGGAACCTCGCGCCCGTCGCGGAACAGCTTGCCCGCCCCGCGCCTCACGATGTGGTGGCGGTTGAGCGGCCACGGCGCGCCGCACACGGCGCACCTGGGCGTCTCGATGCTCGGCCCCTCCATGAGGGGGCGCAGGATCTCGGGCAGCGTGTCAACGTTTGCCATTCGATAGCCTCCTGTCCTTGCCTTGCAGCTCGTACTTGTCGCACATCTCCGACAGGCGGCTCACGATGGCCACCGCCGTCTCCTCGTCGCCGTTCTTGGCCAGGCGGCGTATGAGGTCGCTCTTGCCGTACTGCGTGGTCACGACCACGGGCCTCATGTTCTCGTACCTGTCGTTCACGACGCGGAACACCTGCCCCAGCGTCCAGTCGGTGGGGGACTCCTTGCCCAGGTCGTCCAGCACCAGGCACCCCACGCGGGAGAGCCTGGACAGCACGCCGTCCTCGGTGCCGTCGCCGCCGTAGGTGCCCTTGATGGCGGCCAGCACGCCCAGCATGTCGGTCACCCTCACGCTGGTGCCGCCGTCCACCAGGAGCCGCGCCACGGCACTCGCCAGGTGGGTCTTGCCGGTTCCCACGGGGCCGCAGATGTACGCCCCGCGCCCTTGCTCAACCTTCGCGGCAATGCCCTCGGCCATGGGGGAGGCGGCTGTCATGAAGCGGGGCTTGATTCCGGCCCGCTCGTAGGCCCGGCGGCGTTTGGCTGCGGCCTCCTCGGCCTTGGCCCTGGCCTCAAGGCGCGAACGCTCGTCGCGCTCCGCCACGGCACCCGGGCAGCCGCACGGCTTCCAGCCGCAGAAGGTGCGGCGGCCAGCCAGCACCACGTAGCGGACCTCCAGCTGCGCCCCGCAGTGGGGGCACTCAGTCGTACTCGGCATAGCCGTCGGCCTCCTTCCGGGTCCTCGGGCCGCGGTTCACGTAGTCCTCGAACTTCGGCGAGAACAGCGTGGAGGGCCGCAGGTACTTGGCCATCTTCGGGTCGCCCGCCCACTCGGCTGCCATCGTGTCGATGACGGCCAGGAAGTCGGGGAGGCGGTAGCCCTCGGCCCAGCGGGCGTGTATCAGCCCGCGGGTCTTGGCGCTGCTTGAGCGGTAGCGGGTGCCGGCTGCCTCGTTGAGCGCATGCACGATTTCGTCAAAGGGGATTAAGGGGTTATCTATATACTCAACCTCAACCTCAACCTCAACCTCTGCATTGCCGCAACTCGATGCGCCTGCATGTGCATCCGCATCTGCTTGCGCATGTGCGGCTGCATCTGTATCCGCATATGCTCCCGCATGTGCTTGCGCATCGGCTTGCGCCCGTGCCGCCGCATCGTCCACCGCGTCTTCCTTCCCCGGCCTGTTGCCCCAGCGGGCGTTGGCCGCCTTCCTTGCGCGCTCGCTCTTCTCGTCGCCCATGTCGAGCCTGCCCTTGAGCACCAGGAAGGTAGGCAGCCACGCGGGGCTGCCCTGCGGCTCCTTGCCCGTGAACCGGTACTCGACGATGGCGTAGATGAACGGCGCGCGCTGCTTCTCGGGCATGGCCTGCGCGGCCGCCCAGAAGTCGTCGTGTATAACCATGCCCATAGTGTCGCCGTCGCCTTCCCTAAAACGGGATATCCTCGTCGTACAGATCGGGCATGGCCTGCTGCTGCGGCGCGGGCTGCTGTGGCGCGTACGCCTGCTGAGTGGCCGGCTGCGGCGCGTAGGCGGGCTGCTGCGGCGCAGGTGCCGGGGCGGGGCGTCCCTGGCCGTACGTGCGGGCCTGCGGCGCTTGCGGGGCCGCCTGGGGCGCGTACTGCTGCGGCGCGTAGCCCTGCTGCTGTTGCTGGCCGCTCATGAACTCCAGCTCGTCCACCACGACCTCCAGCGCGCTGCGCTTCTGGCCGGTCTGCTGGTCGTTCCAGCTGCGGTAGCGCAGCTTGCCCTCGATGGCCACCTTGCTGCCTTTGGCGAGGTACTGCGCCAGCTTCTCGCCGCGGGTGCCGAACAGCGTGCAGTCCACGAAGTTCGGGTAGTCCTCCCACTGCCCGGTCTGCTGGTTCTTGCGGCGGTCGTTGACGGCCACGCCCATGGACAGCACGGACATGCCGCCAGACGTGGAGCGCAGCACGGGGTCGCGGGTCAGGTTGCCGGATATGCACACGCGGTTGATGCTCATAGATACCCTCCTTGGGTTACGTCCCCGCTGTTCCAGATGCGGGTGATCTGCGCGTCTACCATGCGGATACGCAGCTTGATTACGTTGATGGCCTCCTGCGAGGCCTTATAGATGGCCTCGGAGCAGTCGCGGCGGCGCTTGGCCTCCGCTATCTGCTCCTGGCCCCGGCACACGTCGCCGATGATGGTGACGGGCGTGCCCTTCTGGCGCTCGTTCAGGATGGCGATGCGCAGGGCCTTGCGGTACTCGGCCTCGTTCTCGGCGTACTGGCAGCCCGACTCCTTGCAGGTTTTCAGCTCGGCCTCCAGCCTGTCGGTCAGCTCGTCCAACTCCTCGGTGAGCGCCTGCATCTACTCCACCTGCCAGTCGGGGCGCGGGCAGCACGGGCTGTTGGCCACGAACTCCATGTACTGCGGCATGCTGGCGAACTGGTAGCGCGCCCCGCAGCTGCGGCAGTGGGCCGTGAAGGGGCCGTCTGCGGGCGGCTGCTTCTCCTCGGGCGCGGGCCGCTCCTCCATGGCGTCGGGATCGCTCTGCCCGTCGATGGCGAACGCGCCGCACAGCGCGTACTTGCGGGCGTAGCTCGACGCCATGCCGGTCACCTGGGCGTCGTCCGAGCCCTTCTTGTGCTCGTCCTCGCGGGCGTAGGCGCTCACCTGCAGCAGGCCCTCGCCGCCCTCGGCGGGGAACACGCACGCCGTGGACTTCACGTAGTAGCGGTCGCCTATCTGCACCAGCTCGTCGGTCATGAAGAACGCCAGGCCCTCCTTGGCGCACGGCTCCTTCAGCGCGGCCACTATGTCCTCGTAGCTGCGGTAGCTGAACTTGCCGAAAGCGTTGTACTTGGCCTTGGGCACCACCACGGCGCGCTGCACGCGGGCAACGGCCGCCATGAGGTCGATGGACTGCTGTTCCTGGGTCATGCTAGTAGCCTCCGTTCATTCGCTCGTAAACCTGGCCCACCGTGCCGTGCATGATGGTGCCCACGACGCCCTGCGCCTTGAGGGCCGCCGCGACGCCCTGCATCTGCTCGCGCGTGGCGCACGGCACCACGACCGTCCACGGGTCGCCCGCCATGGCCACGGGTGCCGGTGCGGGCGGCGCTGGCGGCACCGGGGCTGGCATGGGCGCGGGCTGCGGCTCGGGCATCTGCTCAAGCGGCTGCGGGAACTCTGCGGGCTGGCATTCCGCGGGCTCGGGCACCGCTTCGGGTTCGGGTTCGGGCTCTTCCGCGGGTTCCGGCTCCATGGCCGCCTTCAGCTCGGCGATGCGCCGGCGCTCCTCCTCGGCCTTGTGCGCCGCCGTTATGGCCGCGCCCAGGTCCAGGGTGGCGAACAGCTCGCGCTCGGCCTCGTCGTAGAACGGCTCGCCCTGGAACTGCGCCTTGAGGGTTTCCCAGTCCTGGGCCAGGCGCTCTACCTTGGCCTCCAGGGCCTTGAATGCCTTCACCTCGCCGAAGGTCTTGTTGGTCCACTGCTTCTCGTGGAAACGCTCATAGGGCACGACGGGGGCCAGCAGCCCGGCGAACTCCTCGTAGTGCTCCCGCAGCTTGGCGTACGCGCGCAGCTGGCGCTCCTCCTCGGCCTCGTCCAGCTGCGCCTTGATGCCGTCGGCTGCCTGCTTCGCGATGCCCGCCACGGCCTTGCACCTGTCCTCGAACGCGGCCAGGGGCTTCGTGTACTCGCGGCTCACGGCCTTGCGGCGCTCGTCTATCTCCTTGGCGATGCCGTTGAGGTAGGCGCGGTCGCGCTTGGCGGCCTTCACGTTCTCGTCCTTGCCCATGTCGTAGGTCGCGCCCTCGTAGTCGGCCACCAGCCTGCGCACGTGCGCCTCCAGGGCGTCGAAGTTGGCCTCGATCACGGCGGGGGAGTACGCCACGGTCAGCTCTGACGCCTCCTCGGGCTCGATGATCTCGGCCTCAACTGCTTCGCTCATTTACTCCTCGCTTCCCAGGCGCGCCATGCACGCCTCGTAGGTTTCCGTCTCGACCGCGTTCGGCTCATAGCCGTCGGCCTTCATGGCCTCGTAGATGATGGTCACGTTCTCGACCGTCGCTCGGTTGAGGTACACGGAGCTGCCGCCTTCCATGAGGCCCCAGGCCGTCCAGCCGCTCATGTTCCACGCTGCCCGCCAGCCCATGGCCACGGCCAGCTCGGTGGGCGTGCGGTCGATGGGTCGGCCCAGCAGCTCCTCGAACGATTCCACGGCCTCGGCCTCCATGGCGAACGCGGTCAGCGCCAGAGCCGTGCGGCGCATCGACTTGAGGTCGCCCGCGTGGGCGGCAAGCCACTCGCGGCGGGCCTTCGCGCCGTCCTCGTAGGCGGCCTGGAAGTCGGCCTTGCGCTGGGCTGCGGCCTGTGCGGCCTCGTCGGCCCCCTCGGCCACCGGCGCCAGCAGGGTCACGCCGAACGACGTCTCCTCGGCCAGAAGCCCAGCGCCCGCGTTGTCGGCCACGTAGGCGTCCAGCGCCGCCAGGTCGGGGCGGTAGTCGGAAAACGTGCGGCATGCGGCGAAGCCCTCGGGGCATTCGTCGACGAACTCGACGCCCGCGTCGGCAAGCACCGCCACCACCTCGGCGCGGTTGCGCCTCTGCTCGGCCTCGGCCTTCAGGCTCGCGTACACGCGCTGCCATTCGGACTGCTTGCAGTCGCGCAGCTCGGCCACGGCCTCGTCGTCGCCCTCGAACTCGGCGATGGCGGCCAGGCGGTCGAGCGTCATGTCGTAGGCGGCGTCCTGCACCCTGCGGGCGGCGCGGCGCGCCTTGGCCACGGTGCCCGCGTCGGTGCGGGCGGCCACGGCCACCTCCTCGTCGGGAATGTCGAGCGCCAGCATGGTCTGCACGCCGCGCGACTTCTCCTCGGCGGTCAGCCCCAGCTTGGCATCGGTCTCCACCATGGCCTTGGCGGCCTCCACGCGCGCCAGCTCGGCGTCGTCCAGGTCGTCGTAGACCTCGGCGAGGAAACGCTCGGTGCCGATGGCCCTCATGGCGCGCACGCGGCACTCGCCGTCGATGATCCAGTAGATGCCGCCCTCCTTGTACAGGATGGGCTTCATGACGGGCTGGCCGGGGTTGAGGCGGTTGGCCTTGAACTGCGCGGCCAGGCCCGCGATGTGCTCGGCGCTCTCCCTGGTGGTGAAGTCGCGCGGGTTCATCGGCTCGCCGTCGGCGCGCTCGTAGGGGTACACGTCGCAGATCGCGACCTCCTCTAGCGATTGCATGCGCGGGCCTCCTCGTCTACGACCACGCGGCACTCCATGCCCACCAGGCGGGCGCGGCACGCCACGCGGGCCACCTCGCCCATGAGCGCGATGCGCCTGGTGGGCACGGGGCCGTTCTTGATTTGCGCGGCCATGCAGGCGGCCCCCATGTTGAACGCCTGGCGCATGGCGGCGTCGAAGCCGCCGTCGCCCGGCTCGGGCACGGGGACGGCGCGCTCGATGCGCTTCAGGATGCTGTCCACCGTCTTGTCCGCGACGGTCTTGCTGATGATTTCCGTGAGCATTTGGGTCTCCTAACTGGGAAAACTGAAAGTGATAAAAACTTTTCAGGATTTCGGAACTTTTTTCTCTATGCGCTCCTTGCGCTTCTGCGCCGCCTTGACCCTGCGGTACAGGTAACGGCACAGCCACCGCTCCATGGCCTCGTCGTGCGCCTCTGCTGCCTTGTCGGCGGCGTAGCGGCTCATGCCCGAGGTGTCCGGGGCCTGCGGCATGGGGTCGGCGCGGCTCTCTCGGCCGCACTCGGTGCGCTCGTAGGTGCGGCGCTCCTCTGCGGTCAGCCTCGGCAGCAGCTCGGCTATGCGGGCCTCTATGGCCTCAAGCTGCTGCTGGCGTCTGCACGGTTCGCAGATGCCGTCCTTGCCGAGGGTCGCCCTGCGGCACCCGCACGACGGGCACAGCTCCAGGCGGTGGCGGTAGCAGCGCAGGGACACGTGGCCGCCGCTGGCGTTGATCAAGCGCCGCGCGTTATCCAACTGGTTCTTGGACAGCCGCAGCTCGCGGCGAATCTCGCGGGCGGGCACCTTTCCCGCCAGCTCGGCTATGCGGTCGAGGTCGGCCTTGCGCCACGCCCTGTGTGGCCTGCCCTTGTCTCGGCGGGTCACTCGTCGCTCACCTCCACGACCACGCGGGGGCGCGCCCTGTCGGTGAGCACCCTGTCGGGGCACTGCTCCACGTACTTGCGGGAGTCGTCCTTGATTACGCCCGCCGCCACCAGGCCGTCGAGCACGAACTTGCGCGCGAAGCCCACGTTGTCGGCGTCGCGGCGCATGTCGGGCTCGTAGAACGTGGTGCGCACGGTCACCCGGCGCTCGAAGCGCGGCGCGCGCTGCTGCATGGCCGCCGCCCTCACGCGCGCCGTCTCGCGCTTCTTCATGGCCGCCGCCTTGTAGCGGTTGGCGCGCTCGGCGCTGATGTAGTCGTTCAGGCTCGGCATTCGGCCCTCGACCGTGACGGTGCACCTCATTGCGCGCCCCTGTCGTAGATGCCCTGCGCCTCGGTTAGCGTGGAGGCGGCGAAAACGGCTGGGCCCACGATGGCCTCCCACGTGCCCACCAGGTCCACGGAGTCCACCGGCGTGCGGCGGAAGCTCACGGCGGCCAGCATGGAGGGGCGCTGCAGCACCATGTAGCGGGACAGCACGCTCCACAGGTTGTGGTCACGCTTGAACTCGCTGGCCTCGCTCACGGTCATGCCGTTCTGGCACGCCAGGGTGTACACGTTGTCGCGCTGGATGACGTGGCCCTCCAGCATCAGGCGGTAGCAGATGCGGCGCAGCTTCGCCCATGTATCGGGGTTCGAGGCAACCCAGCCGCACGCCTTGGCCACGAGGGTCTGGGCCTTGGCGTCTACCTCGGCCATACTGTTGCCCCCAGCGCCCATGTGGCGGCGATGCACGCGCAGACGAACAGGGCGGCGAAAACGGCCTGCAGCCTCTCGCGGCGCTGCTCGGGTGTTACACTGGTCTCGGTTCGGAAGTGAACCGTTGCGGTGCGCGTCTTTCGCTTGCCGGCTGCGACGCGCACCCTCTTTCCCTTGATCTTTTCCATTCCTGGAACTTCCTCTCGTTCTCTGGGTCCTTGTAGAACTCGCGCATCATGGCGGCGCACTCGTCGCACATGGCGCGCTGTATCGGGGTCATTCGCCCGCGACGCCCGGCAGAAGCAGCGGGGCGTCCTCGTAGGCGACCTCACCGGTGTCCCTATCCACGAACATCACCTCCTGGTCGTCGTACACGTGGATGTTGAGCATCTGCCCCGTGAACTCCACCAGCTTGGGGATGAAGTCACGGAACTTCGGGTCCAGCTCAAACTGCAGCACGCACTTGCCGCTCTTCACGTTGAGGGCGGTGAACCCCCCCGTACGGTCACCTCGTTCAGCATGGCCTACTCCTTCTCGTCGTACGCGGTGTCGCGCGCGATGGTCTTGAAATCGGTGCTCCAGCCCTTGCCGTTCACGCTGAACTGCACGGAGCTGTAGACGTTGAACTGCATGCCGCCGAGCTCGAACCAGGTCGTGCTCGCCTCCAGAAGCTCGATGCCGCTCGTCTGGAAGCCCCACACGGCCGTGATGCGGCGCTTGAGGCTGTCGTGCGTCTCCTCCATGCAGCCGTTCTCGGCGGGCTTGAAGTCGATGGCCACGTGGTCGCGGCGGTTGATGATGGCGTCCAGCATGTCGGTCACGAGGTTGGTCATGCTGTCGGGTTGGTGGCTTGCGTTTGCCATGGTGCCTCTCCTTTGCGTTAGTAATTCGGTTTAACTGAATCATCAGGACAAAAAAATAGAGCTATCCCGTCGTAAAGCAATTTCTTGCCTACAGGCGTGAGAACTCCTTTAAGTTTGAGGAGCTCATTTACTCGAAAATCGGTAGGATGAAGCTCTCTCTGCTGGTAGGTAGCTCGCGAAATATTGCATGCGTTTGCCGCGTCTTCAACCGAAACGTTAGACGCCCGACGTGCTGCCGCGAACATGTTCTCCTCCATGGCACCTCCTTTCTTGTGATTCCAGAATACCAAACATTCGGTTAAACGCAACAAGTTTTTTGGAAAACTGAATAGGCATATTGTAAAATTTCGTTTATCACGAGAAGGAGGGTTGTATGGGTGTTCCGGAGAACATTGATGCGTTACTAGTTAAATTTGACATAACGCAGGAAACGCTCGCCCGTATTGCAGGCGTTGCGCCTTCCTCTGTTTCTGGCTGGCGTAACGGTGCAGTTCCTCGTATGTCAGCCATTACTAAGATTTGTGATGCTCTTGGCGTTACACGCGACGACATAATGTCGGACCAGTTCGGTCTTGCTGCCCGAGAACATGGGCATATCCCTGCGGGGGCCATGCCTGTAGTACCAAGCAGTGCCACTGTTCCATTGCTTACGTTGGGACGCGTGCATGCCGGGAGTCTTACCGATGAAGAAGAAATAGAGCATCGTGTCGAGGTCCCTGTGTCTATATGTGCAGCGCACCCGCGCGCGTTCGCTTTGGAGGTCGAGGGGAACTGCATGGACCGGGTGATACCCGAGGGCAGCCACGTGCTGGTCGACCCCGACCGCCAGCCCGCCAACGGCTCCATAGCCGTGGTGGAGACCGAGGACTACCGAGCCGTCATGCGCCGCTGGTACAAGGGCAGCACCAAGCTGATGCTGTCGGCGGATAGTTTCGAGGATTACGAGGACATGATTTTCGGCATGGACGACGGCCCCGTGCGCGTGATCGGCACAGTGGTGTGGTTCCAAGCTTCCAACGAGATGGAGTAGCCATGGGCCTGTTTGATTTCCTGCATGCGTCGAAAGCGGCGCGAGATGAAAAGCGCGCCATGCGCGAGTTCGCAGAGGAGAAGCGCAAGGCGGAAGAAAAGCGCCGCGCAGAAGAAGAAACCCAGCGCGCCGAGGAGGCTCGCATCCTGCGCGAGCACGAGGTGCCGCCCGCGATGGTCTGCCCGGACTATGACCTGGGGCCGTTCCCGTTCGGCAACAAGCCGTACCTGTGCCATACGGTGGTCAAGTACGAGCGCGAGACCGGCCAGGTGTTCGCCGGCGAACGCTACTATTACGGCGATGCGGACGCGGTTGCGGCCGTGAAGGCGGATGTGGCGAAGCTGGAGCGCATGCTCACGCCCGCCGCCACTGGCGTGCCCTCGCTGCCGAACCTTCGTACGAACTTCGCGCGGGTTGAGGCGGTTGATTCGGTGGTGGAGTTCCCCGAAAACCGCGTGCAGCTGCAACTCCAGCCGTTGACGAAGACGGGGAAGAACGCCAAGTACCCGGTGGAGGTCTTCTTCAACTCGTACGGCAAGAACGACAACGGCTCGCACGGCACCGTGTCGTACCTTCGCGACGGGGCGATGGGGAAGGCCGTTATCCATTACTGGCGCAACCATGTGTACTATGGCGCGTATTTCAAGATTATCGACGGCGCTATAGCCTTGAACGTGCTGAATTACAGGGGAGCGCCGAACGATGACCTCGTAGAGCTGTACAGGGCGTAGCCATGGGCGGACGTGCGGCGATATACGCCCGCTTCTCTAGCCACAACCAGCGCGGCGAGTCCATCGAGATACAGGTGGAGAAGTCCCGCGCCTACTGCGCGGAGAACGACCTGCGCGTGGTGGCCACGTACTGCGACTTCGCGCAGACGGGCACCAACACCGACCGCGCCGAGTTCCAGCGCATGATGGCCGACGCCAAGCGCGGGCTGTTCGACTTCGTGGTCATATATAAAGTCACCCGAATCATGCGCAACCGCGACGAGATGGCCCTGGCGCGCATCATGCTGCGCCGCTGCCATGTCGAGATACTGTACGCGGGCGAGGACATTTCGGACGGCTCGGCGGGCGTGCTGCAGCTGGGCATGCTTGAGGTCTTGGCGGAGTACGAGAGCGCGCTCGACGGCGAGCGCATACGCGACGGCATACAGAAGAACGCCGAGCGGTGCCTGGCCAACGGCTGCGTGCGCTACGGCTGGGACATAGCGGACGGGCGCTACGTGGTGAACGAGGAGGAGGCAGCCGCCATCCGCCTGGGCGTGCGCATGGTTCTTTCCGGCAAGTCGGTGGCCGACGTGGTGCGCGCCTGGGAGCCCTACCGCACCAAGAAGGGCGGCAAGTGGCGCTTCCAGACGGTGCGCCGCATACTGATGCGGCGGGAGAACGGCGGGGAGTACCGCTACGCGGGCGTGGTCGTGCCCGGCGGCATGCCCGCCATCGTTTCCATGGAGGACGAGGAGAGGGTGATACGGATGCTGGAGGACTCGCACAGGCCCCGCGCCAAGACCGACGCGTGGGACTTCCCACTCACGGGCAAGCTCTACGACGGGCGAGACGGCGGGCTGATGACCGGCACCAGCGGCACGGGCAAGTCGGGCAGGCCCTATCACTACTACCGCTGCCGCAGCTGCGGGCGCACCGTGCGCCGCGACGCAATCGAGAAGCGCGTGGCCGACGCCGTGCGCGAGGCCCTGGGCAGCGCCGACAGCCGCGAGCGCATCGCGAGCATGCTGGTCGAGGCGGAGGAGCAGCGCGACGGCGAGAGGCCCTTGAGCGAGACGATAAAGGGCGAGCTGGCCAAGATCGAGACAGCCTTCTCGAACATATGGGCGGCCATCGAGTCGGGCATGGCCCCGCCGGGCGGCAAGGAGCGCATAGACGCGCTGAAGCAGCGGCAGGCGCTCCTCAAGGACGAGCTGCGCACGGCCGAGGCCCTTGAGGCCGCCCGCCTTGACTACGACCGCGCGCTGTTCTGGCTTGAGGGCATGGCCGCCGCCGAGGTGGACGACGCGCAGCTCCTGCGCACGTTCGTGGCGCGCGTGGTGCTGGGCGGCCCCGACGATGACGACGGCCTGCGCGTGGCGTTCACGTTTGACGATTCTGCCGGCTTGGGCGATAATCCGTCGCTGCCTGGCGCTATAGGTCCAGGTGGCGAGGTGTTCGACCGAATGAACGCCAGCTCCACCAATAGTTACAAGCAGGTAGAGAAGTGTCTCTACCTGCTTTTTTATTACATATAGATACCGCGGAGAATCGAACTCTGTGCAGGGCGCGGGCGTAAAGAAAACGCGTGAGCGTTTTTAGCCCGCGGGCGAGGACGCCGGCAGGCGGCCGAAGCCGGTGCGGATTTGCGAAGCAAATACGCGGATTCTCCGCGCAATGCCCCAATCCCATATAGATGCGATGCCGATTGAGCTCCGGCTGTCCATGCCCCGCTTCAACGCAAGCCCCGTACCGCGGAGAATCGAACTCTGTGCAGGGCGCGGGCGTAAAGAAAACGCCTTGGCAACGCAGGCCGGGACATACTTTCCCAATGGTAGCCCAGGCGGAAAGCGTGTCCCGGAATCCGCGCTCAGACTGGGACGTAGTTTCCGGATGGCGCCTCAAGCGGAAAGCGCATCCCGTAATCCCGCCTCAAACTGGGACGCACTTTCCGCTGCACCTGCCGCCTCGAAAAACCTGCGCGCCCTCCATTCCAAAACTGGGTAGAAGAAAGCCAAAACGCAATCACAGGAGGTCAACATGACTGCAGAAGATAAGGCAAAGAACGCCGGCAAGGTCGCGCTCGTTTTGGAGGGCGGCAGCTTCCGCGGGCAATTTACCGCAGGCGTACTCGACGTTCTCATGGAGGCCGGCGTCGAGATTCCGGCGGTATATGGCGTATCGGCCGGCGCCCTCAACGGCGTGAACTACAAGTCGCACCAGATCGGCCGTGCCAACCGCATCAACCTGGCTTTCTGCAACGACAACCGCTTCATGGGCGCCGCATCGTTTGCGTCCACGGGCTCCATCGTGGGTTACGACTTTATCTTCAACGATGTCCAGGACCGCCTGGACCCCTTTGACAACGAGACGTTCGACGCGAGCCCCATCGAGATGTACGCCGTCGCGACGGACATGCTCTTTGGAACCGCCACGTACCTCCCGGTCAAAAGCGCCGTACTTGACCTCGACGCCGTGCGCGCCTCGACCTCGTTGCCGCTGGTGACGCCGCCGGTCGAGATCGATGGGCACAAATACGTCGACGGCGGCGTAGCCGATTCGGTCCCCGTCGAGCACGTGCTGGAGGAGGCGGGCTTCGATCGCGCGGTTGTCATTGTCACGCAGGACCGCTCGTACGAGAAAAAGCCCTACGAGTTTATGCCCGCCGCACGCGCTCGCTATGCCGACTACCCCTACCTGCTCGAGGCTATCGAGACGCGCCACGACCGCTATAACATCCAGCGCATGCATCTATGGAAGTATGAGCGTGAGGGCCGCGCGCTGGTCGTTGCTCCGCAAAAGCCGGTCGAGGTCGGTCACGTTGAGCATGATCCGGCAAAGCTCCTCGACCTGTATATTCAGGGCCGCCAGGAGGCAAAGCGCCTACTGAGTGATATCGAGGCATTTGTCGAGCGCTAGTGTCGCGACGTCATGACCCATGGATGACATGTGCAGAAACTCTGGTCGGAGCCAAAATACCTGTTGACTCGTACGGTGAGCGGGGTAATATGGACGGGTTACTTGCAGAGCCCCGTGAATCTCTGTAACAACACGTACTGTACATGGAGGAGTCTAAGTGATTTCGAAATCGACTCACTACGCCAAGCAGGGCGAGGTCCAGCGCAACTGGGTTCTCGTCGACGCCGATGGTGCTGTCCTGGGCCGTCTTGCCACCCAGATCGCAATGATCCTGCGCGGTAAGAACAAGCCCCAGTTCACGCCCAACAGCGACTGCGGCGACTTCGTTGTCGTCATCAACGCCGATAAGGTCCAGCTTACCGGTAACAAGGCCGACACGAAGACCTATTATCGCCACAGCGGCTA
Source organism: Collinsella aerofaciens (assembly GCF_028207065.1). GTDB lineage: Bacteria > Actinomycetota > Coriobacteriia > Coriobacteriales > Coriobacteriaceae > Collinsella > Collinsella aerofaciens_AR. The sequence goes on from NZ_JAQLFP010000008.1 coordinate 48,229, forward strand.
CAACGGCGGCCTCAAGGCTGAGAGCTTCCGCCAGGCTATGGAGAAGCACCCGGAGAAGGTTATCGAGCGCGCCGTTCGCGGTATGCTGCCCAAGACCACCCTCGGCCGTGCCCAGATGACCAAGCTTAAGGTCTACGCTGGTGCCGAGCATCCGCACGCTGCCCAGAACCCCACGAAGATTGAGCTGGAGGCTTAAAGATGGCTGAGAACACCGTTGTCTACCAGGGTACCGGCCGTCGTAAGAACGCCGTCGCCCGCGTCCGTCTCGTCCCCGGCACCGGCAAGGTGACCATCAACAAGCGTGACGCCGAGCAGTATTTCGGCCGTCATCAGCTCGTTGAGAACGCCCTTGCTCCCTTCAAGGTGACCGACACCGCCGGTCAGTTCGACGTTATCGCTCTGTGCGATGGCGGCGGCATCTCCGGTCAGTCCGGCGCTCTGCGCCTGGGCATCGCTCGCGCTCTTCTGAACGCTGGCGACTACCGTGCTGACCTCAAGAAGGCCGGTTTCCTTACGCGCGATGCTCGCGTGGTCGAGCGCAAGAAGTACGGCCTCAAGAAGGCCCGCCGCGCTCCCCAGTTCTCCAAGCGCTAAGGTTTTATCTCCTTTCGAGATACAATGTACAAGCGGGGCCTGCCGATTCCTCGGCGGGTCCCGCTTTTCTTTTTCGACTAGGGTGGGCGGTTGCATATCGCCTGCTAGGGAAGGAGCGATCCTATGCCCCAGAACATCTTCGGTACCGACGGCGTCCGTGGCGTCGCCAATGCCGACCTCTCGTGTGACCTCGCGTTTCGCCTGGGCCGCGCGGCGACCAAGTTCCTTGGTCCGGATATCTGTGTCGGCCGCGACACGCGTCTTTCGGGCACCATGCTCGAGAGCGCTCTGACCGCCGGCATCATGGCCGAGGGCGGCCGTCCGCACTGCTGCGGCGTCATCCCCACGCCTGCCGTGGCGCTGCTCACCGTCCAGAATGAGCTCGACGGCGGCATCGTCATCTCTGCTTCGCATAATCCGCCGGAGTTCAACGGCATCAAGTTCTTTAGCCGCAAGGGCATGAAGCTTCCCGATGCGGTCGAGGAAGAGATCAGCGCCTGGGTCATGTCCGAGGAAGCCATGGCTGCCGACACGCTGCCGACCGGTGCCGGCGTGGGCCACATCATCAAGATGAAGGACGCTCGCAAGGCATACGTCGACCACGCCATCGATACGCTTGATGGCCTGAGGCTCGATGGCCTGGTCGTTGCCGTCGACTGCGGTCACGGTGCTTCCTGCCAGACTACGCCCGCCGCGCTGCAGCGCCTGGGTGCCACGGTCCATGCCATCAACACCGATTACTGCGGCACCGACATCAATGTCGAGTGCGGCTCCACTCACCTTGAGCCCCTGCGCGAGCTCGTGCTGCGCACCCATGCTGACATCGGCCTGGCCCACGACGGCGACGCCGATCGCGTGCTCTTTGTGGACAGCGAGGGCAATGAGATCGACGGTGACTACATCCTGGCTATCTGCGGTTCTGACCTCGCCGCCCGCGGCAAGCTCGCCAGCTCCGAGATCGTCTCGACCGTCATGTGCAACCTGGGCTTCTCCATCGCTATGAAGGAGCAGGGCTTCGAGATGGTTCAGACCGCTGTGGGCGACCGTTATGTTCTTGAGCGTATGCTCGCGGACGGTGCCGTCATCGGCGGCGAACAGTCCGGCCACATCATCTTCCTGGAGCACAACACCACCGGTGACGGCCTGGTGACGGCTCTGCAGCTGCTGGCCGTGCTCAAGCGCACCGGTCGTACCCTCACCGATCTTGCCGGCATCATGAAGAAGTATCCGCAGGTACTCGTCAACGTGCATTCCGACAACAAGGCTGGTCTGGATGATTGCCAGCCCATCTGGGATGCCGTCGCTGCTGCCGAGAAGGAGCTTGACGGCCGCGGCCGCATTCTGGTGCGTCCGAGCGGTACCGAGCCGCTGGTCCGCGTTATGGCCGAGGCCGAGACGCACGAGCTGACCCAGCGCGTTGTCGACGACATCGTCGAGGTTGTCAAGCGCGAACTTCCCTAATGGTCAAAAACGAGTGCCAAGTGGTAAACTGTTAAGGTTATTTTGGTTGATCGGTATGTCCGAGGGGGAGCATGTTCACTAAAGTCCTAAGGTCTTTTGGTATGCGTGGTCGAGTCCTTACGCTGGATGCTCCCATCTCGGGCGACGTCATTCCGCTTTCCGAGGTAAACGACCAGACATTTGCCACCGGCCTTTTGGGCCAGGGCGTGGCGATTCAGCCTACCGGCACGCGTGTGATTGCACCGGCTGATGCCAAGGTCGAGGCCATTTTTCCCACGGGACACGCTGTTGCGCTTAACACGGTCGATGGCTTGGACGTGCTCATCCACGTTGGTTTGGACACTGTTCAGCTTGAGGGCAAGCACTTTACCGTATATGCGCAAGTGGGTGACATCGTCCATAAGGGCGATGTACTCATTGAGTTCGATCGCGAGGCAATTGCTGCCGAGGGCTACGATGTGACGGTTCCCATCTTGGTATGCAACTCCGTTGAGTTCTCGAGCATCAAGGGCTCCGTTGGCGCGCATGTCGAAGAGATGGACCAGCTCATCGTTGCTCGCGAGCGCTAACAAGTGCACGTGGCCATTAGCCTACAATTCAAACACGTTTACGGAGGGCGCCCTTGAAAGAGGACGCCTTCCGTGGCAAGATGGGATTTGTCCGAAGCTAAAAGGCTTCGGGTCACCGTGGACGGGCAGGGGCCTCGACGCGGCTAGACACGAGACACATACATTACGCGACCTCGCCCTGGTGGCCGCACACGTTGGTTGCGGCCGACGCGGGCCGCGGGCAAGTGCTTGTAAGGGGAGCCTTGCCTCTCTTGTACGAGAAAGGACGCGTAATGAAGATCATTAAAGCTAAAGACTACGAGGATATGAGCCGCAAGGCCGCCAATATCATCTCGGCGCAGGTTATCCTCAAGCCCGACTGTGTGCTGGGCCTTGCCACCGGCTCCACCCCGATCGGTGCCTACAAGCAGCTCGCTGCTTGGTACGAGAAGGGCGACGTCGACTTTGCCGAGGTCAGCACATACAACCTGGACGAGTATCGCGGCCTTTCGCACGACGATCCCCAGAGCTATCACTACTTTATGCGTGAGAACTTCTTCGATCACATCAACATCGACCTGAACAACACGCATGTGCCCGACGGTTCCAACCCCGACGCCGCCGCTGCCTGCTCTGAGTACGACAAGATCGTCGCCGCCGCCGGTTACCCGGATCTGCAGCTGCTCGGCATTGGCAACAACGGCCACATCGGCTTCAACGAGCCCGATGACCACTTCTCCAAGGGTACGCACTGCGTCGACCTCACCGAGAGCACCATTCAGGCCAACAGCCGCCTGTTCGACAGCATCGACGACGTTCCCCGTCAGGCCTACACCATGGGCACCCAGACCATCATGTATGCCCGCATGATCCTGGTCGTCGCCAACGGCGAGGCCAAGGCTCAGGCCGTGCATGACATGTGCTACGGTCCGGTTACGCCTGCGTGCCCGGCTTCGATCCTGCAGCTGCACACCAACTGCGTTGTCGTTGCCGACGAGGCCGCCCTTTCGCTCTGCGAGTAGCGCGAATCCTGCACCTCGACATAGCCTTGCCTAAGGCCTCCGCTTTGCGGGGGCCTTTTTGCTATCCCTTTCCGCCCGCTTGACCAAAATCTTGCCGCAAGCTTGACGAATGCCGGATGTCAAACAGCTTGATTCATTCCATACCAGATTCTATGCAAAAATGCCACTAAAAGGTCGTAGACGGTAGCGGGTGCTAGGCGAGTTGAATGACATGGCTGAACCTTGTTCATTTGCGTTACACTGCCGCTTGGATGGGACAAGCTGACAAGCTCATTTACCTGCTTAAAGACCGATTAGTCGGGGGATTAATAACAATCGGCCCTCGCTGTACAAAAACTTGCCGCTTGCGTACCAAAAGACAACCTCAAACACAAGGTCGCTCTATTCATAGCGCGGCTTGTATGGTCTTGCGGTTACAGTGTCCATACGGTCGAGTTGAGGAGCGGGCATGGTAAACGATTTGAGCAGTATAGACGACCTCGAGCTGATGCCGCTGGGCGGAGGCTATATGGTGCGACGCGAACGCTTGATGAATGAGCTTCTCGCCAAGGGCCGAAAGGCCGGCATCGTGGTTCTCTATGCGCCCGACGGGTTTGGGAAGACCTCGGTGCTGCTGCAGTACACCCATGAGGTTAAATGCGACCCGACGCGAGGCCCTGTGCGGATTATCGAGGCCGATCGCGCCACTGGGCGCGAGGTGTTTATGCAGCTCGAGGTGGTTACCGAAGAACTCAAAGACAAACCGCACTCCCTTATCGCGATTGATAATGTGCCAAACCTCGATCAGCACGATACCGAAGACCTCATCGACAGGATTCGCGGCCTGCGCGCTATGGGGGTAGGGGTCTTTATCTCCTGCCGTCCTTCAAATCGTCAACTGATTCATGGGCTGGGCGATTCGGTTAAGATCAATGCGCAGATGCTCAAGGTGCATGCCTATGAGTATTCGGCGTGGGCATCGGCGTTTTCGATCAGCACATCGCTCGACTTTTATCAGCTCACGCAGGGCGTGCCCGAGCTCGTTTCGGCATTGCAGACGGGTCTGTATGGCCAAGGCGACGTAGCCGGTCTGCTCGAAAACGAGATTGTCAACGTATATGGCGCGGCACTTGTCGATCTGGCTTCGCTCGACAATAATGCGCTGTTTTGCGTGGCATGTCTCATGATTTTGATGGGCGAGGGCAATATCGCAGAACTCGAGGCTTGCGGGGTGAGGCTGTCGATGGTCGACCAGTCCTACTTTGTACGCGACTACCCGATCTTTGGCTTGGACCCCGCCGAGCGGAGTTTTACGTGTCTGGGCACGGAGGATAACGGACGCTTGCGCTTGCGTAAGTTGGTGGCCGAGGTTCGCCCCGAACTTGTTCCGAGGGCGGCCCGGATTTTGCTTAAGGCGGGTAGATGCGATGCGGCGATGGGCCTGGCGGACGCCTTTTTGGACCGTGATGCGGTCCTTGAACTTGCTGGGCAGTATGGGGTCGATCTGGCTCTGACGGGGCACGGGGCCGATATCTGCCGAGCAGCGCTGGGCACGATCGATGCCGAGGATCCGGCTCCAGAGCCAACGCCTGCCGAGGCGCTTGGCGTATATCTGGCAGCGGTCAGCGTGTCCAATACAAAGCTCGCTCGCTATATGGCATCGGTCATCGAGCGCGGGGGCGAACGGGCGGCCTGCGAAATAGACCCTGTTTCATGGAGGGTGGCCCAGACACTGACGGCTGTTTGCTATGGGGACAACGGGCTTGGGCTTCCTACGAACCTGGCCGTGCCAGAAATCGAGACATCCCATACCGCACTCGATATGTTGTCCGCACATATCGAGGTCAAGCGCTGCCTGACCGAGCGGGGAGATGACGGCGGCGTTCTACAGCAGCTCAAAACGAGCAAGGCCTACGACTGTGAGCTCGACATCGCGGGGATTGTTATACGGGCCGATAGCATGCTGGTGGAGCTTTTTGACGGGTCGTTTGCGGGAACCGACGAGCGCGACGACGAGATGACGGTGGTGCGGGAGGCGCTCGACGTACGTGGGCTTAAGGCGATGGCTATCTGGGTGCGCATGGTGTTGGCGGCACGGCGGCTCCTTTCCGGCCTGCCGGTAACCGACGACGCGGCATTCAACGAGCTCGATCGTTTTGCCGTGCGCATGCGCGACAACCAGATTCAGCTGTTTGGCCTGTTGCTAGAAGGCTGGCAGTCGCTGGCAGAGGGACGGCCGGTTAATGCAAAGTTTCGTGCGGTCCAAGTGCTCAAACTTGCCGAGGAGTCGATTGCGTACATGCGCGATAACGCATTGCTGCTGGAGCGCGCGGCGTATCTGCGTAACACCTCGATGGTTTCGGTGCGCGAGGAAGCGGAGTTGCTCGATATAAGCCAGACGCAGGTTGGTGGAGCGGAGGCCTGGATGGTGGCGCTGCATTTGGCCTGTGCGGGCCGAGACAGCGATCTTGCGGCCTGGATGTCCATGAATCGTGCGGGGATTCTGGAGCCATCGTATCGGCTCTTTGCGCGCCTTGCCATGCATTGTCTGGGCGAGCCGGCGACCAGGATTCGCAAGAAGCTTCCCGTGCGCGAGTTATCGCGGTATTCGCTGCGCGACGATCTGGAAGGGGAGGGCGAGCGCCTGTTCCAGGCCGGCGAGGTTGAAGCCGTTGATACCATCGACCATATCGAGATTCGCATGTTTGGTGCGTTTCGCGCCGAGCGCGATGGGTTTCCCATCACGGACAAAATGTGGCGGCGCAAGAAGGCGGCGACACTTGCCGAGCGGCTTGCGCTGGGCATGGATGCGCTCGTCGATCGTGAGACGCTGGCCATGGAGCTGTGGCCCCATGCCGAGTTCAATAGCGCCCGCAACAACCTGTACTCGACTATATCGCGCTTGCGGTCGGCTTTGGGACCGACGCCGGATGGCAAGTCGTGTGTGCTCATCCAAAATGAATGCATCGGACTCAACGGCGACTACGTCAAGACCGATGTACGGCTGTTTGACCAGATAAGCCGCGAGGTTTTGGGAAATCGCACGGGTGCGCGCGGGCCCCATTTAGTTGAACTGTGCCTTAAGATTGAGCAGCTTTATGCCGGACCGCTGTATGTTCCCAATGGCTGTAACCCCACCTACTTTTTGCGTATGCGACGCATTATGCAGTCAAAGTACATCGATTGCATGATTAAGGGAGCAAATGCCGCTCTAGAAGAAAACGATCTGCAGTCGGCGATTTGGCTGGCGGAGTCGGGGCTTCGGCAGGAAACAGCGCGTGAGGATATGGTGCGCTGCGCCATGCGCGTCTACAGTGCGGCGGGGCGGCGGCGCGATATCGTCGAGCTGTACAGCGGGCATATGCACCATCTAAGGGAGCAGGTCAATGGCGTGCCCGAGCCCGAGACGCGGCGTCTGTACGAGCGCTTGGTAGAGGGCAGGCTTAACCGCGTGCTCGTCGAGCGATAAAAAATGAGCGCCCGAATTGCTCGGACGCTCGCAAGCTTGATGTATGTTGGCTCGCCGGATCGTCGGCTCTTAGACGAGCTTAATCTTCTCGATGTCCTTGCGCGAGGACTCGCGATACAGCGAGAACTTGCGGCCGATGACCTGGACGACCTCGGCGTGGCAGCGATCGGCGAGATCTTCGGCGGCCTCGCGGGCAGAAAGGCTGGAACCATCGAGTACGGAGCACTTAACGAGCTCGTGCTTCTCCAGGTAGGCGACCGTCTGCTCGACGGTGCCCTCGTTGATGTCGGACTTGCCGATGATGATGGCGGGGTTGAGGTGATGGGCCATGCTGCGAAGCTGCTTGACCTGGGCTCCTGTCAGTGCCATGGGTTCTCGCTTTCTATGTTATGGGGCGCCCCGCGATGGGGCCTTAATCTACGTGAGCTGTCCCACGATAGCGCAGGAACGGCGCGGTGTGGGGCGTGTTTGCCCAGTTCAAAAAGAATGCGGATGCCGAGCGGGAGAACGGCGCGGGTTACAGGCGGACGTGTACGACGGCCGAAAGCGGTCTATGGACGGCTCGAAGAGACCGGCTCCCATGCAATAAACGCCCAACGGACCTTGCGGATATGGTCGAGCATATAGCGTCCCTGCGGCACTCCTTTGGACCCCGGCTCGCCAGCACGGGGATTCTCAATCATATGCTGAGCGACGTAGTCGCGCAGACGGTCGATCTTATCCTCGTTACCGTGCTCGAGCATGCGGGAGAAGTCCGCCACGCCCGCCTCAAGGCTATCGAAAGTATCGCGACGGGGCGATTCGAAGTATGTAACCTGCGGCAGCGCCCCCATCTGAATGAGGATATTAAAGGCATACACAAAGCCATTACTGCAGGTAACCGAGGCACCGATGGCGTTCATCAGGTGCAGGTCATAGCGCGGGCTGGAGTTGGCGACCATCGTGACAGCACAACGCCGACGAGCCGTTCGATCAAGCTTGGCAAGCGCGCCTTTTAGGTTGGTCGTGGTGACAGAACGACTGGCAAAGGCAACATCTACCGCTTTCGCGACCGGTCCAACCAAATCCCAGTCATCATCCCAAGCAAGTTCAAGCGGTGTAATGCGATCCTCGAGTCCATAGTACTCAATGCCAGCATCAAGCGTGCCCAACATAGCAGGGGAAAAGTCAGCAGCAATCACAGGATGCCCAGCCTGAGCAAGCGGAATGGCAATCGACCCAGCCCCACACCCCATATCAAGCACCGACTCGCCAGGCTTTAACGCCAACAGCTTTATAAAATCCCGGGCATACGGAGCAGTCTCAAGCGGCCGAAAATGCCGAGCCCGCTTATCCCACTCAAAAGAATCATCAGCCCGCCGCCGACCAGCCTGCAGGCGCATCCATTCGCCATTCCAATCAGCAGAAAGAAGCTCAGAGCGAATCAAATCATCAGCCACGGGCCATCCCCCTCACAACAAAAAAGCGACTCCTCCCAAAAGAAGAGCCGCAACCAGCATATATCAGAAAGAACCGATCCAACGCCAAACCGCCGTATCAACCATGTGGTGCAGGAGCGAAGCAACTGCAACATGGGACAGAACTCAGCCAAGGTTGAGATGTGCGGGAACCCCGGGAAGGGCAAATATATAAGGTCGATCGCGAGTTCCGCACGAGCCGGAGAGCACTTAATGTGCTCTCCGTGCGAGTCAGGACTGTCCGAGCAGGCGACCTTATATATTTGTCCTTCCCGGGGTTCCTCGCCTCGTATCCCTGGGCTAGTTCTTGAGCGAGTTCAGCGGTGCCGGGAAGCGTCCACCACGGTGGGCAAGCACGGTGCCGGCGTTGGGGTTCACCGGCATGATGGGCGCACGGCCGAACAGGCCGCCGTACTCGACGCAGTCGCCCACGCCCTTGCCGATGGCGGGAATCACGCGGACGGCCGTGGTCTTGTTGTTGATGACGCCGATAGCCATCTCGTCGGCGATGATGCCGGCGATGGTCTCGACCGGGGTGTCGCCGGGGATGGCGATCATGTCCAGGCCAACGGAGCACACGCAGGTCATGGCCTCGAGCTTCTCGAGCGAAAGTGCACCGGCCTCGACGGCGGCGATCATGCCGGCGTCCTCGGATACGGGGATAAAGGCGCCGGAGAGACCGCCCACGCTGGAGCTGGCCATGACGCCGCCCTTCTTGACGGCATCGTTGAGCATGGCGAGCGCGCAGGTCGTGCCCGGGCCACCACAGGTGCCCACGCCGATGATCTCGAGGATGCGTGCGACGGAGTCGCCGATGGCAGGCGTGGGAGCCAGCGACAGGTCGACAATGCCCTTCTCGACACCCAGGCGATGGGCGGCCTCGCGGCTCATGAGCTCACCGGCACGGGTGATCTTAAAGGCGGTCTGCTTAATCTTCTCGGCGACTTCCATCATCGATGCGGAATCGGGCAGCGTCTCCAGGGCTGCGGCCATAACGCCGGGGCCCGAGACGCCTACGTTGATGACGGCGTCGGCCTCGCCACCGCCGTGGACGGCGCCCGCCATAAACGGGGAGTCCTCGACCATGTTGGCAAAGCAGACAAACTTGGAAGCGCCGACGGAATCCTGGTCGGCCGTGAGTTTAGCGGCATCGATGATGGTCTGGGCGGCCATAAGCACGGCGTCCATGTTGATGCCGGCGCGCAGGCTAGCGACGTTGACACTGGAGCAGACTCGGCTCGTGGTAGCGAGCGCCTGGGGGATGGACTGGATGACGCGGCGATCGGCGTCGCCGATGCCCTTCTGGACGAGTGCGGAGAAGCCACCCAGGTAATCGATGCCGAGCGTCTCTGCCGCGCGGTCGAGGGCATGCGCGATGGGGGTGAGGTCCTCATCCTTGCAGCACGCGGCGATCTGCGCCACCGGGGTGACGGAGACGCGCTTGTTGACGATGGGGATACCGTACTCGCGCTCGAGGTTCTCGGCGGTCTCGACCAGATGCTCAGCCGTGTGCGTCACGTGGTCGTAGATCTTCGTGCACATGCGGTCGAGGTTCTCGTCACCGCAACCCATGAGCGAAACACCCATGGTGATGGTCCTGATGTCGAGGTTCTGCTCCTCAACCATGCCGCGGGTTTCCGCGATTTCTGCGGGCGTGATCGCCATCCTTGCGCTCCTATCTGCCAAAACGAGCATAGTCTTTTCTATTCTAACGTGCCGCACGTGCCAAGTGGCGCGTGCGGCACGTTTTGGTGCTTGGTTGTTTCCGTTGTGTTACTGCCCAAAGACCTCTTCGGCGATACGAGCGCTCTCGGCGGCGTCCTTGGCGTAGTAGTCCGCGCCGATCTGCTTGGCGTATTCGGGGGTGAGTACGGCGCCGCCTACGATGATCTTGACGCCCGGCACCTCGGCATGAAGCAGCTTGATGGTCTCTTCCATGGCCACGACGGTGGTAGTCATAAGCGCCGAGAGGCCGACGAGCTTGATGTCACGCTCCCGTACGGTCTTGAGCACCTCTTGCGGATCGACGTCGCGGCCAAGGTCAAAGACGGTGTAGCCGTAGTTATCGAGCAGCATCTTGACGATGTTCTTACCGATGTCGTGGATATCGCCCTTGACGGTGGCCACGCAGATCTTGCCCTTGTCGGCAATCTCGTCGGCGGGCATCAGGCGCTTGATGGTGTCAAAACCCATGCGTGCCGCCTCTGCCGATGCCATAAGCTGCGGCAAGAAGAACTTTCCCTGGTCAAAGAGGACGCCGACCTCGTCGAGGGCGGGGATAAAGTGGTTATTGATGAGGTCCATGGCGTCGTGGTCGGCCAGCAGGCGCTCGGTCTCGGCCGCGATCTCGCCCTTGCGGCCCGAGACGACCATGCGACGGATGGGGTCGTCGTTGCCGTCGGTGCCGGAGGCGCCGGCAGCGGGCGCGGCGTCGCTCGAGGCGGCCTGGGCGGCTGCCGGGTTTGCGGCGATCTTATAGGGATCGGTCCAGCCGGCGTAGCGCTCGATGTATCCGGTCGAGCCCTCGTCCTCAACGCTCAGCACGCGATAGCTGTAGACGGTGTCCATAAAGCGCTTGGAACCCGGGTTCATGATGGGGGCGTCCAGGCCCGCGCCGAAGGCGGCGGCCAAAAAGACCGAGCCCAGCAGCGGGCGGGCGGGCAAGCCAAAGCTGATATTCGACACGCCAAGCGCGCATTTGACGCCCAGATGCTCCTTGCACAGGGACATGGCGCGCAGGATCTGTTCGGCTTGGCGTTGATTGGTCGAGGCGGTCATGACCAGGCAGTCGATGAGGATGCGGTCCGGGCCGATGCCGTAGCGGGCGGCCTCGGCCACGATGCGCTCAGCGATGGCGAAGCGAGCCTCGGCGGTATCGGGGATGCCGCCTTCGTCGAGCGTGAGGCCGACGACGTTGGTTCCATAGTGGGCGACCAGCGGAAAGATCTCATCCATGATCTGCTGCTTGCCGTTGACCGAGTTGATGATGGGCTTGCCGGCGTAGCGGCGTACGGCGGCCTCGACAGCGGCGGGATCGGTGGAGTCGATCTGCAGCGGCAGGAGCGTGGAGCCCTGGAGCTGCTCGGTGGCCTGCTGGATAATCTTGACCTCGTCGATCTCGGGCAGGCCCACGTTAACGTCCAGGATATCGGCGCCCTGTTCTTGCTGGCTGATGCCCTGACTTACGACGTAGTCCAGATCGCCGTCGCGCAGGGCCTGCTGCAGGCGCTTTTTGCCGGTGGGATTGATGCGCTCGCCGATGACGGCGATCTTGTGGCCGTCGCAGGGAAGGTCCACGACCGTCTGGGCGCTTGTGACCGACATGCTGGGCTTGCGGTGGCGCGGGCTGGGCGTGTGGTTGACGATGAGGGTGCGAAGTGCCGCCATGTGCGTCGGCGTGGTGCCGCAGCAGCCGCCCACGACGCTCACGCCGTCCTCAATCATGCCGGCGACGGCCTCGGCGTATTCGGGTGCCTGGATATCAAAGACGGTATTGCCGTCATCGTCCACGCGGGGCAGTCCCGCATTGGCCTGCACCATAACGGGCTTGTCCGTAACGGTGAGCATACGCGCGGCGAGTTCTCGGAGCTCGGCCGGGCCCTGGCTGCAGTTGATGCCCAGGACATCGGCGCCGATGGCATCGAGCGTGATGGCGGCAACCTCGGGACTCGTGCCCAGGAAGGTGCGACCGTCTTCCTCAAAGGTCATGGTGGCAAAGACGGGCAGGTCGGAGTTCTCGCGGCAGGCGAGGACGGCCGCCTTGATCTCGGCAAGGTCGGTCATGGTCTCTATAATAAAGAGGTCCACACCCGCGGCGACGCCGGCGCGCACTTCCTCGGCAAAGAGGTCATAGGCCTCGTCGAAGCTGAGGGTACCCAAGGGGCGAAGCAGCGCGCCGATGGGGCCGATATCGCCGGCGACGTAGTGGGCGCCGGCCGCGCGGGCGCAGGTGACTGCCGCGGCAAAGACGTCTGCCACGGTGGCGGCGCCGTCGAGCTTGTGGGCGTTGGCGCCAAAGGTGTTGGCGGTGATCACGTCACAGCCAGCCTCGACGTACTGACGCTGAATATCGGTGATGACCTGGGGCTCCTCAAAGTTGAGCAGTTCGGGCAGGGCGCCGGCCTTCATGCCGGCCGCCTGCAGCATGGTGCCCATGCCGCCGTCGAACAGCAGGTGTCCCGTGCCCTCGATGGCGGCGCGCAGGCGGTCATCCTTAATGCGAAGGTCGTCGATCGTGCGCGTCTTGTATGCATCGCCGCTGCGGCGGGCAGCATCAACGGGTGCCGCCAGCGCGGCACCGTCCAGATCATGAGTGATAAGCGGAGTAAACATCGGGGGCTCCTAATGGCTGGAATAGCAGGTGGTGTGGGCGGCGCGGAAGCGGCAGTGCTCGCGCATGCGGCAGATATTGCAGGTGGGGCGGCTCTGGGCGTCGTGGACTTCGCCGTCAAACAGGCCGATCACCGCGGTCACGCTCTTGGTGGGCATGAGCAGGCTGGTGGGGGTGACGGTAAGTCCAATGAGGCGCGTGGCGTTGAGTGCAGCCACGATCGAGCGCTGGGCCGAGAGCGGACAGTCGCCATAGCCGGGACTGAAGCGCCAGTTACCGGCGAGTCCGTGTGCAGCGGCCGCAGCCTTGACTTGCTGGTCCATCTGCTCGACGGCGGCCTCCACGTAGGCGGAGCATGCGGCGTCGAGCACGGCTCCCTCTAGGGGCTGCTGAGCTCCCGTGGTGCGCAGACGGCGTTCGGCGTCCATGCCGAGGGTGCATGCCATGAGTGCGGCAAAGCGGGCGTCTTTGAGGTGGCGATAGATATCGCGACCGCGCAGTTCAACGTTGGTGCCGACTAAGCGAATGCAGGGCTCGCCCTGTTCATCGACGCCCGTGGCATCGATGGCAAATATGCGGCGCACGCCACGGGGCTCAATGTCCAGCTCCAGACGCTCAACGACAAGCTCAATACGCTGCGCTAGCTCGGGCTCAATCTGCTGGCCGCCGTAGCCCAGATACCGCAGCATCTCGGCACGGTCGACACGAGGATGGTGGGCAGCGTCGATACGGTAAAGCGCCGGCGACGCAAGGTCGGCCGGCACTTTAACAACGGTTGTATCGATGTGCGGTTTTTCCATTACCCCAGACGCTCCATAATGGTCGCGGCGATTGCAGGACGGTTCATAGTGTACAGGTGCAGACCGTCGGCGCCGTGCTCCTTGAGGTCGCAAAGCTGGCGGGCGGCATAATCTACACCGGCTGCCTGCAGGCTCTCGGGGTCGTTCTCGTATTTGGCGAGGATCTTGATGACGGGGGAGGGCAGCGACGCGCCGCACATAAAGACCATGCGGCTGATCTGCGACTTGCCCATAAACGGCATGATGCCCGCGGTAATAGGCACGGTGATGCCGGCCTTGTCGGCAAGCTCGCGGAAGCGATAGAAGCACTCGTTATCAAAGAAGAGCTGCGTCACAAAGAAGCTCGCGCCGGCGTCTTGCTTTTGCTTGAGGTGCTCGACCGAGAGGTTGAGATCCTCGCAGGCAATGTGGCCCTCGGGGTAGGCTGCGGCGCCCACGCAAAAGCCGGCGTCGACGAGCTCGGGGATGAGGTCACGGGCGTAGGCGTAGTCGGAGGCGGGCTTGTCGTCCTCGGTCGCGCCAGCGGGCAGGTCGCCGCGCAGGGCCAGGATGTTTTCAACGCCGGCCGAGCGATACTCGTCAATCTTGGCGGCGATATCGGCATGTGTGCGGCCAACGCAGGTGAGGTGCGCTACCGAGGGCGTATCGAATTCGCTCGTAATCATATGTGCGATGGGGGCGGTGGTGGCACCGTTACCCGAGCCGCCAGCGGAACAAGTGACCGAGACAAAGCTCGGTGAAAGCTTGCACAGGTTGCCTGCCACCTCGCGAGCCGTATCGAGGGTAAGCTCACCCTTGGGCGGGAACATCTCAAACGAAACGGACGTGGTGCCCTGGGATGCTGCCTGCTTAAAAACCTCGTCGACGCGCATATCGTGCTCCTTTAGATGCCTGGGTGCGATGTGTTGTAAGGATTCTACAGCACCGCTGTGCCACGGTGGAGTTTTACTCGCGATTTAGGGATACCAATCAAAGATGCCTTGCTATCGGCATTGCCTATAGCAGAGCGGTCAATGTAGGAAAGGGCTATATTGAATGGTATCTGATGCGAAATACCAGTTAAGAAAGCCCTGTCCCAAATTGACTGCCCTTAAATCATGGGGAGAGGTCTGCAATTTATACAGTTGATTGGCCATTAAGGGCGGCAGTGCCGCTGTGATGCGGTAACCTCATTGATTGGTTTCGCGACAGCAACATAACGGTAATGTCGCGGAAACACGGCGAGTCTAAGCTATGACTCGTTCGTTAGTAATCAACACCGCATCTCACGCGGTGCCGATACGAAGGGAGTTCCGTATGGCCGATCTTACTGACCGCTTCGGGACCATGGTGTTCTCTGAGGAAGTCATGAAGGACTACCTCCCCAAGGACATTTGGAAGCGCCTTGCTGCAACCCTCGAGGACGGTGAGCCGCTCGACCTGGATGTGGCCAACGCCGTTGCCCACGCCATGAAGGTCTGGGCCATCTCCAAGGGCGCCACGCACTACGCGCACTGGTTCCAGCCGCTTTCGGGCATTACTTCCGAGAAGCACGACAGCTTCCTCGAGCCCAACCACGACGGCACCGCCATTACCAAGTTTACGGGCAAGAACCTCATCCAGGGCGAGCCCGATGCCTCCAGCTTCCCCAACGGCGGTCTGCGTGCCACCTTCGAGGCCCGTGGCTACACCGCCTGGGATCCCACCAGCCCTGCTTTTATCAAGGACGACGTCCTGTGCATCCCCACGGCTTTCTGCTCCTACACGGGCGAGGCCCTGGACAAGAAGACCCCGCTGCTGCGCTCCATGACCGCGCTCTCGCGTGAGTCCAAGCGTGTACTGGCACTCTTTGGCAAGACCCCCAAGAAGGTCGTTCCTTCCGTGGGTGACGAGCAGGAGTACTTCCTGATCAAGAAGGATGCCTACCGCAAGCGCAAGGACCTGGTCATCACCGGCCGCACGCTCTTTGGCGCCGCTCCCTGCAAGGGCCAGGAGCTCGAGGAGCACTACTTTGGCGCAATCCGCCCCACCGTCTCGTCCTATATGAAGGACCTGGACAACGAGCTGTGGGCGCTCGGCATCCCCGCCAAGACTAAGCACAACGAGGTTGCCCCCTGCCAGCATGAGCTCGCCCCCGTCTATGGCGAGGTCAACGAGGCCATCGACCAGAACCTGGTCATGATGGAGAAGATGAAGCTCATCGCCTCCCGCCACGATCTGGTCTGCCTGCTGCATGAGAAGCCGTTCGAGGGCATCAACGGTTCGGGCAAGCACAACAACTGGTCGCTCGGCACCGAGTCCGAGAACCTGCTCGATCCGGGCGACACCCCGCTCGACAACCTGCAGTTCATCGTCTTCCTCACCGCGGTGATCGAGGCCGTCGACAACTATCAGGAGCTCCTGCGCGCTTCCGTCGCTTCGGCCGGCAATGACCACCGTCTGGGCGCCAACGAGGCTCCTCCGGCGATTATGTCCATCTTCCTGGGCGACCAGCTTACCGAGGTCGTCGAGAAGATCATCGACGGCAAGGCTTCCGTCCACGCCACGCGCGGCGTGCTCGACCTGGGCGCCGACACCCTGCCCAAGCTGATGCAGGACAACACCGACCGCAACCGCACCTCCCCGTTCGCTTTCACCGGCAACAAGTTTGAGTTCCGTGCCTGCGGCTCCGAGCAGAACGTCTCCGACTCCAACCTGGTGCTCGATGCTGCCGTGGCCAAGTCGCTCAAGTCCTTTGCCGATGCACTTGAGGGCACGCCCGAGGACAAATTCCAGGACGCTGCGCTCGAGTACTGCAAGAAGGTCCTGACCGATCACCAGCGCATCCTGTTCTCCGGCGACGGCTACTCCGACGAGTGGCCCGTCGAGGCCGAGAAGCGCGGCCTTGCCAACAACAAGACCACGGCCGACGCACTGCCTGCCTTTGTTTCCGATAAGGCCATCGCGCTCTTTGAGGAGACGGGCGTTCTGACCCGCGCCGAGGCCCAGTGCCGCTACGACTGCAAGCTCGAGAAGTACAACAAGCTCATGAACATCGAGGCTACCACGATGATTCGCGAGGCACGTCGTACCTATCGCCCGGTCATCACCGCCTATGCCACCAAGGTCGCTAAGGGCCTGGAGACAATCCGCGCCGCCGGTGCCGACGCTGCCATGCAGTGCGAGCAGAACACGCTCAACAAGCTCTGCAACGGCATCACCGCCATCAACGATTCCATCAAGGCTCTCGACGCCGTGCACCAGAAGGCCGAGACCCTCGATGGCCAGGAGCAGGCCAACGTGTACGCGCACGAGGTTGTTCCCGCTATGGATACGCTGCGCGCCGCCGTGGATGCCATGGAGGAGATCGTGGCAGCCGACTACTGGCCGGTCCCGACTTACGACGACATCCTGTTCTATGTGTAGAACGTAACTGACATATCGTCACGGTATTGAGCCGGGGTCCGCATCGCGCGGGCCCCGGTTTTTGTTTGCGAAGGACGCTTTGAAGCCCGTTTTACCGCCGATTTGCCGGGATCCGCACCCTGTCGGGTTCGAATCCCGGCGTATGGGTAGCAAAAAGCCCGCTACCGAATTGGTAACGGGCTTCTCAGATTCTGTGGTGCCCCCAGCGGGATTCGAACCCGCGATATCCACCTTGAAAGGGTGGCGTCCTTGGCCGCTAGACGATGGGGACAGCGGGAAAGAGTATAGCAGACTTTTTTGCCGGCGCGTATATCGTTGGCAAACTGGAAAACCACCACAAAGGTACCTGTCCCCTTTGTGGTGGTTGGGGCGTTAGGGGAGGAGCTTCATGGCGGCGTCGTGGGCGGCGTGCTCGTAGGTGTCGTCGAGGGGTTTGAGCGGCAGCAGGGCGGCGGCCTGTGTGTCGCCACGGCGCTCGAGGGCGTGCGCGATGAGCCAGTCGGCGAGTTCGGGGTTCTTGGGCAGCGCCGGGCCATGCAGGTACGTGCCGATGACACCCTTGTAGATGAGACCCTCAAAGCCATCGTCGCCGTTGTTGCCGGTGCCCGTGACGACGGACGTTCCGAGCGGCGTGGCATCGGCGTCCAAAAGCGTGCGGCCACCGTGGTTCTCGAATCCCACAAAGGGCTCGGGTGCCAGGTCGGTCTTGACGGCGACGTTGCCGATCAGGCGGTCGGAGCCGCGTACGGTCTCGGCGGCAATGACGCCCAGGCCCTCGATGCGATTTTCGCCCATATAGTACGAACGGCCGAGCAGCTGATAGCTGCCGCAGATGGCGAGCAGCGAACCGCCGTCCTCAACATAGGCTGCGACCTTGTCTTTTTGGGCGAGCAGCTCGTGTGCCACGGCTAGCTGGTCGCGATCGGATCCGCCGCCCATCATGACGATATCGGCATCATGCAGATCGAGCACCTCGCCCATGCGGACCTCATCCACGCGAACGGGGATGCCGCGCCAGGCGCAGCGGCGCTCGAGGGCGATGACGTTGCCGCCGTCGCCATAGAGGTTGAGGGCATCGGGATACAGGTAGACGATGCGCAGCGGGCGCGAGAGCTCGACTGGCGCGATACCGACAGGAAGAGCGCTGCCGTCGGCACGGACTGCGGCGCGGGCGGCAACCGTGGCTGCATCGGCACCCTTCAGCCCGTCGAGTTCTTTGACCAGCGGCGGGAAGGCCGTGTAGTTGGCGACGGCGTAGAAGGTGTCATCGGCGGCCTCGTCTGCCATGGCGCCAATTGCCTGCGCGACGTCCGAGATAATGGCGGCGTCGATGCCGGCGTACTTGAGGCGTACCTGCATGTCGTGCGCACGCGTGCCTCCGGCAAAGGCGACAAGATCCGGCGTGTCGGCGATGCGCTCGAAGTCGACATCGTAGATCCACGAGACATCGTGGCCGTCGGCATCGTTATCGTTTAGGAAGAAGGCGCAGAGCCTGCCACCTGCCGTTTTAATGGACTGGATCTGGCGATCGAAGCCCACGGGATTCTTGGCCAGGTTG
Source organism: Collinsella aerofaciens (assembly GCF_028207065.1). GTDB lineage: Bacteria > Actinomycetota > Coriobacteriia > Coriobacteriales > Coriobacteriaceae > Collinsella > Collinsella aerofaciens_AR. The sequence goes on from NZ_JAQLFP010000008.1 coordinate 66,831, forward strand.
GCCTCGACGGTGCGGCCGGCAATATCCCAGCGGCCCATGCGTCCGCCGGCGGGCACGTAGGCATTAAGCGTGGGCTGCAGGTGCGCCGCGTCCACGCCCAGCTCGTGCGCCGCAAAGAAGGCGGCGGCGACGTTATAGACCATGTACAGGCCGTTGTAGCGCGTGGCGATGTGCACGGCGGGCGCGTTGGCCTCGGGTCCAAAGGCCAGGTCAAAGCCGTAGCCGTCGCAGCCGAGCTCAACGCCCGTCACGCGGCGGAGCAGCGCGGGGCGACCCCAGCCGCACGAAGGGCAATGATAGGCGCCCAGCTGTCCGTACTGCACATAGTCGTATTCCAGCGGGGCGTTGCACTGCGAGCAAAAACGCGAGTCGCTAATGCGGTCGGACTCGGTGCCCGTGGCGCCGTCGATGCCAAAGGCGATGCTCGTGTTGGGGACGCGCGCGGCGATCGAGGCGCACAGCGGATCGTCGGCGTTGTAGATGAGCGTTGTCGTCGGAGAGAGCTCCAACGCATGGGCGATGACGTCTTGGGTATGGTCGATCTCGCCGTAGCGGTCTAGCTGGTCGCGGAACAGGTTGAGCAGCACAAAGTACGTCGGTTTGAGCTTGGGCAGAACGCGTACGGTGTAGAGCTCGTCGCACTCAAAAACGCCCACGCGCTTGCCGCTGCTGGTGTGCTTAAGGCTGCCGCGGGCCTCGAGCAGAGCACCCACCACACCAGGCTCCATATTGTTGCCGGCACGGTTGCACACCACGGTAGCGCCGCTGGCAGCAACGGCGTCAGCGATGAGGTTGGAGGTGGTGGTCTTGCCATTAGTACCGGTAATCACCACGCTGCGGTCGACCAGGCTCGCGAGGTCGCTTAGCAGCTCGGGGTCGATCTTCATGGCGATGCGGCCGGGAAGCACGCCACCCTGGCGTTTGAGGACAGAGCGCAGTCCCCAGCGGGCGATATCGCTCGAGGTGCAGGCGAGAGATGAGCGGAGGTTCATGAAGCCGTTCCTAACATAGATGACATGGTCGGGGCGATCGCGTCGCTAAAAGCCGTAGCGGCGCGCAAATTCCTGGGCGAGCTGCGATACATCTTCGCAGGCGTTGGCCCAGGGGGCAAAGTCGGGGGTGTCCGAGATAATGCCGTCGGCTTCCCAAACTGCCTGATGCGAAAGGTCCCAGGGGTCGTGCGGTTCGGGCCGGCAGGGAAGGTACGGTGTCTGATACATGGGGTTCAGCAAAAAGAACGCGCCGCCCTCGCAACGGTTAGCGAACTCACGCAGCGCACGCACCGCCGGGCGCATCTTGTTTGTTTTGAACAGCAAGATCGTGCGGGCGAGCAGGTACCAAGGAGAGTTTTCGAGTGCGTCTGCCCCCATCTGTTCCTCGAGCTGATGCGCCAGGGCAAAAAAGCCGTCCTGGTCTTCCAAGCGGGCGAGGGCAAGCAATACGGTGCCGGCGGCCCGGGTGGGATAGCCCTCCGCCTTAAGGACACGGCGAGCATAGTTGGCGGCGGCGCGGTAACGAGCGCTCGCCATGCACAGCTGCGAGATGGCCTCGAGTGTGTGAAGCCACCCGATAAGGGCCGGCTCGCTCACGGTAAGGTCCGCTGCGGTGACACCGTCGGCCAAAACATTATTGGCCCAATAGTGCGGGGCCTCCATATCAAACCCGGGCACGCTCTGTTGCAGGTAGTCGGCCGTGCTCGTCTCGAGCTTCATCAGGTCGCCCAGGCAGGCGTCGACGGGCGTGTCCGCCAAAATGATGGCGAGCAGCTGGGCATCGACGGCCAGCGCATCGACGCGGACGATCTTGAGCAGCTCATCACGCATGTCGTCGAACAGGCGGTTGCGCGTCTGCTCAAACTCCTCGTCGCTGCCCATGTCCTCGATGCGATGGAGCTCGTCGAGCAGGTGGCGATGAACGCCGGCATAGGACAGCAGTGCCTGGGCATGCTCGGCCTGCGCATACTTTTGAGGATTCGCGCTAATGTCGTTATGGACAAGCTCGCGTGCTGCATCGGTGAGCTCGGGGTGCGACGCCAGATAGGTGCGCTCCAGGTAGGCGGGGATGTAGACGCTCGGATCCATTAGAGGTCCCCTCCCTTAAATGGAAGCCCCTGCTCGGCCGCGCGCAGGATGCGCTCGTCGATCTGGGAGCGCACGATGTCGTTGGTGGCGATCCAGGCGGCAAAGCTGGCGTTGTCGGGGGCGCCCAGGCCCTCCTGCAGTACCGGCGTCGCCTCGGACAGCGCAAGGACAAGCTCGTCGGTGGAGCCTGCACCCACGTTGACGCGGGCATAGACGCCATCGGGAAACTCGGTTTGGAAGTAGAGCGCCTCGGCTGCGTGCGGGCACGAGCGCGCAAGGATGCGCAGGTAGTGTTCGGCGCCCTCGTAATCCAGCTCGCGCCAGGCAGCGCTCATCAGCGCGATGAGCGTCCACGGGTCCAAGTCGCGTTCTGCATCCTTGGGACGACGGCGCAGCGGCGTGTTGGCGAGATAGGGGACGGAGTGGGCAGAGCGAAAGCGCCTGAGCTCCTCAGCGGGGTATTCGAGCTTTGCCATGGCGAGCATTGCGGTGTGGCGGACGCCGGCAGGATCGTTGGGGGCAAAGTCGAGGCTGCGGTTTGCGGCTTCGAGCGACATGCGGTAGCGGCCGCTAATGAGCGCGCGCGATGCCAAGGCGGCAAGCCAGCGCAGGTAGGGACGGCGGGTCAGGTCGCCTGCGGCCTCGCGCTCGTAGGGGTCCTGCGCCGAGGCAATCTTGAGCGCCAGATCGTGCTCCACCTCGTCGCACTTGGACACCAGATATTGCACGTATTCCTCGTTGGAGTCAGCGGTGAGGGCGCACAACATGCGCTGCGCATCCCAGTTGGCCGGATCGAGTGCGACGGCCTCGCGAAGCATGTTCTCGGCAGCGGCCTCTTCCTGCTCGGCTTGGGCATCGTCGGGGATAAAGGGAATGCGGTAGTCGACGGCCTCGACCACCTTGGCAATCAGATGCCCGGCGCGGTCGCGGTCGTGCACGATGAGCGGCGCGGGGTTGCGGGTGAATTGCTCCATCAGACGCTCGACGGCGGGGCCGTCGGTGAGCGGGATATTGTCGCGGCGCAAGGCCTCAAGAACGAGGCGATGGCAATCCTCTTGAATGGGATCGAATGCCATGGGGCCTCCTTTGCTGCGGTTAGGGTTCAAATGTCTCTATATAAGGTTCTAGTTTACCCGCATGTGGCACACCGGGGGTGCCGCACTTGGACATGCACCTTTGCACCACGAAGACGGATGTCGCACAAATGTCGGCGCCTTGGACGACTGAGTGGTATCACGGTGCCGCAAACGGTCGATTTTTGGCGGCGAACGGGGCGCATTTTGGAGGGGCACCGTCCTGCCCGGGATATGTGGTCAACCTTGATAAAACGTTTGCCCAGCTTGGGAGTATGAATGCCCCACAAGGGTCTTCAGGGATAGAAAAAACGTTTCATCATTGTTGGCTTTAGGTGAATAACTGACCAACCAGAACGGTAAAATAGTGTTTGTCTGAGCGTTGAGACGTTTAGACATCGTGCGTTGTCATCGCCGGCAACGCGCAAAACGGTCCTAACGGAGCCAATCGGGTGCTCCGTTATATACACAAGTCTAAGAGGGGCTTGTTTAGGAGGCACAGTATGGGACGTTTTACCAATCCTCGCGATCTGTACTTTGGTGAGGGCGCTCGCCACGAGGTGAAGAACCTCAAGGGCAAGAAGGCCATCATCGTTTCTGGCGGCAGCTCTATGCGCCGCGGCGGGTTCCTGCAGGACGTCGAGGCCGACCTCAAAGAGGCCGGCATGGAGGTCAAGCTGTTCGAGGGCGTCGAGTCCGACCCGTCCATCGAGACGGTCATGAAGGGCGCCGAGGCCATGCGCGAGTTCGAGCCCGACTGGATTATCGCCATCGGCGGCGGCTCGCCCATCGATGCCGCTAAGGCCATGTGGGTCTTCTACGAGTATCCCGAGGAGTCCTTCGACAACATCATCCAGCCGTTCAGCTTCCCCGAGCTGCGTCAGAAGGCTCATTTCTGCGCCATCTCCTCTACCTCCGGCACCGCTACCGAGGTCACCGCGTTCTCCGTTATTACCGACTACGCCAAGGGCATCAAGTACCCGCTGGCCGACTTCAACATCACCCCTGATGTCGCCATCGTCGACCCCGAGCTCACCTACACCATGCCCGCCAAGCTGTGCGCTCACACCGGCATGGATGCTCTGACCCACTGCATGGAGGCCTACGTTTCCACCTGCGCCTCTATGTTCACCGACGCCAACGCCCTGCACGGCATCCGCGAGATCGTCGAGTGGCTGCCCAAGTCCTATGCTGGCGACCATGAGGCCCGTCAGCACATGCACGAGGCTCAGTGCATCGCCGGTATCGCCTTCTCCTCGGGCCTGCTCGGCATCGTTCACTCCATGGCTCACAAGACCGGTGCTGCCTTCGAGAACGGCCACATCATCCACGGTGCCGCTAACGCCATGTACCTGGGCAAGGTTATCCAGTGGAACTCCAAGGACCCGCGTGCTGCTGAGCGTTACGCTTACGTGGCCAAGGAGATCCTGCACCTTCCCGGCGAGACCAACGAGGAGCTCATCGCTGCGCTCGTCCAGAAGATTCGCGACCTCAATGACCAGCTCAACATTCCGCAGTCCATCAAGGATTACGCGAATGGTGGCGTGAAGGTCGACGCCGAGAACCCGCAGATGGTTTCCGAGGAGGAGTTCCTCGCCAAGCTCCCCGAGATCGCCGCGAACGCCGAGCAGGACGCCTGCACGCCCGAGAACCCGCGTGAGACCAAGGCTGCCGACTTCGAGAAGATTCTCAAGGCCTGCTACTACGACACCGACATCGATTTCTAATCGACTCTTGTTATCGTAACGAGGGGCTCCGCACGTATCTGTACGGAGCCCCTTTCTTTTTTCTTTTAGAGAATGGGATAGTTATGGCTGCAATTTTCAATAGCCCCAGCAAGTACATCCAGGGTCCGGACGAGCTCGCCAAGCTCGGCTCCTATGTCGAGCCGCTCGGCGCTAAGGCCCTCGTCATCGTGACGCCTTCGGGCAAGAAGCGCGTCGGTGCCAAGATCGAGGGCGGTTTTGCCGAGGCTAAGGCCGAGCTGCTGTTTGAGGACTTTAACGGCGAGTGCTCCAAGGGCGAGGTCGATCGCCTGGTTGCGCTCGCTCGCGACAACGGTTGCGACATCATCGTCGGCGTCGGTGGCGGCAAGATCCTCGACACCGCGAAGGCCGTCGCCTATTACCTGGAGTCCCCGGTTATCATTTGCCCCACCATTGCTTCGACCGATGCCCCGTGTTCGGCACTTTCGGTGCTCTACACCGACGATGGCCAGTTCGATAAATATCTCTTCCTTAAGGCAAACCCCAACATTGTTCTGATGGATACGACGGTTATCGCGGCGAGCCCGGTGCGCCTGACGGTTTCCGGTATGGGCGATGCGCTCGCAACCTACTTTGAGGCCCAGGCGACGCATGATGCCGACGGTGGCACCTGCGCTGGCGGCAAGGGCGGCATGGCCGGTCTGGCGCTCGCCAAGCTCTGCTACGAGACGCTTATGGCCGATGGCGTCAAGGCCAAGGTCGCGCTGGAGAAGGGTGCGCTCACGCCTGCCGTCGAGCATATCATCGAGGCCAATACGCTGCTTTCGGGCATTGGCTTTGAGAGCTCGGGCCTTGCTGCTGCTCATGCCATCCACAATGGCCTGACGATGCTGCCCGAGTGCCACGGCATGTATCACGGCGAGAAGGTCGCCTTTGGCACCATCGTTCAGCTGGTACTCGAGGATGCTCCGACTGAGAAACTCGAGGAAGTCTTGGGCTTCTGCATTGAGCTGGGCCTGCCGGTCACGATGAAGGAACTTGGCGTTGCCGAGCTTACGCGCGAACAGGCCATGATTGTTGCCGAGGCCGCCTGCGCGCCCGATGACACCATGTGCAATATGCCGTTTGAGGTGACGCCCGAGATGGTCGCAAACGCCATCCTGGGTGCCGACGCGCTGGGACACTACTATCTCATGGATGAGTAAATCAAGCTAAGGAAGGGGCAAAGCCAGCAGACGGCTTTG
>NZ_JAQLFP010000009.1 GCF_028207065.1 Collinsella aerofaciens
CCCCTACGGGGAGCTCCGGGGCGCCCTTCTTAGGGTACCGTGGCCAAATAATGGCAAATATGAGTACTGTTACCAATTTAGTAACAGGTAATTTTGGCCTCTCGGACAGGTTTTGCGCTCAGCGCCGCCAACTTGATGCTTAGTTATTCTACATTTGTTTATTATCTTCTGACTTTACGCCACCTCCGAGTCTTAAAATCCTGATTTTGCTGTTACTGATTTAGTGACAGTACTCATATTTGCCATTTTTTGGCCAGGGTATATGATTAACCCCCTATTTTCGTCGCGAATTAGACCGGCTTAAGCCCAAAACACGCCCGCAGCGTGTTAAGCAACGCCTCTTGCTTCTTCCTGCGGGCATCGACACGATTCCGGTACCGCTTTCGCATACGCTGGTGGATGCGCCATGCGAGCGCTTCCATCGCTTCCATGTCGCAGAGCATTTCGTTGTTGACCGTCGCGACCTCGATTCCCATAGTAATCAAGCCCGTGTTGCGTTTTTCATCATGGATACGTCCCCTCCGGGAGGAATGGCCCAGCTCACCGTTGTATTCCAGGTCAAACCGGGCTGCCTCTTGATACGCATCGCAAACTGCATGCGGCATCCCCGAGATTGCCTGCGCGCGGTCATCGAACTCGATCTTGTAGTCGGTCTTAAAGGGACCGCAAGCAAATCCGCCATAGGGAAACGGAAGCGAAAACAGAGCGAGCATGATGCACTCCATGGGCGAGAGCAGGTTTTCCGAAAGATAGGGACACAGACGCAGCAGCTTTTTGGCCACATTCCCCTTGCATGCCGCAAGGTAATCTGCCAGACGATCGGGCATCAGCACCGGCTCGACTTCAAAGTAGCCCACGTCTGCTAGCTGGTCCTTGTCCTTTGCAAGCCTATTCGCAACAGGCGAGGTGTAGGGAGGCAGATACTTCCCGCGATCGCTCAGTGAAATCTTGGAACACAGTTCCTGGGCCAGGGCAAATGCCTGGATACAACCGACCTCGCGGGCGACGGCAACACAAAGGGCCTCGGGAGATAGACTGTACACCCCCGGTTCCACCTCTAGAATCGAGCCGGCGGGCAACCCAGAGCATACGGACCAGCCCACGCCAGGCATGCGGCGGCGCTGCGCCGCAGATCCCACCAGCAAGCAAAGATCTTCTTGCACCTCGCCGCTTGCGGCCCCAATCCGCACCAAGTCGGGAAGATAGATGTCCTCGGTCGAGGGCGACGACGTGCACAGCACACGGCGCTCTTCATCGGGATCGAGGTCCCTCCAGCTGATGTAACCCATTTGTCGGCGCTCGGCGCGCATCATGCGTAGCGCCGAGGCGCCTGTTAGGATTACGGAAGCCGCTAGCTGTTCGCCTGTCGGCTCGTTGCACCGCTCAATCTTTACTGCCACAAAACCACCCCTACCAAACGCGTGCGATAGCGAGGCCATCGACTGCTGCGGCGCCGGCGCGCTTGAGTTCCGCCGAAGCCGCGGCCATCGTCGCACCCGTGGTGATAACGTCGTCGATAAGCAGCAGGCACTTGCCCCGCACATCCTCAACCGTCTCGTACATGCCTTGGGCACGCTCGCGGCGCTCCTCACGACCGAGTTCGCGCTGGTCGCCATGCCCGTACTTGACGAGAGCATCGAGCAGGGGAACACCCGACAGCTCGCAAAATGGGCGCGCAATAGCCTCCATATGATCAAAACCACGCCGCCGAAACGCTGCCGCCGTCGCAGGCACAAACACCACCGCATCCGCACCGGACAGCACACCTCCTAAGCGTTCGGGCGCTACGACCTGGGCATGCAGGGCGGTGTCGTAGAGCAGCTCCGCCAGATACGGAGCCAGACGTCGCTCGCCCGCGTCCTTGTACGCTTTAATGATGCGCGGCAGCGGATGCGCATAGACGGCGCACGCCAGGCAGCGGTCGAGCGCCTCCGACATTGCCGAGGACGTGCCCTCGACCGAACACTCAGTGCACAGCAAATCCCCAAACGGGGCGCCGCATCGGGTACAGCTATGACATGGGTCGATGAGCGTGAGCGCAGCCAGGCAGTCTTGGCAAATAAGCGCACCGGCGCGCTCGCAGCCGGCACATCGTGTTGGCGACAATGCCTCGAGCGCCTCGCGTGCCACCCGCTCGGCAAACGGTAGCAATTCGTCCGCAAACGGTAGGATGCCGGCACCTTGCAGGCATCCCAACACATTCAAATGTCTCTTCACGACACAACCCTCCCTACGCTCGGTCGCAGGGAGGGTTGTTGATTCAGCGCTATGGTACCCCGACGCGTTTGGGGTCAGGCAGGTTAAATCCGCTCGCGGGCGTTATTCGCCGGTAGGCGGTTGTGGTGCAGACGAAGACGGGGTCGAACCCTCGCCACCATCTTGACGCGGCTTGCGGGAACGACGACGGCGACGGCGCTTCTGGCCCTGGTCGGCCGAACCCTCGCCACCACGATCTTCGCACGACTCGCGTTCGTCGCGAGCAGCGCCGCGCGCGGCCTTGGCAGCCGCCCCTCCGCCATCTCCAGGGCGCCGACGTGTGACCTTGACCTCGCCATCCGAGACCTGATCGGCCACGGAGGGCACCGAGGGCTTTTGCTGCGTGCCCGAGGAATGGCGGCGACGCGGACGCGGGGCGCGCTCGTCATCGTTGCGCTGCTTGCTACCCTTGTCGGCAGGCGTATCGGAACCCGAACCACCCTTGGGGGCGGCACCGGCTTCGCGAGCGGCTGCGGCGCGGAAGGCGTCCTCGCGCTCCTCGCTCGACAAATGGCGGCGGCGACGGCGCGTGGGATTCATACCACCGCCGCGGTTTTGCTGCTGGGGCTGCTGAGCCTCGCGCTCGCGGGAGGAGTTCTTGCCTGCGGGAGCGGCCTCGCCGGCATCGCCCGCACCCGAGCGCTTGCGGCGGCGACGTCCACCGGCAGCCTCCTCGGCCTCGGGCGTTGCGGCATTGCCACGGCCCTTTCCGCGGCCACGGCCCTCGCCCTGCCCCTGACCGGCGCGAGCATCGGATTCAGCATCGCGACGACGGCGCTTGGGCATCGACGTGCCAGCAAGACGGTCGGCGCTCGACAGGCCATCGCCCACGTCGACGCCGTTCTCGCGGTCGAGCTCCATGAGCGCCAGGCGCATCTCGGGCGACTCGATGCGCTCGAGCACGTCGCGCGTCACGCAGTCGGGGCGGCAGTTGCAGCCCTGCTCGGCGGCCTTCTTTTTGCAGCCCTCCGAGCAGGTCATATCGGCCAGGTTGACCTTAAAGACCTTGCCGTTCTCCAGGCGCAGCACCAGCTGCTCACGCGGCGTGTCATATTCCTGAATACGCGCCTTGCCGAGCGGCGTATCGATGAGCGTCTTCTTTTTGGGCGCACGGCTCTTAAAGTCCTTGTACGCTTCGAACTCATAGCGCAGGCAGCACATCAGGCGGCCGCAAACGCCGCTGATCTTGGAGGAATTGAGCGGCAGGTCCTGCTCTTTTGCCATGCGGATCGAGACGGGCTCAAACTGTCCGCCAAAGCGCGTGCAGCAGAGCTCCTGGCCGCACTGGGCATAGCCGCCCACCAGGCGAGTCTCGTCGCGCACGCCGATCTGGCGCATGTCGACGCGAATGTGCAGCGTCGAGGACAGATCCTTGACGAGCTGACGAAAATCGACGCGCTCCTCGGCCGCAAAGTAGAACACGGCCTTCTCGCCGCCAAACAGGTACTCGACGCCGACCGGCTTCATCTCGAGGTCGAGCTCCTTGACCAGGCGACGGAAATCGACCATGGCCTCGTCGCCTTGGATGGCCAGATCATCGGCAAGCTGCAGGTCGATGTCGCTCGCCACGCGCAGCACGGGCTTGAGCGGCTGGCCGATCTCGTCCTGCGGCACCTCGAAGGGATCGGCCGTGACCAAGCCGATCTCGGTTCCGCGCTCGGTGGAGCAGATAGCATAATCGGCCTCGAGGATATCCAGATCCTGCGGGTCGAACCACAGGTCGCGCGAGGCGTAGGTAAACTTAACGGGTACGACTAACGGCATTTCAGTGCCTTCCTGATATCGAACAGCATGACCTCGATGGCCAGCTGGGGAGTAACGTTTCTGGCGATGTTGCGCTCGGCAATTGCGACCGCCTCGAGCGCCCGGGTGGCACCCGCAACATTGGTCGCGGCGGCAAGCCGCCCGATCGTGTCGCGCACGTCTTCGTTCACTACGTCGGCTGCCTCGTCCTGAAGCGTCAGCAGCACGTCGCGCATGAGCGTCCGTGCGCTCGCCAGCGCTTCCATGATACCCGAACGCTCGCGCGCGTTGAGTTCGCGCTTGTTGCGGTCCTCAAGCTGCTTCAATGCTCCACGCGACAGGTAATCGGCGTTTTGCTCGAGCACCTTTTCCTGTGTGGACTTGACCTCGGCGAGCGGCGCCTTAACGGCGACGATGAGCGACTTGGCGCGACTGAGCACATCGGCCTCGTCGGCGGCAATGAGTGAGTCGATGGCACGGACCATCTGACGGCGGGCGTCCTGGCGCTCGGCACTCTTAAGGAACTCGATGCCGCGCGTGGGGCTCCCCGCCACGGCGACCGCCATGCGACAGCGTGCGAGATCCTGGCCCGTCGCGCGACTCACGGCCTGCGCGGCCGCGGCGGGCGACACCAGCCGAAACGGCACGCACTGACAGCGGCTCACGATGGTGGGCAGCATCACGTCTGCCGAGGTGCCCAGCAAGATGAACATGACGCCCTCGGGCGGCTCCTCGAGTGTTTTGAGCAGTGCGTTGGCAGTGTTAGCACGCAGCTGCTCGGCACGGTCGATGATGTAGACCTTGGCCTTGGCGCGGATGGGCGCCAGCGGCACGTCATCGAGCAGCTCGCGGGTCTGGGCAATGAGGTAGCCCATGGCGCTCTCGGGCGTGTAATAGTGCACGTCGGGATGCGTGTGCCGTGCAACGCGCACGCAGCTGTCGCATGCGCCGCAGCCATCCTGCTCGCACAGGAAGGCCTGGGCGAGCGCCCATGCGGCATCGAGCTTGCCGGCGCCGGGGGCGCCCAAAAACAGGTAGGCGTGCGACGCGCGGCCGCTGGCGACGGCGTTGGTCAAAAAATCGCGCACGCGCTCTTGGGTGTCGAGCTTGGCCAGCAGGCTTGCCTGAGCGGGGGCCATGTTACTCGGCCTCCTTGGCAAGCGCGGCGGCGACGGCTTCCCGCGGAATGTCGAGACCGTACGCGCGAACCTGCTCGACCGTCTTCTCGAAAACTACCTCGACGGTCGTAGTGGCGTCGATGAGCTTTACGCGGTTTGGCTCCTCGGTAGCAATTGCGCAAAACCCCTCGTAGACACGCTCCTGGAATGCCATGCCCTTGGCCTCCATGCGATCCGCCGCGCCACGGGCTGCCATGCGTAGCGCCGCCTGCTCGGGCGTGATGTGGTAGACGAGTGTGAGCGCCGGGTGCGTTCCCGCGACGGCCAGGTTGTTGGCGTCGCGCACCATCTGGCGGTCGAGGCCATCGGCAAATGCCTGGTAGCAGGTCGTGGAATCGTAGAAGCGATCGCACAGGACCACCTTGCCGGCCGCAAGGGCGGGGGCTATGACCTCGTGCACCAACTGGGCGCGCGCCGCCTCGTAGAGCAGCAACTCGCAAGTATCGCCCATCGCCGTGTTGGCGGGGTCGAGCAACAGGGCGCGAATCTTTTCGCTGATGGCAGTACCACCCGGCTCACGCAGAGTTACGACCTGATAGCCAGCGAGGTCGAGCGCACGGGCAAGCAGACGCGCCTGCGTGGACTTGCCGGCACCGTCGACGCCCTCGAGCGTGATAAAGCTATGTTGAGCAGGCTCAAAAGCCATGGGCGCAGCCCCTTCCTACAAGGCGCGTAAATGCAGATATATCAACTAAGCCATGATACCCCAGTGCTCGGCGCGTCCCCAATGGCTAAAGGCGCCTTTCCAAAGTTGCGGTGAAATAGGGACTGATTGAAGCTCTGAGACCGCCAAACAGTCCCTATTTCACCGCAACGTATGATGGGGAATTTTGGATGCTGGGTATAATCGTCGTATTGCATTGAAATGTGGCGAAAGGAGTGGCAATGTCTCGGTATTGCGCCTCGTGCGGCAAGCTTCTTGCAGATGATGCCAAGTTCTGCACCTCGTGCGGTGCACCCGTTGAGCAAACAGCCGCGAGCGATAGCCAGCCCGCTTTTGAGCAGACCGGCTCCCTTGATACGCCGCAAGCCAAGGCGGACGACCCCCTCGCCTATAGCCCCGACCCCGCCGCAGGGACCGAGGCCGTCGAGACCACGCAGCGCATACCCGTCGCGAGCGGCTCGCCCCAACAGCAGCCGGCTCCCGCATACGCGCCCGCTTCGCCACAGACCCCCGCTCCCAAAAAGAGCGGCACCGGGCCGCTTATCGCCGTTATCGTTGTGCTGGTGGCGATCATCATCGCCCTGGTCGTTTTCTTTGTGATCAAGCCTTTCGACAACGCCGCCACGCAGACGACTGCCGCGGTAGCTAAGCTGCACCATGACGTCGACGACGATGACCTAAAGCCTCTCGGCGATCCCAACAGCCTGTACGACGATGATGACGATGACGACGAGGATGGCGGCGAAGCAACGCTCTCCGAGCAGAACCTCTACCGTCGCCTGAGCGAATACTACGACCTGCTCGAAGATCTCGACAGCCAGGTCCGTGGCTGCGCGCAGAACTTCAACGGCAACTATCTGGAAGAGGATCGAACCACCCGTCAAAATCTCGCCGACGTCGCCGAGCGCACGGAGGACACCATCGAGCAGTATTACGACATCGTCGAGGACCTGGACGTCCCGACGAGCTCCAAGAACTACAGCTCCTGGAAGGACATCATCGCCCTGTACGACGACCTGGATCACCGCATTGACGCAATCTGTGATGCCTGGGAGATCAGCCTGAAATACGCCAAGCCTGCGGACCACAAGAATGAGATCGTGGCGCCGCTGTCGCGCGACAACGTGGCGGGCACCAATGACAATAAGTACCGCCTAGACTTTGAGGAGCGCTATCCCGGCGCCAAGCCTGTCGAGGTGAACTAGCGCTTTGTCGTTCCCGAGCCGGCAGTTAGGGACGTTCCTAAACTGCCGGCAGAAAAAGAACATCCCTAACTGCCGGTCAAAAAAACGAGCGAGGATCGCGGGGTCCTCGCTCGTTTTTTTTGGGCAATGTTTCGACTGCGCCGTTACTTGTCGGCGACCTTCTTGGCCGTCGTCTTCTTGGTGGTCGACTTCTTGGCAGTCGACTTTTTCGCCGTCGAAGTCTTCTTCGCAGCGGTCGTCTTCTTCGCCGTGCTCGCCTTGGTTGTGGTCTTGCGACCGCGGGCGGGCTTCTTCTCCTTGGTCGGGCAGTCCATGTTGACGCAGATACGCCACGGACCGCGCGCCGTGTTGACCACCACGATGGGGGCGCCGCACTCGGGGCAGGTCTCGCCCGTCGCCTCGAGCTTGCCGCGCGCCGGCAGCGGATAGCTCACGCCGCAGTCATCGTAGTTGGTGCAGCGGATAAAGCGCTTGCCGCTCTTCTCGCTCTTGTGCGCGATCAGGTCGCCGTGACGTCCGGCCTCGGCACACACCTTGCACTCGCCCACCTTAAGATCGGGCTCGTAGTTGGTGGGGCACGTGGGGTTCACGCAGATCTCGAAGGCCTTCTGGCGGAATGGCTGGCACTTGATGCGCGGCGCGCCGCACTCGGGGCACACGGCGGCCTCGCCCTCGAGCGGGCTCACCTTGACGCCACTCGGCACCGGATAGGTCACGTCGCAGTCGGGCCAACCCATGCAGCCGATAAAGCTGCCGCGGGTCTTGGCGCTCGTCTTCATAACCAGGTCCTTGCCGCACTTGGGGCAGGCGCCCACGCGCGCATCGGCCGTGACGGCGTCGCTGATGGCGTCGCCCAGCTCCTGCGTATGCTTGAGCAGCTCGTCGAGCACGCCGGCCAGCAGCGCGCGCGAGTGCGTCACGACATGCTCTTCGGTGTCCTCGCCGCGCTCCACGCGGGTCATGTCGCCGTCGAGCTCGCTGGTCATATCGGGGCTCGTGATGCGCGGGGCAAACTGCGACAGCGCGTCGATGATGGCGATGCCCAGCTGGCTCGGCTCAACGGGATCATTTTTGAGATAGCGCACGGCATACAGGCGCTCGATGATACTCGCGCGCGTGGACTTGGTGCCCAGGCCGCGCTTTTCCATCTCCTGCACGAGCTTGCCCTGGCTGTAGCGCGCGGGCGGCTCGGTCTGCTTGGCCTCGAGCTTAATGTCGAACACGTCGACCGTGTCGCCCTGCTCAAGCGGCGGCATCTGCTCGTCGCGCTTGAGACCGTACGGATATGCCTCGCGGAAGCCCGGGGTCACGAGCACGTCGCCCGAAGCCACGAACGGCTCACCGTTCACATCGAGCTCGAGCTTGGTGTTCTCGATGGTCGCGGGCCCCATGAGCGTTGCCAGGAAGCGACGGGCGATGAGGTCATAGAGTTTGCGCTGGCCGCCGTCGAGCGTGGACGGATCGCCCTCGCCCGTGGGGTAGATAGGCGGGTGGTCGGTGGTCTCGACCTTGCCGCGCGTGGGCTTCATGGGGCCGGCGAGCACCTTTTTGCACACGGGCGCCAGCGCCGGGTTGATCTTTGCCAGGTCGCTCACCACGGCGCCCAGATCGAGCGTCGCGGGATACACGGTGTTGTCGACACGCGGGTAGCTGATGAGACCGGCCATGTAGAGGGACTCGGCGATGCGCATGGTACGCGCAGGTGAGATGCCCTCGGCCGCGGCGGCAGCCTGCAGCGAGGTCGTCGCAAACGGCGTGGGCGGCTGCTGCTTACGCGAGCGCTTGGTCACCGCGGCGACGGTTGCCGTCGTAGCGCCGTCAACGTGACCGTACGCCGTCTCAGCAGCATCCTTGTCGGTAAAGCGCGCCGTCTTGTGCGCGATCTTAAAGCGATCGTCCTCGGCAGCGCCTTGCGCGGCGCCCATGCCGCGAATCTGCCAATAGTCCTCGGGCACAAACGCCATGCGCTCGCGCTCGCGCTCGACCACCAGGGCAAGCGTCGGCGTCTGCACGCGGCCGGCGGAACGCACGTTGCCAAAGCCGCCAAACTTGGCGAGCGTCAGGTAGCGCGTGAGCACTGCACCCCAAATGAGGTCGATGTGCTGACGGCTCTCGCCGGCGTCGGCCAGGTTCTGGTCGAGCGAGACAAGGTTATCGAAGGCCTGCGTGATCTCGGCCTTGGTAAACGAAGAATACTGGGCGCGGGCGACCGGCAAGTCGGGCGCCACCTCGCGCACCTTGTTGAGGGCGTCCGAACCGATCAGCTCGCCCTCGCGATCGAAGTCCGTGGCGATGATGACACTGTCGGACTTTTTGGCGAGGTTCTTGAGCGAGCGGATGAGTTCCTTCTCGGCCGGCAGCTTAATGACGGGTGCCCAGGTGAGATAGGGCAGACTCTCGAGCTTCCAGCCCTTGATGGAGATGCCGTCGGCAAGAAACGGCTTGCGCTTGGTGTCGTACGGCGGGCGGGCCAAGCCATCGGGCATATCGGCCGGCAGCATCTCACCGTCCTCCGTGACCGAATACCAGCCCAGCTTTTTATCGAACAGCACGCTGTCGCAAAAATCGGGCGCAAGGATGTGACCGGCAAGGCCGATCGTCACGCACTCCTCGCCCTTCCACTCAAAACGGTAGATGGCGGTGTTGTACACCTTGTCCTTTTTGGGCTTGCCCGTGGACAGACGCTCGGCAATCTGACGCGCGGCGTCGTTTTTCTCGGCGATGATGAGCTTCAAAAGAGGCTCCTATCTCGTATCTCTGCGGCTACGCCCGCCCGTATGGCGGCCGACTTACGCCCTTGCTTGCTCAATCTGCCCGATGAGCCAATCGCACCAGGCATCCATGCCCTCGCCCTTGCGCGCGCTCACGGCAAACCGCGGCGCCTGCGGATTGAGGTCATCGAGGGTCTTAGTATACCTATCCATGTCAAAATCGAAAGCCGGAGCCACGTCGACCTTGTTGAGCAGCTGCGCGCCGGCGTGTTGGAAGATGCCCGGGTACTTGATGGGCTTGTCGTCGCCCTCGGGCACCGAGAGAATCATGATGGACAGGTTCTCGCCCAGGTCAAAGTCGACCGGGCAGACCAGGTTGCCCACGTTTTCGATAAAGATGACGTCGATGTTCTCCAGACCCACAGCCTGGTCGAAGGCGTCGACGGCCTCCATGATCATGTTGCCCTCGAGGTGGCACAGGCCGCCCGTGTTGATCTGGATGGCGGGCATGCCGGCTTCCTTCATGGTGATGGCATCGACATCCGAGGCGATATCGCCCTCGATGACGGCACAGCGCAGGCCGGCTTTGTCACGCAGGCGCTCGTTGGTGCCCAGAATCGTGGTGGTCTTACCCGAGCCGGGGCTCGACAGCACATTGATCACGTAGGTGCCTGCCTCATTAAATCGCTGACGCAGCTGATCTGCCAGGCGCTCGTTGCGCGACAGGATCGGCGACGCGATATCAATCGTTTTCTCGGCCATACTTAGCGCTCCTTACTTTGGCCCCTTTATACCCCATCATTAGATGGCTAGCGGGCTAATCGTCGGGGGTTTCGATTTCGATACTTGCGATATCGAGCTCGCGGCCGTGCAGCAGGCGCACGTTGGCGCCGCCACACTGGGGGCAGCGACAATGGAAACGGTCGTGCTCAAAGACCTCGCCGCAGTCCAGGCACTCGCTTTGTGGATGGACCTCCTCCACGGCAAGCTCGCAGCCGCGCGTGAGCGGGTCCTCATCGCGAAACGTCTCCCACGCAAAGTCGAGTGCCTCGCGCACGACCTCGGTCATATCCCCGATACGAAGCGTTACCAAAACGGCGCGCGAGGCCCCCGCCCCACGCGCCGCGCGAATCACTGTATCGAGTATGCCGTTGACAATGCCAACCTCGTGCATACCGATTTACTCCTCGTCGTCCTCGTCGTCCGAGAACAGGTCCAGACGGCTCACGAACAGGCCCTCCTTGCCCTCGCGCGCGGTAATGACCACGCGAGCGATGGCGAGCGAAATCTCGTAGAGCGAGAGCAGGGCGCCATACATGAGACCCAGCGTAACGGGCGAGCCGTCGGGCGTAATCACAGCCGAACCCACGAGCAGGCCTACGTACACGTAGCGCCAGGCGCTGCGGAAGGCCGCATAGGACACGATGTGGAAAACGGACAGGTAGAAGATGATGAGCGGCAGCTCAAACGCCACACCAAAGCCGATCATAAAGAGCAGCTCCATGTTGACGTAGTTCTCCAGATCGGGCAACGCCGTAGCGACAGCCGAGGTCTCGCCGATGAGCCACTCAAAGCCCGCCGGGATGATGATGAAGTAGCAGAAGATGGCACCCAGGAAGAACAGCACCGTCGAGGCGAGCACCGTGGGCACAACCCACTTGCGCTCGTTGGGGCGCAGTGCCGGCAGGAAAAATGCCAGAATCTGCCAGATGATCATGGGCGTGCACATGACCACGGCCATCTTGATGGCAAGCGAGAAGCGCAGGCCAAAGCCGCCGAGCGTGGTGGTGATGTAAAACTTACCGTCCGGCACAAAGGAGCGGATGGGGTCCTCAAGAATATCGAGCACCACGGGCGTGGCAAAGTACAGCACGATGGCGGCGGCAAACACCGAAACGACCACGATGGTCAGGCGGCGACGGAGCTCTCCCAGGTGATCGAAGAGCGGCATGCGCGCAGGTCCGATCGGCATTACTCATCGCCTCCCTTCGGGGCGTCGGCGGCAGCAGCCTCGGCATCGTCCTCGACCTCGAGCTCGCGAGCGAGCTGGTCGACGACGGCCTTGCGCTTGCGGGGACGACGGGCGTAGAGGTCAGCCGTCGTGGGCTCTGCCGGCTCGGGCTTGGGCTCTGCAGCAGGCTCGGGCTCGACGGCAGCAGCAGGCTCTGTACCCTCGGCCTCATCAACAGCGCCTTCGCCCTCAGCAGCGCCCTCGCTTGCGGCCTTCTCGGCAGCAAGACGGGCGCGACGCTCGGCAAAGGTCTCCTTCTTGGCGGGCGCTGCCGTCTCGGCGGCATCCTCGTCCGCATCGGAATCGTCGTCGGTCGCAGCAGTCTTCTTGGGCTTGACCGGGGCCGACGCGGCCTCGCTCACCGGATCGATAATCTCGGACTGAACAACGGCCGTCATCTTTTCCTGCGTCTCGCGGAACTGACGGATAGCACGGCCGATCGTGCGGCCCATCTGCGGGAGCTTATCCGGGCCAAACAGCAAAAAGCCGAAGACCACGATGATCGCGAGCTCACCCTCTCCAATACCAAACACACATACCTCCAAGGCTCGATGTGAGTCGAGCCCGCACCGCGCCATTCGGCCGGAACTCGTCTATTCATTCGGTCAAGTATAGCGCCCGGACGCCAAAACGTCCGAGCGCATCACAAACATATGCCAAACGGCACGCCCTTTTGGGGCAAAGATTACGCAGCGGTGATCGAAATCTCCTGGTCGACACCCAACAGCTGAACCACGCGCATCACCGGGGGCTGCACATTGGTGCAGCTAAAGCGCTTGCCGTGGTCAACCGCGTGGTGCGCGGCGCCCACGAGCACGCCAATGCCCGTCGAATCGATGTAGCTCACCTGGGCAAAATCGAGCTCAACGGCCTCAGTGGGCTGCTCGAGCGCCAGGTCGATGGCATTGCGCAGGCTATCGGCGTTAGAGATATCGATCTCACCGGTCACCTTAATGGTGTAGAGCTCTGGCGTGGGGTTGGCGGAAATACCCAAATCCATGTATACGCTCCTTTACGTATCGAAAGTGCGGATAGTACTAGGCGCGGACTTGCGGGGCCCTACGCGTTAGGCGCGCTCGGCACGCGCAAGCTCGGCAGCGACAAGCTTAACGGCCAGCACCAGCACATCGAGCGCGGCCTCCAGGTCCTCGACCGTGGGATAGCTCGGCGCGATGCGGATGTTGGTGTCGCGCGGGTCCTTGCCATAAGGCCAGGTGGCACCGGCCGGCGTGAGCTTGACGCCCAAGTCGGCGCAAAGCACGGCGACCTTTTGGGCCGAGCCCTCGGGACCATCGAAGCTCACAAAGTAGCCGCCGCGGGGATGCGTCCAGGTGGCGCAACCCGTGTCGCCCAGGCCCTCGGTGAGCTTGCGCTCAACGGCCTCAAAGCGCGGGCGCAGGAACTCGGCATGCTTTTTCATGTGCTTCTTGACCGCCTCGATGGTGGGAAGGAAGCGCACGTGACGCAGCTGGTTGAGCTTGTCGGCGCTAATAAGACCGGCCTTCAGGCGCTTGGAGAACTCGGCGATGACCGCGGGGCTCGCACCGATAAAGCCGATGCCGGCACCCGGGAAGGTGATCTTGGACGTCGAGGCAAAGGCCACCACGCGGTCCTCGGTGCCCGCCGCGCGGGCAAGATCGAAGATGTTGGCGAGCTCGTCGGTCTCGTCGTACAGGTCGTGCACGCAGTAGGCGTTGTCCCAGAAGATGCGGAAATCGGGCGCGGCCGTGGGCATCTCGACCAGGCGACGCACGGTGTCCTCGCTAAATGTGATGCCCGTGGGGTTGGAATACTTGGGCACGCACCAGATGCCCTTGATGGAGTCGTCGGTGGCAACCAGGCGCTCAACCTCGGCCATGTCGGGGCCGTTGTCGGTCATCGCGACGGGGACGTTCTCGATGCCCAAGTCGGCGGTGATGCCAAAGTGGCGATCGTAGCCGGGAACGGGGCACAGGAACTTGACCTTCTTGCCGTCGTGCGCGGCCTCGTAGGCGTCCCAGGGCTCGCTGCCGCACGAGCCACAGCGCCAGAACATGCCGGCGATGTCATGCTCGATCAAAAGGCTCGACGAACCCAGCACGAGCGTCTGCTCGGCGGGGCAGCCCAGGAACTCCCCTGCCAACTTGCGTGCCGAAGGAATGCCCTCAAAGCAGCCGTAGTTGGAACAATCGACGTTGCCGTCGTGCAGATCGGCGTCGGCATTGAGGATATCGAGCATGGGGCGCGAGATGTCCACCTGGGCGGGCGACGGCTTGCCGCGGGCCATGTCAAGCGCCAGGCCCTTGGCCTTGACCTCGGCGACCTCGGCTTTGAGCGCCTCGATGGCGGCATCGAGTTCGGTGGTTTCCATCTTCTGGTAGATCGTCTGCATGGGTGCGACCTTTCGCGAAGCGGTACGTTGCAGTTCGTCTAAGTATAGACCGCCACCGCCGCAACGTTATGAAGCCGTGATAGATTAAGTTCATCGCAATGAATTACGAATCGCCGCGCATGCCGGCGTGGGGCGCCCAAGGAGGCACTATGGAGTACGGATCATTTCAGGCCGAGGAATTCGGCGACCTGCAGCGCCTGGTCGACGGACTGTTTTACGACCGCCACGCCATCGACCGCCTGGACCTGATTGTGCAGGCCGAGATCTTGGACCTAGCGCCCGATCTCATGGAGATCGTCAACCTGCTGCCGCCCGGCTATTACGATCGCCAGTCACTTTGCGACCAGCTCAACTCCGCCTTGGCCGCCCACGGCTGGGGCGCCGTCTACGGAACGGTGGAATAAACCTAGTCATTTAAGAACGTCCCCAATGACTAAAACGCCGCCTGTGATGGTGTTCACAGGCGGCGTTTTCAAACTTATATGTGCTTTTACTCGTCCTTGGGCGCGGGGTGCTTGCAGATCACACTCATGTAGATCATGCCCAGCACGGCCGCGGTGACAGAGCCGGCAAGAATGGCGGCCTTTGCGGCCAGAACCTCAAACTGGGCCGTCGGGAAGGCAAGGCCGCTAATGAGGATCGACATGGTAAAGCCGATACCGCCCAGAATGCCCACGCCGGCAATCATGTGCCAGTTGACATTGTGCGGCAGCTCGGAAATCTTGAGCTTAACCAGGGCAAACGTCATGCCAAAGATACCGATCGGCTTGCCCAGCAGCATGCCAAAGTACACGCCGAGCGTCACCGGGTCGGTGAGCAGCGTGCTCATGTCCACGCCCACTAAGCGAACCTGAGCGTTTACGAACGCAAAGATCGGCAGGATCACAAAGTTGACCGGCGTGGAGATCAGACGCTCCATGCGGATAAGCGGCGGGGTCACGCGGTGCATGACGCGCTCGACCTTGGTTGTCGAGACGGTAAAGTCATGCTGGCCCAGGATGTGTGCCTCATCATCGTAGCGGTCATCGAGCAGCGGCAGGCACTCGCCCAGCCAATCGGTGAGGCTATCGAGCTTGACGCCACACTTGGCCGGGATGGTAAAGGCCAAGATGACGCCAGCAAGCGTGGCATGTACGCCGCTCTTGAACATGCAGAACCACAGCAGCAGCCCCAGTACCGAATACGGGGCAAGGCGGTAATGCTGCGTCTTGTTAAGCCACACGAGCGCGCAGGTCACAAGCGCGGCGGCGCCCAACCAAAACGGATTGGGGCTCTGACCGTAGAAGATGGCGATGGCGGCGATGGAGATCAGGTCGTCGGCGATGGCGAGCGTCGAGAAGAACACGCGCACGCCGTTGGGCACGCGGTTGCCCAAAAGCGACAGCACGCCCAGCGCAAAGGCAATATCGGTTGCCATGGGAATGGCCCAGCCGTTGTGCGCGCCGGCATGGTTAAAGATCAGGTAGATGCAGGCGGGAACGACGACACCGCCCACGGCCGCCAGCATGGGAAGCATGGCCTGACGCGGATTCTTGAGCTCGCCGACCGTCATCTCGTACTTAAGCTCAATGCCCACCAACAAAAAGAAAATCGCCATGAGGAAGTCGTTGACGAAAAGCTCAACGGTGAGACCAGCCGTAAGGTTGCCCAGACCCACATACAGCGGGGTCTCCAAAAAGTGATGGATGGCCTCGTAGGCATCGGTATTGGCGCAGATAACGGCGGCGATAGCGGCGAAGACCATGACGGCGGCGGAAATCGTGCCGTTCTCGGCGATGCGCTCCCAAATGTCGTGACGTTCAAAGCGCTTGCGCTCACGAACGTTGAACAGCTGCTCAGTTGCTGCCATGGGCGGCTCCTTTCTCGGGAAAGCTCCCGTCTTAAAAAAGCACGGCCCGCCCAAGTGGCGGCGCCGCGCTCTAACGTATTACGCTTGCATCTAGCCTACCCTGCACGACAAGCACGCAGGCGTGGCCGAAAAGCGGAACCACAGGTTGAACATTATTTGCTCAACGGCACGGGCACGCCTGTCCAAGAGACGACGCGGCGCCGTGCACAAAAAACGACCGGAGCGCGGGACGTCCGCGATCCGGTCGTGGCGTTTGGTCAACTAAACCTAGCAGGCGGCCATGATGGGGGCAGCGACCTGCTTCTTACGGGAGAGGACACCCGGCATCCAGACGCCGTCGTGCTCGTCGGCAATGCCCAGGCCCTTCTGAGCGGCCTCGGTCTCGCCCTCGAGCAGGACCTGCGAGCCCTCCTCCATGATGTCAGTGATGCACAGGACAATGCCATCGGCACCCTTCTCGGCGGCGTAGGCACGCATGGCCTCGCGAATCTCGTCGATCATGCCGAGCGCACGACTCTTGTCGACGGTCTCGTACTGGCCGATGAGCAGCTTCTTGCCGGCGGGCTCGAACATCTTGATGTCGTTGCCGACCATCTCGGCTGCGGTGAAGGAGCCGGACGGACGGGTGAGGAAGACCTCCATGCCAAACTTGACCGGGTCGACACCCACCTGCTCGCCGAGCTTGGCGGCGACGGCGCGGTCGACATCGGTGGTGGTGGGACTCTTGAGCATGAGCGTATCGGTCATCATGGCCGAGAGCAGCAGCTTGGCCTGGACGTCGGAAAGCTCAACGCCGAGCACGCCGGCGAGCTTGGTGACGATGGTGCAGCTGGAACCCCAGGGCAGGCAGATGTAGTGCAGCGGGCCGGCGGTCTCGAAATCGCCGATGCGGTGATGATCGACGACGCCAAAGACCGTGGCGTCCTTAAGGCCGGCGACAGACTGGGCGGACTCGTTGTGGTCGGTGAGGACGACGAGCTGGCCGGCCTCGACGGACTCGATCACGCGGGGCTCGGCAATGCCGGCGTCGGCAAGTAGCTTGGCGGACTCGGCCGGAAGCTGGCCCAGTGCGCAGGCCTCGTAGGTGTTGCCGGCATACTCAACCTGGTTGAGCAGCTGGGACAGGACGACGGCGCTCATGATGGCGTCGTTATCGGGGTTCTGGTGACCAAAGACAAGAACGTTTGCCATGGATATCCTCCACTTGATATGTGTACTTGGACGTAGCTATGGTAGCACGCTGACGCCGAACCCTATGAGATGGAAGGGCCGCAGCACAAATTGGGGCAGGCGCTGAGGCAAAGTCTGTCCCCTCTGCACCATGTGGCGCAAACTAACCTGCCCCCTTGCGCCAGCTATTTGCCGGCGGCGCGCAGGGCTACGTAGGCGGCACCGATGATGCCGGCGTCGTTGCCGAGCGAGGCGACCTTAATGGGCGTCTCGCGCGAGGCAGAAAGCGCGTACTGCTTAAAGTGCTCGCGGACCTTGTCGAGGTAGACATCGGCCGAGGCGGATGCGCCGCCGCCGATCAGGAACATCTCGGGGTCGACCACGTTGGCGATAAGCGCCAGAGCGCGACCGAGATAGTCGGCCATGGTATCGGCCGCGGCTAGCGCGAGCTTGTCACCCTCGCGACAGGCCTGGAACACGTCCTTGGAATCGGAGGGGCCGGTGAGCTCGATGGGGTCGACGCCCGCCTTCTCGCACTCGGCAAGATAGTTGCTCACCACGCCGGTAGCGCTGGAATACTGCTCCAGGTGGCCATGGCCGCCGCAGCCGCAGGTGCGCTCCTCAGCCGGGTTCAGGCACATGTGGCCAATCTCGCCGCCGGCACCCACAACGCCCGACACCACGTCGCCGTTAACGATAACGCCGCCGCCCACGCCGGTACCGATGGTGACCATCACGACGTTCTGCACGCCCTTGGCAGAGCCGAGCCAGGCCTCGCCCATGGCAGCGGCGTTGGCATCGTTCTCGTACTTAACGACCGCGTCGGGGCAGTGCTCCTGGATGGCGATCTTAAGCTCGGGCAGGTTAATGGCAATGTTGGCCTTGACCTTGGCATCGCCCGACGCCGGGATAGGGCACGGAACAGCCAGGCCAATGCCCGCCACAAAGGCACGCGGAATCTGCGCCTTGGCAACCACCTGGTCGATAGCCTCGGTCACCGCGGCAAAGCCCGCAGCGTCAACGATGGGAGGCGTAGGCACGCTGGCCTTGGCAAGCAGGTTACCGTCTTCGTCGAACAGGCCCTCCTTAACCGAAGTGCCGCCGACGTCAATGCCGATGTAGTACTGCTTAGGTTCCATGGGAGCCCACCTTTCTCGTTTAAACATTGCCAGTATGGTACCGCTCCCAAGGCAAAAACCTACCAAAAAGGGACAGGTTTGTTTTGGCAGGTTTTATCTGGGAAAACGCAAGGCATGAGATTCGGTTCGCTGGGCGGCAAAACAGCCCAACCCCATCTTCGAGCCGATCAATTTGCTCAATACCACATTATTCGAATGCATATTCATTTAGAGCGCTCTAGTTGATAAAGAGAAGCGTTTTTTAATTATATCTTTCTCGAACTTTTCAAAAACGCAATAGGGATGCTTAGGCGTGGACTATACTTTTTTTATACTCAATCAAGCTGGAAAGGAGGTTCCATGATTCCCAAATACGAGGCAATAGCTGCAGATATCCGTCGAAGCATCGAGGACGGCGCTCTTAAACCGGGCGACAAGCTACCCACCGTCGTTGAGTTCTGCGAGCTCTATAGCGTTTCCAAAATCACCGTCAAGCGAGCTATCGAGCAGATCACCGAGGAGGGCCTTGTCACCAGCCGGCGCGGGTCGGGCACCTACGTTAAGGACACGGCGGGGCTTCCCGGCCAGGCATTTTTCCAGGGCAAGAATGACCGCGCCCAGGGTTTTTCGTATGAGCACCGCGGGGAGAAGGTAACCTCGGTGGTCTACGATTTCTCGATCGTCAATCCGCCGGCAGAGGTTGCGACCCAGCTGGGAATGGCCGAAGACGACTTTGCCTATCACATCGTGCGCGTACGCGAGGTCGATGGTCAGCCCATCGTTATTGAGTACACCTATATGCCCCTCGAGCTGATTCCGGGTCTTAAGAAAAAAGACCTGTACGCATCGGTCTACAGCTTCATCCGCGAGCAGTGCGGACTCAAGATCTCGAGTTTCCACCGTACCATTCGCGCTGTCGCGGCAACTGAAGAAGAGGCTGAGCGCCTGGATACCAAACCCGGCTCTCCCCTGCTCGAACTCAACCAGATTGGCTTCTTGGATAGCGGCACCGCGTTTGAATATTCTGTCTCGCACAACGTAGGCGACCGCTTTGAGCTGCACAACGTAACGCTGGCCTAGTTTTGCAATCCAGTGGGTGCTCGTTTTGAGCTGTCCTACGCGGCACCCGCACAACCTTATGGGAGTATGCACATGTCCGATTTGATTAAACTCACGCCGATCTTCCACGAGAAGATCTGGGGCGGCCGCCAGCTGGAGACCGTGTTTGGCTACGACATTCCCGAGGGTCCCATCGGTGAGTGCTGGGCCATCTCGGCCCATCCCAACGGCGACTGCCAGATTGCGGAGGGCCCGTATACAGGCCACACGCTTTCGTGGCTGTGGGCCGAGCACCGCGAGCTCTTTGGCAATTGCGAGGGCAAGGAGTTCCCGCTGCTCATCAAGATTCTGGACGCCAAGGACGACCTTTCGATCCAGATTCACCCCAACGACGAGTACGCCGCCGAGCACGAGAACGGAAGCCTGGGCAAGACCGAGTGCTGGTATGTGCTGGACTGCGAGCCCGGCGCCACGATCATCGTCGGGCAGCGCGCCAAGGATCGTGCCGAGGCCGCACAGATGATCGAGGAAGGCCGTTGGGACGACATGCTCAACGTGCTGCCGATTCACAAGGGCAACTTTTTCCAGATTGACTCCGGCACCGTGCACGCCATCAAGACCGGCACGCTCATTTTGGAGACGCAGCAGTCGAGCGACGTGACGTATCGCCTGTACGACTACGACCGCCCCGGCACCGACGGCAAGCTGCGCCCGCTGCACATTGAGCAGAGCCTCGACTGCATCGACTTCAATGCTCAGGCACCGACCGACGGCACCGTGACCGCGCCCGAGATCGACGGCGTGACCGAGCTCGAGTCTAACTCCTGCTACACCGTCGATCGCGTGCGTGTCAACGGCAGCAAGACCTTGGAGCAGCACTGGCCCTTCATGTGCCTGTCGGTCATCGACGGCGAGGGCACCGTGTGCGGCGAGCCCGTTCACAAGGGCAGCCACCTGCTGGCCCCGAGCACCGTGAACCAGATCGAACTCGAAGGCAAGATGGAACTGATCATCAGCCACCTCTAGGTCGCAACAACAACCAAAACGAAACAAGGGGCTCCCTCGTTCATCAACGGAGGAGCCCCTACTCACATCTATTTTTCTATCAGCCCACCCGGCTCTCCAGACCAAAAAGCGAACGAGCAAAGCGACGTTCGCAAGCAACGTTACCCAAGGCCCCGGACAGGCGCCATGGACAACGTCGATCGCGAGTTCCGCACGAGCCGGAGAGCACTTAATGTGCTCTCCGTGCGAGCAGGACTGTCCGAGCAGGCGACGTTGTCCATGGCGCCTGTCCGGGGCCGCCGAGATTACGACAGCTTGACGATCGGCGCAAAGCCCTTCATGAGCTTTTTGGTCTGGCCGGTCTTTTCGAATTGAACCTCGATCATGTCTCCGGCGACCGAGATCACGGTACCCGTGCCAAAGGTCTTGTGGCTCACGGTATCGCCCGCGGCAAAGTCCTGCGACGCGCTGGTGCGATCGACCTTGCGCTCCACCGTCGGCGACACCTTGGACGACGGCTTTTTGGCTCGCGGCGCGCCCGAGCCAAAGGTCGAGGCAACGCGGCCAGCGTCGGCCGAGACCCCACGATGGCGCTCGGTCCCATAGCTGCTGCCGCCAAAGAAGTCGTCAAAGCTCGATCCGCCGCGCGAACCAGAACCGCCGGTCGAGCGCGTATGCGAGCCAAACACCTTGCCGCCGTACATATCCGAGCCCATGCCCGATCCAAAGGTGCCGTGACGGTCGCCGCGCTTCTCCCAGCCCGTGCCCTCAAAACCGGCAGAACCGATGCCGCTAAACTCGATATCCTCAAACGGAATCTCGTTGAGGAAGCGCGAGCGCGGGTTGGCAGAGGTCGAGCCGTAGGTGCGACGCGTGGCCGCATAGGTCAGGAACAGGCGCTTACGGGCACGCGTGATGGCGACGTAGGCCAGGCGACGCTCCTCCTCGAGCTTGCCCGGATCATCGCTGCCGCCAAAGTCATGCACGTGTGGGAAGATGCCCTCCTCCATACCGGCCACGAACACCGCCGGGAACTCCAGGCCCTTGGCGGAGTGGATGGTCATCATGGTGATGGCATGCGTCTCGCCGGCAAGGGAATCCAGGTCGGAGCGCAGGGCAAGCCACTCCATGAGTGCCGGCAGCGCCTTACAGGTGAGCGGGCCGTAGGTGCGCTCAATCTCGTCAGCATGCACGGCGCCCGCCGGCATCTCCGTCGGCGCGGCATAGGCGTTGCCCACAATGGCGGCGGCCAGGGCATCCTGTGGCGAGAGCGCCGGGGCGGCTAGGCTATCGAGCGGATTGGAACCTGCGGCATCACGCGCGCCAACGAGCGCCTCAAACGAGGACGCAGGTGCGGACGGTCCCGGCTCGGGCGCAGGTGTGCTCACCACAACGGGCTCGGGCTCAGCGCCGACCGGCACATCGGCAACGCCAGCCGCGCGCAGCTCTTCCAAGCTCTCGAGCGTACCCTCGATATCCTCGTGCGTCTCCTCAAATTCGGCGGCGACGCCCAGGAATTCCTGGATGTTTTCGGCGCGGCTCTCGGACTCCATGGTGCCCTCAGCGCGAAACGCCTGCAGCAGGCCCGTCTTGTCGACGATCATCTCGACGACATCCTTGAGCTCGCCGTCCATGCGGCGGCCCTCGCGCACCAGCGCCACAAAACTCGACAGGCCGTTGCGCACCTTGGCACTAAACATGCCCGTCTCGGCTGTTGCGATCTCGCAGGCCTGGAAGAACGAGCAGCGGTTGTCGCGCGCCAGCTGCTCAATCTTTTGGATCGAGGTGGAGCCGATGCCGCGACGTGGCGTGTTGATGACGCGCTTGACGCTCATCTCGTCGGCCGGGTTCACGATCATCTTGAGGTAGGCCATGACGTCGCGGATCTCGGCACGGTCGAAGAATCGCGTGCCGCCCACGATCTTGTAGGGCACGCCCGCGCGCAGGAACATATCTTCGAGAATACGCGACTGGGCGTTGGTGCGATAGAAGACGGCGATGTCGTCGTAGCTCGTACCCTTGGAGTGCAACTTTTCGATCTCACCGGCAATCCAGCGGCCCTCGTCGCGCTCATCGCTTGCCTGGAAGGCCTGGATCTTCTCGCCGTCGCCCTCGGCCGTAAACAGGCGCTTTTCTTTACGCTGCGAGTTGTGACGCACCACGGCGTTGGCGGCGCTCAGGATATGGCCCGTGGAGCGATAGTTCTGCTCCAGCTTAACGGTCTTGCAGTTTTTAAAGTCCTTCTCAAAGTCCAGGATGTTGGTAATGTCGGCGCCGCGCCAGCTGTAAATTGACTGGTCGTCGTCGCCCACGACCATGAGGTTTTGGTACTTGGCGGCCAGCAGGTTGGCGATTTCGTACTGGACGTGGTTGGTGTCCTGATACTCGTCGACGCTAATGTAGCGGAAGCGCTCCTGGTACTTGTCGAGCACCTCGGGGCGGGTACGCAGCAGCTCGAGCGTACGCACGAGCAGGTCGTCAAAGTCCATCGCATTGGCGGCGCGCAGGCGGCGCTCCAGCTCTAGGTAGACCTGCGCGGCCTTTTTGTCGTTAGGGCTATCGGCGCTCTTGAGCATGTCCTCGGGCCCGATCATGGCGTTTTTAGCCGAGCTGATCTTACTGCGGATCATGTTAATGGGGAACTGCTTTTGCTCGATGCCGAGCGCTTGCATAATGTCACGCACCATGCGCTTTGAGTCATCGTCGTCATAGATGGTGAACTGACCGGTGTAGCCCAGCAGATCGGCGTCCTCGCGCAGCATGCGCACGCACATGGCGTGGAAGGTGCACACCCACATGCCGCGGGTGCCGCTGGGAATGAGCGCCGCCAGACGCTCGCGCATCTCGGCCGCGGCCTTGTTGGTAAACGTGATGGCCAGGACCTGCCAGGGCTTAACGCCCAGGTCGCCGAGCATATGAGCGATGCGGAAGGTCAGGACGCGGGTCTTGCCCGAGCCAGCACCGGCAAGGACCAGCAGCGGGCCCTCGGTGGTCAGGACCGCCTCGCGCTGGGCGGGGTTAAGGCTATCGATATCGACGAGCGGCTTGGCGGGCTTGGGCGCCGGCGCGGGAGCGTCGTAGATGTCGAGCGGAACGAGCTCGGGCTCCGGCGCAGCGGGGGCGGTGTATGCATCGAGCGGCACGGGTTCCGGCGCGGGCGGCACGGGCACCGCGGCGTTCTTTTCCCAGGGCAAGGGCTGGGTCATGGGCGACTCCTCATCTGACAGACGGCGCGCCTGCGGGCAGCGCCATAGTTTGAGCCGTACCAGTATACCGAGCCGCGCGGACACCGACGCAAATCACACCACGACTCCGTGCGCCGCCGTCAGGCCCGCCCCATCGCCCAAAAAAGAGGACGGCATAGACCTTTTGGTCATGCCGCCCTCTTTGAATGACAAGTTGTCGCTCTGGCCGCCGCGCAGCGTCAACCAAGTTACAGGCCGAGCATAGGCTCCAGGACGAAGAAGTACGCGAGCACCACGATGCCCAGGATGATGCGGTAGACGCCGAAGCACTTGAAGTCGTGACGGCGAACGAAGCCCATAAGCCACTTGATGGCGATGAGCGAAACCACAAAGGCCACAACGCAGCC
Source organism: Collinsella aerofaciens (assembly GCF_028207065.1). Classification (GTDB taxonomy): domain Bacteria; phylum Actinomycetota; class Coriobacteriia; order Coriobacteriales; family Coriobacteriaceae; genus Collinsella; species Collinsella aerofaciens_AR. The sequence continues at coordinate 23,933 of NZ_JAQLFP010000009.1, forward strand.
CACGCCCAAGATGGCGATCTCGTTGGTGCCGAACGTGCCGCCCTTGATGAAGTACTTGACCAGCTTGAGCGCACTCGCGCCAAACATAACAGGAATAGCCAGGAAGAACGTAAACTTAGACGCCACCGAGCGCGTGCAGCCCAAAAGCAGGCCGCCGATGATGGTAGAACCGGAGCGAGACGTACCAGGCACCAGCGAAAGCACCTGGAAGCAGCCGATACCCAGCGCAGTCTTCCAGCTGAGGTCCTCGAGCGTGGCGATGGAACCAAAGTCCAGATTCTCGTCATCGTCCTCATCCTCAGCGGTAGCCGTGGGGGGCGCCGCAAAGTGCGCACCGGCGGGACGTCCACCCGACACCACAGCACGCGAACCAAACGAACCGGCAACGGCCATTTCCTCGCGCTTGCTCGCGCGCCAGTTCTCGATCACGATAAACAGCACGCCGTACACAATGAGCGCCAGCGCCACGACGGGAGCATTGTAGAAATGCTCCTCCATCCAGTCGTTGAGCGGCAGGCCGATCGCCGCCGCAGGAATGCAACCGAGCACAATCTTGCCCCACAGCACCCAGGTGTCGCGACGGCCCTCCTTGCCCTTGCTGGGCGAGAACGGATTGAGTTCATGGAAGAACAGCACGCAGACGGCCAGAATGGCGCCGAGCTGAATCACGACCAGGAACATATTCCAGAACGTCTCGCTCACGTTCATCTTGACGAACTCGTCCACCAAGATCATGTGACCCGTCGACGAAACGGGCAGCCATTCGGTGATGCCCTCGACCAGGCCCATGAAGGCAGATTTTAGAAGCTCGATAATATCCAAAGGGACCCCCTCGTTAGACACCCGCCGGTAGATGTTCTGCGGACGATGCGGGCGATGTCCCATTATCAACCGTTGGCGGTGCGACCGCGCCTACCCTTACCAAAAAACTCGCCCGTTCACAGAATTGCGAGCAGTTAAACCGAAATCCTTGGGTATAACTGCAACAAGATAAAGTGTCCGGCGGTCAACGCACCCGCGCCCGCCCGACGCACGAGCCCCGCGCCCGTGCGATAGACCAAGGAGGAAACCATGAACGAGGGCTACACCAAGGTATTTGTTTCACTCGACGGTACTGAGCAGCAGGATTTTGTGCTCGCACGCGCCATCAAAGTCGCCGCGAACAACGGCGCTAAGCTGATCATCGGCCACGTCATCGATTCCACGGCACTCGAGAGCGCCGGTTCCTATCCGGTCGATCTGGTCAACGGCCTAGAGGAGGCATTTAAGAACTCCATCGCCAAGCAGCTCGAAGAGGCCAAGGCCAATCCCGATATTCCCGAGGTCGAGGTCATGATTCGCGCCGGCCGCATTCGCGAGACGCTCAAGGACGAGATGCTCGACGTGGTCAAGCCCGACCTGGTGCTCTGCGGCGCCCGCGGCCTGTCCTCGATCAAGTATGCGCTACTGGGTTCAATTTCGACGTTCCTGCTGCGCAATACGGACTGCGACATTTTGGTTGTGAAGTAGCGTTGCTCCCACCGGCCGCGGGGCCTGCGGGGTTTCCACGGGCACGTCCTCGCCGCGTTGCGGCTGCGGGATGTGCCCTTAGGAAACCCCTCCCGGCCTCGCGGCCTTCGCAGCCTTACTTCAGCGAGTTGGCTGATAAAAGATGGCGTGCCGCCCCGTTTGGGGCGGCACGTTTTGTTTGGGCTGCACGTTTTTGTTTTGGGAGATCCATTTGAGCCTCATAGTTATGTTCACGTTCGGGAACATAACGCCAGTTGCCTTAGCTAAGTTCACGTTCGGGAACATAGCCGTCCGCAGCGCAAGACGGCCCGGCTACTCTAAGTATTGGAACTTGTTCGTCGAGAAGGCGAACGTTACGACAAAGCCTTCGCCGGAGTCGGATGCCGCCGTGACGTCGATGCCCATCTTGGAGCATAGGCGCGCCACCAGGTAGAGGCCGATGCCCGTTGCGCGCTTGGTGGTGCGGCCGTTGTCGCCGGTAAAGCCCTTCTCGAACACGCGCGGCAGGTCTGCCGCACACACGCCGCAGCCGTTGTCCGCAACGGTGAGCTCGATGCGCTCGCTCGCCAGGCCCTCGTCCAGTAACGCGCCCGAAAACACGATCTTCGCGCCGTCCTCGCGCGCATATTTAATGCTGTTCTGAATGAGCTGGCCCAGGATAAACTCGAGCCATTTTTCGTCGGTAAAGACCTCGAAGTCGAGGTTCTCGCACACCGGAGCCACGTGCGCCGCAATGAGCTCGCGCGCGTTGGCCTTAATCGCACCCGTCACCAAGGTCTTAAGGTCCCAGCGGCGAATCAGGTAGTCGCGCTCCACGACTTCCGAGCGCGCGTAGTACAGCGCCTGGTCGATATAGCGTTCCACGCGAGCCAACTCGCGACCCAGGTCATCGACACGTGTTGGGTCATCTGCGCCGCCGTCGAGGTTTTCCAGAATCAGGTGAGCCGCCGCCAGGGGCAGCTTGGCCTCGTGGACCCAGCTCTCGATATAGTCGCGATAGTCTTCGGTCTGACGCCGGCCCTCGGCAACCTCGTCGCAGGCGGCTTTGCCCACCCGGCACAGGACCTCGTACTCGAGCTCGCCCTCGGCATAGGTTGGGCATTGCACCATCTCCTGCACCCATGCGGGACTCTCGAGCTCCTCTGCCGCGCGCTCCAACTGACGCAGAAAACGGCGACGGCGAGCGTACTCGATCACGATGCCGAGCATACCGAAGATAAAGGACACGCCAACCGCCACGACCACGATAGAAACGGGTGCGCCGGCGACCGTCAGCACAAAGCAGCTCAGCAGCACGCCGCACGTCCACACGGCGACGGGAAGCAGTGCATCTTTAAAGAACTTGCCAAACGACATAGCCGGCCCCTAGACCGAATAGCCTTGGCCGCGATGCGTCGTCAAATACCCCTTGATGCCGATTTTTTCGAGCGTGGTGCGCAGGCGGTTGATGTTGACGGTGAGCGTATTGTCGTCCACGAAGGCGTCGGAGTCCCACAGGTCCTGCATGATGGCCGAGCGCGAGACGATCTTGCCCGCGCGGCTCAGGAGCAGCGAGAGAATGCGCAGCTCATTTTTGGTGAGCTCGGTGCTGTCGCCGGTCGCCGTGTTGGTGACCATAGAGCGGGCGAGGTCGAGCTCCAGCCCCTTGTGGACGAGCGTGCTGCGCTCGCCTGACGCCGCGGTGCGACGCAGCAGTGCGTTGATGCGCGCCACGAGCACGCGCGCGCTATAGGGCTTGGGAACAAAGTCGTCCGCGCCGAGCGTCATGGCCATGACCTCGTCGATCTCGGTCGTGCGCGAGGTGAGGACGATGATGGGGACCTCGGATTCGCGGCGAACCTCGTGGCAGATATGCTGGCCGTCCTTGACGGGAAGCGTGAGGTCGAGCAGCACCAGGTCGGGCGCGGCGGCGAGAATATCGCGCGAGACATGCTCGAACGATTCGCAGGCCTCGATTTCAAACCCGGCGCGGGCAAGGATGTCGACAAGCTCACGACGAATGGGCTCGTCGTCCTCAACGATATAGATTAGCGCCATGGATTCCGCTCCCCTCTTGATTGTCTTGCCACCATTATGGCTGCGAAACTGCAGGTGCGCGCCACGCACGTCGCCAAGGTGACAGAATTGTTCGCGAGCGGGGGCGTTTTGTCCGCCTCGCACTCGCAGCGGTGGCGGGAACCAAAATGATTCTTTAATCCCCGTCCCAGAATAATCATTTAGCGGCGGGCGCGAAGCTTTTCGTAGCCGTCGACAAAGAAGGCGACCGTGGCGGCGTCGGCCTCGGCGGCATCCGTCTCGGTTGCGGGGACCACGCCGTGCTCGTCGCTCACCAGGAACAGCGCGCCCTTAAGCTGCGCGGGAATATCTACGCGCGTGACCGGGATGCCCTTGGTCTGGGCCAGCTGCTCGATGAGCGTCGCCGTGCCGCACAGGCACTCGTCCGCCGGCGCCACAAAGGCGAGTTCGCCGTTGTTGACGGCGGCGAGCAGCTCGGGCGCCACGCCGGTCTCGTCGGCTTCGGAGCGGGCCTCGGCGGAGCGGGCACGCAGCGCCTTGGCCGACGTATCGGCGAGCGGCTCGTACTCCCCCACTGTCATGGCGGCGTTGCCGTTGATGTCGATCACCAGCATGAGCACACCGTCGTGTGCGGTGTAATCGCCCTCGGCTAGCGACCACTCAACGTGCTGCTTGGCCCAGCTGAGCATGTTATGGGTAAGTAGCTCGCCCTGCACCAGGCGCTCGGACAGCGCGCGGATGTGGCGGTTGAGCATGGGCACCTTTTTATTGGACATGCGCCAACGGCAGACAAGCGCGGGCTTGTCGAGCGTGAACTTCTCGACCGCCTCCTGATTGGCGCAAAAGTCCTCGTACGCACGCTGATCCTCGGCATTGCCAAACAGCTCGGCATCATCAATCTGGGGCATGGTTGTACCTTTCGTGTTAGTCATTCCGTCCTCTTATACCAAAAAGACGGCCCTCCAAACGGAGCAGCCGTCTTTTGCAGAGATTATTTTGACGATATGGTCAGGCGACCGAACAGTTTAATGGGATAGAGAAACATCCCATTAAGGGTTTTCCAAGTGCCCGAGATTGCCCCGAAAGAGGAGCGCCGCGTACTAAATGTACGCAGGCGACGGTTTGAGGGGCAAGGTCGGGTGCTTGGGAAAGCCTCTAGTGCCTAAAATGCCTAGCTCCGGTGAAGACCATCGCAATACCATGCTCGTTGCAGGCCTGGATGCTCTCGTCGTCGCGCTTGGAGCCGCCGGGCTGAATGATGCAGGTCACGCCGTGCGCGGCAAGCACGTCGACGTTGTCGCGGAACGGGAAGAACGCGTCGCTTGCGCAGGCAAAGCCGCCCTTCTCCACGCCCTCGCGTTCGCAGAAGTCCTCAGCACGCTCGCAGGCCAGCAACGCGGAATCCACGCGGTTGGGCTGACCGGGGCCCATGCCAATGCCGGCCTTACCCTTGGAGACCAGGATGGCGTTGGACTTGACGCCCTTGCAGACCTTCCAGGCAAACTCGAGCTCGGCCATCTCGGCGTCGGTGGGCTTGCGGTCGGTGGGGAACGTAAAGGTCGCGGGGTCCTCGGTCACGTGGTCGACTTCCTGCACCAGCATGCCGCCGTCGATGGAGCGCAGCTCCACATGGGCACCGTGGTCCACGCCGCCGGTAGCCAGCACGCGCAGGTTGGGGCGCTTGGCCATGCGCTCGAGCGCCTCGGCGGTATAGCTCGGGGCGATGATGACCTCGACGAACTGCTTGTTCTGGTCGGCGAAGTGCTCAACCAGCTCAAAGGGAACTTCGCGGTTGCAGGCGATGATGCCGCCGAAGGCGCTCTTGGGATCGCAGGCAAAGGCGCGATCGTAGGCGGCCGTGATGTCCTCGGCAACGGCGGAACCGCAGGGGTTCTGATGCTTGAGGATCACGCAGGCCGGCTCGTCGAACTCGCGGACCAGGTTCCAAGCGGCGTCGGCATCCAGATAGTTGTTGTAGCTGAGCGGCTTGCCCTGGATCTGCTCGGAGCCCACGAGCGGGAACTGCGAGCTCGCGGTGTTCTCGCAGCCCTCGGCAAAACGATAGACCGTGGCCTTCTGCTGTGGGTTCTCGCCATAGCGCAGGTCGTCGACCTTTTCCAGCGAAATCTCGAGCTTGGCAGAGGTGTCCGCCACGTCGCTTGCCTGGGCGGCAAGCCAACGGGAGATAGCCGTATCGTAGGCGGCGGTAGTCTGGTAGACCTTCACCTGCAGGCGACGACGGGTGGCAAGCGTGGTGCAGCCGCCGGTCTCGCGCATCTCGGCAAGGACAGCGTCGTAGTCGGCCGGGTCAGAGATGACGGTAACGCTCGCAGCGTTCTTAGCGGCGGAGCGCAGCATGGAGGGACCGCCAATGTCGATGTGCTCGATGGCATCCGCAAAGGTGACCTCGGGGTTGGCGACGGTCTTCTCGAACTCGTACAGGTTGACGACGACCAGGTCGATCAGCTTAATGCCGTGCTGGGCGGCCTCCTGCATGTGCTGCTCGGAATCGCGGCGGGCCAGCAGCGCGCCGTGAACCTTGGGGTGCAGGGTCTTAACGCGGCCGTCCATCATCTCGGGATAGCCCGTGAACTCCTCGATGGGGGTTACGGGAACGCCCGCGTCCTCGATGGCACGAGCCGTGCCGCCCGTAGAGATGATCTCGACGCCAAAGTCATCGACCAGCGTCCGTGCGAAATCGACGACGCCCGTCTTATCGGTAACCGAGATCAACGCGCGCGCGATCTTCACATCAGATCCCATGCAGTCCTCCTGTCTGGTACGCCGCCGTGCTCTGTGAGTCGGTGATACGTCGATCTGCAGCGCTCGCGCAGCGGCATTGAAAATACTGATTCAATGTAGCGCATCGAGCGCATCGATGCACCCCGCAACGGGCGCATGTGCAGAAAAAGTTTGCGAGCAGAGGGGATGGGCACGGCACCGGGCACGGTGAGTTCATGGAACACAGGGGCACCATAATTAGATGCCAATAGCGTGGTAGAACTGTGCTCGATATGCATCCGCAAAAGAAAGAGGCACCATGGTCTCGCGGGTTCTCTACCGACCGTTTGATACCGAAGACTTCGACGCCATCGCGCTGATTCTGCAGCAGCTTTGGCATAACAATTCGGATAACGATGAGTACAACCGCCTTGAGGCCGCATGCGACCTCGCCTATTGCCTTTCGTCCTCGACGTTTTCGCAGGTTGCGGTAATTGACGGCGAGGCGCGCGGCATTGCGCTTGCACGCGCAGGACAGAGCCCCGGCGTCACTATCAACGAGCATTGGATGGATACCGAACGCGCGTTGCTGTCGCAGATGCGCGAACTGGAGCCCGATGCCTGCGCCGAGTATCTCTCGTTTGTGCGCGCAACCATCCGAACCAACAACCGCCTGCTCGAGAGCAGCCCATTGCCGCACGACAACGAAGTCACGCTGCTCGCCGTCGATCCCGATGTCCATGGCCTGGGCGTTGGCTCGGTGTTGCTCGATGCCGCTGTCTCGTACCTTTCCTCGCGCGGGGCGACAAGGGCGCACCTGTACACCGACTCCAACTGTTCGTGGAAGTTCTACGAGCTGCACGGCTTTAAGCGCACGGCCACGCACCGCGCCAACCGCGAAGAGCGTCGTCACGACATGCCGCGTGAAAGCTTTCTCTACGAACTCGACCTAACAGCCTAGCCCAAGCAGCCACACCTGGTCATTTAAGAACGTCCCCAATGACTGATCCCCAACAACTAGTCATTTAAGTCTGTCCCCAATGAGTGGCCTAGGGGGTTTGTAGATAGCCCTGGTCAAAAAACATCAAATATGAGTACTGTTACCTTTTTAGTAGCAGCGATTTGGGGCATTTTTGATGCTTATAGGCATGACGACCAGCTGCACGAGCTGACATAACTCCCCAAATGTTCAATAAAATGGGCTCCTAACGAGAAGTACTCTCATTAGGAGCCCATTATTATGTGCAAACATATGTGACCAACGCAGCAACAGTACTCATATTTGGCATTTTTTGTCCACTGTCCCTTGCGCGAAGGTCCGCAGCGGAAAGTTTGACCCGTTTCGATGCACAAAAATGGGATGAATCTTCCCTGGCAACCGCCCAGAAAGATCCACCCCAAAGCAAGCGCTCGCTAGAACGTTCCGCCGCCGCCTCCGCCGACGCCGCCACCGCCGCCACCGGAAAAGCCGCCGCCGCTGCCGCCGCTCGAGCTATCGGAACTCGAAGCCAGCTCGCGGATGGTCTCGTGATACACCTCGTTGAACGAATCGAGCGGAGACTCGTTGCCGTAGTGATGGTAATACCACCAGTAGCAGGGGTAGTTGTCGTAGAAATCGTCGCTGTTGCGCAGATCCGCAGGCACGGCCTCGGCCAGCTGTCGCAGCACTTCTTTCGAAACGCCCAGGGCAACGCCCATCACCAGCAGTTTGTTCCACAAGATTAGGTCGCTGGGGATAGCCTCCTTCAGGCGCGTAAAGTCCTCGAGCCAATGCTTGAGCGCCTTGCAGCGAGCCGCCACCTCGGCGCCCTCCGGCGTGTAACGGCGGAAGGTGCAGCTCAGGACAAAGCCCACGATCGTAACGGGGATCGAGATCATAGCGGCACCGACGTTGGCATCCGCAAAGTCGGTATAGAACAGAGAGCCCAGAATGCCAAAGACAATGATGATGCCGAGAACCAGGCCGGCCACCATCGCGATAGTGCCATCCGATGCAATAAGCTCGCGCGCCTCCAGCTTGCCCTTAACTGTGCTCTGATAGTCCTCGAGCTTGTCGCCAACAGATGTGGTGCGCTCGCTAGCGTACTCCTCCAACTCGCTAAACGTGCGCGAACGGACTCCGTCCTTATCGGGCTTAACGCCAGCAAAGAAGACCTTGAGCACGTCGCGATCGATGCCGTCCTTCTTGGCAGCCTTCCAGGCCTCGTCGGTCACTGTGATGCGATACGTCTGCTCCTCTTTTTCGCGACGGAGCAGACCCTTCTTCTTGGTCTCGGTCGCTTCTTCCAGCTTGATCACGCGGTCGTCGGTGAGCTTCATAAGTGTGGCGATATATGCCTGATCGGGCACGTCGTTCCAGCTCATGAGAGCTGCAAGCACCGCGGGATGGTCGGCCGAGGGCACATCGCGGAAGTACTCGTCCTGGAAGAGTGGCTTGGGCTTGGGCCTGCGCAGCTTAAGCATCACGATCACACCGGTATAGGCAACCGCCACGACAACACACACCACGGCAATCGCGCCGGCAACCGCACGCGCGTGCTCACGGCGAGCGTTGGCCTCGTCGGCCCATTCCTTCTCTTCGCTCAGAATCGTCGACATGCGCTCTTCGCTCGAGGCGGCGAGCTGCGGCACCCAGTCGTTGGGGAAGGCGATGCGTGCCTCGGCGAATTCTCCCTCATGCACGCAGGGAATGGTATAGGTGACCATGGGCTCGTCCGCATCGAGTGACACGTCGCCCGTCAGCGGGCCGTGGCCCCATGCGCGGAAGTTATCGCCCTTGACGGCGGCCGTCCCGGCAGCGGCATTTGCAAAGTAGACTTCCATCTCGACGTCATCGGAGTCCGCAGACCAGCCGTCACCCACAAATTTCCAGTAGAGCTCGGCGGTATCGGCCCAGTTCATAACCGCACCGGTCATGGAATAACTCACGTAGTAGATTGCGCTGTCGCCGCTCTCGTGAGGGCTGAACACCTTAATCTTTACGCCGTCGTCGGACTGTTCCACCGTGTAAACGCCGTCGTCGCCTTTGTTTGCGCTGTCGACCTTGTTAAACGCAGTGTCGTCTTCCTCGACGCTTAGCACATTGACGACCACCGAGCCGCCTTGCTGGTTAGAGCCTGTATTGATATCCCAATACACGCCGTTGATGTCGTCGTCGAAATCGAACTGGCGTCCCTCGACAACGGTCAGCGAGCCATCGGCCTCAACCGTGGCGCCGATGTAGGTTTGGCTCATGGAGTAGCCGTCGGCGTGCGCGGCGGCAGGCAGCAGCAACAACGCAAGCGCGACGAGTGCGCAGACGGAAGCGAATCGCGCAAACAGGCGGCGCTGCCGACAGGGCTGGGCAACGGGGGCGTTCATAGGCACATCCTTTGTCTGTGGTACCAGTAGCGTCATTGTCCCACGTTTGCGGGCTCATGTGACGAACATCTAGGCCAGCGGAGTATCAAACGGGACGAAAGTCACGTCCACGGCCGGCACTTGGGGACGTTCCTTATCTGCCGGCAGTCTGGGACACTCCTTGCCATGGCCCGCGCCAGCAGCAGACACCACTTCACAGCTCCGTCACAGGTGTAGCGGCTTTGTGTGGGCGCGGCATGCGCTGATTGAGCCGCCAGTTGAGGGGCATAAAGCAGTTGAGCGAAAACGGTTTGCCCCTTTGCCGTCCGCTCGAGGATCATGTCCCCCTTTTCCGCGGAAACCCCGGCAGTTGCGAAGAGCTGCCGGGGTTTCTGTCGTTTGAGGGCTAAATTGATTGACGACGATTAAGGTGCCGAGCCGGTGGTCCGGCACGCGCAACGCGCGGCCTCAGCAACTTGCAGGCCACGGCAGCGTCTCCCCCACCGCGCCCCGCGCTATACTCGTCCGCATGGACATCAACGCACGCAACATAGCAACACCCGCCGCCGACGCGCCAACGACGCCGGCCGCTCCCGCGCCCGTCGTGGGGCGCTTCGCCCCGTCGCCCTCGGGCCGTATGCACTTGGGCAACGTGTTCAGCTGCCTGTGCGCATGGCTTTCGGCCCGCAGCCAGGACGGCAGCATCGTGTTACGCATTGAGGACCTGGACGATCGCTGCAAGCGCCCGGAATTTGCCGCCCAATTGATTGACGACCTGGCCTGGCTAGGGCTGGAGTGGGACGAAGGCCCCTACTACCAGCACGACCGCCTGGACCTGTACGAGAGCGCCTTGCGCCGGCTGAAAGACGCCGGCCTCACCTATCCCTGCTTTTGCACACGCGCCGAGCTCCACGCCGCGAGTGCACCGCACGCGAGCGACGGCACGCCCATCTACCGTGGTGTCTGCCGAAGTCTTTCGGCCGAGGAGGTGGCCCGCCGCAGCGCCCTGCGCGCCCCGGCCACACGTCTGTGCGTGCCCACCGTCGACGACCTCGCAGACGACGTGATCGAATTTGTGGACCGCACGTACGGGGCCCAATGCGAGGCGCTCGCCACCGAGTGCGGCGACTTTTTGGTCCGCCGCAGCGACGGCGTGTTTGCCTATCAGCTAGCCGTGGTGGTCGACGACGCCGCCATGGGCGTCACCGAGGTCGTGCGCGGATGCGACCTGCTGGGGTCCACGCCGCGCCAGATCTATCTGCAGCACCTGTTGGGACTGCCCACGCCGCACTACGCACATATTCCGCTGCTCATGGCACCGGACGGCCGCCGCCTTTCCAAACGAGATCGCGATCTGGACCTGGGCGAACTCCGCGCCCGCTTTGGCACGCCCGAAGCGCTGCTGGGCTGGCTCGCCGGGCAAACGGGCATCGCGCCGGACACCACGCCGCGCTCTGCCGAGCGGCTGGTCGAGCACTTTAGCTGGGATGTTATCCGCGCGCACCGAGAGAACATCACTGTAACGGCCGAGTAGCCAAATACGCCCCACCCCTACGCAACATCCCAAGGCTGGAGTTCGTCGCCCAGGCGAACGATGCAGTCGTAGAGCACGGTATGGCGCTCGGTCGGGTTGGCATCCCGATGAAAATGCCCGTAGTACCAGCGCTTGTAGTCCAAGCGGTCTTCCAACTCGTCAAAAAATGCCGTAAGTCGATCGACGGCGGGGCAATTCCAGCCGGGCGCCGGATAGAGCGTGGGCGAAAGCATGCGCGTAGAGCAGGTGTGGGTGACCACGTAGTCGACCTTCCAGCCCACGCTGTCGAGCTTCGTCCGTGCCTCCTCAAAGTTGCGCTCGTCCGGCAACTCCTGCGGCCACCAGCTGGAATACGGAATGCGGTATTCCTTGTCCACGCTCGTGGCGCCGCCCATGGTAAAGACCGTTGAGCCGTCGAGTTCAAAAACCTCGCCGCGCGTCAGGCGCCGTATGGGCGAGGTGTCCGACAGGCGCTGTGTCAGTCCGCCGTGCCACAACTCCATGGGTCGCTCCGCCCAGTGGTCGAAACGTTCGTGGTTGCCGTCGACGAACAGCACGGTATAGGGGCGCGACTCCAGCCAAGCGATGTCGGCGCACTCCTCGGCAGAGAAATCCCACGGAAAGCCAAAGTCGCCGGCAATGATGAGATGGTCGTCGCTCGTCAGGCTTTCCCCAAGATCCCAATCGCGCAGCTTTTGCATGTCAGCGCCGCCATGGACGTCGCCCGTCACATAGACCGTCATCGGATCACCGCTTCCCTGTAAGTCGCTAGCCCACATTCTGCACGATCACTAAGTCAACCGTTCCAGCCCTTCCATCCTTTGGGACCTACCCCTCGCTCTTCCATCCAAACGGGTCAAACACCCAAAAGATCAGATCGAGCACGCCGCCGGTCATCATGGCGCCGGCAAGAGCCATGCAAACATGCAGAGAACTGGCACTTCGGAGCACATCAAACGGCCCCAGAACAGCCAGCAGCGCGACCGTTGCGCCGGCAAGGCACAGCACGAGGCACGGCCCCGCGTTCTTGACGCACTTCTTTGCGAGATGCTTGGTGTTATCACTCATCGATATCGAACTCCTTAGAGGACCGTTGTTTGGGTACATGCCGCCGCGGCAGAGCAGGGCGGCAGGGTAAGTGTCACATGTCGTGCGGACATGCTTGAGTTACCCTACAAGTTAATGGATTTGATAGAATGTAGGGTAACTACTCGGAAAGGAGGCTCCATGTCCGTCTTAGAAGATGTCCTAGAAGAGGAATATGCACGCTCGAGCCGCCTCTTGGGCCTCATGGAGCAGGAAATCAGTCTCCTTCCAAAGGGCAGCATCCGCATGCGAAACATAAAGGGCCACGAATACTGCTATCTCAACTATCGAGTCGGCGACAAGGTCAAAAGTGACTATGTACCCGCTACAAAGGTTGATGAGCTGCAAGCCAAAATCGAACGTCGAAGGGCTCTTGCGGCCGCCATTAGAGAGCAGAAGCGATCTCAAAAGCTAATCATACGTGCGTTGGGAAGGGTGCCGAATGCTGACTGAGCAGCAGAGGTTTTCCTCTAAAACAATTTGAAAACCTTGCCGCATACATGCTGTTCGCATCCGCTGAGTCCGAGCCGCTGCCCAAGTCACCATGTGCCCGACACACAAATAGTTACACGCGGAACTATTCCAAAACTGAAAGAACCACTGCAGTTAGTACCCAATAACCATAATGCCTTTTAACGGAACAGGCATGCGCCCGCTTGCATACAATGTTTTGAAAAAAGTTACGACCTTTTCGTAGTCTCTGCTTGAGTTGTCACCACTCTTGTACACATTACGAACGACTACACAAAGATATGCTGCATCCTGTATCATGCACGCTTCAAAAAAATCCTTCAGAAACTGGTTGTTCGCGACAGCGCGCCCGGCCTCAATCTCCACTATCGTGTTAGTGTCCCTATGGACGGCATCGACCTCAAAAGCTTTATCAATTAAGCCTTTCTCCCCATACAACACTGGCATCGATAGTTTCTCGTTTTTCTTTTTCCCCACCTCAACATTGAAACCAAATTGCTCCAAATCGAACGCCAAAATTCGGAGCACGCTATCGCTGTGCTCACTGTTTTTATCAGAACGAATCTGCTCAATATTTTTATTTACAGCTTTTACAACGTCCATTAACGGCTGCGGCGGACGACCGTTTAATGGGAAGTAAATCCAGTTGCACTCCATTGATAGTCCTTTCTCTATATTCATTCAGCCACTGCAGCTATTTTAAATTAATGTTATAAAACACCGACGACTAACGATGCCATAAACAGTCAATCGGTCAGCCTTTTAGCAGCTAGCGAACCATGCAAGCAAACAGAAACCTTAATCAACATGACGGATTGGTGCTTTCGGTCATTAGCAAACAGAATCACTTGCCCATGGAGCCATTTACCCTTGGCCTTTCAATTAGGACTGGCGTCAAATGCCACATGCCTAAGTAATATTAAGGTCCTTCCATGGCTGCCGTGTGTGAAACTCATACTTTTGCAACGCGATTTTAATCCATATGATCCGTTCGCCTTGCTTATCCCATTTCTGCCGCCGGCTTGTCATCGGCTCACCATCCCCCGTTATCGAGGTCTAATACTTTTCCCACTGCCACCCAAAAACTCATCCAACATTAATCTTGGCTCAAGAATCGCTTAATCTATAACCTGCACTATAGAGTTCGACCAAGGGCGGGGCGGCGCAACGCAGACCGCCGAACGCAACGCTCGCGCCCGAGCAAATTGCCCGGCGTCGCGCCCATCGAACGAAAGGACAGGCCATGGACGACCTCGAAAAAGTTGAAACCATCCGCACCAAGTGCAGCGTGAGCTACACCGATGCCAAGGCGGCGCTCGACGCTGCCAACGGCAACGTTTTGGATGCCATCATTTGGCTCGAGTCGCAGGGCAAGACCCCGACCACGTCGGCGCACGCCGCGACCGAGTCCGCACCGGTCGATGAGCCCTCGGCCGAGATGGTCGCCGCGCAGGCCGCCTACGAAAAGTCGAGCGAAAAGACCGACTTCTCCAAGAAGATGGACGGCGTGTGGGAGTACCTCAAAAAGCTCTTCCGCCTGAGCCTGGACACCAAGTTTATCGCCACGCGCCGCGATGCGATCATCCTCAACATCCCCATCCTGATTCCCATCGTCGCGCTGTTTGCCTGGGGCGCTACGATTTGGCTGATGCTGATTGGCCTGTTCTTTGGCATGCGCTACCGCATCGACAGCGACGGCGACGTGCCCGGCAGCATCAACAACCTTATGGATAGCGCTGCTAACGCCGCGGATGACATCAAGCAAAATCTGAACGACGACAAGTAGTCGCAGACGGGGGCACGCATGGCACGGATTCTGATCGTAGAGGACGAGGAGAAAATCGCCCGCTTTGTGACGCTCGAGCTGGAGCACGAAGGCTACCAGGTGGAGCACGCCGCCGACGGTCGCACCGCCGTGAACCTGGCGCTGGAGCGCGACTACGATCTGATTCTGCTCGATGTGCTGTTGCCGCAGCTCAACGGTATGGAGGTCCTGCGGCGTGTCCGCAAGCACAAGGATGTGCCGGTGATTATGGTCACCGCGCGCGATGCCGTGATGGACAAGGTGGCCGGGCTCGATGCCGGCGCCGACGATTACCTGACCAAGCCATTTGCGATTGAGGAGCTGTTCGCACGGATCCGCGTGGCGCTGAAGCGCTCGGAGGCCGTGCGGGCGGCTTCGGGCATTGGAGGCGCCGGTACTGGGGCGGGCGCGGCAGGCGGCGCGGGCGCCGGTATCGCCACAATGCCCCCGGCAACCGACACGGCCCAGACCGCTGCCACGCCCTCCCACGCCGCGCTTACCGTTGACTCGGTTGCGCTCGACCCCGACCGCCGCGAAGTCACGGTCGGTGGCTCGCCCATCGCGCTCACGGCCCGCGAGTTCGACGTCCTCGCCCTGCTTATGACGCATGCCGAAACCGTGCTCACGCGCGAGCGCATCGCGCACGAGGCGCTGGGCTACGAATACGTGGGCGACACCAACAACGTCGACGTGCACATCGCGCACCTGCGCGCCAAGATCGAAGACGCCGGCGGTGCCCGCATCATCCAAACCGTGCGCGGGGTGGGCTATGTCTGCCGTGCGTAACGCCGAGGTCAAGCGCGTCACCTCCATCGCCCGCGCCATCAACTGGAGCTATATGTGGCGCCGCTTGATGAGCCACATCTGGCTCGATCTGTTACTGTTGGTTATTGCGGCGGCGATCCTCGTCTATGGATACAACCAGACGCTGCCCAACGGCGCGTTTACCGCAGGATGGATCCCCAGCGCCACCGTTCGCGGCATGTCGCTGACGCCCGCGCACGGCTGGGACCCCGCCACGCTCACCTATACCGTCGAGCTTGCGCGCACCACCAAGACCTTCCCCCTCGCGCAGGACCTCATCGCGCTGTGGCCCCTCTATCTTGTCGTTGCAGGTGGGCAGGTCATCAGCGTGCTCAACATGCTCGGCGGCGCCCGCCGCGTGCGCCGCACCATGGCGCCGCTCAACGATCTGGCCCTGCGCGTGGACGAACTCGGCCGCATGCAGCTCTCCGGCGGCAAGATGGAAACACTGGAGCAGGCCATCGAGCGCGCAAGCGTCGACTCGCCGAGCGTCACTACCGGCGACGCCGACCTGGCAAGCATCGAGGTTGCACTCAACCGCCTACTGCGCCAGATGCAAGAGGCCAAGCTGCAGCAGATGCGCTTTGTCAACGATGCGAGCCACGAGCTGCGCACGCCCATCGCGGTGATTCAGGGCTACGTGAACATGCTCGACCGCTGGGGCAAAGACGACCCGGACGTGCTGGCAGAGTCCATTGCCTCGCTCAAGGCCGAAAGCGAGCATATGCAGGAGCTCGTGGAGCAGCTGCTGTTTTTGGCGCGCGGCGATGCCGGGCGCACGGTCCTGCGGCGTGCGAATACTAACCTGGCCGCACTGGTCGGCGAGGTATGCGAGGAATCGCAGATGATCGATGCCGCGCACACATATCGACTGGCGTACGATGCCGCACTTACCAGCGACCCGCGCTGCGACGCGCCCGTTGACGTGGCGCTCGTGAAGCAGGCTCTGCGCGTGATCGTGCAGAACGCCGCCAAGTATTCGGACGCGGGCACATCCATCTCGTTTGGCGTGACGCCGGATGCGGGCGCGGGCACGATCGACATAAGTGTTGAGGACGAGGGCATCGGCATGAACCAGGAATCCGCAGCCCACGCGTTTGAACGGTTCTACCGCGCCGACAACGCACGCGATGCCGGCGCGCAGGGCTCGGGTCTGGGGCTTGCCATTGCCAAGTGGATCGTCGACAGCCATGGCGGTGTCATTGGCGTGACCTCAGTCGAGGGCGTCGGCAGCCGCTTTACGATTCGCCTGCCGCGCTAGGAAGCCCCTCGGCATAAATAAAGGGATAGGGCCACACGGCCCTATCCCTTTTTGCTAGCTATGGCAGCTTGTGCGCTACTCGCGGCACAGGTGCACGGCGAAACCGGCAAACTCGCGCTTAAAGTACACGAGCTTGGTGCCGCCGTCGGGCAGCAGCACGCGCGACTCCTCGTTGACCTCGAGCCCGCGCTCGGCAAACCACTTCTCGGCCGCATCGATGTCGTTGACAGCAAAGCCAATGTGGCCCTTGGCGCCACGACCGTTCTGCTTCATGATCTCGACCAGCGAATCGTTAAAGTACGAAACCGGGGTCTCGATAACGGGCAGGCCCATCATCGTCGAGAACAGCTCCGCGATCTCCAGGGCATCTGCCGGGTCGGTGGCGTTAATGCCCACATGGGCAACGCGCATGCCAAAGAGCTCGACCGGATTGGCGTTCTGCTCACTCATACAGTCAGCGCCTACTGAGCCATGACGTCGAGGACGGCCTTCTCGGCAGCGACGCGGTTCATGCCGGTCATGAAGGGCACGCCACTCACGTACGGGCAGGTGAGGCCCTCGGGGGCAACGGTGGTGGCGATCAGCAGGTCGGCGCCCTCGTCGCAGTAGTCCTTGGCCTCGGAGATGGCGCACTGCACGATCTCGTACTTGCCGGCGTAACCGTTGGCGTCGAGCAAGGTGGCGACCTTCTGGGCAACGAGCGTGGAAGTAGCAGCGCCAGCACCGCAAGCCAAAACGATCTTCTTCATAGGTAATGTCTCCCTTCATGGTTTACTTTAGGTAAGTGTACCGCAGCGAGCGATAGCACTCGGCCTCGATGAGCTTTTATGCCAGTTTGCTTGCGCGCTGCGTATAATACATCCAGTACGTGTTGTCATACCGCTCGCTTTATGAGTGACTAAGGACCCTAATATGCCCGATTCCCGCACACTCTGGACCGCCGTCGTTATCATCTGCATCGCCGTGTCGGTGTTCTTTAGCGTCAAAAAACGCACCACGTTTAAACGCCTGCAGCAGCTTATGGCCGCTAAGCAGTGGGACGAGTTCGATCGTTTGCTCGACGGCAAACTCACCAGCATGCTGTACCCGCGCTACAACCGCGACTACCTGCGCCTGAACTCCTATCTGCTGCGCGAGGACCACAAGCGCGCCGATGAGATGTTCGATTTGCTGCTGGGGCTCAATCTGCCCAAGATGCAGCGCGTCGACCTGGTCATTAAGGCCTTTAACTACTACGTTGGTCAGGAGGACCGCAAAAAGTCCAAGGAGCTCCTGCACGAGATCAAGGGCTTTGAGGGCGATCAGGCCGAGGCGGTCGCACACGAATGCCAGCTGATGTATGACACGATGATCCTCAAGCGCCACAACGATATTCCCGAGCTGGAGCGCATGCTCAAGGAAGCCGGTGACGACAAGGTCAAGAGCTGCCGCCTGGAATACCTGCTGGCCCTGCAGTACCAGAACAAGGGCGACGAAGCCAAGTTCCAGGAGTTCCTGGAGAAGTCGGGCCAACACTCGATGGCCGTCAACGCGTAACGGGCGGCTTGTGCTAGACTTCTAGTCTCACGGGGGCGTGGCGGAATTGGCATACGCAGGAGACTTAAAATCTCTCGCCGCAAGGATTGTGGGTTCGAGTCCCACCGCCCCTACCACGTATTGTTTACGGGCCCGTGTCCCCCAGGGATGCGGGCTCGTTTCTTTAAGATGCCGGCGGGACTCGAACCCGCGAGGGGGCGAGCGTTAAGCGGACGCGCAGCGTCCGTAGCGAGCCGGCGAGGGCGCCGACAGGCGGCCGAAGCCGGTGCGTATTTGCGCAGCAAATGCGCAGACGTCCCACCGCCCCTACCATTTGGCTTTTACGGGCCCGTGTCCCCCGGGGATGCGGGCTCATTTCTTTTGAACGCCGTCAACTGCAGAGCAGATAATTTGGGACGGGGCTTTTTTGACTGCCCATATCAACCCAAGGACTGTCCCCAGGTGCCGGCAGAAAAGGAACGTCCCTAAGTGCCGGCTGTTGAGTTGCGGTGGAATAGGGACTGTTTGGGGCCCGAAAGGGCGATTTTAGTCCGTATTTCACCGCAACTTATTGGAGGGTGCTGAGGCTGGGGGGGTCCAGCCGATGGTGGGTAGCTCGCCGTCGAGAACCTCGTTAATGGTGGCGGCCATACCGGCAAGCAGGCTGTTCTCGCTCACGGTAAGCGCCCTGTAGCCACCGGCGCGCATAAGCTCGCGGATCACCACGGCGCCGGCCAGAATCACGCCCGCGCGCTTGGGCTGCACGCCCGGCAACGCGGCAATGCCCGTAACGTCCAGCGCGGACATGCGCTCGATAGCGGCCGAGACCTGCTCCATCGAAAGCTCGCGCAGGTGCACAAAGCTCGAATCGTACGGCTCCAGTTCGTGAACGAGCGCCACGAGCGTGGTGACGGTACCGCCCACCGCAACGAGGCGTTCGGCGCGCTCAAAGTCGCTGGGCAGGCCTTCAAAATAGGCGGCGAACTGCTCGCCTGCCCACGCGGCAGCGGCAGCAAGCTCGCCATCCGCGGGCGGCAACGCGGAGAAAAAGCGCTCCGTCACGCGACGGCAACCGATGTCCAGCGAGCGCGTTCCCTCCAGCGCAAAGACGCCGCGCTCCGGAGCGTATACGCCCGTCGCGAGTTCCGTGGACCCGCCGCCCGAATCCGCGACGATGATGCGCTCGCCGGCAAAGTCGTGCGCCACGCCAAAAAACGTCAGGCGCGCCTCGACCTCGCCCGGAATCACCTGTGGTTCGAGCCCCAACTCGCGCAGGCCGTCCAGCAGCAACGCGGCATCGGACGCATCGCGCGCGGCACTCGTGCACGTGGTGCAGACGCACACGGCCCCAAAGGCGCGCGCCTCGTCCACAAACGTACGGCACGCAGCGAGCACACGCTCAACGGCCGCCTCGCAAAAGCGGCCCGTCGCGTCCACGCCCTCGCCCAGGTCGGTAATCTCGGTATGCTTGGACGATTCCACGATCGCCCCGGCCTCGACCTGCGCCAGCACCAGTCGCGACGACACCGTTCCCAGGTCGATCGCGGCTACCTTATAGCGTTTGCAATTTGTCATTGCGGGCTCCCCTCCGGGCGCTATTTGCCGTTGGACACGACCGTCTGGCCCTCGACGCCGTTAAACCCAAACAGCATGTCGAGCGCCTGGATGTACCACGGCGCGTCCTTGCCGACTTCTTCGATTTCCTTGGCCACTTCGCTGGCCTTCTTGGCGTTTGAGGACTTTTTGCTCGACGACGAGTCCGAATCGTCGTCCAAGCCCAGCACGTCAATCTTCTTCTCGCCGGGCATCACCAGGCCCAGGTCCTCGGACGCCGCGTCCTTGATACCCTCCTCCGAGAGCAGCTTGTCGACGCTTTTTTGCAGCTCATCATTGTATTGCTGGCGAATCTCGACCTGCTTGGCCAAGATATCGCTCGAACGCTTTGCCACGTACAGGTCGCGCACGGGGAAATACAGGCTCACGAGCACCAGCGCCACCACGACACCGATAAACAGCGGACGCAGAGAGCCATGCGTAAAGTCATAGATCGCCTTGACCACCGCGTTGTCGTTGGCGTAGCGCATAAAGTCCGAGCCCGAAAAGCGGTTCGAGGGCCTGCTCGATTTGTCGTGTGCCTGAGTCGAGGGACGCGACGTATGCGACGAACGTGCCGGGCGCACCGGTCCATCTGTCGAAGTATTCACTTGAGCATTGGGGCGCGAGGTACTTGTCGGGCGCTGCACGGGGCGGTCGACGCCGGCGTAGGCGGGCCCACCGAGCTGCACCGTGCGTGCACGGCGAGGCGACGGCTCGCGTGAACCGGCGGAATAGTACCTGTTGTCGTAAATCTGATCCATGTGCGCCTTGTGCGGTTGAGGTTTGTTTGCGCTAAGTCCTTTAGTTATAGCACGAGCGCCCGCACCGCCTTCGCCAGCCATTGCTCGACATAAAAAAGGCGCTGAGCCATATGGCCCAGCGCCCACAGCGCTTTGCGGCGTCCAGCCAAGGCGGGGCGGAACCGAGTCAGCCTCCTCCTCGCCAAATTCGCCCGTTTAGCGAATGTTGTAGAACGCGGCCTTGCCGGCGTAGCGCGCGCTGCCCTCGAGCTCGTCCTCGATGCGAATGAGCTGGTTGTACTTGGCGATACGGTCGCTGCGGCACGGGGCGCCCGACTTGATCTGGCCGGCATTGACGCCCACGACCAGGTCGGCGATCGTGGAATCCTCGGTCTCGCCGGAGCGGTGACTCACGATGCAGGCGTAACCGGCCTCCTTGGCGGTCTCGATGGCCTCGAGCGACTCGGTGAGCGTGCCGATCTGATTGACCTTGACCAGGATCGCGTTGGCGGCACCCAGCTCGATGCCCTTCTTGAGGCGCTCGGTGTTGGTGACGAACAGGTCGTCGCCCACCAGCTGCACCTTGTTGCCAATGCGGCGGGTAAGCTCAACCCAACCGTCCCAGTCCTCCTCGGCCATGCCGTCCTCGATGGAGATGATGGGATAGGTGTCGACGAGCTTCTCCCAGTAATCAACCATCTGGGCACTCGTGTACTCCACGCCCTCGCCCTTGAGCTCGTACATGCCGGTCTCGGCGTTGTAGAACTCGGTCGAGGCCGGATCCATGGCGTACATGAAGTCGACGCCGGGCTTAAAGCCAGCCTTCTCGACGGCCTTGGTAATGTACTCGAACGGCTCGGCATTGGTCTTGAGGTTGGGCGCAAAGCCGCCCTCGTCGCCCACGCCGCCGCCCAGGCCCGCCTCGTGCAGCACGCCCTTAAGGGTGTGGTAGACCTCGGCGCACCAACGCAGGCCCTCGGCAAAGCTCGGGGCGCCCACCGGCATGATCATGAACTCCTGGAAGTCAACGTTATTGTCGGCATGGACGCCACCGTTGAGGATATTCATCATAGGCGTGGGCAGCAGGTGGGCGTTGACGCCGCCCAGGTACTGGTACAGCGACAGGCCCGCCGACTCGGCAGCGGCGCGGGCGACGGCCAGCGACACGCCCAGGATGGCGTTGGCACCGAGCTTGGTCTTGTTGGGGGTACCGTCCGCGGCAATCAGCGCGGCATCGACGGCGCGCTGGTCGAAGGCGTCGAGGCCCACGACGGCGTTAGCGCACTCGTTATTGACGTGCTCGACGGCCCGAGAGACGCCCTTGCCCAGATAGCGGCCCTTGTCGCCATCACGCAGCTCGCAGGCCTCAAAGGCGCCGGTCGAAGCACCCGAAGGCACCATTGCGCGGCCAAAGCTGCCGTCCTCGAGCACGACCTCGACCTCGACGGTGGGATTGCCGCGGCTGTCGAGCACCTCGCGACCGTAGACGTCCAAAATATCGCTCATGTTGTCTCCCTCTCACTTGGAAACATAGTGGATGCAAGCGACCGGCTGACCGTGCACCGTCGGTGCGCCTCCGTAAGTTAGCCATGTCGCACTTTTTGCATTATGCCCTAAGTTAGCCGAGGGATACACTTGATTTTCGAAAAATTTAGCGGGAACGATGAGGCGTGCCAGCCCGTCGTTCCCGCAGTCTTACTCCTCCGCCTTTGCGGCATCCCACAGGTCGTTGAGGCCGTGGGTCGAAAGCTCGGCAAGATCAACGTGGGCGTCGGATGCCATCTGCTCCATTGCGGCCCAACGGCGACGGAACTTGGCCGTGCTGGCGCGCAGAGCGCTCTCGGCGTCGATGCCCTCTTTGCGCGCAACGTTGACCAGGGCAAAGAGCAGGTCGCCAAACTCCATCTCGCGCTCGGGCGAGCCGGAAGCCTCGGCCTCAAACTCGGCACGCTCCTCGGCGACCTCGTCCCACACGTCCTGGACCGTCTCCCACTCAAAGCCCACGGCAGCCGCCTTGCGCGACACCTTCTGAGCCTGCATCAGCGCCGGCAGGTGCGTGGGCACGCCGTCGAGCAGACCCTCGGGCGCGGCCTCGCCTGCCGCCACGGCCTGGTCTTTGGCGGCCTTCTCGGCAAGCTTGACCTCGTCCCAAATCTTGAGCACCTCATCGGAGCTGTCAGCATCCGCATCGCCAAAGACGTGCGGATGCCGACGGATGAGCTTGGCGTCGATATCGTGCGCCACGTCGGCCAGCGTAAACTCGCCGGCATCCGCGGCAATCTGTGCATGCAGCACTACCTGCATGAGCACATCGCCCAGCTCCTCGCGAAGGTGTGCCGCATCGTCGGCCTCGATGCAGTCGAGCGCCTCGTAGGCCTCCTCGATCATGTTCTTGCCAATGCTCTGATGCGTCTGTTCGCGGTCCCACGGGCAGCCATCGGGCTGACGCAGGCGCCAGATGGTCTGCACCAGATGCTGCAGCTCGGCCGACGCGTCGACCAGCGTGGACAGGTCGCGCGAACCCTCGGCATTTTGCTGAGCCATATGCTCGGCCATGGTTATTCCTCCTCCAGGATCACGTGACGGAACGCGCCGTCCTCGTAGATGCCATAGCTGTGCGTACCGTCCTTGGGAATGCTCACGCTGCCGGGGTTAAAGAGCCACAGGCCCGGGTGCGCCTCGCTTGCCTCGTTAACCTTGATGTGCGTGTGGCCGTAGACGAGCGCGGAGCCCTCGGGCAGCGCGGGCGCGTGGTCAACGCTGTTATGCATGCCAGCGCCAAAGACGTGGCCATGCGTCAGGAACAGCTCGCGGCCGGTCTCGTCGAACAGCGTGGCGTAGTCGGCCATGACGGGGAAGTCGAGCACCATCTGGTCGACCTCGGCGTCGCAGTTGCCGCGGACGGCGATGATGCGGTCGGCCAGGGCGTTGAGCAGCGGAATCACGCGCTTGGGAGCGTAGTCGCGCGGCAGGTCGTTGCGCGGGCCGTGGTAGAGCAAGTCGCCCAGCAGCACGATGCGGTCGGGCTGCTCGGATTCGATGGCGGCGACCAGACGCTCGGTCCAGTATGCCGAGCCGTGAATGTCGGAAGCGATGAGGTATTTCATGGGGAGTCCTTTCGGTGTGGGGTTGATGGGGCTGGGCGCGGGATGTCGCCGGCCGCGCTATTCAAATCGCAGTGCCGGGGCTTGTGCCGCCTGCATCACGCGCTGGAGCGGCACATTATGCTCGCGGGCAAGACGGGCGCAGTCCTCGTACTCGGGCGCCGCACGCTCACTGCCGTCGGGCAGGGTGGCTACTTTGACGGCCACCTCGCCCCAAGGCGTCGCTACCTGCTCAAAACGACGCGGCAGGCAGACGCGTTCCATCACCTGGCGACGAACGGCGTTGGTCGTGGTTTCCAAAAAGATAGTCGTCTGCAGGCGTTCGATATCCTCATGCGAGCAAATCACCTGCAACTGCCATCCGGGGCGGCCCTTTTTGCAGTAGAGGGGCAGCCAGTGCACCTCGCGGGCGCCGGCCTCGCGCAGGCGGTCGGCGGCGTAGGCGAGCACCTCGGGCGACGCGTCATCGATGTCGCACTCCAGCTTGACGATAGTTTCGGGCGCATCGGTCTCGCGGGACAGCGGAGATGTACTTCCACGTTGCATACGGTCCGGATCCTTTCCGCACGGGCTCGTTTTATTCACCCAAACGCTAGCACATCGAACGTGGCACAGGCGTGACTTTCGTCCGTCGTCGCCCTTGCCCCTATCCAAACATGTACGTCAGCCTCCAAACATGTCATTTTTTGTCGGTTTTGGAGGCTGACGTACACGTTTTGGAGCGGGCCGCACACGATCAAAATTGCGCCCGCATTCCGTCCACCACAAAGTTCGCCGCACTCAACAATTTTGAACTTACTACGCAGTTCATCGGCTAAAAATTACCCTCGGCATACTTACCCGCTGCACGATGTTACTCTAGTTGCATTTGGCTAACTAAGCGGCTGCCGAGGACCCAGCCCGGCACCGTTACGGCATAGGAGGTTTCATGTTCGAGAAGCGGCTCTTCTCCCTGGTTCCGCAGGCAACGCCCTACATTATGGCAAGCGTCCTGTTTAAGTGGATCGCGCTCATGGCAAACATCACGGTGATGTGGGTGCTTGCGCGCATCTTGGGCGGTATCGTCACGGACGGCCTTTCCGCCGCGCTCGCCGTCGACGCGCTCGCACAAGCCGCCTTGCCGCTCGCCGTCGCCATCATCGTGCGCGCCGCCGCCATCTACCTGGCTCAGCGCACCGGCGACAAGGCCGCCTTCGAGGCCGTCCGCCGCGCGCGCTCGCTCGTCTACGACAAGCTCACCGCACTCGGCCCCTCCTACACCGAGACCGTCCCCACCGCCGAGGCCGTCCAGACCAGCGTCGAGGGCGCCACGCAGCTCCAGGTGTACTTTGGCGGCTACCTGCCGCAGCTCTTCTTTGCCGGGCTGGCGCCTGCCACGCTGTTCGTCCTGCTCATGGGCCAAGCGGGACTTCCCGCCGCGCTGCTGCTCGCGTGCGTTCCGGTCATCCCTATCTCCATTATGATGGTCATGCGCAACGCCAAAAAGATCGGTGCCGAGTACTGGGGTAGCTATGTCGATCTGGGCGGCATGTTCCTGGAGGCCGTGCAGGGTCTCACCACCCTTAAGGTCTACCAGGCCGATCGCAGCTGGCACGAGCGCATCAACGCCGAGTCCGAGCGTTTCCGCACGGCGACCATGCGCCTGCTGGTGATGCAGTTGCGCTCCATTTGCGTTATGGACCTGGTCGTCTATATGGGCGCCGCGCTCGGCATTATCGTAGCCGCACTGCAGCTCGCCACGGGCAAGATTGGCTTTGAGGCGGCCTTCCTCATCGTCTTTCTGTCGCAGGAGTTCTTTTTGCCCATGCGCTGCCTGGGATCGCTGTTCCACACAGCCATGAACGGCATGGCCGCCTCGCGCCGCATGTTTGGCATCTTGGATACGCCCGAGCCCGAGCGCGGCGATGTTGAGCTTGACGGTCGCGGCGATATCGAGCTCGCGGGCGTGAGCTATGCATACGGCGACCGCACGGTGCTGGACAGCGCCAGCGCGACCATTGCGCACGGCTCGCTCGTGGCACTCGTGGGCGAAAGCGGCGGCGGCAAGTCCACGCTCGCGGGGATTATCGCGGGCCGCAAGGGTGCCTACCGTGGCAGCGTTCGCATCGGCGGCGTCGAGCTGCGCGATGCCACGGCCGCCTCACTCATGCGCACCGTCACCCTGGTGCCCACCAACGGTTACCTGTTTGCCGGCACCCTGCGCGACAACCTGCTGCTCGCCCAGCCCAACGCCACCGATACCGAGCTTTTGCGCGCGCTCGACCGCACGCGCGTGGCGGCCTTTGTGCAGGCCAACGGCGGGCTCGACATGGTGATTAACGAGGGCGGCACCAACCTTTCGGGCGGCCAGCGCCAGCGCGTGTGCATGGCCCGCGCCCTGCTGCACGACTCGCCGATCTATGTGTTTGACGAGGCTACGAGCAGCGTCGATGCCGCAAGCGAGGCCGCGATCGGCGAGGTCATCGCGTCGCTCGCAGGCGAGCACACCGTAATCGTGGTGGCACATCGCCTGTCGACAATCGTGGACGCCGACCAGATTATGGTGCTGGAGCGCGGACGCATTGCCGAGCGCGGGACTCACGGCGAGCTCCTGGCCACCGCGGGCGCCTATGTGCGCATGTGGAACAGCCAGGAGCAGCTCTCGGCATATGCGTATGCAGAGGGTGATGCCGAGGATGCCGGCGCGGTTGAGGCTGTTGACGGCAGCGCCGCCTGTGCCGATGGCCTCAACGGTGCCGGCTCGTCTTCCGCTGCCGCGGCGCCTGACTCCGGCCGCGCCCGTCGCTCGGCGCCGTCCATCATGTGGCGCATGATGGGGCTCGTCCGACCGCTTGCCGGCTGGCTTATGCTAGCTGTCGTGCTGGGCAGCATTGGCATGCTCACCGCCGCGTTCGTGCCGGCCTTTGGCGCCTTTGGCCTTATGGCCGCGCTGGGCCGCAACGCCTTGGGGCTTGGTCTTATCGCAGCATGCGCGGCCTGCGCCGCCTGCGGCATCGCACGCGGACCGCTCCATTACGGAGAGCAGCTCTGCAATCACTACATCGCGTTCCGCCTACTCGCACACATTCGCGACCTGGTGTTTGGCGCCCTGCGCCAGCTCGCCCCCGCCAAGCTCGAGGGCCGCGGCAAGGGCGAGCTCGTGAGCCTGGTCACCTCGGATATCGAGCTGCTCGAGGTCTTCTACGCGCACACCATCTCGCCCATTGCCATCGCTCTGGTCTGCACCGTTGTGTTTGAGGGCTTTTTGCTGGCTGTGAGCCCCGAGCTCGCGGGCATCGCGCTCGTGGCCTACGCGGTCCTGGGCGTGCTACTGCCCCTGACCTCGGCCAAGGCATGCGGCACCACCGGCCGCCAGAGCCGCGAGGGCGCCGGTAAGCTGGGCGCCTATGTGCTCGACAGTCTACGCGGCGCGTCCGAGACTATCCAGTTCGCCGGTGGCGCCGATCGCAGCCGTGCCCTGGCCAAGCTGACCGAGCAAGTCGGCGCCGTGGACGCGCGCCTCAAGCGCCGCCAGGCGGCCAGCGAGGCCGTAGCCGATGCGCTTATTCTTGCGGCCAATCTGGTGATGCTCGGGCATGCGCTGCAGCTGGTGGCTGCGGGAACGATTGATTTTGCCGCAGCGTTTGTCGCCGTCTTTACCTTTGTGTCGTCGTTTGGTTCGGTAATGGCCGTGAGCCGCCTGGGCGCCTCACTGCAGGAGACGCTCGCTTCGGGCGCACGCGTGCTCGATTTGCTCGACGAGCGGCCCCAGTGCGCCGAGGTCGCCGATGGACAGGACGTTGAGTTTGCCGGCGCCGCAGCCGAGCATGTGAGCTTTAGCTATGCGGGCGGCGTGGACGCGGGCGGTGCCGGCGCCACAGAGCAGGTCGCGAACGACGCCGCTGCGAATCTCATCCTCGACGACGTGACCTGCACCTTTGCGCCCGGTACCATGACCTGCATCATGGGGCGCTCGGGCTCGGGCAAGTCGACGCTGCTTAAGCTGCTCATGCGCTTTTGGGACCCCGCAGCCGGCACCATCACGGTGAGCGGTGTCGATGCCCGCCACATCAACACAGCGAGCCTGCGCAGCCACGAGGCCTATATGACCCAGGACACACATCTGTTCTGCGGCACCGTGCGCGAGAATCTGCTGGTCGCGCGCGCCAACGCCACCAATGCCGAGCTGCTCGACGCTTGCCGCTCCGCTTCGCTTACCGCCCTCATCGACCGCCTGCCGCAGGGTCTCGACACCCCGGTTGCCGAGCTGGGCGACTCGCTCTCGGGCGGCGAGCGCCAACGCATCGGCCTTGCGCGCATCTTCCTCAACGACGCGCCTTTCATCTTGCTCGACGAGCCCACCAGCGCACTCGACGCCCTCAACGAGGCGTCCGTAATGCAGGCCGTTGACGAGCTCAAGCGCCGCGGCAAGACCATCGTACTCGTAAGCCACCGTGCCAGCACCTGCGCCTTTGCCGATTGCTCGCTTTCGGTCGAGCACGGGAGGCTGAGCTAGATGGCGCGCACCGCCGACACACCGGAGCTGGCACGCAAACGTGAGCGCGAGGCCCAAATGGTGTCGCAGATGATTGCGCTGTGGTGTCGTGGGCATCATGGCGGCGGGCATGCGGTCGAACAGGCTGGCGACGATGAGCCCGTGCGCGTGAAGCTCCGCCTTCGGACCATTACGCTCTGCCCCGAATGCGCCGAGCTGCAGAAATACGCCATCGCGCGCATTGAGCACTGCCCGCACATGGGCACCAAGACATTTTGCTCGGCCTGTCCTTCGCATTGCTACCGGCCTGCCATGCGCGAGAAGATCCGCGAGATCATGCGCTGGTCGGGACCGTGTATGATCCGCTATCGCCCCATCACCGCCGTAAGACACGCGATGGTAACGGTGCAGGCCAAACGCGTGGCGGCACGAAGCAAGTAGTCGCCGGCGCCGGCACGCGCCGCCCCGCCCCTCGTCCTCATCTCAAAACGTGTACGTCAGCCTCCAAACATGTCATTTTTTGCAGCTTTTGGAGGCTGACGTACACGTTTTGAGAGCAAACGAGGCCGCACCGCGCAGCCTTTCCGATCGATTTCGACCCCCGGCGTGCGCGGCGTGTTGAGAGCTGCACCATTACAATGGAGCGGATTCACCAAATGCAAAGGAGTCGCCATGCCCGCCTGCCCGCTGGTCGATTGCCATACTCATACCTCGTTCTCGGACGGGCACGCCTCGTTCGAGGACAACGTCCGTGCCGCTGCTGCCGCCGGCTGCCGCGTCATGGTCTCGACCGACCACCTTACCCTGCCCGCCAGTATGGATGCTAACTGCGAGGTGCAGGTCGTCGAGGGCGACTTGCCGGCACATCGTTTGGCCTTTGAGGACGCCCGCAAACTCGCCGCGCAGATTGCGCCGGAGCTCACCTTTATCTACGGTTTTGAATGCGATTGGTACGAGGGCTGCGAGCCCTTGGTAGAGCACTGGTCCCAGGGCGCCGTCGTACGTCTGGGCAGCGTGCACTGGATTGGCAACCCGGGCGATATTGCGGCAGGCGCCGCGGGCACGGCAGGGACAGAGGACGTCGCGCGCCCCGATACACCCGATTCCCTTTGCGGTTGGATCGACGACGATACCAACTTGCATGTTTGGGAAAACTTAGGCGTGCGCGGCGTGTGGGAGTGCTACGTCGACGACTGGTGCCGTGCTTGCGAAAGCTCACTCAACTTTGACGCGATGGCCCATCCCGACCTGGTCATGCGCTTTTCGAAGGACGGCTTTGCACCCGACTTTGACCCCGCGCCGTTTTGGGAGCAGATGGCCGAATGCGCCCACGATACGGGTCGCCGCGTTGAGGTCTCGACCGCCGCACCGCGCAAGGGGCTCGACGATTACTACCCCGCGACCGGGCTGTTGCGCCGCTTCGCCCATGCCGAGGTGCCCATCACCTTTGGCTCGGACGCGCACCGCGCCTGCGACATCTGCTGGAACATCCGCGAGGCCCAGGCCCACGCCTACGACTGCGGCTACCGGGCCTTCGATATCCCCCACCCCACCGGCGAATGGGAATCCACGCCCCTCGCCTAACTAGTCGTTTAAGAACGTCCCCAATGACTAGTGGCGGCGGGCGTTGAGTTCGCCGGCCAGTTCGTCGAGGGTGATGCCGTAGCGCTCGAGCGTCACGAGCAGGTGGTAGATCAGGTCGCCGGCCTCGTAGCGAATGTGATCGTGGTCGTTATCCTTGCAGGCCATGATCACCTCGCTCGCCTCCTCGGCAAGCTTCTTGAGCAGCTCGTCCTCGACGTCGGTCAGCAGACGGGCGGTGTAGCTCTCCTGTGGCGACGCATCGCGACGACCGTGAATCACCTCGGCCAGACCCGTCAGCGTCTCGCCGATATTTCCCGGCTGCACGTTAGCTGTTCTGACTCCCATGGTTATTTCCTCTCGTTACTGCAGCGTAAAGTAGGTACCGGTCTCATCGAACCGAGGCTTTGCGCCCTTTTTCTCAAAGAACTCGACGATGACGGCATGGGCCTCATTGAGCCTTTCCTTCTCGGCCTCGAGCCAAAGCGACTGCGCCCCGCAGGCATCAGTCAGGTGCACGCGGCATGGCACGCCCGCGCGGAGGAGCTCGGTGTTGCATTCGGCGACCTCGAACGGCGTCACGACTTTCATCGCACTCCCCCTTCCACGCGCTTAAAGAAGCAGGTACGGTTGCCGGTATGGCAGGCCGGGCCCGGTGAGTCCACCTTGACCAGCAGCGTATCGCTATCGCAGTCGGCCCAGAGCTCCTTGACCTCCTGCATGTTGCCACTCGTCGCGCCCTTGTTCCAGAGCTCCTGACGGCTGCGACTCCAAAACCACGTGGTCCCGGTCTTGAGCGTCAGCCCCACCGATTCCTCGTTCATCCAAGCAACCATAAGCACCTCGCCGGTGTCATATTGCTGAACCACACAAGGAATGAGCCCACGGGCGTCGTATTTAAGCTCTGCCGCGGTTGTCACTTGCTCCATTTAAAAATCCAATCTCACAGGTATTCCCTGGCTGGCCATATACTCCTTGACCTGGCGAATGCTGAAGGTTCCAAAGTGAAAGACGCTTGCTGCCAGCACGGCGTCGGCCTCGCCCTCGATCACGCCCTCGGCAAAATGCTCGAGCGTGCCCACGCCGCCGCTTGCGATCACCGGGATCGGCACCGCGCGCGCCACGGCGCGGGTGAGTGCCAGGTCGAAGCCAGCCTTGGTGCCGTCGCGATCCATGCTGGTGAGCAAGATCTCACCGGCGCCGCGACGAGCCGCTTCCTCGGCCCACGCCACCGCATCGATACCCGTGGCGTTGCGACCGCCCGCCGTGAAGACCTCCCACTTGTCGGCATCCGGCTGACCGGGCAGGCCCACGCGCTTGGCATCAATCGCCACGACCACGGCCTGGCTGCCAAACGCCGCGGCAGCCTGGCTAATCAGCGACGGGTCGCGCACGGCCGCCGAGTTGAGCGACACCTTGTCGGCACCGGCGGCAACCATGGTCCGCATGCCCGCCAAGTCGCGAAAGCCGCCGCCCACGGTATAGGGAATGGCCAGCTCCTCGGCCGCGTGCGCTGCCATCTCGATAGTCGTCGCGCGGTTGTCGCTCGTGGCGGTAATGTCCAGGAAGACGACCTCGTCCGCACCCTCGCGGTCGTAGGCACGTGCCAGCTCCACCGGGTCGCCCGCATCGCGCAGGCTCACAAAGTTGACGCCCTTGACCACACGGCCGTCCTTGACGTCTAGGCAGGGAATCACGCGCTTGGTAAGCATGGGCTACTCCTCCCCTCGGGCGGCGGCCAGCGCCTGCACCAGCGTAAAGTTGCCCTCGTAGAGCGCACGGCCGGTAATGGCGCCTTCAATCGCGCCCTCGCCCACCGCGGCCAGCGCGCGGATGTCGTCTAGCGTCGAGATGCCGCCCGAAGCCACGACGGGAAATCCCGCGACCTCGGCCACATGGCGATACGCCGCCACATCGATGCCCGTCTGCATGCCATCGCGCGCGATGTCGGTATACACCAGATGCTTAAAGCCCAGCTCGGTAAGCTGCGCCACGGCATCGTCGAGCGCCACGCCCGCGCCGTCGCGCCAGCCATTCACCTTAACCTGGCCGTCGCGCGCGGCAATATCGGCGACCAGCAGCTCGCCAAAGCCTTGGGCCGCCACCTCGGCAAAACCCGGCTCGGTCACCAGCACGGTGCCCAGCGCAATACGACGAGCACCATAGCCGGCCAGCTCGTCGATGCGTGCGAGCGAGCGAACGCCGCCGCCCACGTCCACGGACAGACCGTCGACGCCGCAGATGGCCTTAATCGCCGCCGAGTTGGCAGCGCACTTGTCCTCGTCCTCGCCAAAGGCAGCGGACAGGTCAACGACGTGCACCCAGCTCGCGCCCTGCTCGGCAAACGAGCGGGCGACGGCCACGGGGTCGTCGGAATATACCTTGCAGCGGCTGCGGTCGCCGCGCTCCAGGCGCACAACCTTGCCGCCGATCAGATCGATTGCGGGAAACAGGATCATCGGCCAACCTCCTCGACGATGTTGACGAAGTTCTTAAGGATGCGCTGACCCAGCGCGGAGGATTTCTCGGGATGGAACTGGCAGCCCCACACGTTGCCATGGCGCACGATGCACGGGAAGCTCCGCGTGTAGTGCGTGCGCGCCAGCACATTGGCGGCATCGGCGTCGTCTGCCACCGCGTAGCTGTGGGTGAAGTACATGTTGGCACCCTCGGCAAAACCGGCAAGCAGCGGATCGGCCGCACCGGCAGGCGTCATGTGCACCTGGTCCCAGCCCACGTGCGGCACCTTCAGGCGGCTCGACTCCAAGCGCGTGCACGAACCGCGCATAATGCCCAGGCCATCGACCCAGGGACCACCAGCCTGCTCGGAGGCGCTGTCGTCCGCGACCACGCCCTCGTCCGCAGGCACGCCCTCGTTGCCGCGCTCAAAAAATAGCTGAAGACCCAGGCAGATGCCGAGCAGCGGAGTTCCGGCGGCAACGGCGTCGAGCACCGCGTCCGCCTCGCCACTCTGGCGCATAAAGGCAATCGCGTCATAGAACGCGCCTACGCCCGGGATAACCAGGCCGTCGGCGCCGCGGATCTGCTCCGGGTCGTCCGACGTACAGGCGGCAGCACCGGCACGCGCAAGCCCGCGCACAACGCTCGACAAGTTACCCTTGTGGTAGTCGACCACCACGATCTTCGGTTCGCCCACGCGACCCCTCCACTTCTCATCATCCAAAACCACCACAAAGGGGACAGGCATCTTCGTGGTGGTTTTACCCTTGTGACGGTTACAGTGAGCCCTTGGTACTGGGGATGCCCTGCACGCGGGAATCGAGCTCGCAGGCGTGGCGCATTGTGCGGCCCACGGCCTTAAAGGCAGCCTCGATAATGTGATGTGAGTTGCCGCCCGCCAGCTCGCGCACGTGCAGCGTGAGTTTGGCATCGCGCGCAAAGGCGTAGAAGAACTCGACGGCCAGCTCGGTATCAAAGCTGCCCACGCGCTCAGTCGGCACGGGCAGTTCGCAATAGGCCTGCCCGCGACCCGAAATATCCACGGCGGCCATCACGAGCGTCTCGTCCATGGCAATCGCCGCGTCGGCAAAGCGCGTAATACCCGCTTTGTCGCCCAGCGCGTGGCAAAACGCCTCGCCCAGCACAATGCCCGTGTCCTCGACGGTGTGGTGCGCGTCGACCTCAACGTCGCCTACCGCATGCACCGTCAAATCGAACAGGCCATGGCGGCCAAAGGCGTTGAGCATGTGGTCGAAAAACGGCACGCCGGTCGAGATATCGCACACGCCAGATCCGTCCAGGTCGAGCTTTACGACAATGTCGGTCTCGCCCGTCTTGCGGGTTACCTCGGCATAGCGGTCCATCTACATCTCCTCCTTCACCAGCGCGGCAAACGCGGCCAGCACCTCGTCGTTTTCTTGCGGGGTACCCACGGTAATGCGCAGGCAGTCCGCGAGCCCCGGCGCGTAGCTAAAGTCGCGCACCAAAATTGAATACTCGTCGCGCAGACGCTCGCGCACGCGCGTGGCATGCGGCGTGCGCACGAGCACAAAGTTCGCCGCGCTCGGCCATACCTCCACGGGCAGGCCCTCGGCAGCCATTGCGCGCAGGGCGCACAGCTCGCGCTCGCGCTCGGATGCGACCTGTGCCACCACGGGCGCGTACGCATCGCGGGCACGCACGCAGGCAAGCGCCGCCGCCTGGCTCAGCACATTGACCGAATAGATCTGGCGAATCGCCGCGAACACGTCGATGACTTCGGGTGCCGCGATCACGTAACCCAGACGCGTACCGGCAGCGCCAAACGCCTTGGACAACGTATGCAGAATCACCAGGTTGGGATGCTCGGCGATAAGCCCCTGCGCCGTGGTGGCCGCGCCAAACGAATCGTCGGCAAACTCAACGTAGGCCTCGTCGACCATCACCATGCCGGGGCATGCATCGCACAGGGCCGCGACAAAGTCGAGCGACACCACATCGCCCGTGGGATTATTGGGCGAGGTCACGATTGCCAGGTTGCACTCGGGCGCCGCCGCGAGCACAGCCGCTTGGTCGAGCTCAAAGGTCGCCGGGTCGCGCCACACATCGCGCACTTCAGTCTGGCACAGAGACGCAAAGAACGCATACTCGCTAAAGCACGGCGGGCAGTTGAGCAGGGTCCTCCCCGCGCCGCCAAACGCCAGCAGACAGTTATAGAGCAGCTCGTCACCGCCGTTGCCCACGCAGATATTCTCGCGCGTCACGCCATGCCAAGCGGCAAGCTCGTCGCGCAGGTCGTTGGACATGGGGTCGGGATAGCGGTTGAGCGGCGTGGAGGCAAGCGCCGCATCAACCGCCTCGCGCACGCCGGCCGGCACGGGGTAGGTGTTCTCGTTTGCCGAAAGGTTGATGCGCGTGGGCGTAAAGTTGGGATCGTAGGGCTCGATGCCTGCCAGATAGGGCTGGACGAGCTCCTTCATGCGCGGCGTGAGTTCGGCCATTTAGGCCTCCCCACCGGTCACACCGGCGCCATCCGCGCCCGCAGCCGCCGTCAGGTCCACGCCCTCGGCGACCGTCGCCACGGCGTCGCCCGGCCAGGCAACCTTAGTCAGGTCGGCCGCGGCCAGCGACTCGGCACTCACGGCATCCTCGCCCCGCTCCAGCACACGGCGACGCAGAGCGGCGGAAAGCGCGTGTGCCCACAGGCCCTCAGCCTCGGCCAGACGCTGCGTAGCAGGAGCGTCGGAGGGCAGACCTTCGGGCGTATAGCAAATGACGCTCGAGCGCTTAACGAACTCTTCGACCGAAAGCGGGTTGGAGAACATGGCCGTGCCGCCGGTCGGCAGCGTGTGGTTGGGGCCGGCGACGTAATCGCCGAGCGGCTCGGAGCTCCAAGCGCCCACAAAGATGGCGCCGGCGTTGCGAATGCCGCCGAGCAGGCCCATCGCGTCCTTGCAATGCAGCTCCAGGTGCTCGGGCGCCACGGTGTTCACCGCCTCGACGGCGGCAGCCATGTCGGCGGCAACCACGATGGTGCCCTCGTTATCGAGCGAGGCGCGCGTGATCTCGGCGCGCGGGGACTGCGCCACCAGGATGTCGATGCCGGCCTCGACCTCGCGCGCAAACTGCTCGTCGCAGGTCACCAGATAGCAGGCTGCCAGCGGATCGTGCTCGGCCTGCGCCATCAGGTCGGCCGCGACCACCATAGGTTTGGCCGAGGCATCGGCCAGCACGCAGACCTCGGAGGGACCGGCGACCATGTCGATACCCACGTCGCCCGAGACAATCTGCTTGGCAGCGGCAACAAAGGCGTTGCCCGGACCGGTAATCTTGTCGACGCGCGGAATGGTCTCGGTGCCGTACGCCAGCGCGGCCACGGCCTGGGCGCCGCCCACCATATAGATTTCGTCCACTCCGCCGAGCTTTGCCGCGGCGAGCGTGTAGGGGCTGATAAGGCCGTCCTTTTGCGGCGGGGTCACCATAACCACGCGCTTGACGCCGGCGACCTTGGCGGGAATGGCATTCATGAGCACGGTGGAGGGATACTGCGCGCGACCGCCCGGCACGTAGATGCCGGCCGCCGCGAGCGGGGTCACCTTAACGCCGAGCATCGTGCCGTCCGCACGCGTGGTAAACCAGCTCTGCTCGACCTCGCGCTGGTGGAACTCGCGAATCTGACGCGCGGCCTTCTCGAGCGCGGCGACAAAGGCCGGGTCGAGGCCCTCAAGCGCGGCATCGATCTGCTCTTGCGGCAGGCGGAAGCTCTGCAGCTCAACACCGTCAAAACGCTGACAGTAATCGCACACCGCGGCATCGCCGTTAGCACGCACGTTGGCCACGATATCGCGGGCGGCGTCGACGATGTTTTGCGGCAGCACACCCTTGCGGTTGAGCTGGTTGGTAACAAGGCGCTCACCGGGAGCAAGCTTGATGGTCTTCATATCGGTATCCCCTATCGGTCGAGGTTGTGTTCGAAAAACGAGAGGCCGGGCGGCGGCGCCAATCGGCCCGCAGCCCGTACGTTGGGGCGCCCGTGCACGCTCGCGCTATTGTGCCGAGCCCGCGACGGGCTCAAAATGCTTGTCCTTCACGGCAGCAGCCAGGCGATCGGCCAGGTTGCGCACACGCGGATCCAGGCGCGCAGCACCCGGATTGACAAAGAAGCGGGCCGTGCAGTCCATGATGCGGCCAGTAATAACGAGGTCGTTATCGCGCAGCGTGGCGCCCGTGGCGGTAATATCCACGATGCGATCGGTCATGCCGACAATGGGGCCCAGCTCGATGTTGCCGTGCAGCGAGACGATGTCGGCGTTCACGCCGCGCTCGGCATACCAGGCGCTCGCGATGCGCGGATACTTGGTGGCCACGCGAAGCGACCCGCGACGGGCATAGTTGCGCTCGGCCTGGCCAGCGCGCCACGCGGGCTCCGCCTCGATAAAGGTGCACAGGCCGTAGCCCAGATCGACCAG
This sequence comes from Collinsella aerofaciens, assembly GCF_028207065.1. Classification (GTDB taxonomy): domain Bacteria; phylum Actinomycetota; class Coriobacteriia; order Coriobacteriales; family Coriobacteriaceae; genus Collinsella; species Collinsella aerofaciens_AR. The sequence goes on from NZ_JAQLFP010000009.1 coordinate 60,396, forward strand.
CTGCAGCAGGTTGAGGTCGGCCTCGATGAGCGAGTCCCAACCGCAGATGCCGCAATCGGCACCGCCGCAGCCCACAAAGGCGGGCGCATCGCTGGGGCGCACGATGACAAACTCGATATCGCCGACCGCGCCCTCGCCGGCACGCGTGTCGCGGCCGCGCACGATCAGGTGACGGCCGGGATCACGCAGCTCAGAGACGTCCAGACCCGCGTCCTCGAGCACGTCGAGCGTGTCGGCCTTAAGCGAGCCCTTGGGCACGGCGATGCGCAGCGGGCCCTCGGCGCCACGGCCCGCGGCATGGTCGCCATCGGAAGCGGCATCCTCGGCCGAGGTGCGCGCGGCCTCCAAGCGCTCGAGCGAAAAGGCGAAGCCCGCCGCCGGCACCTCGATACCGTCGCCAAATGCGCCGGTAAAGATGGAGTCATAGCGTCCGCCCGAACCGACCGGATCGGGCAAGCCGCCGGCATAGGCCTTAAAGACCAAGCCCGTGTAGTAATCGAAAGAGTTCATGATAGAGAAGTCGAACGACTGCACCTGGGCGTCCTCGGGTGCCAGGCCCTCGACCAGGGCACGCAGCTCGCGCGTCAGCGGCGCGACGATACCGGCGGCCTCCAGCAGCGCGTCCACGCGGTCGAGTACCTCGGCACCGCCGTGCAGACGCGGCAGCTCGCTAATGGCGGCCTTGACGGCATCGGACTCGACGCTTGCCGCCACGCGGGCATCGAGGCCCACAAAGTCGTTGGCGTGCACGCAGCGCAAGGCCTCGGCGGCCAGCTCGCGATCCTCGCACGCCGCGAGCAGCTCCTTAAACGGCCGCACGCTACCTGCGATAATGCGCGCATCGGGCAGCGCCAGCTCGCGCACGGCCTCGGCCACGAGCGAGACAATCTCGACATCGCCCGCGGTATCGCCCGCACCGATAAGCTCAAAGCCCAGCTGCGTAAACTGACGCGAGCCACCGGCATTGCGCTGGCACTCGCGAACCACCGGCGCCTCATAGCGCAGGCGCAGGGGCAGGTCGGCAGCGTGCATGCGGGTCGAAACCAGGCGCACGATCGGCAACGTGTTGTCGGGACGGACCACCAGTAGGCGGCCATCATCGTCAAAGAGCTTAAACGGCGTATCCGCGATGCGGCCGCCTTCCTCGAGCGAACCCTTGTCCTCGAGCAGAGGCGTCTCGACCGGAAGGTAATGATGCTCCCTGAAGCAGCCCTTCACCGTACATGCGATCTCCTCGCGCGCCTGAGCCTCCTCGGGCAATATGTCCCGGAATCCCCACGGTGTGGCCGTCATCTGGTGAGCCTCCTCATGCTGTGTTTCATATAGAACGAAAAACCGGCATAGCTCCGCCGGTCTTCTGGGTACTTTAGCATACTAGAGTGCTTGCGGGGAAAATGCGTCGCAGCCGCTCACACCGTATTCATTTGGAAACATAGGAGCGGATTGCCGCAACCCAACCCCACTTAGGCGCCAATCGCACGACGATACTCTGCCATTACCTGCGCATCGGCAGCCGCGGGGTCGGCAAAATAGCGCCCGTCATAGGTCTCGGCCGAAACAACTCCGCGATAGCCGCGCGCCACCAGCCTATCCAGGTCGGCGCGCATATCGCGGTCGCCGTCACCCCAGGCAAGATGCGTCGTGCCATCTGCCGCAACATCGACAAAATGCACGTGGGCGACATCATCGCCAAGCAGATCGAAATAATCGTCGATGGTATCCCCCGCCACCGCCATGGCGCCCATATCCAGACACGCCTTAAGTGCCGGATGATCAACTGCCTCAATCATGCGCTTCGTGTCGGCCGCCGAGTTCACGATTATCGACTCAACCGGTTGTAGAGCCTCGAGCACCAGTCGCACGCCGCGCGCTCCCGCATGCTCGGCAATCGCGCGCAGCATCGAGGCGCTGCGACCCCACGCATCCTCGATCGGCTCGTTCAAAAATGCCCAGCCACTCGAGACCATGACCTGCTCGGCTCCAAGTTCCGCCGCGATATCCACAACGTTCTTAAAGTACGCGAGCGTGCGGGCACGCGCCTCATTCCCGCGCGCCGCGATATTCCACGGCTTGGGGTTGTTCTGTTCGGGACAAAGCCCCACAATCCGAACCCCATACCGCTGTGACAGCTCCCGCACCTGCTCGAGCGAATCGTATCCATGGCAATCGACATACAGATGCATCGCCCCGGTCCAAAGTTCGCAACACGTGTAGCCCGAGGCCGCAGCCGAGGAAAAGAATTCCTCAAGGTCAAAATAACGATGGCTGATATTCATGACGGCAAGCTGCGGATACTCCATCTTGTCCACCTTTCGGCAAAAGGGCGCCGCAGCACAATGTGCGCGACGCCCCCTCTTACATTGTTTTAATTATGACGGATGCCCTACTGAACACCAAGCACTCCAAAGAACGCGCCGGCGATACTCACGAGTAGGATCACGAGCATGATGAGCAGCGGATTCATCTTCTTCTTGAGCATGAGATAGACAATTCCAAACAGCCCCATCGTGACAAAGCCCGGGAAGATTCCGTTGAGCAGCTCGGCGAGCGTCTGAGCGCCATCGCCCGCGCCGACCATGAGCGGAATGTCCACGGTGACCATCTCCATGGTCATAGCGCCGATCACCATGGCGCCCATGATAGAGGCCATCTTGACGATCGTGTCCATAATGCCCGATTCCTGGACCTTGCTGATCATGTCCGAGCCAAAGCGATATCCCACAAACGTCAGCAGGTAACGGATGATGTAGTGGGGGACGTTGAACACGAGCAGGAACAAAATCGGGCCAAGAATAGAGCCCTGCAGCGCCAGCGACGTGCCGACACCCGTTGCCAAAATTCGCAGCGTACCCCAGTAGAAGGCATCGCCCACGCCGGACAGCGGTCCCATCAAAGCAAGCTTGACATTAGAGATCGCGCTCGTGTCAAAGTTATCTTCGGTGGCGTTGACTTCTTCCATTGCGGCAGCAATGGACATGGGAAGCGTCGAGATATACGGCGTGACGTTATAGAGCTCCATATGGCGCTTGAGTGCGGCCTTAAAGTCCGCATCCTGCGGATACAGCTTGCGAAGGATCGGCATAAGGGCCCACATAAAGCCGATATGGCCCATACGCTCGTAGTTCCAGGAATGCTCATAGGGAATCGAGCGCCAGAACAGCTTCTTAAGGTCTGCGCGGGAAATCAGCCCGTCGTAAGAAGACTCAAACTTAAAACTCATCGAACCCACTCCCAATCGCAGGATCCTCGGTTGCCGCTGCGGGCTGCTCCGCCTTTTTCTTGTCACCCAAAACCGTCATCGCGACGGCGATAATCGCGGCAAAGATCGCCACGCCAGTCGTGCTAATGCCAAAGTAGGCGACGAGGAAGAAGCCAGCGAAGAAGAACGGAGCCACTGTTTTGTTCATAATCATCTGCGCCAGCATCGCAAAGCCGAGTGCGGGCAAGAAGGCGGCGGCGACATCCATGCCGGTCTGAACGAAATCGGGGATGATGTTGAGCAGGCTGGCAACAGCATCGGCGCCAAAGAAGAATGCCAGGGGAATGATCAGCAGGCCGCACCAGCTCTGCGCGTAACCGGCGATGAGCATGTTGCGCGTGATGGCCTTGGTGTCTCCGTCCTCGACGTTTTTGTCGATACGGTGCACCAGCAGCAGCATGACCGGCTGGCCCAGGGCCGTATCGAGCGCCAGGACGATCGTTGCGATGGGAATGCCCAGGGTCAGGGCCGCCGAAGCGTCCGCGCCGGCCTGCATGGCAAGCGACACGCCCAGAATGGTTCCGGAAATCGTATCGGGCGGGTTATACGCACCGACCGAGATGGCACCGACCATGGCAAGCTCCATCGTGGCGCCCATAATGGTGCCGGTCACCACATCGCCCATGACAAGGCCGACCAACGGTCCGAGCACAATGGGGCGCTGAAGGTAACTCGTACCGGTCAGCCACTCGGAATAGCCCAAAAGGGCAATCAGGAAAATCAGGATCGTCTTGATAACCATGACAGCCCCTAACCGATGACCTTTGCGGCATCAGTCTTCGCATCCGCCGGAATCATCTGAATGAACAGCTCATAGCCCTCGCCGAGTAGCTCCTTCACGTAGGCCTCGTTCTCGGGCGTAAGGAATACGCTCGTCGAGACCTGGCGGGCATCCTCGCTAAAGGCCACATTGCCGAGGTTGATCTTCTTGACGCCCATCGCCCTGGCGACGGCACCGGCCTGTTGGATCGTCTCGCAAACCACGAAGAGCTTGTACTTGTCGGTCACACCGCTCTGGAGCGCCTTGACGGCATCCTCGGTGTTTTTGACGACGACCTTGCATCCTTCGGGCTTTGCAAGGGACAGGGCCTGCAGACGAAGCTTGTCGTTGAGGACCGTGTCGCTCACTAACAGGATGCAGTCGGCACCCAGAGCCGAGGTCCAGCTAACGGCAACCTGGCCGTGAAGCAGTCGATAGTCCACGCGAATCATCTGAATCATGATGTGCTCCTAACGATTAAAACTCATCGAGTTCGGCCTGCCCCAGCAGGTCGTTGACGTACTTGACCTTGGTGTCGTCCGCCTCGACGATCTGGCGAATGGCCTCATCGATCGGGGTGGAGTCGGGCACGAACAGCAGCTGAATAAGGAGCGGCAGATTCATATTGGTCACCAGGTGCGTGTTGGGGCGCGTCTGGGCGATCTTGGTGAACTCGTTGTTGACGCTGCCGCCAAAGAGGTCGGTGCAAACGACGACCTCATCGTCCGCGGCAAAGCCGTCCAGAATCGCTGCGGCCTCCTTGACCAGGTCCTCGTTTCCGTCGACATACATAGACAGCGCATGGACGTTCTCGCGCTCGCCCGAGAGTAGCCCAATGCTCTCGACGATTCCGGACGCAAAATGAGCATGGGATGCAACGATAAACTGCCTCATTCGATTCCCCTTTCTTGCGAACTTCGGCATAAAAATGCCCGGACGCATGCGCCCGGGCAGGGTGCTTCTTGATCAGTAGCTAATTTGTCGCCGATTAGTAATCGAACTGGTGATAGTAGCGACGGTAGTTGAGGTTGTGCTTGGTGACCGTCTCGTAGTAAGCGGCAAGGCGATCGGTGATCAGCGAGGAGAGGATCCACGGAGACACGATGACGCGGAACTCGTCGTCAAGGCCGGGGATCGCGAACTCGGCGGTGTCGATGATGTTGATGTCGGTGTCGCCGGTCACGCCGCGGGTCAGGAACGCGCGGACGCGCTCGTCGAGCTTGCGGTTCTCGTCCTCGCCCATGAACAGGAACACGGGGACGCCGGGCTCCACGAGCTCGAGGGTGCCGTGGAAGAAGTCGGCCGAGGTGATGTAGCGGGTGCGCTTCCACTGCATCTCCTCGAGGATGCACATCGAGAACAGGATCGTCTCGCCCCACAGGGCGCCGGAGCCGATGAACATGGTGTAGGGGGCCAGGGCGTACTTCTTGGCGAGCTCCTCGGCGCGCGGCTCGAAGCGCTTGCGGATATCGAGCATGTCCTTCCAGATATCCTTGGTCTGCTCGATAAACAGGTCAAACTTGGGGAAGCAGCCGCGGCGGTTGAGCAGGCGCAGGCCGAAGCAGTCGGCGAGGTAGTAGCCCTTCTCGCAGCCGCCCGAACCATGGTCAGAAGCCATGGCGACGCAGTTCTCGGCACCCACAGCCTGGCCGATGGGGCCCTCGGGCTTGGTCATGGCGTAGACGCGCACGCCCATGTCCTTCATCTTCTTGACGGCCTCGAGGACCTCGGGGGTGGTGCCGGACTCGGAGGCGGTGAGCACGACGGACTTCTCGGTCATGCGCTTGTGGCCCATGACGTTCCACTCGGCGGCGTGGATCAGGTAGACCTCGAGGTCGCGGTCGCCGAACTTGTTCATGAGGTACTCGAGCTGCATGAGCTCGTCCCAGGTGCCGCCGACGCCCATCAGGAACACGGCGTCGTAGCCCTCGTCGGCGACCTTGTCGGCGAGCGCGGTCATCTTCTTGCCGGTCTCGTAGAGCGCCTTGCCGTCCTCGAGGTAGCCCTCCTGGTCGAAATGCATGATCTCGATCTTCTCGGTTTCCTTCATTTGTCTCTCCTTTCTGGGGTTGTCTCCACATCCCCCATGCCAACGGGCATCAAAACCCGCTTACATTCCGTAACACTCAGCCGCTTTGGCCTTAAGCGCATTGACTGACTCTTCGTAGCCCTCTGCCTTGACCTCCATTTGCTTGGAGACGGCATCGAGATACGGGTGCACGTCCCATGACTTCAGACGCTCGGCGATTATGGCCGCAATCGTCTGGAAGAACACAAGATTTGGAATTGCGCTGAGCAGCGGAGCCACCTGAGGCACCGCAACCTCGTGAGCCTTACCCCTGGGATGGGCCGTGAGCAGCACCGTTTTTGCCGTAACGTTCGATAGCGCATCGGCGATATTCGCAAGACGCTCCGACCCCTGCGGATCGTCGACGATAAACACCAGATAACCCGGAACGATCTGCATCTCGGGACCGTGGACGAAATCCTCGCCCTCGTGATGCATGGCAGGAATCTTGATGGTCTCGCTCAGCTTGAGGGCCGCCTCTTCGGCAACGCCATAGTTGGGGCCGTTGCCGACGACCATGGCGGGCATGTGCTCAGAAAGCTCGAGCATGCGGTCTTGGACATATGCCTCGGCGGTCTTGCACATCACGGCATTGGCATGGATAGCCTCGCGCAGGTCGTCTAAACGCTGGGCAACGCCCTTGGCGTCAATCGTTCCGCGCGCCTGACCGCCGTAAATACCAAAGAGCACCAGGTACTCAACGAGGACCTCGACGCCCAGCGTCACAAAGTCCACCGACTCGACGCCCACACCGTAGTCAAGAACGATATCAGTGTGCCCCTTGATGGGCGCCTCGACGTTTGCCGTGAGCGCAACAGCTGCCATATCGTGTGCACGCATGTAATCGAGCGCTGCAATCGTATTGGTCGAATAGCCACTCTGCGAGACGGCGATGTTGAGCGCATGCTGCGGATAGGTGTGTTCAAAATCGACGAAGGCCTCGGGCGTCACAACGGACACCTGCATCTGCAGCGCATCTTGCAGGTAATCTCGGGCGCAATCGGCGGCATGGCGCGACGAACCCGAAGCAACGATGCGCAGCGCGTCAAAAGAACCGGACTGGATAATATCAACGAGCTGCGCTACCAGCTCAGACGAACGCTCGAGGTTCGCTCCCATACGCACATGGGCAAGCTGAACGTAATCGAGCATCTTCATCGTCTCACCTCGTAACAAATCATTAGTATTTGATACCAATCACAGTTACAGGTTACGGCTTTTTGATACCTCTTTGTCGATTAATTTATCCCCATCGGCGAACGGTCGATTTTGAGCCATGTAAGGTTGTATATGTAGTCTGCTCAACGAATCAAAATTCCGTCAGTTTTTCAGCCCGTTATGCAAAAAACCAGCTAGTACGTATAGGTATATCCACCCGCATCGCCGCGGTTAAACGACTTGACGTACTCGATCGCCTGGCCGCTCGCATCGAAGCTCACGCACTCCAGCGTCAAGGCAAGATCGCCCTGCTCCAGTCCAAGCAGGCCGGCATCTCGCGCGCCCAGCGCTTCGATATCGAGCTTTTCCTGCGCCATGACCGGCTTTCGGCCCAACATCTCATAGGTCTCGTACAAACTGAAGACCGACACGTCAATATCTTCGATTGTGGGAAACAGTAGGCACGGGATGAACGCCGTCTCAATCGATACGGGATCGCCGTTGACGCAGTTCAAACGCCGAATCGAATACAGCAAATCATCCTCGGCAATGCCAAACAGGTTGGCATAATATGGGCCCGCATAACGCTTGGAACGCGCGAGGATACGAACGGACGGCTCGCCGCCCGAAGCACGAACCGATTCGCGAAAGCCTCCCGTTCGCTCGTAGGCAACGGGCACCTTCTGTGCCACAAACGCGCCTTTTCCGCGGACGCGTCGAATCTGCCCACGCCGAACCAGCTCATCGACAGCACTTCGGATGGTCAAGCGTGTCGTACCGAATTCCTCGGCGAGGTCTTTTTCGGACGGAATCATGGAACCCGTGGGATATATACCGCGCTCGATACGCTCCTCGATGCGGCGTCGAATGCGCATATAAACCGGGGTGGCATCTACTGTTTCAGCCATTGTTCACCTGCCACGCTCCTCATGCCGTTCTTTTCGCCGTTGTCGGCAAAGCGGAACTTTGTGGGCAAAATCACCGATTTGCAATGCTCCACAAAACACATGTCCTTATCAAATTCCATCGTGCTCTCATAGAACACCGGCGTTCCCTCTTCTTGTTGGAGCAGCTCGGCCTCTTCGGCGTTCAAACGCGAGATGGAGATATGCTCACGTCCATGCTCAACACGCACGCCACCTTCTTTGAGCAAGACATCGTAAAGGCTCTCGCACTCAAAATCGTGCTCGGGAAGCGATGGGCACAGGGACAGATTAACGTGAGCCGTCTCGATTGACGCCGGCTCGCCCTCAATAAGTCGAACGCGCTGCATGCGGAGCAAAGGAGCGCCTATAGCCACCCCAAGCTTGTCGGCAAGCGTCTTATCCGCCTCGATGGTCTCGGTGGAAACCAGACGAGAAGAGGGATGCAGGCCGGCAGTCCGCACGGCATCGGAAAAGTTATACGTTTCCTGGAAGATGTTCAGCGGCTTAGGAGGACACACATACGTACCCGATCCGCGACGGCTCTCGAGCGTTCCGCACGAGATGAGCCGCGTGATACCGGCGCGCAACGCCGTACGCGAAACGCCGATCTCTTCGCACAGCACGCGCTCGGCCGGCAGGCGATCGCCGCCGGCAAGCTGATGGTGCTGGATATACCATAGAATTCCCTCAACAGCACGATCTTTAGGGGGAATTGCATAAGATTCGCCTGCCATTGCACAGACTCCTCATTCAGAAACGTATGCCGCCAAAACTAGACCAGCCCTCCCATGGCATCAAATTCGGCCTTGATCTTCTCGGCGACATTCCGATACGACTTATATAGGCTTGAATCGCGTTTGACTTCGTCGGTCATAACGGGAATCTCTAATTTGGAAACCTCGTCTTTTCCCGTCTGAACCGCCACAACAACGCCCATACCAAGACACATATTACGCTTGGCTGCGTTCATTTTTGCCGCCTTAGCGGGATTTGCCAGAATACGCTGGGCAAATTCCTGTTTAGAGACCGCTTCATCGGCCTCCGGATCGCCCGCCTCGGCCACTTCGCACTGCAACACGTCCGCATAGTCAAAAATCTTCGGCTCGCCGCCGCGCTGATGTACGGCCCACTTGCGACGCGTGGCATCCTGGTAGATAGCCGGCAAAAACGTAAACCGCGGCGGGTCCAAAATCGTATCCGTGATGGTAAACACATCGGGATCAAAGGCATCCTGCGGGTTTTTCTTCTTGAACAGCCCCATATCAGCCTCTCCTACTAACATTTAACAACTCAAGCTGAATATAGCACCAATTTCAAGCCTCCACCTCACCCTATCGGTACGCGGCGTCTATGGCTCGCCCAGCGGGGTAATACGGGCGAGGGCCGGGGAGGCATACTTTGTTTTGAGAAGTTCGCGAAGCCCACTTCTCAAAACAA